>NZ_JAQJCI010000007.1:0-285194 GCF_030182495.1 Rhizobium aureum | reverse complement strand
AACCCTTCGGGTTTACGCTGGTGACGCGGGGTGGAGCAGCCCGGTAGCTCGTCAGGCTCATAACCTGAAGGCCGCAGGTTCAAATCCTGCCCCCGCAACCAATTACAAAAAAAGCCCGCTTCAAGCGGGCTTTTTGCGTTCTGCCAACGCCGAAAGCATCCAACCAATCAGCCCCCAGAAAAAAGCCTAACCAAACCACGCTCCACAATACAAAGCCGCCTAACAAAACAATAACCTCCCCAAGCACTAAACAATCGCTGGCCCAAAGCATAAACGCAAATCCCAATCCTAGCGCCGCGTGCCCTTACCCTTCAGGCTTCAGAATACAGCATTGCTCCGGCACCGGCACGAGCATCGCGCTGCTTCCGGCAGCCATCGGCTCCGATAGGACGCCATTGGCGACGATAGTACCGGCCGCTGTTTCGCATTGATACTGATAGGCGCGGCCGAGATAGGTGCGTGTTCCCAGAACCGCCGGCAGGCCGTCGCCTTCGCGTCGAACGGAAAGCCCGTCCGCGCGGCAGCCGAGGACAAAATTGTTCGGGATCGGCCCGAAATCTTCCTGCGACAGAGTGATCCTTGCGCCCCCTGCAGCCTCCGCCGTCACCAGTGTACCTGTCCGCTCGACGACCCTCAACGGCAGCAGGTTTTCGAAGCCGACGAAGCGGGCGACGAAGCTGTTGGCAGGCTTGCGGTAGAGGGTCTCGGGTGTATCGAGCTGCATGATGCGCCCGGCATTCATGATGGCGACGCGATCGGAGATCGAGAAGGCTTCTTCCTGATCATGCGTCACATAAAGCGAGGTCGTGCCGTTGGCGCGCTGCAGCTGGCGGATTTCCACGCGCATGTCGACCCGGAGCTTCGCATCGAGATTGGAGAGCGGCTCGTCGAACATGAGGAGTGGCGGCTCGATGACGAGGGCGCGAGCGAGCGCGACGCGCTGCTTCTGGCCGCCGGAAAGGGCGCCGGGCAGGCGGTCACCGAGGCTGGAAAGGCCGACGCGGTCCAGCATGGCGCTGGCTTTTATGAGGCGCTCCTTCGTCGGCATGCGGCGCTGCTTGAGGCCGAAGGCGACGTTCTCGAGTACCGTCAGATGTGGAAACAGCGCGTAGTTCTGGAACACCAGGCCGATATCCCTGGCATGCGCCGGCAGTGTCGTCAGATCGCGGTCGCCGAGCTTGATCGTGCCGCTCGTCGGCTGCAGGAAGCCGGCGACCAGCCGCAAGGTCGTCGTCTTGCCGCAGCCGCTCGAGCCGAGTAGCGAGACGAGTTCGCCCGCCGCGACCGAAAGCGAAAGATCCTGCAGGACGGCCGTCTTGCCGTAATGGGCGCTGATGGAGTTGATGGAGAGCGATACGGTCACGGGCGGCTACTTTGTCAGGAGGGTGAGACCCAAGGTCGCTTCGACGATCGCCATGACGGCGACGGTGACGAGCATCAGCAGCACGGAAACCGAGGCGATGGTCGGGTCGAAGAACTGCTCCATATGGGCGAGAATCTGGATCGGAAGGGTGGAGATGCCCGGGCCGGTCAGGAAGACCGAGACCGAGACATCGTTGATCGAGGTGATGAAGGCGAGGATGAAAGCGGCAATGACGCCGGCGCGGATATTTGGCAGCACCACGGTCATGAAGGTCTTCAAAGGGGGGCAACCGAGGCTGATCGCCGCCTCCTCGATGGAGAAATCGAAACTTGCGAGACTGGCGCTGACGACGCGCACCGAATAGGGCAGCACCAGCAGCGCATGGCCGATCAGGAGACTCGGGAAGATCGGCAGCCCTAGCCCGATCGTGATCGATTTCATCAGCGAGAAGCCGAAGACGATTTCCGGAACGAGGATCGGCAGGACGAAGAGGGTTGAAAGCCAGCGCGGTAGTTCGACCCTGTAACGGCTGATGGCATAGGCCGCTGGAATGCCGAGCAGCAGCGAAAGTGCCGTTCCGAGGAAGGCAAGCTCCAGGCTGGTGATCGCCGTCGTGCGGAAGGCCTCGATCTGAAAGATGTTCGAAAACCAGTGCAACGTCAGGCCCTGCGGCGGGAAGGTGAGATAGGTCGTGTCGCTGAAGGCGGCGCCGATGATGATGACGAGCGGCACCAGCAGGAACAGGAAGACGAGGGCCGTGAAAGCGATGAGTGCGGGATGGACCGTTCTTGTCATGATCACACAGCCATCGGGTTCAGCCGTCGTGCGAGACGGCTCATGATCGCGACAATTCCGATCGTGACGACCACCATGATGGCGGCGATCGTCGAGGCGCCGACCCAATCGAAGGTGACCATGGCGCGCTGATAAAGGAAGGTGCCCATCATCATCTGCTTTTCGCCGCCGAGCAGCTGCGGCGTGGCGTAGGAGGTGAAACTGCCGGTGAAAACCAGCACGGCGCCGACGATCAGGCCCGGCGTTGCCAGCGGCAGGATGACCTGGCGGAAGGTTGCGGCCGGCGTAGCACCGAGCGACGTCGCCGCCTGGATGAGATCCTGCGGTATGCCTTCAAGCACGCCGACGAGGGTCAGGATCATCAAGGGCACGAAGAGATAGACCATCGCGACGATTACCGAACCCTCGGTGTAAAGCATCGAGAGCGGTTCGCTGATGACGCCGATCGACAGCAATATTGTGTTGAGAATGCCGTTCTTACCGAGAATGATCAGCCAGGCGAAGGAGCGTACGACGACGCCGGTCAGCAACGGAAAGACGGCGGCGATGATCATCACGCTTTTGGCGCGGCCCGGCATCTGCGCGATCACATAGGCGGCGATGAAGCCGATAAACAGCGAGATCGCTGTCGTGATCAGCGCCACTTCGATCGTCCTGAAAAGCACGGTGCGGCGAAAGCCGCTGGAAAAGAAGGCGACATAGGGGGAGAACACCCCCTTGGGTTCGCCGAAGGTCGCTGCAATCGTAATGACAACGGGAACGAGCAGGAAGAGCGTTACGGCCACGATCGCCGGCGTCGCCAAACCCCATTTCATCAAATGCTTCATCAACCGAATTCCGTGAGAACGCCGCATGCGTGTACGGCATGCCCTGTTACATGCCGAAGATCTCGTTCCAGCGATCGACCCAGTCCGACTGCGCCTCGATCAGCTTCCGATAGTCGATGCGGCTAAGCTTGGCGATCATCTCGGCACCGTAGGTCCAGAGCTTGGCCTTTTCCGCCGGCAGCACCACCTTGGTTGAGACCGGAGCGTCGACGCCCTGTTCGGCTTCCGCCTGCTGCACGTCCTTCGACAGGATGAAGTTGATGAACTGGTGCGCGAGCTCGACGTTTTCCGAGCCCTTTGGAATATTGACCGTGTTGAGGACAGCGATATCGCCCTCCTTCAGGTCGGCCCAGGCCATCGTCGGAACGGCTGATCGCAACGATGACAGAACAAAATCCTGCGTGATCGCCACCTTGGCCTCACCCGTCGAGATCAGGTTCACCAGTTCGGAGCCGGTATTGTAGTTCTTGACGACGTTCGGCTTCAGCGCCTCGATGGCTTCGAAGGCCTTGTCAGCATCGGCGTACGGATCGGCGCCGGCATGCTTGCCGGCTTGGAGCACCGTCAGCGGTCCGCCTGTCGTGGTGATGCCCGGCAGCGAAATGGCGCCCTTCAGGTCGTCGCGCCAGAGATCGTTCCAGGAGGTAATCGGCGGGTTCAGCTTCGCCGTATCGTAGACGATACCGATGCGGCCGATCGTGTAAGCGGGGCCGTAATTGCCCTGCGGTGCCTTGGCGATATCGTAGAGATCGGCAAGGTTGGAGAGCTTGCTGCGGTCGACTTCCTGGAAGAGACCCTGCTGTATGCCGAGCTGCGAATAGCTATCTGTGAGATAGATGACGTCGACGCCCTTGCCTCCGCGCAGTTTCAGCTTGTTGAGGCGGTCGGCATTGTTGCCGGTTTCAAAGACGACCTCGCAGCCGCAGATCTTCTTGAAGGGCTCGATGATGTTGGCCTTCATCTTTTCGCCATTATAGCCCCACCAGGAAACAGTCAGTGTCTTTGCCTGGGCAAAGGCCGGCGTGGCGGCCGCTGCTGCAAGAATGGCAAATCCCGCGACGCGGGCAATGGAGAGGCCTTTCATTCTCGAAATCCTTTTGGTCAATGAAATCGGACATATGTTTCAAGCTTGCAGGATACTATTTTTCGAGCACCGGCTTTACAAGCCCAACAAATGGGCAGGGTGGTGGGTTTTTGCCTTTCATAGGATGAATACCGGTGGCGTCATGATGCAGTGCTGGATTATTGAAGTGCCTGAGATCATTGGGCTTCCTTAGGTCAACCGGTCGGCTTTACAGGCTCGTCCCTCATCTCTACCCTCGGCTGATCGATTTCACTGGCTGGCATGCGTCTCATGACATCCCCGAACACAAATCTTCCCGACGACCTGCTCGTCAACGCGGCGGATGAAGTGCGGATCCGTCAGGATCTGACGCTGACCGCGCTCGGCCGCCGACCGGCGGATCGCCTGCTGCGTGTCGGCAAGCTCTTGGATGTGCATAGCCGCAGCTGGCTGGATGATCAGGAAATCGTCATCAAGGGCCGGCGCATCGCCTATGTCGGCCCGGCCGGCAGTTATCAGGGGGAAGCGAGCGAGCGTGTGCACGAACCGCATCTCGCCGCCGTTCCCGGTTTCGGCGAAGCGCATAAGCATATTGAAAGCTCGCATCTTACGCCGGAATGGGAAGCGGCTTTGGTCATGCCGCATGGCGTCACCTGGACTTGTGAGGCGAGCCATGAATTTTCCAATGTGAACGGCGCCCGCAATCTGGAATTCTGGCTGGAAGCACGCCGCCGCGGCTCGCCGATGAAGATATTTCCCTTGCCGGGATCGGCCGTGCCGCCGACGGCTTACGAATGGGGCGGCGGTCACTTCGGCTATGACGAGCAGAAATCGTTTCTGAGTGAAAGCCTGATGGTGGCCGGTCTCGATGAGGTCATGGACTGGCCTTCCGTCAGTAATCCCGAGAATCCGGCTTATGATCGTCTCTGGGGCATGATCCGCGCCACCTTCGAACAGCGCGGCGTCGTCGAAGGCCATGGCGCGGGCCTGCGCGATCTGGCGTCGATCAATGCCTTTGCCGGCGCCGGCCTGGCCTCCGATCATGAAGGCTGGTTTCTCGACGAGATCTGGGAAAAGCTGACGCATGGCCTCTTCATCGAACTCCGTCCGCATTCCCTGCCCGAGGTGATCAAGGGCTTGATCGAGAAAGGCCTGTCCGACTGGTCACAGATCGCCTTCGTTACCGATGATCGCAGCGCCAGCGATACGCTGAAGATCGGTGCGACGGATTATAATGTCCGCCTTGCGATCGAGAATGGATTGGCACCCGAAATCGCCATTCAATGCGTGACGATCAATCCCGCCCGCCACATGCGGCTGACGCCATGGGTCGGCTCGACTGCGCCCGGCCGTTTTGCCGATATCGTGCTGCTGGATGACGTGAAGACGCTATCGATCGCCAAGGTCTGGGCCGATGGCAGGCCCGCATCCGAAGGCAAGACTTTCATCGGCGTCCGGCCGGAGATCGATTGGCCGGATTGGGCGACGCGGACGGTGCGCCTTGATCGGGTCGTTACGGCAGAAGATTTTCGCATCGCCGCCCCATCGGATGGGGTCACGGCCAAGGCTGCATTGCTGCGGCCGTTCCATTGGGCAGATGATTTCATCACCATGGATCTGCCGGTCCGCGATGGCGCCGTGCAGCGCGATCATGATCGTAACGTCACGAAATTCGCGATCGTCGACCGTTTTTCCGGCGAAGCAGAGGTCGCGCGCATGTTCTGGCTGGGCACGGGCCCGCGCACGCCGAATACCGCGCTCGGCTCGACGCTCGGTCACGATAAGCACAATATCTGGGTCGTGGGTTCCTCCGATGAAGCCATGGCCATGGTCGCAAACGCGCTAAAGGAACAGCAGGGTGGCTGGGTGCTGGTTTCGGGCGGAAAGGTCGTCGCCCGTGTCCGTTACGAAGTCGGCGGCCTGATGACGGCGCGCTCGGCCGAGGAACTGGATGCGGAGATGCAGGCGCTCTATAAGGCCGGCGCCGAGATCGACTGGATGTATGAGACGACCTTCTCGCCGCGGTGGTGGCCGGGCTTTCCCGAGCGGCTTTCCTTCGCGACGCTTACCTGTGCGCCCTGGCGCTGGGTTTTGGTTGCTCCCTCCGAGAGGGCGCCGGAGGGTTTCGTCAATGTCGCGACCGGTGAAACTCATCCCATCGTTTGGTGAGGAATATCCACTTTCCTTAATAAGAATATCCGCGCTCAAGCCGCCGCTTAAACGAATCACCTTATCTCGCCAGGTTGCAGTTCGATCGAGCCTTGACGGCTTGAGCATGCTCCTTAATTATCCATTTGGTTACTTGTGGCGCGGTGCGACCATGCGAGAGGACGAGGATAACCGTTGACGCACGTAGGCGGCGCTGTCGGGAAACCAGACGGAGGAGAAAACTGTGGTGGCCGTTGACAACGATGCGCCGCGGATCGTGTCGGCGTTTTCCACGCTGGGATGCGCGGAATTCGAATTGGATGAAGCGCTCGGCTTGGCGGCACGCCATGGTCTGGATGCTATCGAAATCCGTGCTCTTGGCGGCACGATCGATCTTTCTGCTTATTTCACCGAAAGGTTCGGTTCTCCGTCCGGCCTGGCCAAAGTGCTGCAGGCCTCTCCTGTTAGCGTATGCGCTTTCAATACCTCGCTGCGTCTTGTCGGCGCGACATCGCAGGCGAAGGAGGAGTTCCTGCGCTATCTTCCCTGGGCGGAGGCCGCCGGCGTCCGGTCACTGCGGGTTTTCGATGGCGGCGAAACCGGTGATGACGGCGAAATGGCGGAAGCGCTGTCGACGTTGCAATGGTGGAAGGAGACGGCCAGGCGTGAAGGGTTCCGCGCCGATATCATCATCGAGACGCACGATTTCCTCGCGCTGACCGATGCCATTCCCCGGTTCCTTGAAATGGCGCCCGATTGCGTGCTCCTTTGGGACACACATCACACCTGGCGCAAGGGTGGGCAGGATCCCGTCGAGACCTGGAAGCAGGTTCGCAACAATACACAGCATCTTCATGTGAAGGACAGTATCTCCAAGCCGGGGCCGAGGCTGCCGTATCGTTATGTTCTGCCGGGCGAGGGTGAGTTTCCCATGGCTGCACTGCGCGCGGTGCTTGCCGCGGACGATTATACTGGTGTCATGAGTCTGGAGTGGGAAAGACTGTGGCATCCGGATTTGCCGCCCCTGGATTTAGCTGTGCAATCCGCGCAGCATAATGGATGGTGGTTCCAGACGCCGCGGTGAATAGTTGTTGAAGTTTACTAATATTTTAGCTTAGTTTCATATAAGAAGGCGCCGCAGCAGTTGACTTTGCCGCGGCTCGCTAATTAATATATTAGAAATAGTTAAATAATAGCTTGTCGCCGCACGGCGCCGGGTTGATTACGATCGGTGCAACGTTTCCAGCTCGATGAAGGGGACCTCGGTGACATGGGGTTTGTGGGTGTCTGGAAGATGGAAAAGACGGATTTTAGACACCAGAAATCCGACGCTTCGGGGTCACGCGCGCTGTTGCCGGCCGTCGCTTCCTGTTTCCGAAGTTCCGGCCACAGCCGGCTCCCCTGCGAAGGGCTACGCGATGAAGGATAGTCCGAGCCTCGGAGAGGAGGGACATAGAGCCCTGATTTTGAAGGCGATCGCCGAAGGTGGCCTGGGTTTTGCCGCGCAATGGGTCCATGACGTCGCAAATGCCGGCGAAGTCTTCTATGCGGAAAGCCTCGCGCGCGTTACCGATGCGGACGGCACGGTGCACACCGCCGGCACATTTGTCTCCTTCCTCGAGCGGCAGGATCGCTGGTTCGATCTTGATCTGCGTATTCTTGATATGGTGCTCTCTGCTTTGGCAGAGGATGAAAGGCTGGTGCTCGGGGTCAATCTGAATGCGGCTAGCCTGTCCCGCTCCGATCGGTTTTCCGATGTCTTCGGCCGCATCAGCCGCAAACCGGAGCTTGCCCCACGACTCATTGTCGAGATCACGGAAGGCTATCCGGTCATCGGCGCCTCCATAGAGCGCATGAAGATGATCCGCGCTCTTGGCTGCCGCATCGCGATAGACGATTTCGGATCCGGCTTTGCCACGCCGGCGTCGCTGTTGCCGGTAGCCGCCGATATCGTCAAGGTCGACGCCGCCTTCGTACGGGACAACAGGCGCGGTCGCGACGGAAGCGACAGTCTTTCCCATCTTGTCGGCTTTGCCGCCTGCTTTGCGCCCGTCGTCGTCGTTGAAGGCATCGAAACGAGCTCGCAGCTTGACGCTGCGCGGGAGGCTGGTGCAACGCATGCGCAAGGCTTCTTCCTGTCGCAGCCGGTTTCGTTGGCGCAGCTTCGCCGCGGCAAGGGGAAGGCCATTTTGCGGGGGGTGGGATGAGTATTGCCGCCATTATCCCGCCAGGCATGGCAGCAAGGTCGCCTTCGCGGGTGTCGCCGTGATGAAGCAACCGGCCCTTCGCTGACCGGGATTCGAGCGCCTGAAAGACGGCGCAATTTGAAACGGCGGGATGTCCGGCAGCGGGCGTCGCGCATGATGCAATTCGGGCGGGGCGGCGCGCGAGGAACCAGATGAAATTCGGGAAAAGATCATGGATTCTTTTAGCGAGAGAAAAGTGCCCACCCAGCTGCAGCCGCGCCCTCTGTTCGACAGCTGCGTCAAGATTGTTTCGGCCTATGTCAGCCACAACGCGGTTCCGCTTCACAGCCTTCCCAGGCTGATCAAGGATGTCCACGAAGCGCTGCAAGCCTTGGATGCAGGCAGCACGACTGTCGACCGTGCCAATCTGGTGCCGGCGGTGGATTTGAAGAAATCGGTGACGAACGACTACATCGTCTGCCTTGAAGACGGCAAGCGATTCAAAACGCTGAAGCGTCACTTGCGCGTGCATTATGGGATGACGCCGGAAGAGTATCGCCAGAAATGGGGATTGGCACCCAATTATCCGATGGTTGCGCAGAACTATGCGAACCGCCGTTCGGAGCTGGCGAAACTGTCCGGCCTCGGCGCCAATGGCAACAAGAAGGAAAGCGTGCGGTAGGGCTTGTTGCAGTCAGTCGCCGCAAGAAGAATGGCGCCCGGAAAGGGCGCCGTCGCTTTCGGATATGGAGGCCGGATCGCGAAATCGACGTATCGGCCGACATGGCAGGTCAGAAGACCTGACGCAGCGCGATGAACAGCACGAAGGCCAGCGCGATCGAGGCCGGCAGCGTCAGGATCCAGGCCATCAGCATGTTGCGCACGGTCGACCATTGCAGACCGGAACCGTTCGCCGCCATGGTGCCGGCGACGCCGGAGGACAGGACGTGGGTGGTGGAAACCGGAAGGCCGAGATGGTCGGCCGCACCGATCGTCAGCATGGCAACGACTTCGGCGGCAGCACCCTGGCCATAGGTCAGATGCGTCTTGCCGATCTTTTCGCCGACGGTGACCACGATCCGCTTCCAGCCGACCATGGTGCCGAGGCCGAGCGCGAGCGCGACGGCGACCTTCACCCAGAGCGGAATGAACTTGGTCGCATGATCGACGGCGGCGTGGTAGCTGGTCACGGCCTTGAGGTCGTCGGCGCTCATCGGCAGCAGCTTCTGCTTGTCGATGAGCTTCAGCGATTCACCGATCAGGTAGATATCGTTACGAACGTTGCCAACGAGGCCGTTCGGCAGCTTCTCGACGCTCGGATAAGCTGATATCTCGGCGCTGGTGGCGTGGATATAGGCCTGGAGCGCCGGAGTCGTCGCGTCCGTCCAGGTCTTGCTCTTGACGGCGTTGCTGACTGCAGCCTTCGGATCCGCCGGCACGGCAACGCCTGGTTTCACATACTTGCCGAGTACGGTCTCGACCTGCGTCGAGGCAGCCTTGTAAGCTTCGAGATAATTGACATCGGGCGTACGGTTCAGCGCGAAGGCAGTCGGTACGAGGCCGATGAGAATGAGCATGATCAGACCCATGCCCTTCTGGCCGTCGTTGGAACCATGAGCGAAGCTGACGCCGGTGCAGGTGAAGATCAGCAGGCCGCGGATCCAGACCGGCGGTGGCGCATTGCCCCTTGGCGCCTCATAGAGTTCCTTGTTGCGGATCAGCACCTTGGCGACCAGCAGCAGCAAAGCGGCCGCGCCGAAGCCGACGATCGGCGACAGCAGCAGCGACATGCCGACGTTGCTTGCCTGTGACCAGTCGACGCCGCTGGTAGCGGAGCCGGCGGGTGCCAGGAACTGGTTGGCGAGACCGACGCCGATGATGGAACCGACAAGCGTGTGCGAGCTCGATGCCGGCAGGCCGAGATACCAGGTGCCGAGATTCCAGATAATGGCAGCGGTCAGAAGCGCGAAGACCATGGCGAGGCCGGAGCCGGAGCCGACCTGCAGGATGAGCTCGACCGGCAGCAGCGCCAGAATGCCGAAGGCGACCGCGCCCGACGAAGTGAGAACACCGAGGAAGTTGAAGAAGCCGGACCAGATGACGGCGAATTCAGCCGGCAGCGAGCGGGTGTAGATGACCGTGGCAACGGCATTGGCCGTATCGTGGAAGCCGTTGACGAATTCGAAGCCAAGCGCGATCAAAAGCGCCAGACCGAGCAGAATCCACGGAACGGCGGCCGCATCGGCAAGGTCGCTGCCGAGGGCATAGCCGACATAGGCGAGGCCGCCGAGCACGACCAGACCGAAGAGCGGCAGAAACCATTTTGCCGAGGCCCCGGCGCCGTGAATGGGGTGATTGGCGTTGCCACCCTCGGAAGTGGTTGAAGCGAGGTCGACCATCCCAAACTCCTTTATGGCCATTGATATCCTCGGTGTAAGCCTCGTTCATGAAACTCTCGTGACGCGCGAGAGGGCGGATGGCAGCCGTATCAGTGGAAGGCAGGCGCTCTTTACGGACATATGGCTCCGACCTGCCGTCTTGATTTTGCCTCCAAAAGGCCTTTTTCGGTTCAGCCGTCGTTCATACGTCTGGGGGTTAAATCCTGCATGTAAGGGACTTGGATAGAGGGCCATCAAAATGAGATCGTCCGTGATTACCATCGCTGCCTTGCTCGGCAGTCTGGTTGTATCTTCGGCAGAGGCAATGCCTATCCCAGCCGTTGGGACAACGGCCTCCGTGCCGGTTGTGAAAGTGGATTATGCCTGCGGTCGTGGTTGGCACCTGACGCGTTGGGGCGAATGCCGCCCGAACCGCTGGGGCCCGCCGCCGCGGCGTTGGGGTTACTACAGACCGCCACCGCCGCCGCCATGGGGCTGGCATGGCCATCGTCGCCACTGGCGCGATGACTACGGCTGGCGCGATCGGCGAGGCTACTGGTGATCAGGCTGTGAAATGACAAACACCGTCGTGTTTCGCGGCGGTGTTTCCTTATGGATACGGCTGAGGTCGCAATGCCTGTGCCGTGAGCCATAATGCTACGATAACGACGAGCACTGCGGCCACGATGGTCGCAAGGCTCCTGGCGTGCAGGATGATATCGGCGGGCTTCGGGCGGATGAGATCGGCCGTATTGAAGCTCTCGCCGCTGAATTTGCATAAGGTGAGCGAGAGATTGTTGCGCACCAGCGCCGTGTCGATATCCGAGACGATGTCGCCGACCGCTGCCTTTTCGTCCTTCATCGTGCGCATCTGGAGCAGCACCGCCTTCCCCGCTGCAAGATAGGCATGCGAACATTCGTTGAACGGGCTTTCTTCGTCGCTGACGCTGCCAGGCATCATGCCCCAGAGACAATAGGCCCGCTGGATCTGTGCGAAATTCAAGAGGCGCTGGAAGGTTTCGTCGGTGTCGGATGCGCTTTCGGCAAGCGAGATGATCCGCCCGTAATAGGGCGCGATCACAGCCATCTCACCATGGCTGAGGCTAGGTATCGGGATGCCGGCCTGGCGTCCGGAGGAGCCGCCACCATGCGCGGCGGCTGCAAGCGGCCAAGCCGAAATTATGAGACAAACAATTGCAAGCAGGGCGCCGTTTGAACGCCGGTGTTTCCCGCGCATGTTGTTATGCGCGGGATGCGAGCTACGTATAAGGCTAAGTCCGGCGCAGGGACGCATTGCGATAGCGCGGCTGCGGCAGCTGGTGTTCCGCCCAGGCTCCGAAGGCGAGCCCGAGTGTCGTCCAAAGGATGGCATGCATGCCGAGCGAAGTGATGCGGAAGCGCCAGAGCACGACGGCCGAGAATTGCTCGGGCACTTCGTTGATGGGAGGAAGCAGGTATTGGATCAGCGCAATGAAGACGATGTAGCCGATGCCGGCAATAATCACTCCGTTCCAGGAACCATATCGCGCCGCCAGCCGGCGACCGAAGCCCACGGCGATGATCATGCCGACGACGGAGGCGACGATCATGATGAAGAACAGCTCGGTTCTCGCGCCGATCGTATCGGGATTGCCGACCGCCGGCGGGTTCGCCGGATACTTGATGTCGGGCACGAGCGAAATCGTCACGAAGGCGGCGAGCGCAAGCAGTGCTGCCGTGCCGCGCGCGCCGAGAGGGCTGACGCGACCGTAGACGAAGGAAAAGACCAGCGCGAACAATCCGCCGATCGCCGTCGAAAAGATTACCGCGCCGGTGAGAAGACCAGGACCAGCCTGTGTGGCGCGGCTGACGATTTCGGGCTCCGGCGCTTCGCCGGCGGCTTGGGCAGCCTTTTCCTCAAAGCCGATGGCCCAATCGACCAACGGTTCACCAAAGGTATGGGCAAAGGCAAAAACGAGAATACCGGCAAGAGCCCCGACGATCATGCCGCGGAGCAAAAGACGTCCAACCATGTGCTTGACCCCTTAGTGGCAGGGGAAGCCGAGAAGGTGACGGGCATCATGCACGAATTCATGCACATACGTGCCCGAGAAGAGCGAAGTCGCGCCTTCTTCCGCGCCGATGAAATAGATCGCAAGCAGCATCAGCAGGCCGGCAAAAATGGCCCAGGGCAGGATCTGGCCGAGCGGAATCGGCTGCGGAATTGCGGATGCGGCAAAAGTGGTGTCGGACATTGTATTTCCCTCTTTAAGAAAAGCGCGTTCCATTTGCGGAAGGGTTCTTGCGGGAAGGGTCTGGCTCTCGAAGATGGAACTTGTCCGCCTTCGATTACAGTGGCGCGACCGCGCCGGGATTACACCGGCTTCCACACCCGCAAGTGCAAGTTTATATCTATTTGCAAAGATGGTTGTCAATCAAGCGCCACCGCGATGTGAAATCGCGACAAGAGCGCGTCAGGGGATGGAGTTGGGGAGTCTCATGAAAACGCGTTTGAGTTGGATTTGCCATGGGGCGACGCAGGCCAATCGGAATGGCTGCTTTCCCGATGATGAACCGTTGGAGGTCAAGGCCACACAGCAGGCTCAGTCACTGTCCTTCGGCCTTGGTGCGATCGATCGAGTCTGGACGAGCCCCGCCTTGCGTGCTCGCCAGACAGCCAGCGTCCTCGGTCTCGACGCCATTCCGGACGTCGCCTTGCGCGAATGCGATTATGGCGACTGGCGCGGGCAGTCGCTTGCCGAATTGCATGAAAAGGATGCGGAATCTCTGACGTTGTGGATGGCGGACCCATCGGTTGCGCCGCATGGAGGCGAATCCCTGTCGGCGGTCATGAGGCGTGTCGGCGAATGGATGGGAAATCATATCGAGGATGCCGGCCATATCGTCGTCGTCACCCATGCGAGCGTCATCCGCGCTGCCGTTCAGCATGTGCTGCAGGCACCGGCAGCCGCATTCTGGGCAGTCGACGTCGAGCCGTTCGGCGTCGTCGAAATGACGAGCGACGGTCATCGCTGGCAGCTCCGCTTTCCGAAGATGGCGGCATAGAGGAATTCCCGCAAAGTGCGAAGCGGTCCTGATTCTGTTTAAAACGGAAGTGCTCTGGCGATCAGCGGGCCGCCTTTGCCCGCCGCCGTTCGACATGGATGAGATAGGCGGCCATGCCGAAGGTCATCACGGCCAGTCCATACCAGGTGATGGCATAGACGAGATGGCTGTTATGGAAGGTGATCTGTGTCAGCCCTCCTACGGGCAGCCCGCCCGGATTTTTTGCGTCGTCGGCATCGATGAAATAAGGCGCCACGTTCTCTAGGCCGCGGGCCTTTGCGATCGCAGTTACATCGCGTGAATACCAGCGCTCCTCCGCCGGCATGTTCGAACGAAGCAGCGTGCCCTTGGGCTCGTTTATCCGCAGCAGGCCGGTAATGGTGGTTTCACTCTCGATCTGGCCCTCGGGGCGCGTAACCGGACTGCGCTTCTCGGTCGGCACGAAGCCGCGATTGACGATGATGGTCGTGCCGTCGGCGAGCTTCAGCGGCGTCAAGATCCAATAGCCGGGACCGAGCGTGGTCGAGGCATAGACCTGCGCTTCCTTGTCATTGAGGAAAATGCCGCTCGCCTGGACGTGCCTGTATTCGGAGTTTTCGGCGTTGATACCAGCCCATTGCGCCGAACCGGGCGCCTGAACCGGCGGCGCATGCACGCGCGCATCGACCCTGGCGATCAGATCCAGCTTCCAGTGCAGCCGCTTCACCTGCCAGGTGCCGAGACCGATGAGGAGGCCGGTCAGAAGCAGAAGCAGCGATACCCAGACGACCAGCGTCAGCGTCGAGCGCGGTTTGCCCTGAGATGTGCTCGAGGAAATATCGGTCATGGCGCTGGTCTCCGGGGAGGCGCTGCCGCATGATGTCGAGCGGTTCAATTCTCTTCGCTGAAGATCATGCGCGGTCGGGAAGATTTGGCTGCGGCTCCTGGCATTTCAGGCATGCATCGGGCAGCATCCGGCGGAATTTTCGCGCCGGGAAGAGGGCGGGCCCTCGCTTGAAGGCCCGCCGCTTAGTCTTAAGGCATGTTGCGCATCATCTCGGGCGACATGGGCATCATGTTCGCGTTGAGGTGATGCATGACCCAGAGCGAGCCGGAAAGGGCGATGATGACGATCACGATCGTAAAGATCAGCGCCATCATGTTCCAGCCGCCTTCCGAGTGGGTGTTCATGTGCAGGAAGTAGATCATGTGCACGACGATCTGGATCGCGCCGAGGATCATGACGATCGCGCCGGTGACGGCCGGGTCGGGGATGACCTTGGCCATGACCAGCCAGAAGGGAATGGCGGTCAGGATGACGGAGAGGATGAACCCCGTCATGTAGCTCTTGAAGGTGCCGTGTGCCGCCTCGTGGCCGCCATGATGATCGTGGCCGTGGGCGTCGGCGGAATGATGCGAATGGTCTGCGTTCGAGCTCATCCGAGAACTCCCATGAGATAGACGAGGGAAAACACGCCGATCCAGACGACGTCGAGGAAGTGCCAGAACATCGAAAGGCACATCAGGCGGCGCTTGTTTTCCGTGATAAGGCCGTAGCGGCCAACCTGCACCATCAGCGTGATCAGCCAGACGATACCGGTGGTGACGTGCAGACCGTGCGTGCCGACCAGCGTGAAGAAGGCCGACAGGAAGGCGCTGCGCTGCGGGCCGGCACCGTCGAGGATCAGGTGATAGAACTCATAGAGTTCGAAGAAGATGAAGAGGGCGCCGAAGATGCCGGTGATCGTCAGCCAGATCAGCGTGCCCGACTTGTTGTCCTTCTCCATTGCCAGCATAGCGAAGCCATAGGTGATGGAGGAGAAGAGCAGCATCGCCGTGTTGAGGGCGACGAGCGGCAGCTCGAATAGATCGGCCGGCGACGGGCCGGCCGCATAGCTGTGGCCGAGCACGGCGAAGGTGGCGAAGAGGACTGCGAAGATCAGGCAGTCGCTCATGATGTAGATCCAGAAGCCCAGCATGGTGCTGCCTTCCGGATGATGCTCCTCCTTCAGATAGAAGGCGGGTGTTTCGCCGTCCATGGGAGCTTGTGCGGAGTGGGTCGTCATAGTCTTACACCTGTCCTGCGAGCTGCTTCGTACGCTCGTTCTCGGTCTTAACGACCTCGTCGGCGGGGATGTGGTAGTCGCGCTTGTAGTTGAAGGTATGGCCGATCGTGATGACGATCATCGCGACGAAGGTGATGGCTGCAAGCCACCACATGTACCAGATCATACCGAATGCGAAACCGATCGAGAGAACGCCGAGAATGATGCCGGTGCCGGTGTTCTTCGGCATGTGGATCGGAATGAAGCCTTCGGTCGGCCTGACGTAGCCGCGGTTCTTCATGTCCCACCACGCGTCGTGATCGTAGACGATCGGCGTGAAGGCGAAGTTGTAGGCCGGCGGCGGCGACGAAGTGGACCATTCCAGTGTGCGGCCGCCCCAGGGGTCGCCGGTATGGTCGCGAAGCTCTTCGCGCTTCATGAAGCTGACGGCGAGCTGGATGAGGAAGCAGGCGATGCCGATGGCGATGAGGCCGGCGCCGAAAGCGGCGATGATGAACCAGATCTGCAGCGACGGATCGTCGAACTGGCTGACGCGGCGCGTCACGCCCATCAGGCCGAGGATGTAGAGCGGCATGAAGGCGAACCAGAAGCCGATCTGCCAGAACCAGAAGCTCATCTTGCCCCAGAAAGGATCGAGCTTGAAGCCGAAGGCCTTCGGGAACCAATAGTTGACGCCCGCGAACATGCCGAAGAGCACGCCGCCGATGATCACGTTATGGAAGTGGGCGATCAGGAACAGCGAGTTGTGCAGCACGAAGTCGGCCGGCGGAACGGCGAGCATGACGCCGGTCATGCCACCGATGGTGAAGGTCACCATGAAGCCGACAGTCCACAGCATCGGCGGCTCGTAGCGGATACGACCGTGATACATTGTGAACAGCCAGTTGAAAAGCTTCGCACCCGTCGGGATCGAAATGATCATCGTCGTGATGCCGAAGAAGGAGTTGACGCTGGCGCCCGAGCCCATCGTGAAGAAGTGGTGCAGCCAGACGAGGTAGGAGAGGATCATGATCACGCAGGTGGCGTAAACCATCGAGGCGTAGCCGAAGAGGCGCTTGCCGCAGAAGGTGGCGACGACTTCCGAGAAGACGCCGAAGGCCGGCAGGATCAGGATGTAGACTTCCGGGTGGCCCCAAATCCAGATGAGGTTGACATACATCATCGGATTGCCGCCGAGGTCGTTCGTGAAGAAATTCGTGCCGGCGTAGCGATCGAGGGTCAGCAGGGCGAGCGTGGCGGTCAGGATCGGGAAGGACGCAACGATCAGGATGTTGGTGCAGAGCGAGGTCCAGGTGAAGACGGGCATTTTCATGAAGGTCATGCCCGGCGCGCGCATCTTGACGATGGTGGCGATCAGGTTGATGCCCGAAAGCGTCGTTCCGATACCCGCGACCTGCAGGCCCCAGATATAATAGTCGACGCCGACGTCAGGACTATAGGCGATGCCGGACAGCGGCGGATAGGCCAGCCAGCCGGTCTTGGCGAATTCGCCGATGAAGAGCGAAATCATGATGACGATCGCGCCCGCCGTTGTCATCCAGAACGAGAAGTTGTTGAGGAACGGGAAGGAGACGTCGCGGGCGCCGATCTGCAGCGGCACGACGAGGTTCATCAAGCCGGTGACGAAGGGCATCGCCACGAAGAAGATCATGATCACGCCGTGGGCAGTGAAGATCTGGTCGTAGTGATGCGGCGGCAGGTAACCCTCGGATCCGTTGAAGGCGATCGCCTGCTGCAGTCGCATCAGCAGCGCGTCGGAAAAGCCGCGCAGCAGCATGATCAGCGCCAGCACGACATACATGATGCCGATCTTCTTGTGGTCGATGCTGGTGAACCATTCCTTCCAGAGATAGCCCCAGAGGCGGAAATAAGTCAGCAGGCCGAGAAGGGCGATACCGCCGATGGCGACGCCGATGAAGGTCACGACGAGGATCGGTTCGTGATACGGGATCGAGTCGAGCGTCAGCCGACCGAAGATGAATTTATAGAGGTCCGGGTTGGAAAACATGGATTGCCTCTGTCCCTTATGAATGTCTTGTTATTGAGCGCACCGGATCAGTGACCCTGATGCTGCGCCGAACCGGTCGACGAATCGGAAGAAGAGCCGTTGCCCATATCCATGCCCGACATGGAGTTGTCTCCATGCTGCATGGTGTGGCCGGCGCCGCCGTCGGCCTTGACTGGCGTGACCTCGGTCGAGGCGCCATCGCGATTGTCGTAGATCAGGCGCTCGCGGTTTTCGTGGCTTTCCTTGCCGCCGCCGCCCTTGGCGTCGATATGCATCATCTCGCTCATGCACATTTTGCTCGGATCGGCGCACATGTTGAGGATGGCGTTGTAGAGACCATCGTCGACGGCGTTGAAGTACTGCACCGGGTTGCGCTCGCTCGGCTTGGCAAGCGTCAGGTATTCCTGGCGGCCGAGCGCCGTCCCCTGGCTCTTGGCCTTCTGGACCCATTGGTCGAAACCGGCCTGATCCAAACCGTGGAACTTGAAGCGCATGTTCGAGAAGCCGGCGCCGCTGTAGTTGGCGGACAGGCCCTGGAATTCGCCGGGATGATTGATGACGGCATGCAGCTTCGTCTCCATGCCCGGCATGGCGTAGATTTGGCCCGCCAGCGCCGGAATGAAGAAGGAGTTCATGACGGCCGAAGCCGTGATCTTGAAGTTGATGGGCCGGTCGACCGGAGCCGCCATCTCATTGACGGTCGCAATGCCGTATTCCGGATAGAAGAACAGCCATTTCCAGTCGAGCGCGACCACTTCCACCGTCAGCGGCTTGACATCGGCGCTGAGCGGCTTGTCGGCGGCAATGCGATCGAGCGGACGGTAGGGGTCGAGCTGGTGCGTGCTGATCCAGGTCACCGCGCCGAGCGCGATGATGATGGCAAGCGGAGCGGACCAGATGACCAGCTCCAGACGTGTCGAATGATGCCAATCCGGCTCGTAGGTCGCTTCGTTGTTTGACTGGCGGTATCTCCAGGCGAAGAACAGCGTCAGGAAGATCACCGGGATGATGATGATCAGCATCAGCACGACCGAGACGATGATGAGGTCTCGCTGCTGCATGGCGATATCGCCGGAGGGAGCCATCACCACCAGATTGCAGCCTGACAGCAGCAAAAACAAAGGAATGATGGATAAACGGCTGAGAATCTTCGATAGTCTTGGCACGTCTTAAAGCTCTTTTTGTTTCGACCCTACCGCGACTAAAGGACGGCGGTCATGAACGATATGAGGTGTTTCGTCGCACCGCAGCAAGCTCGGGTGCGTTGCGGTATGGAATGCTGTCCCACCTATCCGCAAAACCCTGAGAAATCCAGAAGGTTTCCGCGAGGCTCTTCGCTTTTGTCGCCGCCAATATACCCGGATCGGAACAAATGGCTATCGCCGCCGGTTTCTGCTTAGACGGAATAGGGCGGCAAAAGCGGAAAAGAACCCGATTTGATCGCTAATTTGCGAATTATTTCATGCTCGATACTTGATATGTTCGCAGGTTTGATCGACATTTTCATTACGCGCGAGTTCGTGGAGGAATTCGCGCTCGGAGAGGGAGGCTCCCGCGCATGGTCAGCGTTACGCATGAATCATTGAATCCCACATCTTCAACGCTTGAGAGCGATGCCCGCAGCATGCATGCGGGCGGCACCGTCGCTCCCGGCAATATCGCCATAGGCGTGATCATCGGTCGCACGTCCGAGTTCTTCGATTTCTTCGTCTATGCCATCGCATCAGTCCTGGTCTTCCCGAAGCTGATCTTCCCCTTCGCCGATCCGCTGCATGGCACGCTCCTTTCCTTCCTGGTTTTCTCACTCGCTTTCATCGCCCGTCCGATCGGTTCGTTCATCTTCATGGCGATCGACCGCACCTACGGTCGTGGCGTGAAGCTGACGATCGCGCTGTTCCTGCTTGGCGGCTCGACGGCGGCGATGAGCTTCCTGCCCGGCTATTCGGAAGTCGGCGTCTATGCGATCATCCTGCTTGCCATTTTCCGCATCGGCCAGGGCCTTGCGCTTGGCGGTGCATGGGACGGCTTGGCTTCGCTGCTGGCGCTCAACGCACCGACGAACCATCGCGGCTGGTATGCGATGATCCCGCAGCTCGGCGCCCCGATCGGCTTCATGCTGGCAAGCGCTCTGTTTGCCTATTTCGTCACGAGCCTCACGACGGCGGACTTCCTCGATTGGGGCTGGCGCTATCCCTTCTTCTGCGCCTTCGCCGTCAACGTCGTCGCACTCTTCGCCCGCTTGCGTCTGGTCGCCACCGAGGAGTTCGGCACGCTCTTGGAGCGTCATGAGCTCGAGCCGGTGAAGATGACCGAACTGCTGCGCGTGCATGGTCGCGACGTCCTGATCGGCGCCTTCGTGCCGCTGGCAAGCTTTGCGACCTTCCATCTGGTTACGGTCTTCCCGCTCGGCTGGGTCACCCTCTACAGCGAGCAGACCCCGGGTTCGTTCCTGCTGGTAGAGTTCCTCGGCGCGATCTGCGGCATTCTCGCCATCATCTGTTCCGGCATGCTCGCCGACCGGATCGGTCGCCGCAACCAGCTCGCTATCGGTGCCGTGCTGATCGCCTGCTTCGCTTTCGTCGCGCCATGGCTGCTCGATGGCGGGATCACGGGCCGTCACATCTACGTGGTTCTCGGCTTCACGTTGCTCGGTCTCTCCTTCGGCCAGGCAGCCGGCGCCAGTGCTTCCCGTTTCAGCCAGAACTACCGCTACAGCGGCTCGGCCCTCGTGTCGGATCTGTCCTGGCTGATCGGTGCCGGCTTCGCACCTTTCGTGGCGCTTGCCCTCTCCAGCCAGTTCGGCTTGGTCTATACGAGCCTGTATCTGCTGTCGGGTGTCGTCTGCACGCTGGTCGCGATCTTCTTCAGCAAGACGCTGGAGACGCGCGACAACTAGGTCAGATTCGCGAAATGAAACAAGGCTGCGGCATAAAAGTGCCGCAGCCTTTTTCGTTCAGGCTGAATGCAGGAGCCACGCGATCAGCGGTGCCGCCAGCACGTTCGTCAATCCCACCAGCACCATGACGAGACCGGCGATCGATCCTTCCTCGCGCCCGATCTCATGCGCCTTGGCGACACCGATGCCATGTGCCCCCATGCCGTAAAGTGCACCGCGGGCCATGCCGGACTTCAGCGGCAGCAGCTTCAGCAGTGCCTGGCCGGCGACGGCGCCGAACAGGCCGGTGATGACGACGAAGATGGCTGTCAGGTTGGGGACGCCGCCGATATCGCCTGAAACCACCATGGCGAACGGCGTGCTGATCGAGCGCGGCATCAGGCTGAGCCGCAGGTTCGCATCGAGGCCGAGAAGGCTTGCAAACCCCCAAGCCGAAACCATGGCCGTGGCACTGCCGACGATCACGCCGAACAACAGGACTGGCCAATAGCGCTTGATGAGACCGCGCTGTTCGTAGATCGGTACGGCGAACGCGACGGTCGCAGGCCCGAGCAGGGCCAGCAGCCAACCGCTGTCATGCATATAATCCTGATAGTTCGCATGCAGCATGAGCGCGGTCGCAATCAAAGCCGCCGGTGCCGCCACCAGCGGTGACAGCCAGAGCGAAGGTCGACGCCGATAGAGCATCTTGGAAAGATAATAAAGTCCGATCGTCGCCAGCGGCCAGAACAGGCCGGCTGCCAGACTTTCAATGCTGGGCATGGCTGGGTGCTCCCTGGCGCATCATCAGCCGGTAGCCGAAATCGATCGCTATCGCGGTGACACCCATGACGATGATGGTGCCGGCGAAGATCACCGCAAGCACTTTAAGCCCGATGATGCCGATGAATTCGCCATGATCGAGCAGGGCCAGCACCGCCGGCACGAAGAACAACAGCATTTCGGCGAGAAACCACTCCGCGCCACGCTTCATACTCGCCAGTTTCACCTTGCCGCTCGCAAACAGTACTAGCACCAGCAGCATGCCGACGATGGCGCCGGGTATCGGCAGATGTGCCAGGCGGACGATGGCTTCGCCCGCTTGCCAGAAGGCAAGCAGCAGCAGGATCTGAGCGAGGCAGCTCAATTTCGGATGGTTCTTTGGGTCGATACGCATAGAAAGCTCGGGAAAATCTGTCGGCCCGACAATAGGCGTTTCTGCCCTATGAAGAAAATGAATTGATTTCATAAAACCCAGTCCTATAAGGAATAGTAATGGAACTTCGAACGCTAAAAGCCTTCGTCGAAGTGGTGCGCCAGGGCGGCTTTTCGGAAGCCGCCAAGGTGGTGTTCACAACGCAATCGGCCGTCAGCAAGGCCGTGCGCCAGCTGGAGGACGAGCTTGGCCTGCCGCTGCTGAACCGCATCGGCCATCGCACGACAATGACGGATGCTGGCGAGGTGGTTTATCGTCGGGCAATTGCGATCCTTGCCGGGCGCGACGATCTGCTGGCGGAATTGTCGGAGCTTCGTGGGCTCTCGCGCGGCGCCCTCCGGCTTGGTCTGCCGCCGATCGGCAATGATGCACTATTTGCGCCGGTCTTCGCCGTCTTCCGCAATCGTTATCCGGGCATAGAGATCAGGCTGGTAGAACAAGGCGCCAAGCGGCTGGAAGAAATGGTACTGGCCGATGAGGTCGATCTCGGAGCCTCGCTGCTGCCGATGCCCGATGTCTTCGAGTGGCAGACCGTGCGCTGCGAGCCGATGCATGTCCTCCTACCGTCGGCACATCCGCTCGCCGGGCAGCAAACGGTGCCGCTGGCGGGGCTCAAGGACAACCCCTTCCTCCTCTTCGAAACCGGCTTCGCGCTGAACGGCATCATTCTCGACGCCTGCCGCGCGGCCGGCTTTGCGCCTGACATCGCCGCGCGCTCGAGCCAGATCAATTTCATCATCGAACTGGTTGCTGCGGGCCTCGGTGTAGGCTTCCTTCCGCGGCTGATCGCTGAACAGCGCCAGCGTTCGGGCATCGCCCATGCGCTCGTCGTCGAACCGGGCATGGAGTGGAACATGGCCTGGATCTGGCGGCGCGGCGGATATCTGTCGCATGCCGGCCGTGCCTGGCTCGACCTCGCTGCTGAGATAGCGGCGAAATCTTGACTCTATTCTCAAACTTTTGTGATAAGCGGGAACGACCGTAAACTTGAAATAAGCGGTCAGGAAAAATATAGGCTATTCCAATGCCGCTTCAGGCGGTGACTTTCAAGCGAGAGGACTTAATGACTTTTTCCTTTACTCATCTCACCAGTGCGCTGGCGCTGGCCGCAGGCCTTGCGGTTGCCCCGATGATGGCGAATGCCGCCGATTCCGAAGGCATCGTCGTCTACAATGCCCAGCATGAGACGTTGACGCAGGCCTGGGCTGATGGCTTCACCAAGGAAACGGGCATCAAGGTAACGATCCGCAACGGTAGCGACATGCAGTTCGCAAACCAGATCGTCCAGGAAGGCGCGGCTTCGCCTGCCGACGTCTATCTGACGGAAAATTCTCCGGGCATGGCGTTGGTCGATGCCAACAAGCTTTTTGCCCCGGTCAATGCCGATACGCTGGCGCAGGTGCCGGACACCTTCAAGGCCGCCGACGGCAATTGGATCGGCGTTGCCGCCCGTTCCACCGTCTTTGCCTATGACAAGACCAAGCTGAAAGAAGCCGATCTGCCGAAGTCGATGCTCGATCTCGCCGATCCCAAGTGGAAGGGCCGCTGGGGCGCTTCCCCGGCCGGTGCCGATTTCCAGGCGATCGTCAGCGCGCTGCTTGAGCTGAAGGGCGAGGACGCGACCCGCGCCTGGCTGAAGGCGATGAAGGAAAATGCCAGCTTCTACAAGGGCAACAGCGTCGCCATGAAGGCCGTCAATGCCGGCGAGGTCGAAGGCGCTGTGATCTATCACTATTACTGGTTCGGCGATCAGGCCAAGACCGGCGAAAACAGCAAGAATGTCTCGCTGCACTATTTCAAGAACCAGGATCCGGGTGCCTTCGTCAGCATTTCCGGTGGCGGCGTTCTCGCTTCCAGCCAGCATCAGAAGGAAGCCCAGGCATTCCTGAAGTGGATCACCGGCAAGGGCGGTCAGGCCGTCCTGCGCGATGGCAACTCCTATGAATATGCCGTCGGCAACGGCGAGGCTTCCAATCCGAAGCTCGTTCCACTCTCCGACCTGCAGGCACCGAAAGTCGAGCCTTCGAAGCTGAACAGCAAGAAGGTTACCGACCTGATGACGGAAGCAGGGCTTATCTAAGGCAAAGCCCTTGCCGCGGCGCCTTTAGGGCGCTTTCGGGCGGGCGTGGCTCTTGCATCACTATCCTGTGCCCTGCTAGGGGCATACGACATACGAATGGTCTCAAGGCCGATCGATCAGGCAACCGCCGCAAGCGGCGGTTGCCTTCCTATTTCAGGGCGTGAAAGGCAGCTCGGATTTGCTGCAGAAAAACACATATGCCGGCGAAGCTGCCGCCATGCGAATGCCCCAATTGACGGCCGCTCCCCGCGGGCGCGTTCGGCATGCCTCCGTCGTCGCCCTTGCCTCCATTGTTGCGCTTCTCAGTCTGGTACCGCTTGGCTTCATCATCTGGATCACGATCGACACCGGCTGGGCCGAAGTCATTGCCCTGATCTTCCGCAATCGCGTCGGCGAACTGCTCGTCAACACCGTCCTGCTTGAAGTCTGCACCATTCCGCTTTCCATCCTGCTGGCGGTCACGCTCGCCTGGCTGACGGAGCGCACCGATATCCCCGGCGCCCGCCTCTGGTCCTGGCTGGCGGCCGCACCGCTTGCCGTCCCCGCTTTCGTGCACAGCTACGCCTGGGTCAGTCTCGTGCCCGGCATGCGCGGGCTCTGGAGCGGCGTGCTGGTATCGGTGCTCGCCTATTTTCCCTTTCTCTACCTGCCGGTCGCGGCAGCGCTACGCCGGCTCGATCCGGCGATCGAGGATGCTGCCGCCTCACTTGGCCTCGGCCCCTGGCGTGTCTTCTTCCGGGCGATCCTGCCGCAGCTTCGCCTCGCCATCTGCGGCGGCTCGCTGCTGATCGGCCTGCATCTCCTGGCGGAATACGGTCTCTACGTGATGATCCGCTTCGACACGTTTTCGACAGCCATCGTCGATCAGTTCCAGTCGGCCTATAACAGCCCGGCCGCCAATATGCTCGGCGGCGTCCTCGTTATTTGCTGCCTTCTGCTGCTCGGCATCGAGGTATTGGTGCGCGGCAACGAGCGTTATGCGCGCATCGGTTCGGGTGCCGCCCGACCTGCCGACCGCCGCCGTCTCGGCTGGTTCGTCGTTCCCGCGGTCGCGCTGCCCGTCGTCACCGCCGCGTTGACGCTCGGTGTTCCCTTCGTCACCCTGGCGCGCTGGCTTTATCTTGGCGGTATAGATATCTGGCGGATCGACACGGTCGGCTCCGCCCTGCTGCAGACCATTCTTCTCGCGATCGCCGGCGGCCTGCTCGCCACCATTGCGGCAACCCCCATGGCCTGGCTGTCGGTGCGTGCGCCGGGCCGGCTGCAGCGCATTCTCGAAGCATGCCACTATTATGTCGGCTCGCTGCCGGGCGTCGTCGTCGCCCTGGCCCTGGTGTCGATCACCGTGCGGCTAATCCTGCCGCTCTACCAGACCTTTGCGACGCTGCTGCTCGCCTATGTGCTGTTGTTCCTGCCGCGCGCCATGGTTGGCCTGCGTGCCAGCATCGCCCAGGCACCCGTCGAACTCGAACGTGCCGCCATGGCGCTCGGCCGCACGCCTGCGCAGGCCGTGCGGCAGATCACCATGCGTTTGGCGGCCCCCGGCTTTGCCGCCAGCGTCGCGCTTGTCGCGCTCGGTATCACCAACGAGCTGACGGCGACGCTGATGCTCTCTCCCAACGGCACGGAAACGCTGGCAACCAAATTCTGGTCGCTGACCAGCGAGATCGATTATGTTTCCGCAGCGCCCTACGCCTTCATGATGGTCGTCCTGTCGCTGCCGCTCACCCTCCTTCTTTATGTGCAATCCAAGCGGACGGCCGGACAATGACCTTTCTGGCGATCAAGAATATCAGCAAGCATTATGGCCCCGTGCATGCGCTTGATAATATCGACCTTACGGTCGCCGCTGGCAGCCGCACGGCGATCGTCGGCCCGTCCGGTTCGGGAAAGACGACGCTGCTGCGCATCATCGCCGGCTTCGAGGTCCCCGATGCGGGGCAGGTGGTGCTGGAAGGCGAAACCCTGGCGGATGGGGAGGCGATCGTGCCCGCACATCGCCGCGGCATAGGCATCGTCTCGCAGGATGGCGCCCTGTTTCCGCATCTCAGCGTATCGGAGAATATCGGCTTTGGCATGGAGCGCGGCGCGCGCGACCGTGAGCAACGCATAAACGCCCTTATCGACATGGTCGAGCTCGACCGCGGTATGCTTGATCGCCGCCCGCATCAGCTTTCGGGGGGCCAGCAGCAGCGCGTCGCACTTGCGCGGGCACTCGGGCGCAAGCCGAAGCTGATGCTGCTCGACGAGCCTTTTTCCGCTCTCGATACCGGCCTGCGCGAGAACATGCGAAAGGCGGTCGCTCGCGTGCTGCAGATTGCCGGCATCACCGCGGTTCTAGTGACGCATGATCAGGCGGAAGCCCTGTCCTTCGCGGATCAGGTCGCCGTCCTGCGCGAGGGCAGGCTCATACAGGCTGGGACGCCGCAGGCGCTCTATCTCAGCCCCAGGGATCGCGAGACCGCGCTCTTCCTCGGCGATGCCCTCGTGCTGCCGGCCGATCTCGACAATGGATCAGCCAAATGTGTTCTCGGGCACATACCGGTCGACGCCGGAAGCCAGCAGGGACGCACCGATATCATGCTGCGGCCCGAGCAATTGCGCCTGACCGCCCTTGATGACGCCGGTGCCAATGCAGCATGCATCGGCAAGGTGACTGAAGTCGAATTCGGCGGTGCCGTCTGCGTCGTGACGGTCGTCTTGTCTAATGCCAACGGTTCGGAGACATTGAATATCAAGAGCTCCGGCGTCGGCCTGCCCGAGATCGACAGCATGGTTTCGGTGACCGTCATCGGAAAGGCGCACGTC
Source organism: Rhizobium aureum (assembly GCF_030182495.1). Taxonomy (NCBI): domain Bacteria; kingdom Pseudomonadati; phylum Pseudomonadota; class Alphaproteobacteria; order Hyphomicrobiales; family Rhizobiaceae; genus Rhizobium; species Rhizobium aureum. Next base: position 258,357 of record NZ_JAQJCI010000007.1, on the reverse strand, counting down.
TTCAGCAAGCTCGGTGCCTGAGCATCATTTAAGCCGAAGGAATTTCCATGTCTTTTCCCGATGAGATCGAGCCGGATCTTCCTTTCCTCACCTCGCTTCGCCGCAACCTTCATGCCCATCCGGAGCTCGGTTTCGAGGAGGAGCGCACCAGCGGCATCGTTGCCACCCTGCTAGAAGAGGCCGGGCTGACAGTGCATCGTGGCCTCGGCAAAACCGGGGTTGTGGGAACGCTGCAGGTCGGCAACGGCACCCGCCGCATCGGACTTCGTGCCGATATGGATGCGCTCGCCATGCCGGAAAAGGCCAATCGCCCCTACAAATCCACCATTCCGGGCAAGATGCATGCCTGTGGACATGACGGCCATACGACGATGCTGCTCGGTGCCGCCCGACACCTTGCCGCCAAGCGCGGCTTTTCCGGCACGGTGCATTTCATCTTTCAGCCGGCGGAAGAAGGTCGCGGCGGCGCCAAGCGCATGGTGGAAGATGGTCTTTTCGAGCTGTTTCCCTGCGATGCCGTCTACGGGCTGCACAATATGCCCGGTCTCGCGGTCGATGAGATGGCCGTTGTGGAAGGGCCGCAGCTTGCCTCGTCGGACAGCTGGCGCATCACCTTCCGCGGCACCGGCACCCATGGCGCCAAGCCACATCTCGGCAAGGACCCGATCACCGCGGCAGCGACCTTCCTGTCTTCGCTGCAGACCATCGTCGGGCGCGTCGTCGATCCGCTGCAGCCGGCCGTCGTCAGCGCCTGCTCGCTGCAGGCAGGCGATCCCAAGGCGCTGAACGTCATCCCCGACATCGTCGAGATCGGCGGCACCGCGCGTGCCTATACGCCTGAGGTCCGCGATCAGCTTGAGGAGGAGATCGGACGTTTGGCGCATGGGACGGCCGCAATGTTCGGGATCGCCGTCGACTATCAGTTCGAGCGCCGCATTCCACCCGTCGTTAATGATGCCGATGCCACGGCGCGGGCGCTGAAGGCCGCGACGACAATCTTTGGCGAGAAGGTGCTGACCCGCTTCCCGCCTTCGACTGCCGGCGATGATTTTGCCTTTTTCGGCCAGAAGGCTCCCGGCTGCTACGTCTGGCTCGGCAACGGCCCGGCCGTCGACGGAGCTTTGCACCATAACACCGGCTATGACTTCAACGACGCTGCGATCGCCTCGGGCGTGGCCTTCTGGACGACACTGGTCGAGCAGGAGTTGGGGGGAGGCGAGCGGACTTAATCTTGGTTGAGACCGCGAGTTTGCCGCAGCTTCGATACCCCTTTGTCACGATAGTGACAGTAGGGGCGCACCATCCACGAACGCGCAGCCGATCGCAGGTGAAGAACTTACACCTCCCCAAGCACCGGCGTCTCCAACACCCTACCGATCGTAACATCGGCAATGCCGCGATCCGTCTGGTGCGGGCCGGCATTGCAGGCAAGCGTTGCGCCGAAGCAGGCCTTGAAGACGAGGTAGGGCGGGTTCCAGTCGACGATGGTATCGATCGCCTCACGGACGGCGCGGAAGGCATTGGCGGCTTCTGCGAGCGGCGCATCGCTGACCAGCCCGGAGAGCGGCAGCGGCAGCAGCGCCTCGATCCTGCCGTCGCGTGCCACCGCAAGTCCGCCGCCGGCCTTAATGACAGCGTTGGCGGCAATCGCCATATCGTCTGCATTGCCGCCGAAAACCGTCAGGTTGTGGCTGTCATGAGAAACCGTGGTGCAGAAGGCGCCGCGCCATTCGCCCCAGCCCGTCAGGAAGCCGACGCGCGGCCGGCCGTCCGCCTTGTCATGACGATGGGCGACGGCAATCATCGCCGTTCCCGCCGGCGGCACGACAAAGCCGTTTTCCACATCGGCTTGCGTTTCGCCCCATTGCGTGAAGCGCGGCCGATCTATGGTCGCAAGCCGGACGCGGTCGCCCGTCGCCGCCACACGGAAATCGTTGTCGCTGAACGATCTCAGCTTGATCGAGTTGCGGAGCGGTGCGGCATCGGCCAGTTCGATCGGACCGATCATCCGGCCGGCCTCGGCGACTGCCGCACCATTGACGATCACATGCCGCGCCTTGAAGCTCGACAAATCTTCGAAAAGCACGATGTCGGCGCGTCGTCCAGCCGCGATCAGGCCCAGATCGCTGCGCCCCAGCCGCATGGCTGCATTGAGGGTCGCTGCCCGCAAGGCCCATTCGGGCTTCAGTCCGTAGCGCACGAGGCGGCGCACCACATCATCGAGACCGCCGCCGTCATGAAGCTCGTCTGGAAAGACGTCGTCGGTGCAGAGCGTCACGGTCTGTGGCAGGAAGCCGAGATCGTTGATGACGTCGACGAATTGCGGCAGCAGATGGTCGTGCGAGCCGCGCAGCTCGATGGCAAGGCCCGCCGAAAGTTTTGCCAAAAGATCGGCGCCGGACGTCAGCTCATGGTCGGAGGAGATGCCGGCAGCCATGAAGGCGTTGAGATCGGCACCCTCGAGCCCGCGGGCATGGCCGCAAACCATCTTGCCCGAAAGCAATCCGGCATTGACGATACCGGTGGCGCGCGGATCGCCGTCGATGACGCCGCGCATGGTCATGACCTCGGCCACGCCGCCGATATCGGGCCATGTCAGCATCTCGGCCATTACTGCCGCGTCGAAATCGGCGCCTGCGATCTCCAGGCCCGGTGCGGAAGGCACACAGGACGGCGCCAGCGGTATCACGCGCAGCGGCAGTTGCCGTGTGGCCTCGATCGCCCAGCGCACGCCATCGAGGCCGTGGACGTTGCCGAACTCATGCGGATCCCAGACGATGGTCGTCACCCCGCGCGGCAGGACGGCTTCGGCATAGATCGCAGGCGCCACCATCGAGCTTTCGATATGCATATGCGTGTCGATCAGGCCGGGCGAAAGGAAGCAGCCCTCGGCATCGACCGTCCGCATCGCGTCGGTACGGGTGCCGGGCGCATGCACGCTTGCGATCAATGGGCCGACGATGCCGATATCGGCGGCGCGGATCTGCCCGGTCACCATGTCGACAAGGCGGCCGCCGGCAATCAGTAGATCGAAGGCTTGATCGCCGCGTGCTGCGGCGACCGCGCGTAAACGCAGCTCCGGAACATTCAGGTCCGCCGGTTCGTCGCCATCCCTGTTCATCGGCCGGCCTCCCGAAGCAGCGCGTCGAATATGATTCCGCGTGCCTGCTCCGCATCGATTTCGGCGGCGAAATGGGCGTTGAACTCGGCATGCGAGGCGCGCATTTCGATGACGGTACGTCCGCGCGTATGCTGCCCGTATAGTTCCACGTCGATCCGGGCGTGCCGAAGCGTTGCGATCCCTGGTTCGACGAAGATGGCCGCTGCCGTCGGATCGTAGATCGCCATCGCCGGTCTGCCGCGGCTGATGGCGATGTTGACGTAGCCTTCCAGCAAATCGGCGAGCAGCTGCGCCTTTTCGCCGGCGATCTCGCGGATGCGGGCGACATCTTTGGGTGAAGCCAGCACCTTCCGGCAGATATCGAGATCAATCATGCGCAACGGCAGGGCATGCGCCAACACGATGGCGAGCGCTTCAGGGTCGGCAAAGGCGTTGAATTCCGCCGATGCCGTGTGGTTGCCGGATGTGACGCCGCCGCCCATCCAGGTCACCTCGTCGATGCGGGCGGCGAGATCCGGCCGTGCCAGTGCCAAGGCGGCGACATTGGTAAGCGGCCCGAGCGCCAGGATGCGCTTCGGCACGTCGCCGTCGGCCAGCCAGTTGCAGAGCGCCGTAAAAGCGTCGCTTGCCGGAAGCGCATCGGCTGGCGGCAGGCTTCGGCCTGTGCTGGGAATGCCGGTCTGGCCGAGAATGCCTTGCGCCGTTTCCAGCCTGCAGAGCACGGGCAGCTCGCGGCCGGTATGGATTGGAAAGGTCCAGTTGAAGACCGCGGCCGCGCTCGCCGCATTGGCCCGGACATGGGGCAGGGGCGCGTTGCCGCTGACAAGCGAAACGCCGTCGATGACGAGATCCGAATGTGCCACCACCAGGATAGCGGCGATGTCATCGAACCCCATGTCGGTATCGATCCAGATTCCCATGTCCTATCTCATTGATCTCGGCCGGAAGACGCGAGGGCAGCCTCACCGCTCGGTCCGGCTGACGGCATGCCGTGCCGTCGAGGCGGGAACAGTGCGGGACGCGCGGAGAAGGCTGCGCGTCCCGCAAATTGCTTAGCCGGCGAGTGCGTCGAGGATGCGGATCCAGGAACGAATGCCCTTGTGATAGGAGCGCAGCTCGTATTTCTCGTTCGGTGAATGGATGCGGTCGTCGGAGAGGCCGAAACCGACGAGCAGCGACTCCATGCCAAGCATCCTCTGGAAGTCGCCGACGATCGGGATCGAGCCGCCTTCGCCGACAACGATGGCGGGGTTCGGCCACTCGTTGGAAAGTGCCATCTTCGCCTTGCTCAGTACGGGCGAGTCGTAGGAAAGCTGAATAGCCGGCGAGCCGCCGTGTTCATGGAATTCCACCGAGCAATCCCCAGGAACTTTCGAGCGCACATAGGCGCGGAAGCTCTCGCGGATCGCCGCCGGGTTCTGCCGGCCGACGAGACGGAAGGAGACCTTCGCCGATGCCTTGGCGGCGATCACGGTCTTGAAGCCGGCGCCGGTGTAGCCGCCGGTGATGCCGTTGACTTCCGCGGTCGGCCGCGCCCAGATCAGCTCCATCACCGAACGGCCCTTTTCGCCCGAGGGAATGGATAGGCCGACCTCGCCGAGGAATTTTTCCGTAGTCATCCGGAGCGTTTCCCAGGAGGCCTTGATATTGGCAGGCGTTTCCTCGACGCCGTCATAGAAGCCGTCGAGCGTTACGCGCCCGGTCTCGTCATGCAGGCCGGCGAGAATATCGGAGAGGATGTGGATCGGATTGGCAGCGGCACCGCCGAACATGCCCGAATGCAGGTCGCGGTCGGCAGCGTTGATGATGATCTCGTCGCCGACGAGGCCGCGCAGGCTGGCTGAGATCGACGGCGTTTCACCATCCCACATGCCGGTATCGCAGACGAGGGCAAAATCCGCCTTCAGCTCGGCGGCATTGGCCTCGAGGAACGGCTTGAGCGAGGGCGAGCCGGATTCCTCCTCGCCTTCGAAGAGGATGGTGATGCGCACCGGAAGCGCGCCCCTGGTTTCCTTATAGGCGCGCACCGCCTCCACGAAGGTCATCAGCTGCCCCTTGTCGTCGGACGTGCCGCGGCCGACCAGAACCTTGCGGTCGTTGCCCAGGTCTTTGATTGCGGGGGCGAAGGGATCGCTTTCCCAAAGCTCGATCGGATCGACTGGCTGCACGTCGTAGTGGCCGTAGAAGAGCACATGCGGCGCATCGGCACTGCCGGCATCGTGATGGGCGACCACCATTGGATGGCCGGGCGTGTCGCGCACGGAGGCTGTAAAGCCGAGCGAGTTCAGATAGGCGACCAGCCATTCCGCCGCCTTACGGCATTCCGCCTTATAGTCCGGATCCGTCGAAATGGACTTGATGCGCAGCAGTTCGAAGAGATTGTCGAGGCTGGAGAGGAGGTTCTGATCGGCGCGATCGAGAACGGGCGATAGATCGGTCATATCCGACTCCTTACATGAGATTTGGAGGGACGATAGACCAAAGCCCGGTTGGTTTCGAGGCGTTAAAATTGAAAATTTACCGCAGCTTGCCGGTTTGGGTTGAGCTCGATCTTATGTGATTAGTTGCGTATGTAGTTTACAAGTTTTTTAGAGTATTAGAAATAACGTGATCCAGAAGAATATTCTGGAGACGTGTAATGTTTTCAGTGATTGCATGCATTCGTGACGATCATGACTTCAGGCTCATTCTCGTTGCGGCAGTCATTTGCCTCATCGGCAGTCTTGCCACCATGCTTCTGTTCTCCCGTGCGCAGGAATGCCAGTCGCATCAGCGTCGCTATTGGATAGCCGCTGCAGCCTTTGCCAGCGGTATCGGCATCTGGGCGACGCATTTCATCGCCATGCTCGCCTATCAGAGCAGCCTTCCCATCTACTATGGTCTTTCGCTGACCGTGCTTTCGGTGGTTCTTGCCATCATAGGCTCCTGGCTTGCTGTTGCCATCGCCTTCGAGTGGGATAACGGCGTTTCCTTTGCTGTCGGTGGCATCCTGATGGCGTTTGGAATTGGCGCCATGCACTTCAGCGGCATGCAGGCCATCGAGGCCTCGGCAGAGCTTTCCTATGACTTGCAGCGCGTCGTCATTTCCATCGCCGTCGGTGCCGTCTTCTCCTCGCTGGCCTTCCTCGCATTTCGCAGCCTTCATGGCCTCAGGCGCATCATTGCCGGCGCCTTTCTCCTGCTGCTGGCAATTTGCTCGCTGCATTTCACCGCGATGAGCGGTGTGACGCTGACGCCGGAAGCGGATATATTCGCCACCATCGTCTCTATCGATCGTAGCATCCTTGCCGGCATCGTCATGGCTGCCGCGACGTGCCTTATTCTCATCGCTCTCGGAGCGATCTTCATCGATCGCCATCTGACCGATCTCCGCGGCTTCGTCAACGCTTCGCTCGAAGGACTGCTCATCGTCCGCGACGGCAGAATCATCGATGCGAACGAGCGCTTCTTTGCCATTTCCGGATGGTCCGCCCAGCAGGTGACGGGCGTCGCGCCCGAAGCCTTCCTGACGCTCGACATGGAGGCTCACGCCGATGCGGCCATTCCACTCGAGACGACGCTTTCGGGTTCAGACGGCAAATCGATCCCCGTCGAAACCGTGCGGCGTTCCATCACCTATCGCGGCCATGAATGCAGCGTACTGGTCGTGCGCGACCTGACGGAACGGCGCCAGGCACAGCAGATGATCGAGCATCTGGCCCATCATGATATTCTGACGGACCTGCCCAACCGCTCGCTATTCGACCAACGCATGCGGCAGGCGCTGCAGGTGGCCGACCGCAAAGGCGGCGAAGTCGCCGTCTTCTGCCTGGACCTGGACCGCTTCAAGGCGATCAACGACGTCTTCGGCCATGCCGAAGGAGATCGCATCCTTTGCAAGGTCGCCGGCATCCTGCAACACATCATCGAAGAGGGCGATACGGTGGCGAGGCTCGGCGGCGACGAATTCGCCATCATCCAGCCCAAGCGCCAGCAGCCCGCAGGCGCCACGCGTCTTGCCGAGCGCATTCTTGCCGAATTCGCCATGGAGATGGACATGGCGCGTGATCCGACGGCCGTCGGTGTCAGTCTCGGCATCGCCATCTATCCGCGTGACGGCGCCAGCGCCGAGCAGCTGTATGCCAATGCGGATACGGCGCTTTATCGCGCCAAGCGAGCTGGCCGGGGCCATGCCTGTTTCTTCGATGCCGAAATGGACAAGGCCGTGCGCATGCGCCGCCAGCTTGAGAACGACCTGCGCCAGGCCATTCTGCGCAGGCAGCTCTTTCTGGAATATCAGCCGATCTACGATGTCGGCAGCGACAGCGTCAGCGGCTACGAGGCACTGCTGCGCTGGGCGCACCCGGATCGGGGCTTGATCGATCCGGAAACCTTCATTCCCATTGCCGAGGAGAGCGGATCGATCGTCGCGATCGGTGAATGGGTGCTGCAGCAGGCATGCCAGGAAGCGATGCGCTGGAGCGAGCCTGCGAATGTCGCCGTCAACCTCTCGCCTCTGCAATTCATGATCCCCACCCTCTATGACCAGATCGAAGGCATTCTGCGAAGAACCGGTCTTGAGCCGCGGCGCCTCGAGCTGGAGATCACTGAAGCGGCCCTGATGCGCGAGCGGGCGGTTGTCATCGCGACATTGCAGCGGCTGCACCGCCTCGGTGTGCGCGTGGTCATGGATGATTTCGGCACCGGCTTTTCCTCGCTCAGCAACCTACGCGCCTTTCCCTTCGATAAGATCAAGGTCGATCGCAGCTTCACCGGCGCACTCGAACACGATCCCGCGGCGCGTTCGATCGTGCGCGCCATCATTGGCCTCGGGCATAGCCTGAACATGCCCGTCGTGACGGAAGGCGTGGAAACGGAAACCCAGCGCCGCATCGTCATCGAGGAGGGTTGCGCGCAGCTTCAAGGGATATTCTTCGGCAAGCCGGACGTCGGGCCCAGTCAGCATCACGCTGTCTTGGTCAAGGCGGTCGGGCAATCCTAGAGTCCCAGGAAACGTGCGGAGCGGTTTTCGTCCGGAATTGCGTGACAACAAAGAGATAGAGCGGCTCGGAGATTGAAAAGCTGAACCCACTAGAGCTGCTTGGCGTTGTCCAGGACGCGCCGGATATATTCCAGCAGAAGTTCGCGCTCGAAATGGCGGAAATCTTTCAGGAGGTCCGTATCCGCGGCCATCGCCGCTTCGATAGCCTCCGCCTCCATCGCCGCCGCCCGGCTCGTCAGGAAGATCAGTTGTGCCCGCTTGTCCGATGGATGCGGGCGGCGCTCCACCAGCCCATCGCGCTCCATGCGCGACAGCGTATTGGCCATCGTCGCCTGCTCGATATCGACCCGTTCCAGCAATTGTTTCTGGGTGAGGCCGTCTTCGGACCATAATTCCAGCAGGATCGGAAACTGACCGGGGGAAAAACCGAGTTTCGCCGCGCGTTGGTGTAACGAGCGAGCAAATCCCTTTGCCATTTGACTGGCAAGGTAGGCGGCGGAGTCCATCCGATTAAATCCCATGATTGCAAATATGCCGACAATTCAGAATCAAGACAATCGGCAATTTCTTGGGTAGAGCTACTCGAAAATCAGCAACTTCAGGCGCTTTTTTCACGTTTTTAGGTTGCATCTTTCGGCATGAAAAAGCCGCCATGGCCTGGAGGTTTGCCATGGCGGCTCGTAAAAGGGGGGACAAAGGCCCGGAGAGGGGATAGGCCTTTGTCCAAGTCTGACATGGCGGGGGACAGGCCGGTTGTCAGACCCTCGGCAAATCAATCGCCGGTGAATATGATTTGAGATTCCGAATGTGGTTTTTCAAGGGAATGCGCAGATTAGATTGATTAAAACTTAGTAACGTTTCGGTGAGAGATTTCGCTCTTTCCACAGGCTGCAAAAGCAGAAGTTTATATGGACGTTGGAAGTGCGCCACGCTATCCATGCTTCCATGAAAAAAGGTGATCATCTTTTCCTCGTCGACGGCTCCGGTTTCATTTTCCGGGCCTTTCACGCCCTGCCGCCGCTGACGCGCAAGTCCGACGGATTGCCTGTTGGCGCCGTCTCCGGTTTCTGCAATATGCTGTGGAAGCTGCTGACCTCGGCGCGCGATACCTCCGTGGGTGTGACGCCCACGCACTTCGCCGTGATCTTCGACTATTCTTCGAAGACCTTCCGCAAGGACATTTTCCCGGAATACAAGGCGAACCGTTCGGCGCCGCCGGAGGAGCTGATCCCGCAATTCGGCCTCATCCGTGAGGCGACCCGCGCCTTCAACCTGCCCTGCATCGAGACCGACGGCTTCGAGGCCGACGACATCATCGCCACCTACGCTCGTCAAGCGGAGGCAGCCGGCGCAGACGTGACGATCATCTCGTCCGACAAGGACCTGATGCAGCTCGTCACGCCGATGGTCCACATGTATGACAGCATGAAGGATAAGCAGATCGGCATTCCCGACGTCGTCGAGAAATGGGGCGTGCCGCCGGACAAGATGATCGACTTGCAGGCGATGACGGGTGACTCGATCGACAACGTCCCCGGCATTCCCGGCATCGGCCCGAAGACGGCCGCCCAGCTTCTGGAAGAGTTCGGCGATCTCGACACGCTGCTTGCCCGCGCCGACGAGATCAAGCAGCAGAAACGCCGCGAAAACATCATCGCCAATGCCGAGCTTGCCCGCATTTCCCGCCAGCTGGTGACGCTCAGGACCGATGTGCCGCTGGAGCTCGCGCTCGATGCGCTGGTGCTCGATCCGCAGGACGGCCCAAAGCTGATCGGCTTCCTGAAGGCGATGGAATTCACCACGCTCACGCGGCGTGTGGCGGAGGCCTGCGATTGTGATGCGGCGGCGATCGAGCCCGCCGTCGTCAAGATCGAATGGGGCGAGGGCGCTCATGGCCCCGATCTCGATGTCGGCGAGAATGTCGATCTCGTCGCCGGCAGCACCGTCGAAGCCGAGGGCGCGACCGTCCCGGCGCCATCGGCCAAGGCGCGCCTGGCTTTGGATGGCACTGCTGCGCCCGAGGATCTCGCCAAGGCCCGCGCCGCAAGTTTCGCAAGCGCGCCGATCGATCATTCGAAATATGTGACCATCCGCGATATCGCCACGCTCGACCGATGGATCGCGGATGCGCGCGAAACCGGCATCGTCGCCTTCGACACCGAAACGACCTCGCTCGATGCGATGCAGGCCGAAATCGTCGGCTTCTCGCTGGCGATCGCCGACAACCGCAACGATCCCTCGGGTTCTTCCATCCGCGCCGCCTATGTACCGCTCGGCCACAAGACCGGTGTCGGCGATCTGCTGGGCGGTGGCCTGGCCGACAATCAGATTCCGGTTCGCGATGCGCTGGCGCGCCTGAAGGATCTGCTTGAAGATGCCTCCATCCTGAAGATCGCGCAGAACCTGAAATACGACTACCTTTTGATGAAGCGCTACGGCATCGAGATGAAGTCGTTCGACGACACGATGCTGCTCTCCTACGTGCTCGACGGCGGCTCCAACGCCACGCACGGCATGGACAGCCTTTCGGAACGCTGGCTCGGCCATAAGCCGATCGCCTACAAGGATGTGGCCGGCAGCGGCAAGTCCAACGTCACCTTCGATCTCGTCGATATCGACCGCGCCACGGCCTATGCTGCCGAGGATGCCGATGTGACGCTGCGTCTTTGGCTGGTGCTGAAACCACGACTTGCGGCAGAAAAACTCTCTGTCGTCTATGAGCGGTTGGAACGGCCTCTGGTGCCGGTGCTTGCCCACATGGAAGAGCGCGGTATCACAATCGACCGGCAGATCCTCTCTCGCCTTTCCGGCGAGCTGGCGCAGGGCGCCGCCGCTCTCGAGGACGAGATCTACAATCTGGCTGGCGAACGCTTCAATATCGGCTCTCCGAAGCAGCTCGGCGACATCCTTTTCGGCAAGATGGGATTGGCCGGCGGCAGCAAGACTAAGACCGGGCAATGGTCCACCTCGGCGCAGGTGCTGGAGGATCTGGCGGCCGCCGGCTTCGAACTGCCGCGCAAGATCGTCGACTGGCGTCAGCTCACCAAGCTGAAATCCACCTATACGGATGCGCTGCCGAGCTATGTCCATCCCGAGACGAAGCGTGTTCACACCTCCTATTCGCTGGCCTCGACCACGACGGGGCGCCTGTCCTCCTCCGAGCCGAACCTGCAGAATATTCCGGTACGCACGGCGGAAGGCCGCAAGATCCGCACGGCCTTCATTTCGACACCGGGCCACAAGCTCGTCTCGGCAGACTACAGCCAGATCGAACTGCGCGTGCTGGCGCATGTCGCCAATATCCCACAGCTCAAGCAGGCCTTCGAGGACGGCATCGACATTCACGCCATGACGGCCTCCGAAATGTTCGGTGTGCCGGTGGACGGCATGCCGAGCGAAGTGCGCCGCCGCGCCAAGGCGATCAACTTCGGCATCATCTACGGCATCTCTGCCTTCGGCCTTGCCAACCAGCTCTCGATCGAGCGCTCGGAAGCCGGCGATTACATCAAGAGGTATTTCGAGCGCTTCCCGGGCATCCGCGATTACATGGAGGGCGCCAAGCAGGCGGCGCGCGACAAGGGCTATGTCGAGACCATCTTCGGCCGTCGCATCCATTTCCCCGAAATCCGCTCGTCCAATCCCTCCGTCCGCGCCTTCAACGAGCGCGCCTCGATCAATGCGCCGATCCAGGGATCAGCTGCCGACGTCATCCGTCGCGCCATGATCAAGATGGAGCCGGCACTGGCTTCGGCCGGCTTGGGCGATCGCGTCCGCATGCTGCTGCAGGTTCACGACGAACTGATCTTCGAAGTCGAGGACGCCGATGTCGAGCGCACCACGCCGATCATCGTCTCGGTCATGGAAAACGCCGCCATGCCAGCGGTCGATATGGCCGTGCCGCTGAAGGTCGACGCGCGCGCTGCCCATAATTGGGATGAGGCGCACTGAAGCTGCATTGGGTGCATCGAGGAGATCAGCCCTCATGGTGAGGTGCGGAGGCTCCTGAGCTTGTCGAAGGGCCGAAGCCTCAAACCACGGGGGCGGGTGAAGATACTCTACCGGGCCACCTCTTGTTTCGAGGCCTTGACGCTTGCGCGCCAAGGCACCTCAGCATGAGGTGGGGAGAGTTTCGCGACCCGACGTAGCTACGAATTCACTGCGATAATCCGGGCGTGACACAACCGCCTACTTCCCAACCAGCGCTTCCAGCACCGAAATAATGGCGCGTTCGGCTTCTTCGAGCGTCCCGCTATTGTCAATATCAACAACGTCGTAGCTGCCCTGGACGGTCAGCGCACTTCTTTCCAGGCGCTTCAGCACGTCTTCGCGGCTCTCGCGTCCGCGCGCCATCAGCCGTTCGGCCAGCACTTCGCGCGTAGCCGTGATGTTGATGACCTTGAGCCGCGGAAATGCGGCCTGGAAGCGGTGCAGCGCCGAGCGCGAGCCGTTGGCGATCACCAGATTGTCGCGCGCAAGTTCCTCGGCGACTTCGGCCGGGATGCCGTATTTCAGGCCGTGGGCTTCCCAGGAGACGGCAAAGGCGCCCGCTTGTTCCATCGCATCGAAATCCACTTCCGAAACGCTTCTATGGTCTTCGTTGCCGGCATCGCCATCGCGGGTGATCACGCGGCGCACGAAGTGGACATCGGGCCGGCCGGCAAAATGCCGGGCAGCCAGATTCATCAGCGTATCCTTGCCGGCGCCGCTCGGGCCGACGACGACAGCGAGCGTGCCTGCTGTCGCTTCCGTCAGGCCGAGATTAGCCGGCTTGATATTGGCGTCCGGGCTCATGCGACCCGGCGTCCTTCCCGCCAAACCGAGCGCGTGACCGGCACGCCGTGATCGCGCCGTACGCGCACGAGATCCGCCCGCAGCCCTTCGGCAATGCGGCCGCGGTCATTGAGGCTGACCGTCCTTGCCGGCGTCGCCGTCACCATAGCAATCGCCTGGGGCAGCGAAATGCCCTCGACTTCGTCCGCGAGGATGAAAGGCGCATGCAGCAGGCTGAGCGGCACGTAATCGGAGGAAAGCACATCCAGTACGCCAAGCTCGGCGAGATCACGGGCCGCGATATTGCCCGAATGCGACTTGCCGCGCACGATGTTCGGCGCGCCCATCAGCACGCTCATGCCGGCGCCATGCGAAGCCTTGGCGGCGTCGATGCTGGTCGGGAATTCCGCAAGGCGAACGCCGTAGTTGATGGCCTCGTCGACATGGGCGAGCGTCGCGTCGTCGTGGCTTGCAACGGTGATGCCACGTTCGGCACAGACCTTGGAGATAGCGTCGCGGCTCGGCTTCGCGTACCTGGCCGATTCTTCCTGACGCTTGGCGATGAACTTGGCAAAGGCCTCGTCGCTGAGCCCGCGCTTCTTCTGATAGTAGAAGATGTACTGATCCATGGTCTGGAACTGGCGCTGGCCCGGAGCATGGTCCATCAGCGAGACCAGGCGGACGTAAGGATCTTTCTCGAAATCTTCGAAATGGTCGAGAACATTGTCGGAGGAGACTTCGCAGCGCAGATGGATCAGGTGATCGGCGCGCAGGCGGTCTTCACGCTGGGCCGCCTGGATGGCGTCTGCCATGTCGCGCATCTCGCCCTTTTCAAATCCGTCATCGGCGTCCGAGCCCATGCGCAGGCAGTCGAATACTGTCGTGATGCCCGAGGTGACGATCTGGGCGTCATGCGCCTGGATCGCCGCCGTCTTGTTCCAGCGCACGCCCGGACGCGGCGAGTAATGGGCTTCCAGATGGTCGGTGTGCAGCTCGACCAGACCGGGGATCAGATAATCGCCCTCGAAATCCTCGCCCATATCGGACTTGCCCTCGGAAATGGCGGCAATGCGACCGTCGCGGATCAGCACGGAGCCCTCGATGATCTTGTCTTCAAGGACGATGCGGGCGTTGGAAAGGACGGTTTCTTTGGTCATATCGGCTCTTTCATTTTAGGCGCCGGCAAGCGGCAGCCATGAACGGACGGTAAAGGGAGCACCCCGCTCTTCTTCGATAAAGACGGCGAGGCCGGAAATGTCGAGCGGCTTGCCGGTATGGTCGGCGAAGCGCTCGCGCAGAACGTCGTGCATCTCGGCCTGGCGCTCGGCAGGGACGCGTCCCGTCAGGGTCATATGGAAACGGAACTCGTCATTGACATAAGGATAGCCCCAACGCAGCAGATTGGCACGCTGCTGCTCGGTCAGGCCCTCCGGCTTACGCCGGGCGATGTCATGGTCCGAAAGCGGTGCGCGAAACGGCTCGAAGGTTTTTACCACACGGGAGGCGAAATCCTGCAGCGGCTGGTAAGCGGAACCGGGAACGAGCGCGAAGAAATGGCCGAGTTGGCCGAGTACGAGCTCCGGAATGGCGAAAGCCTTGGCCTGCGAGGCGAATTCGGCAGCGACCTCGAGAAGATCGCGCTCGGTCACCGAAGCGGCAAGCTCGAATGGTGCCTTCAGCGTGGCATGGAAGCCATAGCGGCGCGGATCGGCCGTCAGTTCGGCATGACCTGCCGGCACGGGGCCGATGGCCTTGTCGGAAAAAATCTCGTCGGAAAATGCATCGCGTCCCAGCCAGCGCGCGGCGAGAGATGTCAACGGATCGTCTTTGGGTGGCGTGAAATAGAGAGCATAGCGCAAGGCTGCATTCCTTGGAAAAATCGGCTGCGCGAGACACTGTTGGGTGATTTGCGACAAACCGCAAGAGCAGCAAGGCAGCAACGGTTCGAATCCGGCTAAAGCCGGTTTGAGCGCTACGGTCTTGCCGGCCTGCGCTACCGGATTCCCGTGACAGAATGATGATGGGAAACGATTTTTTACCGATATTTTTATTTCACCCGCGCGCCCATCAGCCGCGAGCGCAAGGCGTTGGATGCGGCATCGAACAGGAAGACGACGATCAGGATCAACAGCACCATGTAGGCGACGTTTTCCCAGTTGGCATTGGTGCGCATCGCTTCCCAAAGCTTGAGGCCGATACCGCCGGCGCCGACGGCGCCGATGATGGTCGCGCCGCGCACATTCGATTCCCACTGGTAGAGCGTCTGACTGACGATGACGGGCACGATCTGCGGCATGATGCCGTAGCGATGCACGAGGATCGTCGACGAACCGGTGGACTTCACGCCTTCGCGCGGCTTGTTGTCGATGTTCTCCAAGCCTTCGGAATAGAGCTTGCCGAGCGTGCCCGTCTCCGTGAGGAAGATGGCGCCGCTGCCCGCAAGCGGGCCGGGGCCAAAGGCGCGTGTCAGGAACAGCGCCCAGATCAGCATGTCCACCGAGCGCAAGAAGTCGAAGAAGCGCTTCAGTACCTGGTTGAGCAACCGGTTCGGCGTGATGTTGCGGGCCGCCATGAAGGCAAGCGGGAAGGCGGCGAGCGAGCCGAGCAGCGTGCCGAGGAAGGCCATGACGATCGTCTGGAACAGCTTGGTCCAGACGTCGCCATGCTGCCAGGCGCCATTGTTCCAGATATTGTCGAATGCCAGCGAGAGATTGGACTGTGCAGGATCGAGCCGCGGGCCCGAAACGATCAGGCTGATGACTTCGCTTACCGGCTTGTCGAAGAAGGGTGAATGCGTATCGAAGACGAAGTTGGCCCAGCCGAGAAAGCGCTTGCGGATCTTCACGCGATCAGTGGAAATGCTAGCATCGCCCGCAAAGCCGAGATTGACCAGGATATTGTCGTCATAGACGGTCATCCAGCTGGGAACAGGCTCTGAGCCGACGATTTTCGGCACATCGCCGGTAATATCGATCGGAATCGTGATGCCGTGCGCGGTGACGATCGCCTGCGTCTTGGTGACGGTTACCATGCGGCGTGTGCCGCTGACGGAAACGGTCTTGCTGCCGTCGGGGTTGGTCTTTACCCAGTCCGGGTTCGGATTGTCGCCCAGCGGCGAAAAGCGCGGATACTTGATGCTGATCTCATCGCCGGAGATGCGGAATTCCGGCTGCACGTCATAGCTCACCCATTCGCTGAGATAGATGCCGACGCGCTCCCAACGTGCTTCTGAAATGACTTTCGGCAGATCGAAGAACCAGACTGCATAGATGCCGTAGAGGATGATGCCGATGAAAATCATTAGGGCACCGAAGCGCTGGCGGAAGGACCGGTGAAGGATTTCCGGGTAACGCGCTTCGATTTCCTGCATGCGGCCGGCGTCGATGATGGACATGGTCAACCTCAATGCTGCAAAAGGAAGGCATGTTCGCCGATCAGACGGCGGCGGAGCCATGCGGAAAACTGGTCGACGGCGATGATCGTCAGGAAGAGAAGTAGCACCAGCGCCAATGTCTTGGCGCCGAAACCGCGCGAAATCGCAAGTTTCAGCTCCTCGCCGATGCCGCCGCCGCCGACGGCGCCGATGATCGTGGAGGCACGAACGTTGATCTCCAGACGCAGCAGTGCGTAGGACATGAAATTCGGCAGCACCTGCGGCAGGGCGGCGAAGCGGACGCGCTCGCTCCAGCTCGCGCCGACGGCGCGCATGCCCTCGTCGGGCTTCATGTCGATATTCTCTACGACTTCGTAGAAGAGCTTGCCGAGCGCGCCGATCGTATGCAGGCCGACGGCGATGATCGCGGCGATGGGACCGATCGACAGGATCGCGGAAAATAGGCCGGCGATGACGATTTCCGGGAAGGCGCGCAGAAGCTCCATGATGCGCTTCGTTACCAGCCGGATCGGATTGGATGGCGACATGTTGCGGGCGGCGAAGAAGCTCAAGGGCACGGCGAAGACGACGCCGATGATGGTCGATACCAGGGCGACATTGATCGTGATGATCATCAGCTCGAAATATTCGGGGATGTAGAAATCGCCCCAGACATAGACGCGGCCAAGCGGGAAATTGAACTCCTCGCCGCCGGTGCCATTGGCCCCGTTCGGGCTCGGCAGGTCGAAGAGCGCGCGGTAGACGTCAGCCCAGTCCTTTGGAATGAGCCAGCTCAGGAAATCGAAGAGATGCGGCAGGCGGTCAAAGAAATGCCCGGCGTTGTTTTCATCGGCGAAGCGCACCGAGCTGACGAAGGCAATGAGCAGGATCACCAGACCGATGCCGGTGTAAAGACGGCGGCGAGCCACCATTTTGCTCCAGGCGTCGCCGATCTCCTTGGCGCTCTGCGGTGCGCTTTGCATGTTCGGGTGCGTATCGGCGATCGTCATGAAGTCCTGCCCTTGTGAATCGCAAAGGGGTGTGAATAGCAAAAGGGCGGCCGTTGCCGGCCGCCCCATTATCGGGATGCAGATCAGCCGCCGATGGCAGCCTTACGGACTTCGATAACGGCGTTGTAGAAGTCCGGGGTAACCTTGACGTAGCCCTTGAAGTCGCCGCCTTCGATGGCGTTGAAGCACTTGGCGTCGGTGGTCGGCAGCTTCAGGAAGAAGTCGGCGAGCTTGGTCTGCCATTCGGTGCCGAGAGCATTGCGAACGACGAGCGGGCCGTTCGGGATCAGCGGCGAGCGCCAGACTTCGACGAGCTTGTTCGGGTCGACGGTGCCCTTGTCGACGGCCTTGCGGAAGGTGCCGGAGGTGAAGCCATCCTTGAAACTGCCGATGCCCGAGGAGTCGTCGACTGCAACGTCGACCTTGCCGTCGTAAGCGGCAAGCAGGTTGTTCTCATGGCCGCCGTTGAACTGGGTCGAGGCGAAGAACTTGTCGTTCGGGGCGCCGGTGGTCTTCGGAATCTGCGTCAGCGGAACGAGGTAGCCCGAGGTGGAGTCCGGATCGGCATAGCCGAGCTTTTTGCCCTTGGCGTCGGTGATCGTCTTGATGCCGGAGGACTTGAGAGCGAGGCCAATGGAGTAGTAGCCGGTCGCACCGTCGGTCTGCTGCGTGGTCAGGATCGGGGTAACGGCCTTCGGGTCCTTGATGGCGACGGCTGCATAGCCGGAAGCGCCGAGTTCTGCGAAGTCGAGCGTGCCGCCGAGCAGGCCCTGGATCACGCCGTTATAGTCTGCGGCCGGGAACAGCGAAACCTTCTCGAAGCCGAATTCCTTCTTCAGGTGGTCGGAAAGGCAGGCGTAGTTGCGCAGGCGGTCGGCTTCGTTTTCGCCGCCGAGAATGCCGACGCGGAATTCCTTGAGATCAGCTGCGTTGGCAGCAGCGCCGACTGCGAGCGCAACGAGCGCCGTAGCGGCAAAGAGTGCTTTCTTCAACATGGGTTCGTCTCCTGATTAACCGGTGTCCCCGGATGTCTTCGGTCTGATAGAAGAAATACGCCCTTGACGCGGGCCTTCGATCCCGGCCGTCCCTCTCAGAGACCGGCCAGCGCCAGCGGTTGCGGGCCGGCAGATTCTGTCGCCGCGGCTTGCACGGCCGGATCGGCAATGTTGATGGATGTCGACGTCATGGTCTCATCGATGCCGGCGCCGTCCTTGTCGGTGCCGTAGATTTCCCTGACGGCTGCTGCCGTCAGATCGCTCGGCTTGCCGTCGAAGACGACCTTGCCGCCTGCCATGCCGACGATGCGTTCGCAGTAGTTGCGCGCCGTATCCAGCGTGTGCAGGTTGGTGATGACGGTGATGCCTTCGCGCTCGTTGATATCTCGCAGCGCATCCATGACGATCTTGGCGTTCAGCGGATCGAGCGAGGCGATCGGCTCGTCGGCCAGCATCATCTTCGGCTGCTGCATCAGGGCGCGGGCGATGGCGACGCGCTGCTGCTGGCCGCCGGAAAGCGTGCCGGCCATCTGCAGGGCCGTCTGCTCGATGCCGAGACGCTCGAGCGCCGCAATAGCTTGGATGCGCTCCTCGCGGGTGAAGACGGAAAGAAGGCTCAGCACCGTCGAACGATGGTTGAGGCGGCCGAGCATGACGTTGGTGAGCACGTCGAGGCGCGGCACGAGGTTGAACTGCTGGAAGATCATGGCGCAGTCGCGGTGCCAGCTGCGCAATGCACGGCCGCTGAGCTTCGAGACCTCGGTGCCGGCGAAATGGATGGAACCGGAGCTGGGATCGGCGAGGCGATTGATCATGCGCAGCAGCGTCGACTTGCCGGCGCCGGAACGGCCGATGACGCCGACCATCTGTCCCTGCGGTATGTTCAAAGTCACGGAATCGACAGCGAGCTTGTTGCCAAACCGGCGCGAGACATTCCTGAGTTCGAACATAGTGCTTCCCTTTCGCGGCTGCCGGGCTGCAGAAATTTCAGCGGTACCGGTGCTAAGAACGGGCGCGTGCCTCTGTCTCCAAGGGAGTTTCGAAGGGGCTGGCGCCGACCACAAGGCAACCGATTAGTCCCGCTTCATGAAGCTCCAATGTCAGTTTTATGTAACTGCTGTTACAATTCCCGGCGATTTTGCAAAATTAGCCGGCTGAGGGCTTTCCTTGGAGTTTAGCCGTCAAACATGCCTGTCGGCAGGCCGTCCATGCTGAAGCTGTTCTTCTCGCGCCGGTATTCCTCAATGCCGTCGGGACCCTTGGCTTTCGCCCATTGATCAAGGCTCGGCCTCTCGCCTTCATAGGTGAAAAGCGGCACGCCGAAACCGCAGGACGTTTGTACGAGATCGAAGTCCAGCCATACGATCTGCCGCGCCCCGAGCGGCTCTTCGTCCGCATAGTGAGCGTGCAGCAATTCCCGATATTCGGCGGACGAGCGATGGATGATCCGGCCGCGGCCATAGAGGCGTAGGATCATCGGCGGCCCTTCGACGGCGCAGAACATGATGGTCAGCCGCCCGTCGGCCTTCATATGCGCCGCGGTCTCGTTGCCGCTGCCGGTGCGGTCGAGATAGATAGCCGTGTTAGGGGATATGATGCGCAGGCACAGCGTCTCGCGGGGCGAAACATTGACACGGGACTCCGATGTCGCGGACGCCGTGAAGAATATATGTTGCCGCGCGATGAAATCGCGCAGCCGGTCGTCGATGCTGGAAAATTGCTTCGCCATGGAAACTCCTCTCGATCCCGTCCTTGCAAGGATCATCTGAAAGCTGGATCGCTTGTCACCGCCTCGCAAGCCCGATGAGGGTCGAAAGCGTCCTCAGGCGGCGTAGCGATCCAGGAAATCTTCCGCAGACAGGGCGCGGAAGTCGGCAAGCGCTGTGCGCAGGCGGTCGTGATCCCAATCCCACCAGGCAAGCCTATCCATGCGCGCGCCGACCTCGGGCGTGAAGCGCTCGCGGATCAGCTTGGCCGGCACGCCGCCGACGATCGTATAGGGCGCGACATCCTTGGAGACGACCGCGCCGGCCCCGATCACGGCACCATTGCCGACCGTCACACCCGGCAAGATGGTGGCGCCGTGACCGATCCACACGTCATGGCCGATGACGACCCGGTTGTCGCGCCGCCAGGTGAAGAAATCCGTCTCCATATCGGCGTCAGGCCAGTAATCGGCGGCGCGATAGGTGAAGTGATGCAGCGTGGCGCGCCATGTCGGATGGTTTGTGGCATTGATGCGCACGGCGGCGGCGATGTTGACGAACTTGCCGATCGTCGCGCACCAGACCGCGCCATCCTGCATGATATAGGAATAGTCGCCCATCTCGACTTCATCGATGCGGCAGCGGTCGGAGACTTCGGTATAGCGGCCGAGCGTCGAATTGTTGACGCTCGCCGAAGGGCTGATGAAGGGCGTCTCGCCCAATTTGCGGCTCATGCGGCGGCCTTCCGCGGCGAGAATTGCGAGACGTCGAGAACGCGGCTGCCGACGGCCTCGCGCACTTCTTCATCGTGGAAGATGCCGAGAAGGGCGACGCCGGCCTGCTTCTTCTGTTCGATCATATCGACGACGACGGCCCGGTTGCGGGCATCGAGCGATGCCGTGGGCTCATCGAGCAGCAGGATGGCGTGATCGGTGATGAAGCCGCGCGCAATGTTGACGCGCTGCTGCTCGCCGCCGGAGAAGGTGGCAGGCGGCAACTGCCAGAGTTCCTTCGGCAGGTTCAGCTGCGCCAGGAGCTCGGCTGCCCTATCCCGGGCCTCGCTCACGGTCACGCCGCGTGCCAGCAATGGCTCGGCGACGACGTCGATGGCAGCAACGCGCGGCACGGTGCGCAGGAACTGGCTGACATAGCCCATGGTCTGGCGGCGGACGTCGAGCACGGTGCGCGGATCGGCGGTGGCGAGATCGACGATCCTGTCCCGGTGAGTGACCAGGATCTGGCCGCTGTCGACGGCATAGTTGCCATAGATCATCTTCAGCAACGAGCTCTTGCCGATGCCGGACGGTCCGCCGAGCACGACGCATTCGCCCGCGGCGACGGAGAAGGAGACATCGGCAACGACGGGCAGGCGAATGCCGTCGCGCAGATGCATGGTGAAGCTTTTGAAGACTTCGGAAACGACGAGTGGGGTTGCCATGTTTCTTCCTCAGACCTGCAGGATCGAAGAGACCAGCAGTTGCGTATAGGGTTCGCGCGGATCGTCGAGAACGCGGTCGGTGAGACCGTGCTCGATCACCTGGCCGTCCTTCATCACCATCATGCGATGCGACAGGAGGCGGGCGACGGCAAGATCGTGGGTTACGATGATTGCCGAAAGCCCGAGATCGTTGACGAGACCACGGACTAGGTCGAGCAGACGGGCCTGCACGGACACGTCGAGGCCGCCGGTCGGTTCGTCCATGAAGACGAGGCGGGGACCGGTTACAAGGTTGCGGGCGATCTGCAGGCGCTGGCGCATACCGCCGGAGAAGGCGCGCGGCTGGTCGTCGATGCGGTCGGCATCGATCTCGACCCGCTCCAGCCAGTCGATAGCCGTGTTGCGGATGTTGCCGTAGTGACGGTTGCCGATCGCCATCAGCCGCTCGCCGACATTGGCACCGGCCGAAACCGTCATGCGCAAGCCATCGGCCGGGTTCTGATGCACGAAGCCCCAGTCGGTGCGCATCAGGAAGCGGCGCTCGGCCTCGTTCATGCGGAAGAGATCGCGATAGGTCTCGTCGCGCATGTGGTATTCGACACTGCCCGTCGTCGGCAGTAGCCGCGTCGAGATGCAGTTGAGCAGCGTCGTCTTGCCGGAGCCGGATTCGCCGACGATGGCGAGCACTTCGCCGGGCCAGAGTTCGAAGGACACATCGCGGCAACCGATGCGGCTGCCGTAGAATTTCGAGACGTCCTTGACCTTGAGAAGGGGTGAGTCACTCATTCGGCAGCCTCCTTGCTAGCCTGCAATCCATCGGGCGCAAGCATAGGGCCGGCATGGCCGTGGGCGCGGCGATCCTCGCAGAAATCGGTATCCGAGCAGACGAACATGCGCCCACCCTTGTCGTCGAGGATCACCTCGTCGAGATAGACCTGCTCCGCCCCGCAAAGCGCGCAGGGCTTGTCGAAGCGCTGCACTTCGAAGGGATGGTCCTCGAAATCCAGGCTGACGACTTCGGTATAGGGCGGCACGGCATAGATGCGCTTTTCGCGGCCGGCGCCAAACAGCTGCAGCGCGTCCGACAGATGCATTTTCGGATTGTCGAACTTCGGCGTCGGCGATGGGTCCATGACGTAGCGGCCGGCGACCTTGACCGGATAGGCGTAGGTCGTGGCAATGCGTCCGTTGCGGGCGATATCCTCATAGAGCTTCACATGCATGAGGCCGTATTCCTCGAGCGCATGCATCTTACGCGTCTCGGTCTCGCGCGGCTCCAGGAAGCGTAAGGGTTCCGGGATCGGCACCTGGTAAACCAGCACCTGGTTCGGCCCGAGCTTGGCTTCCGGAATGCGGTGGCGCGTCTGGATGATGGTCGCCTCTTCCGTGCGGGTGGTGACAGCGACATTGGCGACCTTCTGGAAGAAGGCGCGGATGGAGACGGCGTTCGTCGTGTCGTCGGCCCCCTGGTCGATGACCTTCAGAACATCCTGCGGGCCGATGATCGCCGCCGTCAGCTGCACGCCACCGGTGCCCCAGCCATAGGGCATCGGCATTTCGCGCGAGGCGAAGGGCACCTGATAGCCAGGAATGGCGATCGCCTTCAGGATGGCGCGGCGGATCATCCGCTTGGTCTGCTCGTCGAGATAGGCGAAATTGTAGGTGGCGAGTTCGGTCATTCGGCTGCCTCCGTCATGGGTTCCATGCCGCGGTCGCGAGCCGCTTCGAAGTCGCGGCGCATGCGCCGCACCAGGTCGAGCTCGGCCTGGAAGTCGACATAATGCGGCAGCTTCAGATGTTCGACGAAGCCCGTCGCCTGCACATTGTCGGAGTGGGAAATGACGAATTCCTCGTCCTGAGCCGGCGCAACGATGTCTTCGCCGAGTTCCTCTGCCCGCAGGGCGCGATCGACCAGCGACATGGCCATCGCCTTGCGCTCGCTCTGGCCGAAGACCAGGCCGTAGCCGCGGGTAAACTGCGGCGGTGCCTTGGCCGAACCCTTGAACTGGTTGACCATCTGGCATTCGGTCACCTGGATGCGGCCGAGCGAGACGGCAAAGCCGAGTTCCGGCACCTCGAATTCCACTTCCACTTCGCCGATGCGGATTTCGCCGGTGAAGGGGTGGGTGCGGCCATAACCGCGCTGCGTCGAATAGCCGAGCGCCAGCAGAAAGCCTTCGTCGCCGCGGGCGAGCGCCTGCAGGCGAAGGTCGCGGGTCATCGGGAACTCTAGCGGCTCGCGCGTCAGGTCGCCGATCTCGTGATCGATGGGCATGGTGCCGTCGCCTTCGATCAGCCCCTCCTGGCCGAGGATTTCCGAGACGCGCATCACGCGGCCATCTTCCGCCGGCCGCTGCATCGGCTCGTCGACAGGTTCGTCGGTCAAAAGGCTCGGGTCGAGCAGGCGATGCGTATAATCGAAAGTCGGGCCGAGAAGCTGGCCGCCCGGCAAGTCCTTGTAGGTCGCGGAGATGCGGCGCTCGATCTTCATTGCTGATGTGTCGAGCGGCTGGGAATAACCGAAGCGCGGCAGAGTGGTGCGGTAGGCTCTGAGCAGGAAGATCGCCTCGATCATGTCGCCCCGTGCCTGGCGAACGGCAAGCGCGGCCAGCGTGCGGTCATAAAGCGAGCCCTCGGCCATGACGCGATCGACGGCGAGCCCCAGCTGCGCCACGATCTGGTCGATGCCGACTGCCGGCAGCGAGCGGTCGCCGCGGCGACGGTCGGCCAGCAGCCGGTGAGCATTGGCGATGGCGGCTTCGCCGCCCTTAACGGCAACATACATATGTCACAACTCCGTTGCGGTGATCTTGGTGGTGCGCGGCAGGCAGAGGAATTGCCGGTCCGCCGTCAGGATGAGATCGACGCCGCGCGGGAAGAGCGCGCGATTGTCGTTCCAGATGCGCAGCAACGCGTCCGGCAGCCCAACCGGGCCGATCATGGTCACATCCTTGATGCCAGGCCCCGAAAGCGCCAGTTCCTTGCCGCCCTCCAGGCTTTGGACTTCCAGAACGATCGTGGTCGACCGATCGGGATATTCCTGGGTGCCGATGCCGAACTGGCTGAAGGAGGAAAGCGCCATGCCGGCTTCGATGAAGGCGAACTGCGCCTCCAGCCGATCCGAAATGACGGGCGCTCCGGTGTGGAAGGCGAGCCATTCCGGCAGGCTTGATCTTGCCAGGCTGTTGGAGAGCCAGACAGGCGTGTCGTGATCACAAAGGGTGAGGCCGATGGCGCCAGCGGCAACACCGAGTGGAGCGGGCGGCGCGACGTCAGCCTCAACGGTCTGCAGGGTGCCCGGACGTGCCATGGCGTCCATTGCCTTCTTGAAGACACTCTGGGCATCGAAAACCGGATCGATGAAGCCGCCGGTCAGGGCTTCGTTGCCGAAGGTTGGGGTGCTGGAAAGGCTCATCAATCTTCTCCGCGAACCATGGTGAAGAAATCGACGCGGGTTGCCGCCGTCTCTTCCGCGCGCTTGCGATCATAGTTTTCGATACGTTCGGTCACGGGCTGCAGAATTGCCCTTTCGACGAACTCCTTCGTGGCCGACTGCTGCCAGAGGGCATCGAAGATGGCCGAAAGCCGGACCTTTTCCCGATCCGTGCCGAGCGCGTGAGCGTGCCCGATTGTATTGGATGCCAGCCTGACGGTGGCGCGTGTCACCGTGACTTCACCGAGGTTAAAGGGGGAGCCACCGCCGCCGATGCGGCCGCGCACCATGACGAGCCCTGTCTCCGGTCCGCGCACCGGCTGTACCGTCGGCTTGCTCGGCAATGCTTCCCAGGCCGCCTCGAGCTCGTCGCGCTCGGCCTGCGCCAAGAGATCGGCGACGCGCTTGCGTTCCCGACGCTCCTGAGCGGCCGCTTCCTGCCTTTGTGCTGAATTCATCGCGCCTTCCTCTAAATGTCTATTGATATAGACAACCATACAAGATAGTTTTATATCTATTAGCGAGTCGTGACAAGCGTGTGACAGGGCGAGTGGGCGAAATGGCAGGGCAGAAGATCCAGAGGCAAACGGGCGTGGCGCTCTGGCGGCAGATCGCCGACCGGATTCGGACCTCGATCAACCACGGCGACTTCGACCAGACGGGCATGGTGCCGCCGGAAACGGTGCTGGCACTGCAGTTCGGCGTCAACAGGCACACGATCAGGAGCGCGCTCGCGGCACTAGCGCAGGAAGGGATTGTCCGCGCCGTGCAAGGACGCGGCACGCTGATTGAGCGCAAGGAGCGACTGAGCTTCCCGATTTCAAGGCGCACGCGATTTTCGCAAGGGATCGGCGACCAGGTACGTGAGACCCGCAGCGTGCTGCTTGCATCGGGCGAAGAGGCCGCGAGTATCGAATTGGCCCGGCAGCTCAAGATCAAGACGGGTACGCCGCTGATCCGGCTGGAAACGCTCGGCCAGGCGGATCATCGTCCGGTATCGCGCGCCACCAGCTGGTTCCCGGCGGATCGTTTTGGCGATATCGCTGAGATCTATCGGGCGACGGGATCGATCACTAAGGCATTCAAGGAGCTTGGCGTGCCCGATTACGTTCGCGTCGTCACCGAGATCACCGCAACGCATGCCGATGAAGGCGATCTCACCGATCTGCAATTATCCCCCGGCGCCATCGTATTGGTTGCCCAGGCGCTCAATGCGGATCTCGACAATATCCCCGTGCAATATTCGATTTCCCGCTTCGCCGCCGACAGGGTGCGCTTCACCGTCGAGAACTGATGCCGCACTAGGGAATCGGCTGAAAATCGTTTGGCGGCCATTGCTGTGCGGCATGCAGAATGCGGATTATGCGCACCGTTTCATCAGCAAGATCATAAACCAGCAGATAGTTTCTGTGCACGACGAGTTCGCGTGTCCGGATACGCGGCCGGGTCGGCCCGTCATTGGATGGGTCATGAGTTGTTTCGACCGTTTGGCGAAGAGTTCGTCCAGCGCGATTGCCGCAGAGGCGTTCTCAGCCTCGATATAAATATAGATGGCGCGTCGATCAGCCCGTGCTTCGGGAGTCCACGCAAGTTTCACGAAGAACGCCCGCTGAGTTTGCGGCGTGTTTCTTCTCGCAAGGCGGCAAATTCAGCATCTATATTGTCGTCAGGAATGAGATTGCCGGCGTTGGCTGAAGCAAGACCGGCCTGAACCTGCTGGCGAAACCATGTGTCATATTCAGCGGCATCTTGCTGGCGCCGCACATAATCGCGCATGAAAGCCCGAAGCAACTGCGCACCGGTTTGATCATGCGCTTTCGCAGCCTCGCTGAAAGCCGCCTTCAACTCTTCTTCAACTCGGAAGGTAAATGTCGCGTCGGTCATGTCAGTCCGTGTGTTACATACGCAGTGCAGTGTAACACTTATTGCGGCATTTCCCACCCCTCATCTCAGGCATATGAGGGGTGGTTTCCGTTCAACAGCTCAATGCGCGCCGGACATGTCGCCGAGGACTTCCTTCGAGGCGACGGTGGAATCGGCCTTGAGCTTGTAGACCATGGGTACGCCGGTCGCGAGGTTCAGCTCCAGGATCTGCGCCTTGCTCAGGCGGTCGAGAACCATGACGAGCGAGCGCAGCGAGTTGCCGTGAGCGGCCACCAGCACGTTCTGGCCGGCGAGCACGCGCGGCAGGATTTCTGTGAGGTAATAGGGCCAGACGCGTGCACCGGTATCGCGCAGGCTTTCGCCGCCGGGCGGCGGAACGTCGTAGGAGCGGCGCCAGATGTGAACCTGCTCTTCGCCCCACTTGGCGCGGGCGTCGTCCTTGTTGAGACCGGAGAGATCGCCGTAGTCGCGCTCGTTCAGCGCCTGATCCTTGATGGTTTCGAGGCCGGGCTGGCCGATTTCATCGAGGATGATCTTCAGCGTGTGCTGGGCGCGCGTCAGCGCGGAGGTAAAGGCGATGTCGTACTTGATGCCGTAGTCGGCCAAAGCCTTGCCGCCGGTCTTGGCCTCTTCGATGCCAAGCGCGGTCAGATCCGGGTCCTTCCAGCCGGTAAAGAGATTCTTCAGATTCCAGTCGCTCTGGCCGTGGCGAACGAGAACGAGAGTGCCGCTCATAAATTTCTCCTTAATGAAGCAATTCCAGGAAAAGTGTGTAGCGGTTTTCCGTCCGGAATTGCGAGACAACAAAAGGCTGGAGCGGATCGGCAGTTCCATGCCGATCCGCTCCAGGATCGGATCAACGTGTGGAAAGCCCGAGAACATCGAGCATGGAATAGAAGCCGGGTTTCTTGTCGCGTGCCCAGAGTGCTGCCTGCAGCGCCCCGCGCGCAAACAGCGAGCGGTCGCCGGCATTGTGCGACAGCGTCAGCCGCTCCCCCTCGCTGGCGAAGATGACGGAGTGATCGCCGACCACGCCGCCGCCACGCAAGGTCGCAAAGCCGATCGAGCCTGCCGGGCGCGGGCCGGTATGGCCGTCGCGCACGCGAACGGAATTGTCGTTGAGATCGACGCCACGGCCCTTCGCCGCTGCCTGGCCGAGCAGGAGTGCCGTGCCTGAGGGCGCATCGACCTTGTGGCGGTGATGCATCTCCAGCACTTCGATATCCCAATCGTTCGAAGGCAGCGCCCGCGCCGCCTGCTCGACAAGCACACTCAAAAGGTTGATGCCGAGGCCCATATTGCCCGACTTGACGATGCGGGCATGCCGTGCAGCAGCCTTGAACTTCGACTCGTCTTCGTCCGAACATCCGGTCGTGCCGATGATGTGCACGATGCGCGCCTGGGCGGCGAGACCGGCGAAGGTGATGCTGGTTGCCGGCGTCGTGAAATCGATGACGCCTTCGGCATGCAGGAAGGCGGCAAGCGGATCGTCGGTGACGGGAACGCCGATCGGCCCGAGCCCGGCGATCTCGCCGGCATCCTTGCCGATGAAGGCGGAGCCGGGGCGGGCGACGGCGGCGTGCAGGGTTACGCCCTCGGTTGCGTGGATGATCCGGATGAGAGCCTGTCCCATGCGGCCCGCCGCGCCAACCACCACCAGCTTCATCGCATCGTCGCTCATGTCGTCTCTATCGTCTATTTGCGGGAACTGCTCGAAATCGCCGGTAGCTGCAGGTTGTTGAGCCGAGCGTAGAGGCCATTGTCTGATGTCGCAAGCGTCTCATGGTTGCCCTCTTCGACAACCCGGCCGTTCTGCATGACGACGATCTTCTCGGCGCGGACAACCGTCGACAGGCGGTGCGCGATGACGACGACCGTACGGCCGCTCATCGCTTCTTCCAGCGCCTTCTGGACAGCTGCTTCGGATTCCGTGTCGAGCGCCGAGGTCGCCTCGTCCAAAAGCAGGATCGGCGCGTTGCGCACCAGCGCGCGGGCGATCGACAAGCGCTGGCGCTGGCCGCCGGACAGCGTCACACCATTTTCGCCGACCGGTGTGTCATAGCCCATCGGCTGCGCCTCGATGAAATCATGGGCATAGGCAAGGCGCGCTGCTTCCTCGATCTCGGCATCCGTCGCGTTCGGACGGCCGTAGCGGATATTGTCGCGGATCGTGCCTTCGAAGAGATAGGGCTGCTGCGAAACATAGGCGAGCTGTTCCCGCAGCGACTGTTTCGTTACATGCGCGATATCCTGCCCGTCGATGAAGATGCTGCCGGCCTTCGGATCATAGAAGCGCGGGATGAGATTGATGACGGTGGACTTGCCGGCGCCGGAAGGGCCGACCAGCGCCGTCGTCTGTCCGCCCTCGGCCGTGAAGTTGACACCGGAAAGCACGGATTCGTCGCCATAGGCAAAATGAACGTCGCGGAACTCGATGCGGGCCTCGGTCACGCTGAGCGGCTTGGCATCCGGCAGGTCGCGCTGGCGCGGCTCCATGTCGAGCAGCTCGTAGATCATCCGCGCATTGACGACCGCGCGCTCCAGCTGCACCTGCAGCTTGGCGAGGCGGCGGGCCGGATCATAGGCGAGCAGCAGCGAAGTGGCGAAGGAGAAGAATACGCCCGGCGAAACATTGTCGTAGATCGACCGGTAGGCGGCATAGGCGAAAAGACTGGCGATCGCGAAGCCGGCGACTGTTTCGATCAGCGGTCCGTTGCGCTCCGAAAGACGGGCGATGCGGTTCTGCCGGTGCTCGGCGGCGGTGATCAGCTTGTTGATCTTGCGCTCGAGCTCTTCTTCCATCGTGAAGGCCTTGACAATGGAAACGCCTTGAATGGTCTCCTGCATCGCACCGAGCACATGGCTGTTCAGGACCACCGCATCGCGTGTGGCCGCGCGCAGGCGCTTGGAAATATAGCGCAGCGCGAAGAAGAGCGGCGGCGCGATGACGACGAACGCAATGCTAAGCACCGGATCCTGGAAGACCATGACGCAGAGCAGGGCGACGAAGGTCAGAAGGTCGCGCGCCGTCGACGTGATCGTCAGGTTCATGACATCACGGATGCCCGAGACGTTCTGGCTGATGCGGGCAGCGAGCTGCGCGGAGCGGGCTTCGCTGAAGAAGCCGACCGACAGCGTCATCAGATGCGAATAAAGGCGGCGCTGATAGCGGGCGATGATGTTGTTGCCGATCTTCGACAGGATGACCGACTGAAAATATCCCGCAAAACCGCGCACCACGAAAACGAGGAAGATGCTGAAGCAGATTTTCCAGGCATCGACGATATCGCGGGCGATAAAGGCGCTGTCGATGACCGATTTGACGATGTAACCGATGTAAGCGGTCGAAAGCGCAACGAGGGTAAGACAGGTAATCGCGATGGCGTAGCCGCGAATGTGATCGCGGCCGTTCTCGGCGATAATACGCTTCAGCATGCCGGTAATGGCTTCGCTGTCGACGCTTTTGCTTTTCGGGTCAGGCAATTTCAATAATCGGCTTCCTGTCTTGAACCAAGCGAGCCGCATCTGGCACGTGCTTCCGCGGCTCTATTAAAGAGTTAGCACGGCTTTGGCTAGACATGGTCTGCCGGGCTGGTTAAGGCCGATCACGGAGCCGGGCCCATTATAGAGAAAGCCGGCGCCTTCAAAAAGGCATGGCACACAGGGTTTCAGCGCGCCATGCTCTACCTGGCAATCCGGTTAACGCCGCCAGCGACGGCCTTCCGTGGCAAGGCCGAAGCTCTTGGGCTTGCGGGCGTAGGTCGCAAGGCCCGAAAGCGCCGCCAGCGGATTGATGACCACATGGGTCGGAATCGTCTTCATCATTTCCGTGTGTGGCGCCTTGTCTTCGAAGGCGGCGCGGAACTCCGGCTTCTGCAGCGCCGGCAGGATCTTTTGCGGAATGCCGCCGGAGAGATAGACGCCGCCGCGCGCCATGAAGACCATGGCGATATCGCCGGCGACGCGTCCGAGATAGGTGACGAACAGCGTCAGCGTCTCCTCCGCCTGCGCATTGGTGCCGGCAAGGGCGTGGTTGGTGATGTCGGCCGGTTCCTTCAGGCTCGGCGCGATGCCGTCAGCTGCGCAGATGGCATGATAAAGGTTCTGCAGGCCGCGGCCGCAGATCACCTGCTCGGCCGAGATGCGGCCTTCGATGGGCTCCAGATGCGGCCAGATCTGCAGGTCGCGTTCCGTGCGCGGCCCGAGATCGATATGGCCGCCTTCGCCCGGCACAGGCACCCATTGATGCTGGGTATGGACCAGGGCGCCCACGCCAAGCCCGGTGCCCGGTCCGAGTACGACACGCGATGCGGTCTTGGTTCCGGATGCTTCACCGATGGTCTGGCGATGCTCGTCGGAAATCTCGGCGATCGCCAGCGCCTGCGCCTCGAAATCGTTGATGACGAGCACGTCCTCGATGCCGAGATTGGCGATCATCGTCTTCGGACGGATCACCCAGTCGCAATTTGTGAGCGGAATTTCATCGCCTTGGACAGGGCCGGCCATGGCGAGGATTGCGGCGCGGGGCCGTGTCTTCGTCTTTTCGAGGATCAGCTTGATCGCATCGTCGATCGTCTCGAAATTCGCCGTCTGCACGACCGGAAAATGCTCCGGCTCGGAGCCTGCATCGACAAGGATCGAGAAACGCGCATTGGTCCCACCAATATCGCCGATCAGAATGGGAAACGGCGGGGGGGCATCGCTGTGATTGAGCTCGGGCATGGACAGGTCCGTGTCTGCCGCCGGCAAGGCGGATTAATGGTTCAGTGTTTTGATCAGCCGCTCGGCGGTGGATTCGTTGAGTGCCATCGGAATGTCGTAGAGAACGGCAAGCCGCGTCAATGCCTTCACATCGACGTCGTGCGGCAGGGGCGTGAGGGGATCGATGAAGAAGATGAGCATGTCGATCTCGCCGGTGGCGATGAGAGCGCCGATCTGCTGATCGCCGCCAAGCGGCCCGCTTTTCAGGCGGGTGACCTTGAGGTCGGGGCAGGCATCAAGCACTCGGCCGCCCGTCGTGCCGGTCGCAACGATCTTCCAATCGGCAAGAGCTGCCTGGTTGCGCCGTGCGAACTCCGCCATCGCATCTTTTTTCTGATCATGCGCGATCAAGGCGATGCATTTGCTGCCGGCCATGAAATCCTTGCTCCACCCAGTGCTTTCAATCGATTTATCCGCCTTCTATACCAAGGAGACCTGTTTTAAAAGGCTGAACCGGCAAGGAGGTTTCCGGCCTCATTGCTGCGGGATTTGGCCGGGCGGCGTGTCGCCGGAAACAGATCCGGAGGCAGGCCCAGAGACAGGTAACGCGTTCGTTTCCGCCGCTGCATCGGCAGCTTTGGCGCCAAAGGTTGCGGCGCGAGCCGATGCGACCGATGGTGCCGCCACTATGGCCTGGCAGGCTTTGGGCAGATCGGAAACCATGACCTCGCGCGGCTTGACCGGAGGTTTCGTGCTCGGCTTCGGCTTCGCCCACGGCTCGGGACCGAACCACCAGGCGAGCGGCTTGTCGCAGCCGTCGCCCGCGGCGACCGGCGCCTGCCCTGTGCAGCCGACGGAGCCGGCTGGGCAACGGAGGCGGATATGGAAATGCGAGTCATGCCCGTATTCCGGCCGCAGCTTGCTGAGATTAGTGCGATCGCCCGTCCAGGTCTCGCACATCTTCTTCTTGATCGCCGGGTTGACGAAGATGCGCTCGACTTCGGGATAGCTCGCCGCCCGCATGAGCAGGCGGGCATGCGCCTGCGTCCAGACCTTGTCGTTGATCGTCAGGAACTTGTCCTTGGCGAGCATCGTGGTGAAGGGCAGGGTTTCGCGCTCTTCCGCCGTCATCTTGTGCCGTGGCATCGGCGTCAGCCAGACGTCGGCATCGAGGCCGATCTGATGCGAGGCATGGCCGTTTGCCATCGGGCCGCCGCGCGGCTGCGAGATATCGCCGACGAGCAGGCCCGGCCAGCCGTCATTCCTGGCCGCATCGCGCGACAGCCGCTCGAGCAGACCGATCATTTCAGGCCGGCCCCAGCGGCGATTGCGCGACAGGCGCATCGCCTGCCAGGTCGGACCGTCCGCGGGCAGCGCGACCGCGCCGGCAAGGCAGCCCTTGGCATAGAAACCGATCGATTGCGGCGGTCCCTGCGTCGGCAGTGTCACAGCTCCGAAGACGGCCTTGGCGCTGCCGGGCGAGGGGGGTGCCTGCTGCGCCAGCGCATCGCCGGCGATAAGACCCATTCCAATCATTGTCGCGAAAGAGACTTTGCCGATTGTTGGAAGGGAGCGAGCCAGAAGTGAAATCATGCATATCCTTGAGCGGCGGTCGGCGTTATCCAAAGTGATTTGGGCCGAAGTGATTTGCCCCGAGATTATCCTGAAAAGCAATGGAAGTTAATCCGCGACATGGCCGGCGGCCGACAAGCGACCGCCTTCTCATGACTGCACTAAGGCTTCGGACCGATCAGTTCGCCAGGATTTCCGCCGTCTTGCGGATGCGCGACAGCCGCGGCAGCACTTTCGTGCAGGCGAAATCCTGCATCTCCTGCGAAAGGGTCGTTACGGCATCTTCCGCGACGATCACGGCATAATTTGCGGCATAGCCGTCGCGTACGGTCGCTTCCACGCCGAAATTGGTGGCGACTCCCGTCACGATCAAAGTGTTGATGCCGCGGCGGCGAAGCTGCAGATCGAGTTCCGTGCCGTAGAAGGCGCTCCATTGACGCTTGACGATGGCCACATCCGGCGTCAGCGCCGCCATCTCGGCGGGCGCTTCCAACGCGGCCGGCGGCAAACCTCCTGGGGGAAGCGTGAAGCTTTCGTCAGTCGGCTGATTGACAGCGTCGGCATAGTCTGCGGAAAATCCGACCGTTACGAAAACGGTCGTTCCGCCATAGGCTTTCAGCCTGTTTGCGATGGCAACCGTATTGGCGACGATCTGCTGGGCAGGATGGGGCGCGAGCGGTCTGGTAAGAACGAGGCCCTGCAAGTCGATGGAAATAAGAGCGGTGGTCTTGGGATCGTAAAGCGGCATCTGGAGCTCCGAAAGAAATATGAGGCTATCCTCACAATGAAAAATATGAGGGAAGCCTCACAAAAATCAAGTGAAGCATTGAAGACACGAACGCCGAAGCGGCAGCGCGGCCATGAGCGCGTCGTCATATTGCTGGAGGCGGCCGCAAAGGTTTTCGCGCGTAAGGGCTACGACGCAGCAACGATGACGGAGATTGCGGCCGAGGCGCATTCTTCCATAGGCTCGCTCTATCAGTTCTTTCCGACCAAGCCCTTGCTGGCCGAAGCGCTGCATATCGAACGCCTGGAGCGATTGAAAGCCGGGCTTCGGGACATGGCGGAACGGAGCACCGGCCTTTCCGCAGCCGATAGCGGCGAGGCGATCTTCGATGCGCTCAGCGCCTTCATGGATGAATATCCGGAGTTTTCGGTGCTGGCGGGTCGCCGCGATATTCCGAAGGAGCGCAAGGCGCGCTCACGGGCGGAGCTGAAGGAACTGATCGCCGGCGTTCTGCGGCGGGCGCAGCCGCCGATATCGGACGATATCGCGCTGATGTCGGGCATCGTACTCGAACTGCTGCGC
The DNA here is from genome assembly GCF_030182495.1 of Rhizobium aureum. NCBI lineage: Bacteria > Pseudomonadati > Pseudomonadota > Alphaproteobacteria > Hyphomicrobiales > Rhizobiaceae > Rhizobium > Rhizobium aureum. The sequence continues at coordinate 224,064 of NZ_JAQJCI010000007.1, read as the reverse complement.
ATCGTCGTTGCCGTCGCCGCCGAGCCTGATGCCGCCGAGGACCGCCGCGTCGCCGGCGAATTGCGGCTGATGCTGCGCAAACGTCTTGAAGAAGCTGCGGCAAAGGGCTGATTCCTGGAGATGGTCTTCGGCGTCTTTGCAAAGAGATGAGTTGTTGCGTCCTGCTTTTTGCCCTCATTTGCCTTATGCTGATTCTCGGAAAACATCAGGAGATCATGAATGGCATTGTCGCGGTTGAAAGCAGGCTTGGTCGTTTCTCTTCTTTGCCTGCTGGCAATGCCTCTATCCTCGCAAGCCGAAGAGCCGCAATTCCGCATCGGTACGGCCATTCTCGGCGACCTGAAATATCAGCCCGGCTTCAAGCATTTCGACTATGTCAATCCGGATGCGCCGAAGGGCGGTGAGGTGAAGCTGTCTGCCAGCGGCACGTTCGATACCCTCAATCCGGTGCTATCGAAGGGCAATATCGTCGATGGTACCGAACTGATCTACGATACGCTGCTGAAGAAGGCCGATGATGAGGCCAATTCCTCCTACGGCCTGCTTGCCGAGGGCGTTTCCTATCCCGATGACGTCTCGAGCGCCACCTTCCGGCTGCGTGCCGAGGCAAAGTGGGCCGATGGAACACCGGTGACGCCCGAGGATGTCATCTTCAGCTTCGAGAAAACCAAAGAACTCAATCTATTGGTGACAGGATATTACACCCATGTCGTGAGCGCCGAAAAGACAGGCGAGCGCGACGTTACCTTCCACTTCGATGAGAAAGGTAACCGCGAGCTGCCCTCGATCCTGGGTCAGCTTACGATCCTGCCAAAACATTGGTGGGAAGCAAATGGCCCTGATGGCAAGCCCCGCGATATCTCGCGCACCACACTTGAGCCGGTCATGGGATCAGGTCCCTACAAGATCGCATCAATGCAACCGGGGTCCTCGATCCGCTATGAACTGCGTGATGATTACTGGGGCAAAAACCTGCCGGTCAATATCGGCGAGAACAATTTCGGCGCGATAAACTATGTCTATTTTTCCGATTATGACGTCGCCTTCGAGGCGTTTCGCAGCGGCGTCATCGATTACTGGCAGGACAATTCGACAAGCCATTGGGTGACCGGATACGATTTTCCGGCCGCCAAGGATGGGCGCATCAAGCGTGAGGAATTGCCCAACACACTGCGCTCGGTCGGCGTCATGCAGGCGCTCGTTCCCAATATGCGCCGCGAACAGTTCAAGGACGAACGTGTGCGCGAGGCGCTGAACTACGCTTACGATTTCGAGGAACTGAATCGGACCCTTTCCTTTGGCAAGTTGACGCGCGTCGACAGCTTCTTTTTCGGTACGAAATTCGCTTCCTCTGGCCTGCCGCAAGGGGAGGAGCTCAATGTCCTGAATAGTGTCAAGGACAAGGTACCTGCCGAGGTCTTTACCACGCCTTATGCCAATCCGGTCGCCGGCGATCCGCAGAAGGCGCGCGATAATTTCCGTAAGGCGATTGCCCTGTTCAAGGAGGCCGGCTGGGTCCTCAAGGGCAATAAGATGGTGAACGCGCAGACCGGTCAGCCGTTTTCGCTGGAGCTCCTCTTGAACAATCCTTCACTGGAAAGGTCGGTGCTGCCGTATATTCAGAATCTGAAGCGCATCGGCATCGATGCCAGCATCAGGACTGTCGATCCCTCGCAGTACGTCAACCGCGTTCGCAGCTTCGATTACGATATGATCTGGGTCGTCTGGGCGGAGACGTTGAATCCCGGCAACGAGCAGCTTGATTTCTGGGGTTCGGCCGCCGCCGGCCGCCAGGGATCCCGCAACTATGCGGGTATTTCCGATCCGGGCGTCGACGCGCTTATTCAGAAGGTGATCTTCGCAAAGGACGTGGCGGAAAAGGAAGCGACGGTCAAAGCGCTCGATCGTGTACTGCTTGCCCATCATTATGTCCTGCCGACCTTCTACGGGACGACGACACGAATCGCTTACTGGGACAAGTTCGAGCATCTGCCCGAATTGCCCTATTATTCGATCGGCTTCCCTGAAGTCTGGTGGTCGAAAAGCGCCAGAAAGTGAGCTTCTCTTGCCATAAGGGGCCTGCTGGCTCCAAATGCTCAGGGCTGATTCGGATAGTTTCAAACTGATATGACTGCGCCGGTCTCGATCCGGCGGAAGGGAATGTGATTTGATCGACAGTTGGATTGAGGCAAGGCGGAGCATACCCCTCTTTGAGGGAGCGGCGGGCTGATGGGCGCCTATATCCTGCGACGCCTCCTGCTGATGATCCCGACCATAGTCGGCATCATGGCCATTTCCTTCACCATCGTGCAGTTTGCGCCCGGCGGTCCGGTCGAACAGGTCATCGCGCAGCTGACCGGGCAGGGCGACAATGCCACCGGCCGCCTGTCCGGCGGCACCGATATGCTGGCTCAGCAATCCCTAGATGACAGCAACTCGAAATATCGCGGCGCGCAGGGTCTTGATCCGGAACTGATCGCCAAGCTCGACAAGCAGTTCGGCTTCGACAAGCCGCCGCTCGAGCGCTTCGGCCAGATGATGTGGAATTATATCCGCTTCGACTTCGGCGAGAGCTTCTTCCGCAACACCACGGTCATCGATCTTATCGGCCAGAAGCTGCCGGTATCGATCTCGCTCGGCATCTGGATCCTGATCTTCTCCTACGCCATCTCCATCCCGCTCGGCATTCGCAAGGCGGTGCAGGACGGCTCGACCTTCGATGTCTGGACGTCGGGCATCATCATCATCGGCTATGCGGTCCCGAGCTTCCTGTTCGGCATCATGCTGATCGTGCTGTTTGCCGGCGGATCCTTCTTCGACTGGTTCCCCCTGCGCGGCCTCGTTTCGGATAATTTCGCCGACCTCAGCTGGTGGCAGAAGATCCTCGACTATCTCTGGCATCTGGTGCTGCCGCTGATTTCGCTCTCGCTCGCCGCCTTTGCCACCACGACGCTGCTCACCAAGAATTCCTTCATTGAAGAGATCAAGAAGCAATATGTCATCACCGCCCGCGCCAAGGGTCTTTCCGAGCGGCGCGTGCTCTATGGCCATGTCTTCCGCAACGCCATGCTCATCGTCATTGCCGGCTTCCCCGGCGCTTTCATCTCCGCCTTCTTCACCGGCTCGCTTTTGATCGAGAATATCTTCTCGCTCGATGGCTTGGGGCGCCTGAGCTATCTCTCCGTTGTCCAGCGCGACTATCCGGTGGTGTTTGCCACGCTCTTCATCTTTTCGCTGCTTGGCCTCGTCGTCAGCCTTATCTCCGACCTGATCTACACCTGGATCGATCCGCGCATCGACTTCGAGCGGAGGGAGGTGTGATGGACGCGACCAATCAGCAGACGCTATCGACTACGGTGAAGCCGCCACGTAAGGGACTGTTCTCGCCGACCAACCTGCGCCGCTGGGAGAATTTCAAGGCCAACCGCCGCGGCTACTGGTCGCTCTGGATCTTCCTCGTTCTGTTCGTTCTCAGCCTTGGAGCCGAGTTCATCACGAATGACCGGCCGATCCTCGTCTCCTACAAGGGCGAGATCCTGACGCCGGTCTTTGTCGATTATCCGGAAGAAAAATTCGGCGGCTTCCTGGCGCAGACGGATTACCGCGCCCAGGATATCCAGGACGAGATCAATGCCAATGGCTGGATGATCTGGCCACCGATCCACTATTCCTATCAGACCGCCAATTCCAACCTGCCGAAGGGATTGTCGGCGCCGACGCCGCCATTCTGGGCGATGAGCAAGGAGACGCGCTGTTCGGGCTATCCCGGCGGTGTTGCCGACCCGAACTGCAACTGGAGCAATTTCAACTGGCTCGGCACCGATGACCAGGCGCGTGATGTGCTCGCCCGCCTGATCTACGGCTTCCGCATCTCGGTGCTGTTTGGACTCGCCCTCACCATCTGCTCGGCCGTCGTCGGCGTCTGCGCCGGCGCGATACAGGGCTATTTCGGCGGCTGGACCGATCTTCTGATGCAGCGTTTCATCGAAATCTGGTCGTCCATGCCAGTGCTCTATATCCTGCTGATCATCGCTTCGGTGCTGCCGCCGGGCTTCTTCATCCTGCTCGGGATTTTGCTCTTGTTTTCCTGGGTGGGGCTCGTCGGCGTCGTGCGCGCCGAATTCCTCAGAGCGCGCAATTTCGAATATGTGCGCGCCGCCCGCGCGCTCGGCGTCAACAACCGCACCATCATGTATCGCCACCTGCTGCCGAACGCGATGGTCGCGACCCTGACCTTCGTTCCCTTCATCCTGTCGGGCTCGATCACCACCCTGACCTCGCTGGATTTCTTAGGTTTCGGCATGCCGCCGGGCTCGCCGTCGCTCGGTGAGATGATCGCTCAGGGCAAATCCAATCTGCAGGCTCCCTGGCTGGGGCTCTCGGCCTTCTTCACCATGTCGATCATGCTGTCGCTGCTGATTTTCATCGGCGAGGCCGTGCGCGACGCCTTCGATCCGAGGAAAACGTTCCGATGAGCGAAAACTACACTCCGTTGCTGTCAGTCCGCAATCTCTCTGTCGCCTTTCATCAGGGCGGGCAGACATCGACCGCGGTCGATGGCGTTTCCTTCGATATCGCCAAGGGCGAAGTCTTGGCGCTGGTCGGCGAATCCGGCTCCGGCAAGTCGGTTTCGGCCAATTCGATCCTGAAGCTCTTGCCCTATCCGGCCGCAAGCCACCCTTCCGGCGAAATCCTGTTCAAGGGCAAGGACCTGCTGAAGGCATCCGACAACGAGCTGCGCGCCGTGCGCGGCAACGACATCACGATGATCTTCCAGGAGCCGATGACCTCGCTCAATCCGCTCCACTCGATCGAAAAGCAGATCAGCGAGATCCTGGCCTTACATCAGGGCATGACCGGCGAGGCTGCCCGCAACCGCACGCTGGAGCTTTTGAACCAGGTCGGCATCCGCGAACCGGAAAAGCGCCTAAAGGCCTATCCGCATGAACTATCGGGTGGTCAGCGTCAGCGCGTGATGATCGCCATGGCGCTTGCCAATCGTCCCGAACTGCTGATCGCCGACGAGCCGACGACGGCGCTCGACGTGACCGTGCAGGCGCAGATCCTCGAACTGCTGCGCGACCTCAAGGGCACGCACGGCATGTCGATGCTGTTCATCACCCACGATCTCGGCATCGTCCGCAAGTTCGCCGACCGTGTCTGCGTGATGACCAAGGGGCGTATCGTCGAGACCGGCACGGTGGAGGAGGTTTTCACCAATCCGCAGCATGACTATACCCGCCATCTGCTGGCCGCCGAGCCGCGCGGCGAGCCGCCGGCGAGCGATGCGAACAAGCCTGTCGTCATGGAAGGCAGCGATATCCGTGTGTGGTTCCCGATCAAGGCGGGCTTCATGCGCAAGGTCGTCGATCATGTGAAGGCGGTCGACGGCATCGATCTGAAGCTCAGGGCCGGCCAGACGCTCGGCGTCGTCGGCGAATCTGGCTCGGGCAAGACGACGCTCGGTCTGGCGCTCGCCCGGCTTATTTCCTCCAAAGGACGCATCGCCTTCGTCGGCAAGGATATAGCCGGCTATTCGTTCCGGGAAATGCGGCCGCTGCGCAACCAGCTGCAGGTGGTTTTTCAGGATCCTTATGGATCGTTGAGCCCGCGCATGTCGGTCGGCGAGATCATCGCCGAGGGGTTGAAGGTGCATGAGCGATCGCTTTCGGCCGATGAGCGCGACAAGCGCGTCTGCTGGGCGCTGGAGGAAGTAGGCCTCGACCCTTCCACCCGCTGGCGTTTCCCGCATGAATTTTCCGGCGGCCAGCGCCAGCGCATTGCAATCGCTCGCGCCATGGTGCTGAAGCCGCGTTTCGTCATGCTGGACGAGCCAACCTCGGCGCTCGATATGAGCGTGCAGGCACAGGTCGTGGATTTGCTGCGCGACCTGCAGAAGAAGCATGATCTTGCCTATCTCTTCATCAGCCACGACCTGAAGGTGGTGAAGGCGCTCGCCAACGAACTGATCGTCATGCGCTTCGGTAAGGTCGTCGAGCAGGGCGCATCCACCGATATTTTCCGGGCGCCGAAAGAGGACTACACCAGGGCGCTGCTTGCCGCTGCCTTCAATATCGAAGCGGTGCCGACCGCCGCCATCCAGCAATAGAGACCACCATCATGCCGGCCAAAAGCCCCGTTCTCGTCGACCTCAAATTCGATCCGGCAACCGTCGCCAGGGCACTCGAAACCGCTTTTGCCGATCGCGGCAGCATCAATCTCGCCGACCCCGCCAGCAAGGGGCTGGATCTGAGGCATGTCGACTATGCGCTGCTGTGGAAGCCGGATGCCGATCTTTTTGAGCGCGCGCCCAATCTCAAGGTGATCTTCTCGGGCGGCGCCGGCGTCGATTCGATGATGTCCATTGCCGGCCTGCCCGATATTCCGATCGTCCGCTTCGTCGATCGCAGCCTGACGGTGCGCATGAGCGAATGGGTCGTGATGCAGTGCCTGATGCATCTGCGCGATGTGCAGGGGCATATGCGCAATCAGCGACAGCATGTATGGGCGCCGCAGCATGGCCCCGAGGCGGCGGATGTTACCATCGGCGTCATGGGACTCGGCGTTCTCGGTTGCGATGCCGCCGCCAAGCTGAAGGTGATGGGTTTCAACGTCATCGGCTGGTCGCGTGGGAAGAAAGAAATCGACGGCATGGAAACCTTCGATGCCGGCGGGCTCGATACGTTTCTGGCGCGTACCGACATTCTTGTCGGCCTCCTGCCGCTGACACCGGAAACGACCGGGATTTACAACATCTCGCTTTTCTCCAGGCTGCACCGCAACGGCCCGCTCGGCAAGCCGGTCTTCATCAATGCCGGCCGTGGCAAGAGCCAGGTTGCGGCCGATATCGCCTTGGCCGTTCGCACTGGCATTCTCGGCGGCGCCTCGCTCGATGTTTTTGCCGTCGAACCGCTCTCGGCTGATGATCCGCTCTGGGACCTGGAAAATGTCATCATTACGCCGCATGATTCCGCCGTGTCTGACGAAAAGGCGTTGATGCGCCATGTCGAGGAGCAGATCGCCCGTTTTGAACGCGGCGAGCCGCTGCAGCATCTGGTGGATCGCGACCGGGGTTACTAAATCCGGTAGGATGCGGAAGTTACGGCGCTTCGCTTTCGCGGGTTGAATGCGGCGCGTTTGCCCTGACATCAATTTTCTTTCAGTGACTGGACTTTCGCTCCACATTTTTTGATAACAAGGCGCGACAATCGCATGCCCGCAGGATAGTTGGCGGCGAGCATGACGTCCGTAGGGCAGGAGACGGGGCAGGAACGACATGACCAAGACGGATATCGCCACCCGTGTCTATAACCACACCTGGAAGCTTGATCCGATCATCCGCAGCCTGATCGATACGGATTTCTATAAGCTTCTCATGCTGCAGATGATCTGGAAACTCTATCCGGAGGTCGACGCCACCTTCTCGCTCATCAACCGCACCAAAAGCGTTCGCCTTGCCGAGGTGATCGACGAAAAGGAATTGCGCGAGCAGCTCGATCACGCCCGCACGCTCCGCCTCTCCAAGAAGGAGATGATCTGGCTCGCGGGTAATACCTTCTATGGCCGCGCGCAGATCTTCGAGCCGGAATTCCTCGCCTGGCTGTCGAATTTCCAACTGCCCGAATATGAGCTTTCGAAGCGCGACGGCCAGTATATTCTCGATTTCCACGGCTCGTGGAAGGAAACGACGATGTGGGAGATCCCCGCACTCGCCATCATCAACGAGCTTCGTTCGCGCACGGCGCTGAAGGCGCTCGGTCCCTTCACGCTCGATGTGCTCTACGCCCGCGCCAAGGCCAAGATGTGGGAGAAGGTGGAGCGTCTGAGGGAACTGCCGGGCCTGCGCATTTCCGATTTCGGCACCCGCCGCCGCCACAGCTTCCTCTGGCAGCGCTGGTGCGTCGAGGCGCTGAAGGAAGGCGTGCCGCACGCTTTCACCGGCACGAGCAACGTGCTGCTCGCCATGGATTCCGATCTCGAAGCCGTTGGCACCAATGCGCATGAACTGCCGATGGTCGCCGCGGCACTTGCGAAAAACGACGAAGAACTCGGCAAGGCGCCTTACAAGGTGCTGCGCGACTGGAACCGCCTCTATGGCGGCAATCTGCTCGTCGTGCTGCCCGATGCCTTCGGAACGGCTTCCTTCCTGCGCAACGCGCCGGAATGGGTGGCCGACTGGACCGGCTTCCGCCCCGACAGCGCGCCTCCCATCGAAGGCGGCGAGAAGATCATCGACTGGTGGAAGAAGATGGGCCGCGATCCGCGCCAGAAGCTGCTGATCTTCTCTGACGGCCTCGATGTCGATGCCATCATCGACACCTACAAGCATTTCGACGGTCGCGTCCGCATGAGCTTCGGCTGGGGCACCAATCTGACCAATGATTTCGCCGGCTGCGCGCCCACCGAACTCAAGGGGCTCAGCCCGATTTCGATCGTCTGCAAGGTGATCGAGGCAAATGGCCGCCCGGCCGTCAAGCTTTCGGACAATCCGCAGAAGGCAACCGGCGAGCCGGCAGAGGTCGAGCGCTATCTGAAATTCTTCGGCGCGGAAGATCGCATCGATCAGGACGTACTTGTCTGATGCTGCTATAGACAAGCCCCGCATGGGGGTTAATGACGGATCGCCGCCTCCATCCGCGCGACGCGGCGAAATAGCGTCCAGCGGCCGTTTTCCCAGCGATATTGATCCGGCGAAATGACGTAGGGCACGTCGCTGAGATCGGCGCTGATCAGCTCCAGCAGCTGCAGGCCCTGGGTATCGTTTTCATGCGTGAAGAACACCTTGTCGCGCGACAGGAAGGCGGCGATCGGCGCGGCGCCGCCGGATTGCTCCTGCACCTGCGCCCAGAAATTCGGCAGGAAAGCGATGCTGGATTCGAACTGGCCGTCCACCTCGACATATTGGAACCGGCTGCGTTTGGCGATCTGAACGCCGGTCTTGGCGAGGAATTTTTGCAGGTTGGCCTGCGCCGTCTCGGCAAGCTCCCGGGCGTCGATGCCCCAATCGTCCAGCGCGGTGGACATGACGTAGCTGACGGTCGTCTCGCCATTGACGACGAAAAGCTTGATCAGGTTTTCCGCTTCGTCGAGATAGACGAATTGCGGCGGGCTGGGTTCATCCCTGACAGCCTGCATCATCTGCTGGCGGGCAACCTCGACGAAATCGCGCGTTTTCAGCACCGGCAGGACCTTGGAGAGCTCGCTATTGTCCTCCGTGGCTTCTGTCATGTTGAGATAGTTGAGCAGCGCTTGGGCGCGCGCCGGCCCTTTCTTTTCGCGCAATGCCAGCAGGGCATTGCTGAGGAATTTCGTCATCCGATCGCCGTTGCGGCTATGCAGCGTCAGGCTTCCGGCGGCGGGATCGTAATCGACGCGGATCAGGTCGCCGAAGAATGGCAGGCGCTCCTGCAGATAGGCCGCAAAGGTTGCCTCGTTCCGCAAGGCGTCATCCGGAATGTTCAGATCGAGCGTCTTGACGGCCGTCGTGGCTTCGGGTTCGGGCAGTCTCGGCCCGCTGCGCGTGTCGGACCGACTGCCCTTACCGAAGAGCCTTTTCAGGAAATTGAACACGCGCGTCCCCGAATACCGACCGGCATGTGTCAGAACCTAGCGCGGCCACCGCTCCGGGGCAATGCCAGGCGGGCGATGGATTTGTCCCGTTAAGCGCCTGCTTGCCCGGACAAAAAACGCGTATAGTCTGCGGGAACGGACCGGATGGTCCGATTGCAGGAAGGGCAGCGCATATGAGAAACTTCGGGGGCGGCAGGCTGTGGATCGGGACCCTGCTATTATGTCTTCTTGCTTTGGCCGCGCCTGTCACATCGCTTGCGCAGAATGCAGCCGCACCCCAGCCGGCGGCACCGCCGCCCGACAAGGTCCGTGAACTGATTCAGTTGATGAATGAGCCCGACGTCAAGCAATGGCTTGCCGCGCAGCTCAACAATCAGCCTCAGCCCAGCTCCATTCCAACCTCCACTGCCGGCGATCCGGAAGCGCCGGGAAGTGACCAGATGTCGGTTTTGTCCGGTCTGCTTGGTCATACGCGCCGCCACCTGGAAGTCGTATCAGGCGCGGCGATGACGCTGCCCTCCGAAGTCATGACGGCATCGGAAAAGCTCGAGGGCGAGGGCAAGGCGGTCGGTCTGCTGCGCATCACCATCCAGATCGTGATCCTTTTCTTCCTCGGGCTCGTGGCCGAGCTCGCGGCCGCGCGCTTCATCAATACCAAGCATATGCAGCGCACCGAACGGGCAGCCGGCGTCGAGACCGAGCTGCAGGCGGCACGATTCCAGTTCCTGGGCGGCGTCGTGCCCGCCATCATTCACGGTCTGGTGACGCTCGTTCCGCTTCTCGCTTTCGACTGGCCGCCGGCCATCGAAAATTTCGCCATTGCCTGCGTCATCGCGATCGTGTCCATCCGATTGGCGATTTCCATCGGCAGGCTTTTGACGGAACTGATCTCCATGCGCCGGACGGATGACGTTCTGGACGAGGATGGTGGTGCTGCCCGCATTGCGGAACGGCGGCTTGTCGCAAAATACTGGTATCGGCGATGCACGCTGTTCACTATCTATTTTGCTTGCGGGTGGGCCGTCATACAGGCTGTCGCGTCGCTCGGCTTTTCCGCCGGCGCGCGAGACCTGATCGGCTACGCGCTCGGCATCGGCCTGTTTGTGATCGCCGTGGAAGCTGTGTGGTCGAGGCCCGCCGTGCCGGGAAAGCGTGGAAGGCGGGCAGTCTCCTGGCTGCTGATGATCTACTTCGCAGCGCTTTGGGGCCTGTGGGTGGCGGGCTTCAACGGCCTGCTTTGGGTGGGCATCTATGCGATATTGCTGCCGCGTGTCCTGTCGGTGTCCACCCGCGCGATCGAGGCGCTGCATGAGGCGGCCGAGGGGATCTTCGGTGCCGGAAAATTGGCGACCGTCCTTCTCGATCGCGGCGTCCGCGCGCTGATCATTACATTCGCAGCCCTCTGGCTCGGCCGGATGCTGGGGGTCGAAGCGCACGCGATGATGAGCGGCAGTGAATCGAATATTGGCCGTATCGCGCGCGGCATTCTCGGCGGCATCGTCATCCTTCTGGTCGCCGATCTCGTCTGGCAGCTGGCGAAAACCTATATCGACGCCAAGCTGATGCAATCGTTGCCAGCCGTCAGCGATTCCGAGGAGATGAGAGCGAGCCGCGCCCGGCTGCAGACGCTGCTGCCGATCTTCCGCAATATCCTGGCCGTCATCATCGGCATCATCGCCGTGATGATGGTGCTGTCCGGCCTCGGCGTTCAGATCGGGCCCTTGATCGCCGGTGCCGGCGTTGTCGGCGTCGCCGTCGGCTTCGGTGCGCAGACGATCGTCAAGGATGTCATCAGCGGCATCTTCTATCTCTGGGACGATGCGTTCCGCATCGGCGAATATATCGAAAGCGGCAGCCATAAAGGCGTGGTGGAATCCTTCAGCCTGCGCTCAGTGAAGCTGCGACACCAGCGCGGCCCGCTGGCGACGATACCCTTCGGCTCCCTCGGCGCAGTCAACAACATGAACCGCGACTGGGCGATCGACAAGATCATCGTCAAGGTCACCTACGATACTGACCTCGTGAAGCTGAAGCGCATCGTCAAGGATATCGGCCAGCGCCTGCTTGAAGACGAGGAGCTGAAACCGAGCATCATCCAGACGCTGAAGATGAAGGGTGTCGAGCAGTTCGGCGATTTTGCGATCGAGATCAGGCTGGCAATCACCGCCAAGCCCGACGAGCTCTCCGTCATCCGCCGCAGTGCGCTCGCCCTGATCAAGCAGTCCTTCGACGAGAACGGTATCCAGTTCGCCTTCCCCACCGTACAGGTGGCGAGCGACAAGGATGCCGCCGCCGCCGCTGCCCGGCAGCTCATCGAGATGCGGGCTGCAAACGTGGATGGCGCACAGCAGGCGAGCTAGAGCAATTCCAGCAAAAGTGCGAAGCGGTTTTGCGTCCGGAATTGCATGAAAACAAAAAGATAGAGCGGTTAAGAGACTCCGTGAAAAGCTAAATCGCTGTAGATCCGATCATGATTTCGGAGCCGCTGTACTGCCGCGCACGATCAGCGTGACGCCGATCATCTCGCGCTCAGCCGGTACGGCATCGTGGAGGACGGCCTGCACCGCGCGTTCCGCGATTTCGGCAAAGGGCTGGGCCATCGTCGTCAGTCCCGGCTCCACCATGCCGCCTTCCGGCACGCCATCGAAGCCTATGACGGAGACGTCTTGCGGCACTGAGAGGCCTCGCGCCCGCAGCCAGTTGATCGCCAGAAGCGCGATGTTGTCGGACATGGCAAGGATCGCCGTCGGCGGCTCGGGTGCAGAAAACAGGTAGTCGAGCCCGGCTTCGACACTCGGCTTGTCGTTGAGCGTCTCATAGATCGGCACGTCCTCGCGCCGAATGCCGAACGCTTCAAGGGCCTGCCAATAACCGAACGCGCGATTGCGCGAGGTGGAATAGATCGCCCGTTCGATCTCGGCGATGCCGACCGGCCCGATATGGTCGTCCGAGAGTTCTGTCGCGAGCACGCCGAAACGCCTGTGGCCGAGTTCCGCCAGATGCCGGGCCGCAACGGCCGCACCTCCGACATTATCGACGCTGATCGAGGGGATGGCGGGATCCTCGTCATTCAAAGCGAGAGCGATGAAGGGCAATTGCCGCTCGCGCGTCAACTGCACCAGTTTCTCGCCGCCTTCCACGCAGAGCAGGATGAAGCCGTCCACCAATGCGCTCTTGATGTTCCAGTCTACCGTCTGCCGGTCCTTGGCCGAAACCAGCGCGAGGCCCGTGCCGCTGGCATCGCAGACCCTGGAAACGGCGGCCAGCAGAGCCCTGGCCCACGGATCGTTGAAGAAATAGGCAATCGGCTCGACCGCGGCGACGCCGATGGCATTGACCTTTCCCGCCCGCAGCAGACGGCCCGTCAGGCTCGGCCCGGCATAGCCGAGCCGCTTGGCTGTCTCGAGCACATGCTCGCGCACCTCTTCACGCACCACTTCGGGTCGGCTGAAAACATTGGAGGCGGTTCCTTGTGATACGCCGGCCGCCTTGGCGACATCCGCGAGCCTGATGGTGCCCTTGGCCAATGAAATCCTCCTTGTGTTTCTGGCGGATACTAGCAATGAAGTTGTATCGGTTCAATTCTTCTTGACAGCAGAGTTTTGAAGCGTACGATTGAACCGATTCAAGAACGCACTGTATGTTCAAATTGAATCGATTCAAAATGAAAGGCAAGCCAATGCTGACCAATTATCTCTTCAAGGATCTTTATGATGAGCGGTGGGGTGATCCCCGCAATCCGAATGCCGTCGACCCCCCTTTAGAACATAAGGGTGAGGCTGATAAGCAGAGCGTGCTGAGCCGGCTGGCGCGGTTTCTCCGCCGCCGGAAACGGCCGTCTGCATGGTCCTTCACCATTCCGAGCGAGACATCAGACGCGGAGAGCGATGCCGAGATCCGGCATCGCCCCTGTGATGAAGACCCGAAATTCCTTGCGATCGCCAAGGCCCTGTCGCGGAATTGCTAGTGCAATGCCGGCCGATACTCGATCACCCTTTCGATGGGCCTCAAAAGTTTTCCTTGTAGGGACGCAGATCGAGCTCCTGCGTCCAGGCCGAAGGATGCTGGCGATGAATGTGCCAGTAGCTCTCGGCAATGGCGTCGATATTCAGCAGCCCATCGGCATCCACATCCGGCCGGCGCGAGCGCAGCCGCTCGCCGTCTATGCCGCCATCGATGATGGTGTGAGCGACATGCAGGCCAAGTGGTCCGAATTCCCGCGCCATGCTCTGGCTGATCATTCGAAGGCCCGCCTTGGCAGCGGCGAATTGCGCAAAGCCGGCCTTGCCGCGCAGGCTGGCGGAGGCGCCGGTGAAAATCACGGTGCCGCGGCCGAGCGGCGCCAGATGCCGCGCCGCCTCGCGGCCAACGAGGAAGCCGCCGAAACAGCAGATGCGCCAGAATTCCTCGAACTGAGCGGCTGTTAGATTACGAAAGCCGATCTGGCGGTTGATGCCGGCGTTGAAGACGACGAAGTCAGGCGCGGCAATATCGTCGCGAGCGGTAAAGGCATGATCGAACAGCCGGACGACGGCGGCTTCATCCGTCGCGTCCGTTTCGATCGCCTCGGCACTGCCGCCGGACGCCTGGATGGTAGCGGCCACCTCATCGATCTTCGCCGCCGTCCGGCCGGCGATGACGACGTGATAGCCCTTGTCTGCGAGAAGCCGGCAGAGTGCCGCACCCAAACCCTGCTCGGCACCTACGCCGACAATAATTGCGCTTGGCGTGCTCATTCAGCGGCCTCCCTGGCATCGAGCGTCGGATAGTCGGTATAGCCCTCAGCGCCGCCGCCGTAGAAGGTGGGGCGATGATAGGGGTTGAGGGGTGCACCGCGCCGGATGCGCTCCGGCAGATCGGGATTGGCGATGAACAGCCGACCGAAGGCGATGGCATTGGCATGGCCGGCGGCGAGCATGGCTTCGGCCGTGTCGGGCCGAAAATTGCCCGCGGCGATCAGCGTGCCTGACCATGCCGGCCTGAACAATTCCGCGGCCGACGGTACGTTCTTGTGGTCGACCTCGGCCTGTCCGGCACCGCTGGCGCGCGGCTCGATCAGATGCAGATAGGCAAGGTTCAGCCGGTCCAGCTCACGAATGACATGGCCGTAGAGACGCAAGGGATCGTCCTCGCCGCTGTCATTGGCAATGCCGAAGGGCGAGAGGCGGACCCCGACGCGATCCGAACCCCAAACTTCGGAAACTGCCTCGACCACTTCGAGCAGCAGCCGCGTACGATTCTCGATCGAGCCGCCATATTGGTCAGAGCGCCGGTTCGTGCGGGCCTGCAGGAACTGTTCGATCAGATAGCCGTTGGCGCCATGGATTTCGACGCCGTCGAAGCCGGCCCGCTTGGCATTGGCGGCGGCCTCGGCATAGACGTCGATCAGGAGCGGCATCAGGTCGATATCGATCGCCTGTGGCGTCTCGAAGGGCACGCGCTGGAAGGAGGCCGTGAAGGCCTCGCCCTTGGCGGCGATGGCGGAAGGAGCAATCGGTGGAGCTCCATCAGGCTGGTGAGAAGAATGGGAGATGCGACCGACATGCCAGAGCTGCAGGAAGATCTTGCCGCCCTTGCCATGAACGGCGTCGGTCACCGCCTTCCAGCCGGAGACCTGCTCGGCCGTGTGGATGCCCGGGGTTGCCGGCATGCCCTGTCCGGCGCGGGAAATCTGCGAGCCCTCGGAAATGATGAGACCGCCCTCGCTGGCGCGCTGGGCATAATATTCTGCATTCAAAGCCGAGGGTACATTGCCCGGCTGGCTCGCCCGCATGCGGGTCAGCGGCGCCATGACGACACGATGTGCAAATTCATAAGGGCCAATGGAAAGCGGCGAAAACAAAGTGGCTGTCATAAAATTCTCCTGCCTGGAGCCAAATTGCTCCCCGGGGCGGAAGGGCCTGTCAGCGGCGATTCGGTCTCGGGAGTTCGAATAAGATGATGATCATCATTTATTCGAACAATCGGACGTGCGCAACTGAATCTGCTGTCAGGCCGGAAGTTTGGAAAGAAAGCGGAGCAGGGCGGCATTGAACTGCGCCGGCCGCTGCACCGGCGCGAAATGGCTGACGCCGGGCAGAAGGATCAACTCTGCGCCGGGAATGTGCCGCACGAGATAATCGGCATGTTCGCGCTTGATGAACTCATCGTGCTCGCTGTGCACGATGGCGACAGGCACATCGATCTCGGCGAGATCTTTGACCGTGTAGTTCGGCTCGGTCCGCTGCATCAGGCCGACCGCTTCGATGAAAGCATCGAACTTGTCCGGTGTAGCGGAAAGGGCTGCGTAATCCTTCGTATGGCGTGAGAAGCAGCGTTCGATAATCGGCGTCGCCACGAATTCCTTGGTGCCGCTCGGGTCCATATTGCAGGCAAAGAAGAAGACGCCGGACACACGTTCCGGATGGGTTTTTCCAAGCACCATGCCGATGCAGGCGCCGTCGCTCCAGCCGGCCATGGCCGCCTTGTCGATCTTCAGCCTATCCATGACGGCGAGAACGTCGGAGGCCATGAGTTCGTAGGTGTATGGCCGCTCGTCGCGCGTGCTGCGGCCATGGCCGCGGCTGTCGATGACGACAACCTGATGGCCTGCGTCGATGAGCGCGGGCACTTGGTAGCCCCAATTGCCGCTGTTTCCGAGCCCGCCATGCAGGAGGATCACCGGAGCTCCGCTGCCGTAGGAGGCATACCAGATATGCGCGCCATCATGATCGACATGCCCTTCCACCTCGGTATGCGGCAGGGGTGCGGCCCCTTCCGCTTCGAAGCGATGAAGCTCGTCGTCGCGAAATTCCATACCCATCTCCCATTGCGCCGTCTCTCCCCGACAGCCACGTGGCGAGACTAGTCGATCCCAATGCGTCTTTTCAACAGGCCACGGTCATATCGTTGCCAGATGCTCGAAAAGATCGCGGGCCGGCGACGGAAGCTCTTCGAGGGAGCGAGCGCAGATCGAAAGCCGGCGCGTCGCCCACCGGTCCGTGAGACGGAGGGCTGCAATTTTCGCGGATCGGCTGCAGCGCCTTGCCGCCTTTTCGGGCACGATGCCGAGACCGATACCCTGGCCTGCCATGTCGCAGATGGCCTCAAATGTCCGCATCCGCACGCGCATTTTCAACCGGGTGCCGAGCCGGGCGGCCTGTGCGTCGATATGATCCTGCAGCGCTCCGCCTGCGAGCCCGACGAAATGCTCATGCAGGATTTCTGCAAAAGCGATCTGCTTTGCCGCCGCCAGCGCATGATCGCTGGATATCACCACCACCAACCGGTCGATCGCGAAGGGCCGCAATATCAGGCCGGAGGTATCGGTCGCGTCCGACAGGATGCCGATCTCGGCCAGCCCCGCCGAAACAGCCCGCACGATCTCGATGCTCTGGCGCTCCTTGAGGTCGATATCCGTCCGTGGGTGTTTTGCCATCCATCCGGCAAGGCGCGGCGGCAGGTATTCGACAATCGCGGCAGTGTTGGCGAGAAGCCGGACTGTCGCGCGCAGGCCGCTTGCGTGCTCGCCAAGCTCGCCGCGCATCTGCATGAGCTGCCGCTGGATCAGCCGGGCATGATGCGCCAGTGCTTCGCCGGCAAGCGTCGGGCTCACGCCGCGCCGCCCACGCTCCAGAAGCTGTACGCCGCCACTTACCTCCATGTCGCGCAGACGCTCGCTGGCGGCCGGCAGCGAAAGACCGGCATCGGTGGCCCCATGCGTGATGCTGCCGGCATCGACGACGGCGAGGAAAAGGCGAAGGTCGGTTAGATCGAAGCGCATGGAGTGGAGATTACCGCATATCCAGCCTTCGGAATAGCCGAAGGCTGGCCTCGCATCATCCGTATTGTGCCCGGCCTCGCGTCTGTTAGGGAAAGGGCATGATGGATCATTCGATATGGCTCGTCGCGGCGATCTTCGCGACTTTCTTTATGGCCGGCATGGTCAAGGGCATCACCGGCATGGGGCTGCCGACCGTGGCGATGGGCGTCTTGGGTACGTTGATCTCGCCGCTGATGGCAGCGAGCCTGCTGATCGTGCCCTCTTTCGTCACCAATGTCTGGCAGCTGCTGGCAGGCCCGAGCTTTGGCGCGCTTGCCCGTCGTTTCCTTCTCTTGGTTCTTGCCATAATCATCGGAACCTTCGCCGGCTCATATCTGCTGGCCGCCGGCGATACCCGCAGGACCGCGGCAGCGCTGGGCATCGCCCTCATCCTCTATGCCGGCCATGCTTTGCTCGCCCGTCAACTGCATGTGCCCGCAAGGTTCGAGCCGCTGCTATCGCCGCTCGCCGGCGCCGTTACTGGCCTGCTCACTGGGGCAACTGGCGTCTTCGTCGTGCCGGCGGTGCCCTATCTGCAGGCGCTTGGCCTGGAGAAGGAAGAGCTGGTTCAGGCGCTCGGCCTTTCCTTCACCGTCTCCACGGTGGCGCTTGCCGGCGCACTCGCCTGGCATGGCGCATTTCGCGTCGACAATCTCGCGCTATCTGCCCTTGCGATCATCCCGGCGCTCGCCGGCATGTGGTTCGGCCAGATCATCCGCAATCGCGTCAGCCCGGCCACGTTCCGCCGCTGGTTCCTGATCTGTCTCCTCGCGCTCGGCGCCGAGATGCTCGTCAAAGCCTCTTTCTGAGGCAGTCTTGCTCGCCTGCGGCTTTGGCCTCGCGGGCAACGGAATGGTCGCTCGGCGACGAGATCGGGATCTGCGCCTCTGCTCAGGAGGTTCGTTTCAAAGAGAGGGCTTGGCCGCGGCCCTGCCTTGTCTATTCCCCTTCCGGCACCTTCAAGATAATTGTTTCATCTGGGCCGATCGGCCTGCCGTCCTGCGCCCGGATGTCGAGCTGCACGGGCTGTCCGCTTGCGCGATCCACCAGCAGTGAATGTTCCTCGGCCGGCGCGAAGAGATGGCGCTCGCCGAACTTCCGCAGCGCCACCATGACCGGGAAGAGATCCTTTCCCATCGCCGTCAGCCGGTATTCCATGCGCGTACCGCCTTCGCTTGTCGGTACAAGCTCCAGAATGCCGCTTGCGACAAGCGTCCGCAGTCGCTCGGTCAAAATATTCTTGGCAATGCCGAGGCTCTTTTGAAACTCGCCAAAGCGCGTCAGCCCGTCGAAGGCGTCGCGCACGATCAGGAGCGACCACCAGTCGCCGATCACGTCGAGCGACCGTGCGCTCGGGCAATAATCACCCTTCAGGCTTTTCCGCGCGACCATCGCCCTAGTCTTTCCGGTCTTTTGTCAGCATAAATAGTTGCATGATTAAACCAACAATGTTACTCGATTTTTGGTTTCATTATTAAACCGAAAAATCGGGAGTTTTGCAATGACGATCGATCAGGACGCGCCGCCGGTCGGCAGCGCGAAGGACATTCTGCGCCCTCATTCCTCACGAGAAGGTTCGTTTGAGGGCGCCGAATACTCGGGAGAGGCCAATTCGCAGCTGACACGGGCAACGATTTTCCTCTTTGCCGTCGCGAGCGGCCTCGCTGTGGCCAATGCCTATTTCGCCCATCCGCTTCTCGATGTCATGGCCGATGATCTCAAGCTGTCGCGCACCGTTGCCGGCCTCATCGTCGGTGCGACGCAACTCGGCTATGGCCTCGGCCTGATCCTGCTAGTGCCGCTCGGCGATCTCGTCGACCGGCGCAAGCTCATCATCGTGCAATCGCTGCTGAGCGTTGCGGCGCTCCTCTGCGTCGGCTTCTCCTCCAGTGCCGCGATGCTGCTCGCTTCCATGGCTGCGGTCGGCTTTCTGGCCGTGGTCACACAGGCGCTGGTTGCCTATGCGGCGAGCCTTGCGCACCCCGCCAAGCGAGGCCATACCGTCGGCATGGTCACGAGCGGCATCGTCCTCGGCATCCTGCTGGCGCGCAGCGCTGCGGGAACGCTGACTGATCTCTCCGGTTGGCGGACCGTCTACATCGTCTCGGCCGTGCTGACGACGGTGATAGCGCTTCTTCTTTGGCGCGCGCTGCCGCGACAGGAGAAGCCGAGAAGCGGCCTCTCCTATGTCGGTCTCATCGGCTCGCTGGGCACTCTGCTGATTGAAGAACCGGTCCTGCGCATCCGCGTCGTGATCGCCATGCTGATCTTCGCCAATATCACCACGCTGCTCGCCCCGCTTGTGCTGCCGCTGACCGCGCCGCCTTACTTCCTGTCCCACACCGAAGTCGGCCTGTTCGGCCTTGCCGGCGCGGCAGGCGCACTCGGCGCCATCAGGGCAGGGCGCTGGGCCGACCGCGGCCATGGCCAGCGCACGACGGGCATCGCACTGGCACTGATGCTCGCTGCCTGGCTGCCGATCTCCATGCTGGATCGCTCGATCTATTGGCTGATATTCGGCGTCCTCGTCATCGACTTCGGCCTGCAGGCAACGCACGTCACCAATCAGGGCATGATCTATCGTGTTCGACCGGACGCGCAGAACAGGCTGACCGCCGCCTACATGGTTTTCTACTCGATCGGTAGCGCCGTCGGCTCTTCGACATCGACGATCATCTATGCCCATGCAGGCTGGACCGGCGTCTGCATATCGGGTGCCGTCATAAGCCTTGTGACGCTGCTCTTCTGGGCGCTGACCTTGCGGGCAACACCTGAGGTGGCGACGCAGAGCGTCGATCGCAGATCCATGGCATGACCTGCTGGGGATGAATGCGGGGCAGGCCCGCGCCGCACACTTTGGCGCTAGAGTTTGGGCAGCAGCGATCTGATCCGCTCGGCATCGTCAGGCGTTGCCGGATTGTAGACGATCATGCTGAGATCCGTCCGGCCGTCGACCGAAAAGGCCGAATACTCGAATGCCAGCGGGCCGAGGATGGGATGGCGTATATGTTTGACGGCTTCGGTATGGGTGCCAGGAACGTCATTTTCGCGCCACATGGCCCTGAATTCCGGGCTGATGCGGCAAAGTTCTGCCACGAAAGGCTCTATCTCACTCGATGCGCCTGCGCGCGCCGCATCGACACGGAATGCGCCCAGGGCGAAACGGGCGACGCTTTCCCAATCGTATTGCACGGCGCGCGCACGCGGATCGAGAAAGATATAGCGCAGAATATTGCGTTCTTCCGGCGGCAGCGATCCGTAATCGATCAGCATCACGGGCGCTGCCCGGTTCCAGGCGATGACGTCCCAGGTGGCGGTCCGGATAATAGCGGGGCTCGGCTCCAGCGCATCGAGCACGCGCTGCAGCCGCGGCGTAACGCCATCATTTTTGCGGTAACGCGCTTCTGGCGGACGCCCAAGGCCAAGCAGGAACAGGTGCTCGCGCTCCACTTCCGTCAGCATCAGCGCGCGGGCGATCCGGTCGAGCACGTCGGCGGAAGGCGCACCGCCACGGCCCTGCTCCAGCCACGTGTACCAGGTCGGGCTGATATTGGCGCGCTGCGCCACTTCCTCGCGCCGAAGCCCGGGCGTGCGCCGCCGTTCGCCGGCAAATCCCAGGGCGGATGGGTCGAGTTTCGCGCGGCGGTCCCTCAAATAGGTCCCGAGCACGTTTTCAGTTTCGATAAGATCGGTCATCCTGTTAGTGTCTTTACCATGATAAGGTCACTACTTTACCAGAATAAACGATGGGCACAGATTTGTCTCCGACGAAAAAAGGAGACAGTGCTTATGCGTGTATTCGTTACCGGCGCGACTGGAAATGTCGGCTCGAATGTCGTCAGGGAATTGATCGGTGCGGGCCATCAGGTGCTTGGTCTTTCACGTTCCCAGGAAAAGGCCGTAGCGCTTGCCGCCGCCGGCGCGGAAGTTCTTCACGGCACGATCGAGGATGCGGAAATCCTGAAACGCGGCGCTTCGCAATCGGATGGCGTCATCCATCTTGCCTTCAACCACGACTTCTCGAGATTCGCGCAGAATTGCGAAGATGACCGGCGCGTCATCGCAACGCTTGCCTCGGCGCTCGCCCGCTCGGCCCGGCCGCTGGTCATTACATCAGGCACGCCGATCGCCAACACGGTGCCGGGCGAGCCCGCCAAGGAAGACAATCCGATCGTCCACTCCGACAGGCATCCGCGTGCCGCCACCGAGGAGGCGGGGATATTGGCCAGCGAAATCGGCGTCAATGTCTCGTTCGTGCGGCTGCCGCAGGTGCATGATCCGGTCAGCCAGGGGCTCATTACTCCCCTGATCGAAATATTCAGGCAAAAGGGCGCCTGCGCCTATGTCGGAGACGGGCTCAATCGCTGGCCAGCGGCCCATTTTTCCGATGTCGCTCGCCTTTATCGCCTCGTCGTCGAACGCGCCGAACCGAATGCCAGATATCATGCGGTTGCCGAGGAAGGCGTGCCGATGCGCGATATCGCCGAGACGATCGGCCGGCGCCTGAAGCTGCCGGTCAAATCCATCGACAAGGCGGAGGCGCAGGACTATTTCGGCTGGCTCTCTATGTTCACCACGTACGACATGCCGGCCTCCAGCGCCAAGACCCGACAGAAACTGGGTTGGGAACCCAACGGCCCGACGCTGCTTCAGGATCTTGCCGAGCTGCAGGTTTCCGCGGCTTGATGTTGATGCTGTCTGCCACGATCTGAAGATGGCCGATGGCCTGACGGACCACGCATTCGAAAACCCGGCCGATCCTTCAGCCGGGTTTTCGTCGATTTCAGACTGCGACCGGAAATTTCCAGGGTCAGATATAGGGCGTCCCGACAAGCGCGGCGTTGATGCCGATAAAGCCGCGGTCGATGATGTCTAGCAGGGCGGCTTCGGGCTTTCCATTCTCGCGAAAGACACGCAGTGCCTCGCCATAGGCGGCCACCAGCGTCGCCATCAGCATTGCGCCCGCGAGATGTGCATCCGCATCGGAGCGCGGCCGTCCCACCGCATCGGATAGAATTCTCGAGAGATCGTCGGCAAGTGTCACCTGCAGCCCGCGCGCATGCGCCGTCAGCGTCGGGCTCTCTGCGACCATGCGCCAGAACTGGATGGGCCGTTCTGTAATCCTGAACAGGGGATGCTGTGCTTCCACCAGTTCCCGCATCAGCGCCTGGAAGGCGCGGACTGGTGGCACGCGGCCGCGATCGGCAATTGCCTTCTGCACCAGTTCCCGCACTTCGTCCTCGCGATCGAAGACGAGATCCTCCTTGCGGCGGAAGTAGTTGAACACAGTCTTCCTGGCGACTTCCGCTTCGTCAGCGATGTCGGTGACGGAAACCTTGTCGAAGCCACGTTCGACGAACAGGCGCGTTGCGACGTTGGAGATCGCCTGACGCGTCATCTCCTTCTTGCGGTCCCGGAGTTTGATTCGGTTTGACATAAAGATAATTATACCATAAGTAAACTTATACTGAGTGTAAAAATTTCACTACCATGACGAAATTCGTGAAATCGGCACGGGTTTTATCGCCGTTCTTGTGACCGGACCGTCACCTGCCCGAATGGGTGCGCATTTTCCAACAACTCGCGCCGGCTGAGACTGCCCAAAGCCGGAATGTCTGACGCCCTTGCAGCGCCGTTCGCTTGAGGAGTTCTGCCTTGATTTATGATGCTCTGATTGCCGGCGGTGGACCCGTCGGCTTATTTCTCGCCTGCGAGCTGCGTCTCGCCGGTCTCTCCGTATTGGTGCTGGAGCAGGCCGAGGATCCGCGCTCGCCCTTGAAGCGCCTTCCCTTCGGCATGCGCGGCCTTTCCTCCCCAACCATCGAAGCCTTCTATCGTCGCGGCCTGCTAGACGATGTCGCTGCGCCCAAACCCGCAAAGGACGGTTCGGGCGATCGTGCCTCGCCTGCTGCGCACTGGATGCACCAGCCGCGTCGGCCGGGCGGCCATTTCGCCGGCATCCAGTTCTTTTGCGATAAAATCGACGCCTCCAAGTGGCCCTATCGTCTGCCGAGCCCGGCTGGCACCAGCATGATGGTCGAGATGGAAGCCCTTGAAGCTGTCCTCGCCGCTCGCGCCGAGGCGATGGGGGTCGAAATCAAGCGCGGTTTCGGCGTCGAGGAGTTGGATCAGTTCGACGGGGACGTCACTGTTCGAGCCGGCGGCGAGACCTTTCGCGGATCCTGGCTCGTCGGCTGCGACGGCGGCCGCAGCACCGTCCGCAAGGCCGGCGGCTTCGAATTCGTCGGCACCGATCCCGAATTCACCGGCTATTCCGCCGAGATCGAGATGGCGGACCCTGACAAGCTTCGTCCCGGCCGCCATTACACCGCGATGGGCATGTACACCTATACGCCGCCCGGGACGATCACGATGGTCGACTTCGATGGCGGTGCCTTCCACCGGACCCAGCCGATTACGCTTGAGCATGTGCAGAAGGTGCTGCGCCGCATCTCCGTCACCGACGCCACTCTAACGGCGCTCAAGCTTGCCACCACGTGGACGGACCGCGCCTACCAGGCGACGGCTTACCGTAAAGGGCGAGTCTTGCTCGCCGGCGATGCCGCACACATCCATTCCCCTCTGGGCGGTCAGGGCCTTAACCTCGGGCTCGGCGATGCGATGAATCTGGGATGGAAGCTTGCCGCGACCATCCGCGGCGAAGCGCCGGACGGCCTGCTCGATACCTATTCGAGCGAGCGGCATCCGATCGGAGCCCAGGTGCTCGACTGGTCGCGCGCGCAGGTCGGGCTCATGCGGCCA
Organism: Rhizobium aureum; assembly: GCF_030182495.1. NCBI lineage: Bacteria > Pseudomonadati > Pseudomonadota > Alphaproteobacteria > Hyphomicrobiales > Rhizobiaceae > Rhizobium > Rhizobium aureum. The sequence continues at coordinate 199,931 of NZ_JAQJCI010000007.1, read as the reverse complement.
AGCCGGAGTTCACGCGCGCTTGAAGCCATCATCCGCGATCTGATCGATACGCGCGACGGCGCCACCTATTTCGCCGAACGCGTCTGGGGCATTTCCCTCCGCTACGAACTTGGCGGCAGCCACCCGCTCGTCGGCCGCAGCGCTCCTGATTTCGAATTGGCCGACGGCAGAAGGCTCGGCGATCTCCTGAGAGCGGGTAGGGGCCTGCTGCTGTATTTCGATGCCTGCGCACCGTTCGAGGCGCTGGCAAGCCGCTGGGCAGACCGGATCACCTATATCGCCAGCGACGCCAAGGATCGGCTCGGCTTGAGCGCCCTGCTCGTCCGGCCGGACGGTGTCGTCGCCTGGGCTGGCGAAACTGCTCCCAATCCAGAAGACGTCGCCCGGGCGGCATCGCAATGGTTCGGCGAACCCGGCAAGGAGCCTGCATCTGTCTGAGGAGAGCGGTGTCTGATTGAAGCATAAGACAAGGCTGTGCGGCGGCCAGAGGCTGCAGCCTCGCGTTTATGTCTTGGGGACAGACTGCGACCTATGTCTTCGGTATGGACACAAGGAAAATGGCGGACAGGGAGGGATTCGAACCCTCGGTACGCTTTCACGTACACACGCGTTCCAGGCGTGCGCCTTAAACCACTCGGCCACCTGTCCTTTGGCGTTTCGCACCCGGTCAGGAAGCAAATCGTCGGAACGGCCGCGATATATACCGATGAATTCCCGGCAATCAACCCGAATCTGACAGATTTTTGACTTGTCGGCGCAAAACTCTGCATCTCATCCCCATTGCGCTTATTTCGCGGTCAACTTATCTAAGAAAGAGACGAGGCGGCGTAAGACTGGCTGGCCTGAAAAGGCTGGGCGTAGTTGAGTATCCGGAGGAGGTTCATGCGTTTCCTGTTGCGTTTTGCCAGCCTTGTTGCGCTTGTGGTGGCGGTCATCGCCGGCACCATCGATTCCATTCAATCCGTTGCTGCTTCCACTGTCGTGCTGACCCCGATGGGCGACGCATGGAACGATGTCAGCCCTTCGTCGCTGGCAAGCGTTCGCTCGGCAATTGCCTATTACCTCCATCCCCGCTTCTACGATCTGGCGATGCAGTGGCTGCTGTTTCAGCCGGCTTTCGCCGTCTTCCTGGTCCTCTCGCTGCTGCTGTGGATGGTCGCCTACAAGCGCCGGCCGGCCGCCGGCCGCTTCAGCGCATGAGGGGATCGAGAGGCGGTCTTCGGCCTGTGCCATTCAGGGAATTCGGCATTGTCTGAGGGTGTTCGGCAACGGGCCGATAGCATCGTCGCAAGGGGCAAAGTTCGCGATTGCGCAGCGCCGGATTGCCATCCTTCTGATCAATAAAATTGCAGTTTCAGGCCGAAATTGTTTAAAAAACGGGTCGTTTGGATCGGATTTCACCAATTCCCACAAATCTTTACCAACTGAAAAATTTCTCGTGAATTTTTCGTGCAGCCATGCAAGGATGCGCGCCAGCTTGGCCTCGGGGGAGGCCGGCAGTTCCGCAGACATGCCCGGTCAACGGGCTTGCGGGAGGACCCAACAAGATAGAAACAATAGGGCTGCAACTCATGAAAAAATCCCTTTTGACCCTTTTCGCACTGGCTGCCATGTCGGCAACGGCGCTTGCGGCCGATATCAAGCCGGCAATCGTCTATGGAACCGGCGGCAAGTTCGACAAGTCCTTCAATGAGGCTGCCTATAACGGCGCCGAAAAGTTCAAGAAGGAAACCGGTATCGCTTATCGCGACTTCGAGCCGACGGGTGACACCCAGGGCGAACAGGCACTGCGCAACTTCGCCAGCAAGGGCTTCAATCCGGTCATCGCCGTCTCCTTCGCCTGGACCTCCGCGCTTCAGAAGGTTGCTGCCGAATATCCGAAGACCCAATTCGTCCTGATCGACGACAGCCTCGACCTGCCGAACGTCCGCTCGGTCAAGTTCAAGGAAAACGAAGGCTCCTATCTCGCTGGCGTCATGGCCGCCATGGCTTCGAAGACCGGCAAGGTCGGCTTTGTCGGCGGCATGGATATCCCGCTGATCCGCAAGTTCGAATGCGGTTATGAGTTGGGCGCCCGCGCCACCAACGCGAAGATCGAAGTCTTCCAGAACATGACCGGTACCACGGGTGCGGCCTGGAATGACCCGGTTCGCGGCGGCGAACTCACCAAGAACCAGATCGACCAGGGCGCTGATGTCGTTTACGCTGCTGCCGGCGCTACTGGTCTCGGCGTGCTGCAGACGGCTGCCGACAACAAGAAGCTCTCGATCGGCGTCGACAGCAACCAGAACTACCTGCATCCGGGCTCCGTTCTGACCTCCGTCGTCAAGCGCGTCGATCTCGCAGTCTACAATGCCTTCAGCGATGCCAAGAACGGCAAGTTCACGCCCGGCACCCAGGAGCTTGGCTTGAAGGAAGATGGCGTGGGCGTTGCCATGGATGACAACAACAAGCCGCTCGTCACCCCGGAAATCAAGGCTGCCGTCGACAAGGCAAAGGCTGATATCGTTGCTGGTACCGTCAAGGTCCACGACTACACGACCGACAACGCCTGCCCGAAGAGCTGATATGAAACAAGGGCGTATGACGTAGCAAACCGTCATACGCCCTTTTCTTATCCGGAATCCGGTTTCTGGAGCCCCCTATAGTGAGCCAATCACCCGCCATCGAACTCGTGGGCATCGACAAAAAGTTCGGTGCCGTTCACGCAAACAAAGATATCAACCTGACCGTCGCCAAAGGCTCGATCCACGGGATCATCGGCGAAAACGGAGCAGGGAAATCGACACTCATGTCGATCATCTACGGTTTTTATCATGCCGACGCCGGCGAGATCCGCGTCAACGGCACGCCGATCTCGATCCGCGACAGCCAGACGGCGATATCGGCCGGCATCGGCATGGTGCACCAGCACTTCATGCTGGTCGATAATTTCACCGTCCTCGAAAACGTCATGCTGGGCGCCGAAGGCGGCGCATTGCTTGCCAAGGGCGTCGCCTCCGCGCGCGCCGAACTCAACCGGCTGGAGAAGGATTACGGCCTCGAGGTCGATCCGGACGCGCTCATCGAAGAGCTGCCCGTCGGCCAGCAGCAGCGCGTCGAGATCCTGAAGGCAATGTATCGGGGCGCCGAGATCCTCATCCTCGATGAACCCACCGGCGTTCTGACACCTGCCGAAGCCGACAATCTGTTTCGTATTCTCCGGGTCCTGCGCGACCAGGGCAAGACGATCATCCTGATCACCCATAAGCTGCGCGAAATCATGGCGATCACCGATACGGTGTCGGTCATGCGCCGCGGCGAGATGGTGGCGACCCGCAAGACGGCGGAAACCACCGTCGAGGAACTGGCCGAGCTGATGGTCGGCCGCCGCGTGTTGCTGCGCGTCGAAAAGGGCGCTCCCAATCCCGGCGAAATCCTGCTCTCGGTGCGCAATCTCACCGTCAAGGACGGCCGCGGCGTCACCATGGTCGACAATGTCTCCTTCGATGTCCGCGCCGGCGAGATCGTCGGCATTGCCGGCGTCGCCGGCAACGGCCAGTCCGAATTGCTGGAGGCGATCGCCGGTATCCGCAAGCCGGCCTCAGGCGAGATCCTTCTGCACGGCAAGCCGATCGGCAATGCCGATCCTGCTGCACTGCGCGACCTGGGCCTTGCCCATATTCCGGAAGATCGCCATCACATGGGCCTCGTCCTCAAGTTCGAGGAATATGAGAACTCGATGCTCGGCTACCACCGCGACAGCAAATACGGACGCGGTGGCATGCTCGATCTCGATGCCATGCGCAAGGATGCGATCGAAAAGATCGAGAAATACGATATCCGCCCGCCAAACGCCCGGCTGAAGACCGCTAATTTCTCCGGCGGTAACCAGCAGAAGATCGTCGTCGCCCGCGAGATCGAGCGCGATCCGAAGGCGCTGCTGATCGGCCAGCCGACGCGCGGCGTCGATATCGGCGCCATCGAATTCATCCATCGCCGCATCATCGAGATGCGCGATGCTGGCAAGGCGATCCTGCTGGTATCGGTGGAGCTGGATGAGATCCGCGCGCTTTCGGACCGTATCCTCGTCATGTTCGCCGGCCATATCGTCGGTGAGAAGTCGGCTGAAGCCGGTGAACAAACACTCGGCCTGATGATGGCCGGCATTGCCGCGTGAGGCGTATATGAGCACGGCTTCCGTTCCGCTCCCCAATTGGATTACCTACGGCCTGATCCCCCTTCTCAATCTGATCGTCGCTTTCCTGATCTCGGGCCTTGTCGTCTGGTTCATCGGCGAGAGCCCGCTCGATGCGCTTGTCCTGCTTCTGCAGGGTGCGCTCGGCAGCGGCGAGGGCATCGGCTTCACCCTCTATTATGCCACGAGCTTCATCTTCACCGGCCTTTCGGTCGCCGTTGCCATTCATGCCGGTCTGTTCAACATCGGCTCGGAAGGCCAGGCCTATGTCGGCGGTCTCGGCTGTGCTCTCGTGGCGCTGGCGCTCGACAACTATGTGCCCTGGTACGTGACGATGCCGTTTGCGGTCATCGGTGCGGCGATCTTCGGGGCTCTCTGGGCCTTCATCCCGGCCTGGCTGCAGGCCAAGCGCGGCAGCCACGTCGTCATCACGACAATCATGTTCAACTTCATCGCGTCGGCGATGATGAATTTCCTGCTGGTGCATGTGCTGATCGTGCCGGGCAAGATGGCGCCTGAAACCCGTACCTTCCTGCCGGGCGGTCAGTTGCCCAAGCTCGATTGGCTGATGGACGTTTTCGGCTCGACCATCGGTGCCGCTCCGCTCAACGTGTCCTTCCTGATCGCGCTGGTGATGTGCTTCCTCGTCTGGGTGCTCGTCTGGCGCACCAAGCTCGGCTATGAGATGCGCACGCTCGGCTTGAGCCCGACGGCCGCGGTTTATGCCGGCATTCCCTATGCCCGCACCGTCATCATCGCCATGCTGATTTCGGGCGGCCTCGCCGGCATGATGGCGCTCAATCCGGTCATGGGCGCGTCCGCGCGCTTGCAGGTGGAGTTCGTGCTCGGTGCTGGCTTCGTCGGCATCGCCGTATCGCTGATGGGACGCAACCATCCGCTCGGCATCATCCTGGCGGCAATCCTGTTCGGCATTCTCTATCAAGGTGGCGATGCGCTGTCCTTCGATATGCCGAACATCACGCGCGACATGATCGTGGTGATCCAGGGCCTCGTCATCCTGTTTGCCGGTGCACTTGAATATATGTTCCGGCCGGCACTCGTGCGCATCTACCAGACATTCGCCAGGGCGTGAGGATCAGACCATGGAATATTACGATCTTCTCATCAGCATTCTTGGCTCGACCATCCGCCTGTCGATCCCGCTGATCTTCACCGCGCTTGCCGGCCTCTTTTCCGAGCGCGCCGGCATCTTCGATATCGGCCTCGAGGGCAAGATGCTGGCTTCCGCCTTTGCGGCCGCCTGCGTCGCCTCGATCAGCGGCTCGCCCTGGGCCGGCCTCGGCGCCGGTATCGTCGTCTCGGTCATTCTCGGTCTGCTGCATGGCTTCGCATCGATCACCAATCGCGGCAACCAGATCGTCTCGGGTGTTGCGATCAACTTCCTGACGGCCGGCTTGACCATCGTTCTCGGTCAGGCCTGGTTCGGGCAGGGCGGCCGTACGCCGACCTTGCCCGGCACGGCTCGTTTTTCCGGCATTACCCTTCCCGGTGTCGATGCCATCCGCGATATTCCGTTCATCGGGCCGCTCTATGCCAATGTCATCTCCGGCAACAATATCCTGACCTATCTCGCCTTCCTTACCGTGCCGATTTCCTGGTGGATTCTCTATCGCACCCGCTTCGGTCTGCGGCTGCGTGCTGTCGGTGAAAATCCCGGCGCCGTCGATACCGCCGGCATATCGGTCGAATGGCTGCGCTATCGTTCGCTGATCGTGGCCGGCATTCTCTGCGGCTTCTCCGGTACCTATCTCGCCATCGCCCAGTCGGCCGCCTTCATCAACAACATGTCGGCGGGCAAGGGTTATATCGCTCTCGCGGCGCTGATCTTTGCCAAGTGGAAGCCGGTGCCGGTCATGTTCACCTGCTTGCTCTTCGGCTTCCTCGATGCCTTCGCCAATTTCATGCAGGGCAAGGCGGTTCCGGGCATCGGCGAGGTGCCGGTGCAGATTTTCCAGGCGCTGCCCTATATCCTCACCTGCATCCTGCTTGCAGGCTTTATCGGCGTCGCCAAGCCCCCGAAGGCCGGTGGCGTGCCCTATACCAAGGAGCGCTGAACCATGTCGCATGATCTGTTCGAGGCCGCACGCGGAGCGATGGCCTTTGCGCATGCTCCCTATTCCAAATTCCCCGTCGGCGCGGCAATCCGTGCTGAGGACGGCAAGATCTATACTGGCGCCAATATCGAGAACCTATCTTTCCCGCAGGGCTGGTGCGCCGAACCGACAGCGATCAGCCAGATGATCATGGGCGGCGCCAAGAAGATCGTCGAGATCGCCGTCATCGCCGAGAAGCTGCCGCTCTGCCCGCCCTGCGGCGGCTGCCGCCAGAAGATTGCCGAATTTGCCAGCAAGGAGACACGCATCTATCTTTGCGACGAAACCGGTGTGAAGAAGACCATGACCATGGACGAGATGCTCCCCTTCAGCTTTGAAACCGAGATACTCGGATGAGCGCGGCCGTCGAGATCCTCACCGAAAAGCTCGGCGACCTGAAGCCGCGCTACGGCATCATTCTCGGCTCCGGCCTGGGCGCTCTCGTCGATCAGGTCACTGACGCCCTGCGAATCCCCTATGCCGACCTGCCCGGCTTTCCGGTCAGCGCCGTCTCCGGCCATGCCGGCACGCTGGTCGCGGGCAAGCTCGGTGATGTGCCTGTCGTCATGCTGTCCGGCCGGGTGCATTACTACGAAAAGGGCGATGCCAATGCCATGCGCGCGCCGATCGAGACCCTGAAGGCCCTCGGCGTCGACACGCTGATCCTGACGAATTCGGCCGGATCGCTGCGGGAAGAAATGCCGCCGGGGTCGGTGATGCAGATCACCGATCACATCAACTATTCCGGTATGAACCCGCTGATCGGCGAAGAGAGCGACAGGCGTTTCGTCGGCATGACGAGCGCCTATGATACAGACCTCATCATGCGCATGCGCAAGGCGGCGGAAAAGGCCGAGATCAAGCTGTCACACGGCGTCTACATGTGGTTTTCCGGACCGAGCTTCGAAACGCCGGCAGAAATCCGCATGGCGCGCATCCTGGGTGCCGATGCCGTCGGTATGTCGACGGTGCCGGAAGTCATCCTGGCGCGTCTTTTCGGTTTGAGGGTTGCCGCTGCCTCCGTCATCACTAACTATGGTGCTGGCATGACCGGCGGCGAGCTCTCGCATGAGGAGACAAAGGACATGGCTCCGGTCGGCGGCGCACGCCTTGCTGCCATTTTGAAAGAAATGATCGCTGACGAAGGAGATCCACAATGACGGGCCATTCCCTCAGAGAAACGGCAGCTGTTGCGCTTTCCCTTCTCGATCTCACCAATCTCAAGGATGACTGCACGCCGGCGCAGATCGAGGCACTCTGCGCCCGTGCGCAATCGCCTTATGGCAATACGGCCGCCATCTGCATCTGGCCGCGTTTTGTCGCGCAGGCGCGTGGCATTCTCGGAACCGATCATGTCGTGAAGATCGCGACCGTCGTGAATTTCCCCGGTGGCGATATGGAGGTGGCCGATGTTGCTGCCGAAGCGCGCGAAGCGATTGCCGATGGTGCCGACGAAATTGACCTGGTCATTCCCTATCACGCGTTTCTGGCGGGTAATGAGCGGGCCGTCACCGAGATGGTTGCCGCTGTGCGAGCCGAATGCAAGGGACCAATTCTCCTGAAGACCATTCTCGAAACCGGCGAAATCAAGGATAGCGCGCTGATCCGGCGTGCCTCCGAACTGGCGATCGAGGCTGGCTCCGATTTCATCAAGACCTCGACGGGCAAGGTTGCTGTCAATGCAACGCTTGAGGCTGCCGATATCATGCTGAGGGCAATCCGTGCCAGCGGCCGCAAGGTCGGCTTCAAGCCGGCGGGTGGCATCGGCTCCGTTGCCGACGCAGCGCTTTATTTGAGCCTTGCCGAAACCATCATGACACCCGATTGGGCCATGCCCTCGACTTTCCGCTTCGGTGCATCGAGCCTCCTCGATGATATTCTGAACGTGCTGGCCGGCGGAGAGTCCAAGGTGGCTTCGTCGGGCTACTGATCCATGATCCCGCAGGAGATCATCCGGCAGAAGCGCAACGGCGCCACTCTTTCGCCCGCCGATATCGACGCATTTATCGGCGCGTTGGGCCGTGGCGAACTGGCCGAAAGCCAGATCGGCGCCTTCGCCATGGCCGTTTGGTTTCGCGGCATGACGCGGGAAGAAACGGTGGCGCTGACGCTCGCCATGGCCCGCTCCGGCGATACGCTCTCCTGGGACGGCATCGGCAGGCCGGTCGCCGACAAGCACTCGACGGGCGGCGTCGGTGACAATGTCTCGCTGATGCTCGCACCCATCGCCGCCGCCTGCGGCCTCGCCGTGCCGATGATCTCGGGCCGCGGTCTCGGCCACACCGGCGGCACGCTCGACAAGCTGGAATCCATTTCCGGCTATGGAATTACCCCGGATGCCGCCCGTTTTCGCAAGGTGGTCGAAGAAGTCGGCTGCGCCATCATCGGCCAGACCGGCGCGCTGGCGCCCGCTGACGGCAAGCTCTATGCGGTGCGCGATGTCACCGCGACCGTCGATTCCGTACCGTTGATTACCGCCTCCATCCTGTCGAAGAAACTGGCGGCCGGGCTGGAAACGCTGGTGCTCGACGTCAAGATCGGCAGCGGCGCCTTCATGACTTCGCAGGAAGAGGCCGAGACGCTGGCGCGCTCGCTGGTGGAAGTGGCGAATGGTGGTGGGGTGAAGACTTCGGCCCTGATTACCGACATGAACCAGCCTCTGGCCGATGCAGCCGGCAACGTGGTCGAGCTTCGCAACTGCCTGGATTTCCTGAAGGGCAATAAGGCGGGCACGCGGCTCGAAACGGTCGTGCTGGCCTTCGCATCCGAAATGCTGATGCAGGCCGGCATTGCTGCGAACGTTGCCGAGGCGGAGGGCAGGGCGCGCGAGGCTTTGGCATCCGGCAAGGCGGCGGACATCTTCGGCCGCATGGTGCACGCGCTTGGCGGCCCCGAGGATCTGCTTGAACATCCAGATCGCCATTTGGTGAGCGCGCCGGTACGGAAGCCGGTTCTCGCCGCTGCCGACGGCTGGCTTGGCGGCTGCGATGCGCGGGGGATCGGCGTGAGCGTGATCGACCTCGGCGGCGGCCGCCGTCGCCCGCAGGACAAGATCGATCATCGCGTCGGCTTCAGCGATATCCTGCCCCTCGGCACGAAAGTGAGCAAAGGCGACCGTATCGCGACTGTTCACGCGGCGGATGAGGCCAGCGCGGAGAAGGCTGTCGCCGATCTCTCAGCCAATTATCGCCTCGTCGACGAAGCACCGGCTGCGTCACCCGTTATCATCGGCAGGATCTGACGCCGACAGCGCCACGGGTGCAGTCGGCGGCTTTGCATGGACCTAGACCACTTACTGCTTCAACAGCAAATTGCCGTTCTGGACTCCATAGGAGTTCAGTTTCTTCATGAAGCTCATGCCGATCAGCGTCGTACCGAGCGCACCGTCCTTCGCCACCACGGCATCGACATCGCGGACCCGGATCGTGCCGATCTCCAGACGGTCGAGTTTGACATGGGCGACCTTAGAGGTGCCGTTCGCGGTTTGGATCGGGTAGCGATAATCGAGATCGGCGCTGCTGAAGCCAAGGCTGCGCGCAGTGCTTTCGTTCATCGCGACATAGGTTGCGCCGGTATCGATCATCCCGTGCACGGACCGGCCATTGATCGTGAAATCACCCTCATAGTGTCCGCCGGCATTGGCACGCAGCTGGACGCTGCCATAGGAAACAGGAATCTCGGCTTTCGGCGGCGCCAGCGAGACCGCTTCGACAGGCACAGGCCTTGCGGCGTGCTCGTTATAGCTATCCACCAGCATTGGCACCTGGGTTGCCGCAACAGCAATGATACCGGCAATGATAAGAACGCGAACGAGCATCGGCAAGGCCCCTCCTGCGGGCCATGCCATCTATAAGCCAAGTATGCTGAAAGGACGCTAAAGCAATCAATAAAAAGCCCGGCAGTTGAATAACGGCCGGGCCTTATAAGAGTATAGCAGCAGATTTACTTCGTGCCGTACATGCGGTCGCCGGCATCGCCGAGGCCGGGCACGATATAGCCCTTCTCGTTCAGATGGCTGTCGATCGCAGCGGTAAAGACCGGGACGTCCGGATGCGCCTTGCGGAAATTGGCGATGCCTTCGGGAGCCGCCAGCAGGCACAGGAAGCGGATATTGTGCGCGCCGCGCTCTTTCAGCTTTTCGATTGCGGCAATCGAGGAATTGCCTGTTGCCAGCATCGGATCGACGACGATAATCAAGCGCTCTGAGATATCCTCGGGCGCCTTGAAGTAATATTCGACCGGCTGGAGCGTTTCGTGATCGCGGTAGACGCCGATATGCGAGACGCGGGCCGACGGCACGAGATCGAGCATGCCTTCGAGCAGGCCGTTGCCGGCGCGCAGGATCGAGGCGAAGACCAGCTTCTTGCCTTCGAGGATCGGCGCATCCATCGGCTGCAGCGGCGTTTCGATGGTCTCGATCGTCAGTTCGAGGTCGCGCGTCACCTCGTAACAGAGCAGCGTCGAAATCTCGCGCAGCAGCCGGCGGAAGCTTCCCGTTGACGTGTCCTTCTTGCGCATGATTGTGAGCTTGTGCTGCACAAGCGGGTGATCGATGACAGTGACGCCGTCCATGGTTTCAGCCTTCCAGTAATTCCGTGATATGAGATGGTTCTTTCACGGAAATCGCCTCTGGTGCAAGAAAATAGGCCGCTTTTGGAGATTTCATCCCCAATATGGGGCCTTAACTGCGCATTTAGAGCTTCGCAAGCAATGCCGTCCGCGTCGCTTCGTCCACGAAGGCCGCCTCGATCGCCGTGCGTGTCATCGCATCGATCTCGTCATCGCTAAAGCCGAAAGCTGACGACGCCATCTCGTATTCGCGCTTCAGCGACGTATGGAAGAAGGGCGGGTCGTCGGAGCTGATCGTGACCTTCACGCCGGCGTCGCGCAACTTACGCAGCGGATGCGACTGGAAATCCGGGAAGACGTTGAGTGCGACGTTGGAGCCGGGGCAGACTTCCAGCACGGTGCCAAGATCGGCAAGGCGCTTGACGAGATCCATATCCTCAATGGCTCGCACGCCATGGCCGATACGCTGCGGGCGCACCAGATCCACCGCGTCGGCGACGCTAAATGCGCCGCAGACCTCGCCGGCATGAATGGTGATGCCGAGGCCCGCCTCACGCGCGATATCGAAGGCGCGGGCGTAATCGGCGACGTAGCCCATGCGCTCTTCGCCGGCCATATTGAAGCCTGTTATCAGCGGATTGTCGCTCTTGGCGGCATATTCCGCCGCCTTCACGACGCGCTCAGGCCCAAAGTGGCGTTCGCCGGTTACGATCAGCCGAGCCTCGATGCCGGTCTTTGCCTTGGCGGCACGGATGCCGGCCGAAACGCCGGCCATATAGGCGTCGGCGCCGAGGCCGATGCGGTCGCCATGGTCGGGCGAGACGATGAGCTCGCTATAGATGGTGCCGATGCCTGCAAGTTCTTCCAGATAGGTTTCCGTCAGTAGCGCATAGTCTTCCTCGGTGCGATAGACTTCGGAAACCTTGTCATAGCAGACGAGGAATTCGGCAAAGTCCTTCCAGAGGTAAATACCGTCTTTGAGGAAGGCGCTGGTGTCGACTCCGTATTTTTCCGCTTGTGCGAGCGTCAATGCAGGTGGGGCGGCGCCCTCCAGATGGCAGTGCAGCTCCACTTTCTTCAAATGCGATGTCAAAGGAAACTCCTCCCATGCGGCCCTGCCGCAATGCCCAGATGTTGCGCAACCGTCTCGCCGATATCGGCATAGGTCTGGCGGATACCGATGGAACGGGATCGAATGCCCGGCCCATAAGCCATGACGGGCACGCGCTCGCGCGTGTGATCGGTGCCGCGCCAAGTCGGGTCGCAGCCATGATCAGCCGTCAGAATGACGAGATCGCCGGCCTTCAGCTTCTCGTGAACCTCAGGCAGCCGCGCATCGAAGGCTTCGAGTGCTGCGGCATAGCCCGGCACGTCGCGGCGATGGCCGTAGACCATGTCGAAATCGACGAAATTGGTGAAGACCAGATCGCCGTCCTGGGCTTCGTCCATGGCCTTCAGCGTCGCATCCATCAGCGCCATGTTGCCATTGGCCTTGATGATCCTGGAGATGCCCTGATGCGCGAAGATATCACCGATCTTGCCGACTGCGTGCACGGTCCGCTCGGCCTTGACCAGACGATCGAGCAGCGTCGGCTCCGGCGGCAGAACGGAAAAGTCGCGGCGGTTGCCGGTTCGTTCGAATGTGGCTGCGGTCTCGCCGACGAAGGGGCGGGCGATGACACGGCCAATATTGTAGGAATCGAGCAGCGTGCGCACGATCCTGCAGAGGCCGATCAGCCGGTCGAGGCCGAAATGGTGCTCATGCGCGGCGATCTGGAAGACGGAATCGGACGAGGTGTAGCAGATGGGCTTGCCGCTGCGTATGTGTTCTTCGCCGAGCTTTGCAATGATATCCGTGCCCGAGGCATGGCAGTTGCCGAGAATGCCCGGCAGATCGGCCGCCTCGCAGATGGCTTTCACCAGTTCCGGCGGGAAAGCATCGCCCTCGGCCGGAAAGTAACCCCAATCGAACATGACAGGCGTTCCGGCGATCTCCCAATGGCCTGACGGCGTGTCCTTGCCGCGGGAGACTTCGCTGGCGCAGCCATAGAGGCCGTAGAGCTTTTCCGGCAACGGCATGCCGGCGGGATAGCTGCCCGTTGCCGCCTTGGCGATCTCCAACAGGCCGAGGCCGGACATATTGGGCAGTACGAGCGGCCCCTGGCGCAAGCCTTCGCGGTCGGCAACGCCCGCCGCGCAGAATTCGGCGATATGGCCGAGCGTATCCGCGCCTTCATCGCCATAGCTTGCCGCATCCGGGCCGCCGCCGACGCCGAAAGAATCCAGAACGAAGAGAAAGGCGCGCGCCATACATCACCCGATAAGAATGTCGTCGCCCCGGAGGAGGTCTTCCGGGACATTGGACGTCACCCATATAACGGAGGCATCGAGTTGGCAATTTTCCGTTTGGAATGGCCCGCCGGGACTCCGTCTCGATGAGAGGCGCTCAGCAATCGCTGCAGCTGATCGAATTGCCGACGCGCTGACGATAGTAATATTGCCGGCTGATGGTGATCTGGTTCGTGCCGCTCGGCAGGAAATTGGTACCGAAACTGATGAGCTGGTAGGGAAGGGAAAGCTCGCTGCGGACCAGAAAGGTGCTTGCCTGGTTCATGTTGGCCGGCACAGTTATCACCGTGCCGGAAGAATAGGGGGGCGTTCCGTCCTGTGCCCAGGACCATGCCACCGTTGCCTTGCCTGTCGCGTCGACAGCAATGCCTGTGATCTTCAACGTCATGCCGGTCGTGGCGTAGGGCGCGAAGATCGCGCCCGCGACAGAGGGCATGGTGGCAAGCACCGATTTGGTAACGCTCGACTGCTGCGAGACGATATCGGCGATCGATCCCGCAGAGCGGCTCGCGCGCTTGGAGACATTGAGCCCGACGGTGAGCTCGAAGGCGCCGAGGTAAAGCATCAGTAAAACGGGAAAAAGGATGGCGAATTCGATCGCGCCGACGCCGCGCTCATCGCGGGCAAAGCGCCGCAGAACGCCCGACGACATCGTATCCTTTTCGATCATGGTCGCAGGGCGGCTCACGGATAGTTCTCGTTCTGGAAGGCGGCGGTCGCGACGATGAGATAGACTGAGGCCGAGCCATCGGTTGGGCGGACATTGGTAAGATAGGGGCGCAGCAGATCCGTAATGACCTGCCAGCGGTAATAGGCGCGTACCATGTTGAGCGACTTGGCGCCGCCGGGCGCGAAAGTAAAGCCGGAAGTATTGAGATCGGAATAGGGATCGGTCGACGACTTCCGAGGGATCGTCGTCGGCATGGATGCGAAGCTCGAATAGCTCTCCACATCGAGATAGAGGTTTGCCGGCGTCTGCAGTTCGGATGCGGAGCAGGTGATGAGCACGGCAATCTCGTTGCAGAATGCCTGACGGAACTGCTGTGACGTCGTATAGGAGGTCTTGTTGGGATCGGCCGTGATCTGCCCGGTTCTGATCTGACGCGCCAGGGTGTCGACGGCGTTTGAAACGACCTGTTCGGCGGTAAAGGCGACGAAGGTCTCGATAATGGCAAAGACGATCAGGAAATAGGGAATGGCAAGCATGGCGAATTCGATGGCAGCGGCGCCATCCCGAGAACGCAGCAATTCTCGCAAGCCGCGTCGGGCGCGTGGCCTGGCAGGGGCTATATTGGTAAGAAAAGCGTTATCTGATGTCATGGGAAATCCGCGGCGAATTATATGCCGAGGACAGTAGAATTGCTTTCTTGATAATCCGTTTCTCTTCTCTATTCATATTTAGAGGAAGCCGGGATTATTACTTGCAACGCAATCCTTCGAAAGTACTTTCGAATATTTATGAAATCGAATGGAATTATTGTCCGGTCGCAGGGGCCGTGGTTGCCGTGTTGTTCTGCTGGGCATGCTGTTCGCAATTGGGCGTGCAGGATAATACGGCGCGATCCGTCTGCCGGAAAACGCGGACCGTATTGCCTTCATCGATCGACACCAGGATCTGCTCATCGACGATGGCATTGCCGTCGGTATCGAGCAGAATGATATTCGTCGTCCCGAAGCTGCGGCCGGTCAGCACGATGGTCTTCGGATCGGCAACGGTTGCGTCGGCGACCTGCGAATTGCCGACGATGACCTTGCTGACAGGGCGATCAAGCTTCAAGACGCGCGCGTGATCCATATAGACGCGCAACAGGCTTTCTCCAGCAGCGTTCGAAAGCTGTGGCATCAAGCCGGCCATGGCGACGATGCCGGCGAGGAATGCGGTTTTGCCGCCGAATGGCATGGCTTGGCCTCTTGGAAAGAGTATGGCGAAAGGTTTTGTTGGACAGAATGGGAAAGAATGGTGAATGAACGATTAAGGCCGACGCCGGCCGTATATTTATGATGCAGGCGTCCCGTAAATGGCTTTCATCTTCGCCGTTGATGTCTCATATGCCCTGCTTTGAGACGAATCGTATAATCTGCTAATATTCCTGCTTCTAATAATTCTCTTTTAGTTGAAGAAGTTCTTTAAAAATGCATGGCAAGACATGAATTCAATATTTACTATTCTTTTTTCACTTCGTTATTCAAGATTCATTAACCCAATTCCTTAAAGCGATGGAAACGGCGGACGACTACCGTGCAGTTCATCCGATCAACGGCAACAGTTGACGGACGTGCTGTCAACAAAGTGGAGTTAAACTCATGTCCAAGCTTTTTTCGCGCTTCCTGAAGGATGAATCGGGTGCGACCGCAATCGAATACGGCCTGATCGCCGCCCTGATCTCCGTCGCCATCATCACTGCTGCCACGACGCTCGGCAATTCGCTCAGCAGCACTTTTTCCGGCATCGCCAACAAGATGAACAACGCTGCTGCGCTGCACTAATCAAAAGTGGCGTGCATCGAAGGCGTAGAGCCCTGAAAACCGCCCAGAACAATGGGCGGTTTTTAAATTTCGGAAATTAGGATGGCCAATTAAGATGCTTGAAGCCGCGACATTGCTGATTTTCCCGCTTTGCATGTCGGTTGCCGCCATCTCCGATCTTCTGACCATGACGATACCGAACCGGATATCGCTCATCCTTCTCGGCACTTTCGCCGTCCTCGCGCCGTTGCTTGGCTTGCCTCTGGCTGAGATCGGGATGAATATTGGTGCCGCAGCTGTGGTCTTCTGCTGCTGCTTCATGATGTTTGCACTAAATGTCATGGGCGGCGGCGACGCGAAGCTGCTGGCTGTATGCGCGCTCTGGTTCGGTCTCGATCCTTCCCTTCTTGCTTTTCTGGTTTACGTCTCGTTCCTTGGTGGCGTGTTGACGGTCGTCGTCCTCCTGTTGCGCTCTCAAGCCTATGCCATTACGGCAATAGGTTTGCCACTGCCGAACTCATTACTTGGTGGCGAGAAGATTCCGTACGGCGTTGCCATTGCCATTGGCGGCTTCCTTGCCTTTCCAGCCTCGCCGCTCGTTATCGCGGCAACGCAGCGGGTGTTCTAAACAGCAACGAGAGCGCACAATTTCTTCCAATGTGAAGGATGCCTAATATAAATAAAGTAATTATGGTTAAGTAATCATAAATGTAACAGACCATTAACCATAATTACACCAATTGCCGGTCATTCTACAGGGCGAAGAATCCTGTTCCTCAAGGAATGACCATGAAACCCGCTCGCATAATGATACTCGCAGTGGCAGCCGCCGCGGCCGGGATGGCTGGCCTGCTGGCGATGCGCCTGGCTGGTTCGCGCGATATCGTGCCCCAGCAGGTTGCGGCGATCGTGGAAAAGGAAGCAACCACCAATGTGCTGGTTGCGAGCGCCAATCTGCCCGTCGGCTCCCGTCTCAACGAAAAATCAGTTCAATGGATGGCATGGCCGGAAAACGGCGTCGTCAAAGGTTTCATTACCCAGAGCGAGCGGCCCGATGCCTTGAAGGATATAAATGGCGCGGTCGTTCGCCTGCCGATATTCGAGGGCGAACCGATCCGCGAGGAAAAGGTCGCGGATTCCAGTAGCCGCATCCTCTCTTCATTGCTGCCGGCCGGTAAACGAGCCGTCGCCACCGAGATTTCCGTTGCCACCGGTGCCGGCGGTTTCATCCTCCCGAATGATCGCGTCGATGTGATCATGGTCCGCAAGGGCTCGCAGCAGCAGCTCGTCACGGAAACGGTGCTGAGCAACGTGCGCGTCTTGGCTGTCGACCAGCAGATCGAGGAAAAGCAGGATGGAAGCAAGGCTGCGGTCGGTGCCACCGCGACGCTCGAACTGACGCCGGACCAGACGAAGGTTCTGGCCGTCGCGCACCAGATGGCCGACCGCCTGACGTTGGCATTGCGCTCCGTCGCCGATGCGCAGCAGTCCGATACGACAGCGGCCGATTATCTTCTGGCCGGCGACAATGGCGGCGGACTTGTCCAAGTCATCAAGTCGGGAGCGATCGTGACCGATGGCCCGGCCGGGCCGAAACCACAATGAGAAGGGGCGACATCATGTTCAGGACAAGCAACAAAGCCAGCCTTTCTCTCACTGCAATCCTCTCCTTCTCGGTCGCCTTTGCTGGTCTGCCTCTGGCGGATCTTCCGGCTTTTCTGCGCACGCCCGTAGCCTTTGCTGATGGCTCTGACAGTATCGTCACCATCGCTGGCCTTGGCACGAGGCGCACATTGAAGCTTGGCCTCAACAAGGCACTCGTCGTCGATCTGCCGGCCGACGCGCATGATATCCTTGTTTCCGATCCCAAGATGGCGGATGCGGTGACGCGCACCTCGCGCCGCATCTACCTTTTCGGCAAGACCGTCGGCCAGACCAACATCTTCGTCTTTGGCGCCGACGGCAAGGAGATCGTCAGCCTCGATCTGCAGATCGAGCGCGACATTGCCGGGCTGCAGGCCAATCTCAAACGCTTCATCCCGGACTCCGACATCAATGTTGAGATCGTTTCCGACAATATCGTGATGACCGGCACGGTGCGCACACCGCAGGATGCCACGCGGGCCGAGCAGCTCGCCCAGGCCTTTCTGAAGGGGGGTGAAGCGACCACTCGAAACCAGACTGCCTCGGGCAGCGGCGACAACAACGCGGTCGCCATTTTCGCCGAAGTGCGGCAGACCTCGCAGATCGTCAATATGTTGCAGATCGAAGGCGAGGATCAGGTGACGCTCAAGGTGACCGTCGCCGAAATCAAACGCAGCGTGCTGAAGCAGATCGGCTTCGACAATCTTGTCAGGAATTCATCCGGCCTGACGGTAGCCCAGCTTGGCAGTCCTGTCTCCGACGGCACTGCGGCAGCCGGCGGCGGCGGTCTGGCCAGCTTGTTCAAAACCGCCATCGGCAAATACGATATCAGCACCTATCTCAATGCTCTTGAGCAGGCTGGCGCCGTCCGTACGCTGGCTGAGCCGACGTTGACGGCGATCTCCGGCCAGGCGGCGACTTTCAATTCGGGCGGTCAGACGCTGTACGCCGTCACGAACAAGGATGGGACCGTCACGGTCACACCCTTCACCTATGGCATCAGTTTGGCCTTCACGCCTGTTGTGCTGTCTGCCGGAAGAATCGCCCTGCATGTGCAGACCCAGGTTTCCAATCCGGTTGGTACGGCCAACGCCGGCACGGCAACCTATAACCAGCGCGCCGCTGATACTTCGGTGGAGTTGCCGTCTGGCGGTTCGATCGCTTTGGCCGGTCTCTTGAGTGATACCATTCAGCAGACCACCAACGGCACGCCGGGCGCCTCGAAGATTCCAATCCTTGGCGCGCTGTTCCGTCAAAAAAGCTTTCAGCGTGACGAAACCGAGCTGGTCATCATCGCGACACCCTATCTGGTGCGGCCCGTGGCCCGCGGTCAGCTTGCTCGTCCCGACGACAATTTCTCGCCGAGCAACGATGTGAGCGGCTTTTTCATGAACCGTGTCAATAAGATCTACGGCCGCAGGGACGGGCCGCCGGTCGCCGATGCCGATTTCCACGGCACTGTCGGCTTCATCTACAAGTGAGGGATCAGGATGCGCGCCTTTTCGACCGGTTCAATCGCACATCAAACAACGGGTGGCCTTGCCCGTAACGCGCCTCGCTCGCTCCGTCCCAGCTTCTCGGCCCTGGCATTGATCGCGCCGGCCTTGATCGTCACAGCTGTCCTTGGCGGTTGTGCCGGCTCCCCGGACGGCATGAGTACAAGCGCTATCAAGGACGATTATCGCCAGCGCCACCCGATCGTGCTGACGGAGAAGGAACACGATATCGACATACCGGTGGCAACCAGTGACCGGCAATTGACCGTAGGCATGCGCGATACCGTCCGCGGCTTTGTGCAGGACTATCGTGCGCATTCAACTGGTACGGTCGAAATCCTGTCGCCGCGTGGGTCCATGAATTCGCAGGCTGCATCAAGCTTGCGTCAACAGATTCGGAGAGAATTTGTCGCGAACGGCATTCGCTCCAATCGTATCGTCGAAAGCTATTATGCTGCCGGCGATATAGGTGACGCTGCTCCGATCCGCCTTCGCTTCACCGCTACGACCGCAGCCACCAACACCTGTGGTCAATGGCCTGACGATCTCGCCGACAATGCCATCGACAATCAGAATTACTACAATTTCGGCTGTGCGACCCAGCATAATCTGGCGGCGCAGGTCGCCAATCCAACGGATCTAATCGCACCGCGTGCGGTGTCGCCGATCGATACCGATCAGCGCAGCAAGATAATCGACAATTACCGCAACGGCTCGGTCCCGATCAGCACCGCTACCCTTGGCGGCTTCAGCGGAGCTAGCCAATGAGCAAGACGATTGTCCGCCGGCGGAATGGGATAACATCATGAACGCCATCGAATACGATATCGGCTCGACCGCCGCGGACGCCGAAGACGTCTCGCGCCCGGGCAATCTCGACAATCTGCGGCCGTTGCCGCGTATTTCGGTGCATGCCTTCTGCGAAAGCGAGCAGCTGCAGCGGGTGATGGACCAATGCGCCAACGATCGGCGCATGTCCAAGGTCAGCTTCCGGATCACCAGCGGCAGCGCCGCGGCAGCGGCAAACATGTTCGCTTCGGCGCCGACCCCCAATCTGATCATTCTCGAGACACGCGCCAATGCGCGCAGTCTGCTGGCCGAGCTCGAGCCGCTCGCCGCGGTCTGCGATCCGAGCACCAAGGTCATCATCGTTGGCTATCATAACGACATCGGCCTCTACCGCGAGCTGATCCGCAACGGCATCTCGGAATATATCGTGCAACCCACCGATATGGTCGATCTGATGACGGCGATGGCGGCGATCTTCATCGATCCCGATGCCGAACCCGTCGGCCGCAGCATTGCCTTTATCGGTGCCAAGGGCGGGGTGGGTGCATCCACCATCGCGCATAATTGCGCCTTCGGTATCTCCAGCCTTTTCTCCACCGAAACCATCCTTGCCGATCTCGATCTGCCCTATGGCACGGCCAATATCGACTTCGATCAGGATCCGGCGCAGGGGATTGCCGAGGCCGTCTATGCACCGGAGCGCCTGGATGAGGTCTTTCTCGATCGGTTGCTGACGAAATGCTCTCAGCACCTGTCGCTGCTGGCTGCGCCCTCCATGCTGGATCGTGCCTATGATTTCGATGGTCAGGCCTTCCTGCCGGTGCTCGACGTTCTCCAGCGCAGCGCCCCGGTGGCGGTCCTAGACGTGCCCCATCTCTGGACGGAATGGACGCGCTCGGTGCTTGCCGCCGTCGATGAGGTCGTCATTTGCGCGGCCCCGGATCTTGCCAATCTGCGCAACGCCAAGAACCTGATCGACGCTCTGCGCAAGCTGCGGCCCAACGACAAGGGACCGCACCTCATTCTCAATCAAGTAGGCATGCCGAAGCGCCCGGAAATCAACCCTTCGGAGTTCTGCGCTCCGCTAGAGGCGGATCCGATCGCCGTCATCCCCTTCGACATCAATCTGTTCGGCAATGCCGCCAATAGCGGCCGGATGATTTCGGAGACGGATCCCAAATCGCCGATCGCCGAGACCTTTTCGCAGATATCACACATCGTCACGGGTCGCGTCGCTTTGAAGAAGGCGAGAAAGGGCGGTCTGCTTGGCCTCCTGAAACGGAAGTAGTCGTTTGATTTCGCATGAATTTCCCGAGAGCGAGCCTTCGTGAAAGTCATGCTGCAGTAGAATTGGATCGAAAGCATGTTTGGCAAGCGCGGAAATGAAGGTCCTGCAAAAGGCGGCGGCACGATGCCTCCGCCGGCGCCGGCACGTGCGCCGGCCGCAGCTGCGCCGGCGGCACCAGCCGTGCTGATAGAACCGTCGCGCGATTCTTCACAGCAGCGCCAGCAGGTCGTCCCCCCGCCGATGCAGACGCCCAGCCGTCGCAGGCCGGCCCGCACCGAAGAATATTACGATACGAAGTCGCAGGTCTTCTCCGCCCTCATCGACACGATCGACCTCTCGCAGCTTTCCAAGCTCGGGCCGGAAGCGGCGCGCGAGGAAATCCGCGATATCGTCAACGACATCATCACGATCAAGAATTTCGCGATGTCGATCTCCGAGCAGGAGGAACTGCTCGAGGATATCTGCAACGACGTACTCGGCTATGGTCCGCTGGAGCCGCTTTTGGCCCGCGACGACATCGCCGATATCATGGTTAACGGCGCCGGCCAGACGTTCATCGAAGTTGGGGGCAAGACCGTCGAATCGGAAATCCGCTTCCGCGACAATGCGCAGCTTCTTTCCATCTGCCAGCGCATCGTCAGCCAGGTCGGCCGCCGCGTCGATGAATCGAGCCCCATCTGCGATGCGCGCCTGCCCGACGGTTCGCGTGTCAACGTCATCGCACCGCCGCTCGCGATCGACGGGCCTGCACTGACCATTCGTAAATTCAAGAAGGACAAGCTGACGCTCGATCAGCTCGTCCGCTTCGGCGCCATCACGCCGGAAGGCGCAACGCTGCTGCAGATCATCGGCCGCGTGCGCTGCAACGTCGTCATTTCAGGCGGTACGGGCTCGGGCAAGACGACGCTGCTTAACTGCCTGACCAACTATATCGACCGCGACGAGCGCGTCATCACCTGCGAAGACACCGCCGAACTGCAGCTGCAGCAGCCGCATGTCGTGCGCCTCGAAACCCGGCCGCCGAACATCGAAGGCGAGGGTGAGATCACCATGCGTGATCTCGTCAAGAACTGCCTGCGCATGCGTCCCGAGCGCATCATCGTCGGCGAAGTGCGCGGACCCGAGGTCTTTGATCTGCTGCAGGCGATGAACACGGGCCATGACGGTTCCATGGGAACCATCCACGCCAATACGCCGCGCGAATGCCTGAGCCGTATCGAATCGATGATCGCCATGGGCGGCTTCAGCCTGCCGGCCAAGACCGTGCGCGAGATCGTCTCCACCTCCATCGACGTCATCATCCAGGCTGCGCGCCTGCGTGACGGTTCGCGCCGTATCACACAGATCACCGAAGTCATCGGCATGGAAGGCGATGTCATCATCACGCAGGATCTGATGCGCTACGAGATCGAGGGCGAAGACGCAAACGGCCGCATCATCGGCCGGCATGTGTCCACCGGCATCGGCAAGCCGCATCTCTGGGATCGCGCCCGCTACTACAATGAGGAGCGGCGCCTGGCAGCCGCGCTCGACGAGATGGAACAGAAGGCGCAATAGGACTAACGATGTTCGGTGTCGATCCAATGGTGCTGTTGATTGTCCTGCTGACGGCGGTGTCGGCTGCTGCCGTCTGCTACGGCATTCTCTATTCGCGGATCGAGGCTCAGAAGAAGGCCGCAAGCCGCGTCAATCGGGTCAAGCAGGCCGAAACCGATCGTGTGAAGGTCAAGGCGGCGCGCGACCGCGTTCAGGAGATGTCCAAGCGGCGCAAGTCCGTCCAGGATTCGCTTAAGGATCTGGAGCGTCGCCAGTCCGAAAACACCAAGAAAAAGCAGTCGCTGAAAGCGCGCCTGTCGCAGGCCGGTTTGTCGCTGACGCCATCGCGCTTCTACGTTTTCAGCGTGCTGTTCGGCCTGTTTGCGGTGCTGGTCTTTTTCATTGTCGGCGCTCCGCCCCTGGTCATCCTTGGACTGTTCTTTGCCGTCGCTTTCGGTCTGCCGCGCTGGGTTCTCGGCTTCCTCATCAAGCGCCGGCAAAACAAATTTCTCGAAGAATTTCCGAACGCGCTCGATCTTATCACCCGTTCCCTTCGCTCGGGCCTGCCGCTCAACGATGCGGTGCGACTGGTGGCCGCCGAGGCGCGCGATCCGGTCAAGTCGGAATTTCGCCGGGTGGTCGAAGCGCAGCAGGTCGGTCTGAGCATGTCGGATGCCTGCGCGCGCATGACAAACCACATGCCGCTGCAGGAAGTGAATTTCTTCTCGATCGTCATTACCATTCAGGCCCAGGCCGGCGGCAATCTGTCGGAAGCCCTAGGCAACCTCTCGAAGGTGCTGCGCGACCGCAAGAAAATGAAGGCGAAGGTCAAGGCGCTGTCGATGGAGGCAAAGGCATCCGCCGTCATCATCGGCGCGCTGCCTTTCATCGTCATGCTGCTCGTCTATCTGACCTCGCCGCAATACATGATGATCCTGTTCACCGATCCGCGCGGCCATCTGATCTTGCTCGCAGCCGGTATCTGGATGTCCGTCGGAATCTTCATCATGCGCAACATGGTCAATTTCGAGATCTGAGCGGAAGGAGCCGCGTAGCCCATGTCCGATCTGGCCGCCAAACTGACCGATCCCGGCACCCTCCTCGCTGTCGTCGTTGCCATTGCCGTCTTTGCCACCTTCTATACGATCGCCATACCGCTGCTCGAGCGCGGCGATCTCAATAAGCGCATGAAGGCCGTATCGACGGAGCGCGAGCAGATCCGCGCACGCGAACGGGCTCGGCTTAGCGCCGATGGCGGCAAGGCATCGCTGCGCAGCCATAACAATCGAAACGCCAGACAGATCGTCGAGCGCTTCAACCTGCGAAATGCGCTGGTTGATGCCAATACCATGAATCGCCTGCGGGCCGCTGGCCTGCGCTCCGAAAACGCGTTGAACATATTTCTGGTGGCGCGGTTCTTTCTGCCGTTCCTGTTCCTGGCGGCTGCGATCGTGCTGGTTTTCGTTCTCGGCTGGTTTGCCTCAAAACCATTGCCGATCCGTCTGCTCGGCGTCATCGGCACCGCCTATCTCGGTTTCTATGCGCCGAATATCTATGTTTCCAACCGGATGACCAAGCGCCAGAAGTCGATCAAGCGCGCCTGGCCGGATGCTCTCGACCTGATGCTGATCTGCGTGGAGTCGGGCATATCGATCGAAGCCGGCATGCATCGCGTGTCCGAGGAAATGGCCGAGCAATCCCCGCCGCTCGCCGAGGAAATGGTGCTGACCACAGCCGAACTTTCCTTCCTACAGGATCGCCGCACGGCCTTCGACAATCTTGCCGCCCGCACCCAGATCGAGCTCGTCAAATCGGTGACGCAGGCGCTCATTCAGGCCGAGCGCTATGGCACGCCGCTCTCACAGGCGCTGCGCGTCATGGCGCAGGAAGGCCGCGACGAGCGCATGAACGAGGCGGAGAAGAAGGCGGCCGCCCTGCCGCCGAAGCTGACCGTGCCGATGATCATCTTCTTCCTGCCGGTCTTGATGGCCGTCATTCTCGGCCCGGCAATCCTCCAGGCCATGGACAAGTTCTGATCCGCCGGCTTGCTTCCGCGTGCGGGCATGGTTAATCTTCGATCCGACGTTGTGGACGGCCGGAAGCGAAATCCCCGGCGCGCCCTGGAGGCTGCCGTCCACCAGCGAATAGATGTCCAGCCGTATCGGGAGGTGTCGCATGTCGTCCATGGCAGTGTTTCTTAGCGTTATCGCTGCGGTCTTCATCGGGGCCGCCAGTCCCGGTCCGAGCTTCGTGCTTGTCTCCCGAATTGCCGTTTCCCGCTCGCGAAAAGCGGGTCTTGCCGCCGCTCTCGGCATGGGGACGGGCAGCGTCATATTCGCGACCTTGGCCCTGTTCGGCTTGAGTGCCCTGCTGATGAAGGTCGAATGGCTGTATCTGGCGCTGAAGGTCGCAGGCGGTCTCTATCTGATCTATGTCGGCGTCCGCATCTGGCGCGGCGCGGCGGATGACCTTCCGATCGATTCACCTGCGACGCCGAAGGCATCGGGCGCAGCGCGCAATTTTCTCTTTGCGCTCGGGACCCAGCTCAGCAATCCGAAGACCGCCATCTTTTATGGCAGTATCTTTGCAGCCCTCCTGCCGGCGGCTCCTGCGCCCTGGCTGCTGGCCGCCGTTCCGCTGGCGGTCTTTCTGGTCGAGACCGGATGGTACACGGTGGTGACGATCGCCTTCTCGTCGAACCGCCCGCGCGCAATTTATCTCGGTGCCAAGCTCTGGATCGACCGCGTGGCCGGCGTCGTGATGGGCGCGCTCGGAGCGCGGCTGGTGGCCGAGGGCCTGCCACGTCATCTCTGGCGTTAGGGGTCGAGGTGGCCGAGCGTTTCTTCGGCCGTATTATTCGACGGTTTTCCTGGCGTCGCCGCTGGCCGCAAGCTTCTGCCAGGAATTCCGCTGCGCCAGCATGCCCCTGAGATAGGCGACATTGGCGTTGGCCTGCTGCGGCGTCAGCTCCTGGCGCGCGATCTGTTCCGCCTCGGCAAAACGGCCCTGCAGGCCGACGACCAGCGCCAGGTTCTGGCGCACGCGGCTATCGGAGCCCGGCTGCGAGACGGCCGAGCGAAGATAGTTTTCGGCGTTCTTGAGGTCTCCGGTTAGCACGTAGGACATGCCGAGATTGGAAAGAATTGTCGGCTCGTTGGGTGCCAGCACCAGCGCATCGCGATATTTGGCGCGCGCATCTGTGGAGCGTCCAAGCTGGTCGAGGATGGCACCTTGCGCGGAAACCAGGCGCCAGTCCGGCCGGTCCGGCAGCTGTGCGCGGTCGATGGTCGCCAGCGCTTCGTCGAGCTGGCCCGCCGCCGCCTGTGCCTTGCCATAGGCGGCCAACACACCGCGATCGGTCGGATTGGCGATTGCCACCTGCTGCATGACGGCGAGCGCCTGGTCGTTGCGGCCGCTCATGCGCAAGGCATTGGCGTAGTTCACGCCGGCATCACGATCCTTGGGATTGGCATCATAAGCCTTGCCATACGTCGCGGTCGCCTGAGCGAGTTCGGTACTGTTCATCGTGTCGAGAGATTTCGATGTCTTGGGGACCGAGCCCGTCGTCATCCTGTCCTGTCCGGTCGTTGAGCAGCTTGCGAGCGAAAGCGCCAGAAGTGCGGCGGAAGCTCCCCGCAAAAGAAAGGTTCTGAATGAAAACGCAGCTGAAACGGCGGGCATTTCGATTATCCCTGAATTCCTTAAATCTTGCGCGAGGCCTAGAATCGGAACAGGGAAAGGTTCGACGCAATGTTCGCTCCAGCAATAATCTGTTAACCCTAACAGACGGTTAACTCTCGATTCTCTGAAGTCTCCAATTCCCTGAAGTTATCGGTCAAAGGATAGTCATGGCCCCCTACCAATACATCGAGCGTGCGACGCCCTTCAATTCGAAGGGTGGTGCGACGCTGCCGATCTTTGCCGTCACCCCGGCACATATCGAGACCGGCACCATCGATCCCATCGCGCTCGATTGGGCCCGCAGGGCCGGCTACAAGGCGGAAAGCGGCTCGCTGCTGTTGATTCCGACGGCCGACGGACATCTGGGCGGAGCCTTGTTCGGGCTCGGCTCCAATCCCTCCGAACAACCTTTCCTGACGGGAAGGCTTGCGCGCAGCCTGCCGGCAGGCGATTGGCATATCGAGACGGCGCCGCTGACGGCGAACCGGCTTTCGCTCGGCTTCGGTCTCGGCAGCTATCGTTTCGAGCGCTACAAGTCCGAGAAGGCGACGGCGCCGACGCTGATGATCCCGCGCGATGCCGATGCCGCCGATATCAAACGTCAGCTGGCCGGCGTGTTTCTGGCGCGCGATCTCATCAATACCCCGACCAACGACATGGGACCGGAGCAACTCGAAGCCGCTTTCCGGGCGCTGGCCGAACACTACAAGGCTGATATGTCCGTCATCATCGGCGATGACCTCCTGAAGGAGAATTTCCCGCTCGTGCATACTGTGGGACGCGCCAGCGCCGATGCGCCGCGCCTGCTGGAACTGCGCTGGGGCAAGAAGGGGCATCGCCGCATCACGCTGGTTGGTAAGGGCGTCTGCTTCGACACCGGCGGCCTCGATATCAAGCCGGCATCCTCGATGCTGCTGATGAAGAAGGACATGGGCGGTGCCGCGAACGTCATGGGCCTGGCGCTGATGATCATGGACGCGAAGCTCAAGGTCGACCTGCGCGTCATCATTCCCGTCGTCGAGAACTCGATTTCCTCCAACGCCTTCCGCCCTGGCGACATCTATACGAGCCGCAAGGGCCTCACCGTGCAGATCGACAATACCGATGCCGAGGGACGGCTGATCCTGGCCGATGCGCTGGCCTATGCCGATGAGGACGCGCCGGACCTGATGATCGACATGGCGACGCTGACGGGTGCTGCCCGCGTCGCGCTCGGCCCCGACCTGCCGCCCTTCTTCACCGACGACGACGACCTTGCCCGCGACCTGACCGAAGCGAGCCTGGAGACGGACGATCCGCTGTGGCGCATGCCGCTCTACATGGGCTACGACAAGGATATCCGTACGAAATTCGCCGATATCACCAATGCTCCATCGGGCGGCATGGCCGGCTCCATCACGGCCGCCCTATTCCTCAAGCGGTTTGTCACGAAGACGCCGAGCTGGGTTCATTTCGATATCTACGGCTGGGCGCAGAGCGAACGGCCGCATTCGCCCGGCGGCGGCGAGGCGCAGGCGATCCGGGCGCTGTATCATCACATAAGGCAGAGTGTGCGGTAGGTCGTCGTTGCAGGTAGGCGAGCTTCTCTATCTATCGCCCACCTGACACCCCCCTCTGTCGCTGCCGCGACATCTCCCCCCTTGTGGGGGAGATGTCGCGAAGTGACAGAGGAGGGCACTCTCAACGAACTCTGTGGTCACTGCTCCGAAGAGTAACCAATCAAAACTCCCTTGAAACCGCCATGATCTTGGCCGAAACTGGAACGGCAGCGTAACGAATCCCGGGATTTGCCCCTTGCCGCTTGAACTCACCGCCTCGCAGGCTCTCGGCCTCTGGCATGGCGTGACGCTCGCTCAGGTGCGCCGCGAGGATCATGATTTGACCTTGCGGCAGATGGCGATCCTGCTTCAGATCTATCTCGTGCCGCCGCCGCATACCGTGCGTGGTCTTGCCGCGACACTCGGCGTCACCAAGCCGGTCATCACCCGGGCGCTTGACACCATGGGCGTCATGGGATTGGTCGACCGCGTGCGCGACGAGCGTGATCGCCGCAACGTCATCATCAAACGGACGGTCACCGGCGCGCTCTATCTGGAAAAACTCGGCGATCTCGTCATCGAGCACGGCCGCAAACTGTAACCTCAGGAAATTTCGTCATGACGCTCGACCGCCGCCTCAATGCCTTCAGGGCCGATCTCGCCGAGGCTTCTCTGAGAGGTAAAGTCGAGGCCGAGCGCTTCGTCGAGGGGATTAGCGCACGCGTTGCCGTCCCCGTCATTGCGCTGCGGCCGAAGCCGGATCTCGCCTCGGGCATCGATACCGAGTTCTTGATGGGTGAAGAGGTGACGATATTCGAACGCCGCGATGGCTGGTGCTGGGTGAAGGCACTGTCCGATGGTTATGTCGGCTACCTTCCGGAAACGTCGATCAAGGAAGGCGCGGCTGTGCCAACCCATGTCGTCATTCCACAGCGCACTTTCCTCTATCCCGAGCCGGAGCTGCGCAAGCCGCATGCGGCAATCCTCTCCATGGGCAGTCTCGTGCATGTGACCGGCACGGCAGAGGCGCGGGGCAATCACTATGTCGTCTTGGAGGATGGCACCGCCATCTTCGCCAAGCATGTCCAGCCGATCGGCGACAACCGGGGCGGCGATTTTGTCGACGTCGCCTTGCGCTTTATCGAAACGCCCTATCTCTGGGGCGGCCGCTCGGGTCTCGGCATCGATTGCTCGGGCCTCGTGCAGCTGGCGCTGTCGATGACAGGCCGCGCGGCACCGCGCGATACCGACATGCAGGCGGCCGCCCTCGGCCAGCCGATCACTCGCGACGAACTGAAGCGCGGCGATTTCGTTTTCTGGAAAGGGCATGTGGCCATCATGGAAGATCCGGAAACCATCGTTCATGCCAACGGCCATACCATGACTGTCGCCCGGGAGAATTTTGCTGCCGCCGTCGAACGCATCGGCTGGCTCTACGAGCGGCCGACCGGCTATCGCCGTTTCGTCGACTGACGGCGCACCGCAACCCTATAGCCGCAGCGCCGCCGGCCTCTTATGGCGTATGCGGGCGCGCGATCCAGATCCCGGCGACAATGACGATGCCGCCGAGGGCCTGTATCAGCGTGACGTTTTCGCCGAACAGAAACCAGGCGAAAAGCGCGGCTGCGATCGATTCCAGGAAAATGACGAGTGAGGAGAAAACGGTTGGCAGCCGCCCGAGCGCTACCGAAAGCAGGCCTTGCCCGCCGGCATGGCTGATGAGGCCGAGCGCCAGAAGCACGCACCATCCCGAAATCGACTGCGGCACTATCCGCGGCTCGAAGAAGAAGGCGACGAGGAACAGGATCGCCGAGGTTATGACGCTGAGTTCGAAGGTGACGCGCGCCGCATTCGTCCTTGGTCGCGCCGCACCGACTGCCAGGAAATAGAGACCGAAGAAGGCGCCGGTGATGATGGCGAGCGCGTCTCCGACAGCGCGGCTCGGATTGAATGCAAGGCTTTGCGCCACCAGCGCCGTGCCACCGGCAAGGCAGACGAGAAGCCCGATCAGCGTGGTGCGATCGACCCTCTGCCGCAGGAGAAGCCAGCCGAAGATAACGACCCAGAGCGGCGCCATGGTCGCAAAGAACGTGGCATTGGCGATCGTCGTCCGCATGATGGCGAGGTGCCAAAAGAACAGGTCACCCGTAAAGGCGATACCGGCGAGAATGGTCGGCAGCGTAAAGCTGGCACGAGGTGCTCTAACCTCCGAAGCCTCCGCATATCGCATCCAGATCCACAGGATAGGCAGAGCCAGGAAGACGCGCCAGAACGCGCTGGCGAAAGGCCCGACATCGGCGAGACGCACGAGGCTTGGGGAGATGCTCATGGCCAATGCCGCAAGGAGCATCGCCACGACCCCGAAAAGGAACTCTTTCGAGCCGTCGGACCCTGCCTTGCCGGCAGCCGGGCGGTTTGCATTCGTCCGCTCGCCAAGGTCTGCTGCGCGCATATCGTATTCAGTGTCCGGTTGTGACATTCTCGTGCCTTTGCAAGTCAGGTGATGTGTGGCGCAAAGCTAGTACAGGCGGAAAGAGTATTTGGCTCCATTTTGACGGTTTCCATGCAATTTTGTTTCCTCTTCGCGGTAAGGATGTTTTGAAATGCGCAAATCCGCCGATCTCGATGAATTCGACCTGGCAATTCTCGACCTTCTTCAGAAGGACAGCACCGTTCCGCAACGCAAGATCGGTGAATTGGTCAATCTCTCCGCGCCCGCCGTGCAGCGGCGCATCAAGCGCTTGCAGGAGAGCGGCGTCATTCAGGCGAATATCGCCGTCATCGATCCGGCAGCGATGGGCTTGCCGATCACCATCATCGTCGAGGTCCATATCGCAAACGAGCGTTACGACCTCATCAATGCGATAAAGCGCAGCTTCCTGGAGGCGCCGGAAGTTCAGCAATGCTACCAGGTCACCGGTGAAGCGGATTTCGTGCTTGTCGTCGTCGTGGCCAGCATGTCCGCCTATGAGGCGCTGACGCGGCGTCTGTTCTACGACAATCCGAATGTCACGAAATTCAAATCGCTCGTTGCCATGGATCGGGTGAAGATCGGCCTTTCCCTGCCATTGAGGCGAGATTAAAGCGTGATACCGAAAAGTGTAGGCGGTTTTCGGACGACATCACGCTCTAATTCTTTGATTCTATGGCGGCTTCAGATTTGAGGTCGACTCGACCTAAAATCATCCGGCTCTAGCCGGCTGTCCGCATGGCACTTGCTCATCCCGGTCGCTTCGGCCAGTTCGTCACGCCGCCGCTCCAATCCTCGAAGGCTTTGGAGAGACGAAGCACCAGCATGTCGGCGAAACGCGGACCGACGATCTGCAGGCCGATGGGCATGCCGGAGCGGGAGAAGCCGCAATTGATCGACGAGGCCGGCTGCTCCGACATGTTCCATGGAACCGTGAAGGCGATGTGTTCGAAGGGCAGCGCGGGATCGTTGGTGGGCGAGGCCCATTCGGCTGGATAGGAGACGATCGGATTGGTCGGCGAAAGCACGGCGTCGACTTCGGTGAAGAGCCTGCCGCAGCTCTTGCGCATCTCGATCGTCTGGTTGAAGCCGCGAACGGCATCGACGCCGCTGACATCGGCGCCGCCCTTCGCCCAGCTATGGATATAGGGCAGGATCGAGTTGCGGCGTTCCTCGCTCAACCCCATGATGTCGCCCCAGAAACGCGCCCGCCAGAAAACATCGAGTCCGTCGAGCATCTGACGGGTCAGCACCGGTGCAACGTCGATGATGATCGCGCCCGCTTCCTCGAAGCGTCTGGCGGCGGCAAGGACCGCGTCGCGTACCTCGTCCTCTACGGCCAGGCCGCATCCAGCATCCAGCATCAGGCCGATCTTCATTCCGCTGACGTCGACGCCGAGATCCATCCAATCGATCTCGTTCGGCGGCAGGCTGGTGCCGTCGCGCCAATCCGGACGCGACAGCGTCGCCATCGAGAAGGCGGCATCCTCGACCGTGCGGGTCATCGGCCCGGCGCATCGCCCGACATAATAGGGATCGACGGGAATGCGGCCATGGCTCGGCTTGAAGCCGAAAATGCCTGTCCAACCCGCGGGAAGCCGCACCGAGCCACCGATGTCGGTGCCGATATGCAGCGGCCCATAGCCGGCTGCTGCGGCAGCGGCCGCGCCGGCGCTGGAGCCGCCCGGATTTTGGCTGGGATTCCACGGATTGCGGCTGAGTTTGTGAAAGCTGGAGAGGCCGGAGGAAAGCATGCCGTAATCGGGACAGGTGGTCTTTGCGAAGATCACTGCGCCGTCCTCGCGCAGCCGGGCGGCGATCGGCGCATCCTCGGCTGCGGGAACAAGTTCGACGGCAGCCGTGCCGAGCGGCACGGGCTGGCCCTTGGTGGCGATCAGTTCTTTCAGCGTCACCGGAATGCCGTCCAGCGTCCCAAGCGGCGCGCCCTTTGCCCAGCGCTCCGTGGAGGCGGCCGCCTGCCTGCGTGCATCGTCAGGATCATAGGCATAGAGAGCAGCGATTGTCGGCTCCCACGCCTCGATATGTTCTTCAAGCGCCAGCCAGTATTCGCTGGGGGACAGGCTCTTGTCGGCAAATTTGCGCCGGAGGTCTTGGATGGAAAGATCGGTCGGTTCGGTCATGATCTATACTCTTCATGTCTCAATCAGCGCGTCGCCTCGCGGGGGTCGAGGAGATCGCGCAGCCCGTCGCCGAGCAGGTTGAAGCCGAGGACGGTGAGCGCGATGGCAAGGCCCGGCAGTAGGGCCAGCCAGGGCGCGACGTGGAAATAGGTCTGTGCGTCGGCCAGCATGCGGCCCCAGGTCGGCGCCGGTGGCGGCACGCTCAAGCCCAGGAAGGCAAGCCCGGCCTCGGTCAGGATCGCAAGGCCGAGCTGGATCGTCGCCTGAACGATGATGCTGCCCATGATGTTCGGCAGGACGTGACGCAGCGTGATGGCAAGCTGCGTATTGCCGATGGCGCGCGCCGCCAGCACATAGTCCCGGCTCCAGGCCTGCAGGGCCGAACCGAGCGCGACGCGGGCAAAGACAGGCACCATGAAGACCGCGATGGCGATAATGGCCGTGGAGCGACCCGTCCCAAGGAATGCACCGAGGATCATGGCCGAAAGGATCGGTGGCAGGGCAAAGATCACGTCGCAGGCGCGCATGATCAGCGCCTCGAACAGGCCGCGTTGCGCGGCCGCCGAAACACCGATGATCGTTCCGATCGTCCCGCCGATCGCGACGGCCGATACGGAGATGGATAGCGAATTCCAGCAGCCGGCCATCAGCATCGACAGGACATCGTGGCCGAGCTGATCGGTGCCGAGAAGGCCGAAGCCGAAGGGTGGCTGCAGCTTGTGGGTGATCTGCATCTTCGCCGGCGGCACCGGCGTCCAGAACAGCGAGACGATGGCGATGCAGACAAGCGCGAGGATGATTGGCGCGCCAACCATGAGATTAGTCCGCCGCAGTGCCCGAAAACGGCGGCGGGAGAGCTGAGAGGCCGGTCTGGCCTGGACCGTTGTCACCGCGCACCTCCCGCCCGCAGTCGGGGATCGATGGCAAGATAGGAAAGATCCACCAGGAAATTCACGACGATGACGAGCCCGGCAAAGAACAGCACGACATCCTGCAGCACGATGATATCGCGCTGGCTGAGCGCCTGATAGGCGAGGCGGCCGAGGCCGGGCAGGGTGAAGACATTTTCGATCAGCACGGCGCCGGCAACCAGAAAGGTGAATTGCAGTCCGAGAATGGTCAGCACCGGCACCAGCGCATTCGGCACCACATGCCCCCAGAGCACGCGGCTGCGCGATAGGCCTTTGGCGGTCGCGGTGCGGGCAAAATCCTCATGCAGCGTGTCGAGCACGGCCGAGCGCGCGACCCTTGTCAGCACCGCCGCTTGCGGCAGGGCCAAGGCGATGGCGGGCAGCACGAGCGATTTCAGGGCTGGCCACGCGCCGCTACTCCAGCCGGGAAAGCCGCCGGCCGGCATCCAGCCGAGCGAAGTGGCAAACAAAAGCACC
This sequence comes from Rhizobium aureum, assembly GCF_030182495.1. Classification (NCBI taxonomy): domain Bacteria; kingdom Pseudomonadati; phylum Pseudomonadota; class Alphaproteobacteria; order Hyphomicrobiales; family Rhizobiaceae; genus Rhizobium; species Rhizobium aureum. The sequence continues at coordinate 166,285 of NZ_JAQJCI010000007.1, read as the reverse complement.
AGCAGCAGGCCGATCCAGAAGCCTGGCACGGCAATGCCGATCTGCGAAAACAGCGTTGCGACGATATCGAAGACGCCGCCGCGTTTGGCGGCAGCCGCGACGCCAAGCGGCATGGCGACGAGGACGGAGAGCAGGATGGCAAGGGCGGCGAGCGGTAGGGTGATGGCAAGCCGCTCGGCAATCAGGCCGGCAACCGGTACGCCATATGTATAGGATCTGCCGAGATCGCCCGTCAGCGCACCGGCAAGCCACTGCCCGTAGCGGATGATCAGCGGCTGGTCGAGGCCCATCTCATGCCGAAGCGCCGCAAGCGTTTCCGGTGTGGCGGAGGTGCCGAGCGTGATGGCGGCGGGGTCGCCCGGCAGCAGCGCCATGACGGCAAAGACCAGCAGCGAGATCGCGATCAGCGTCAGGATCAGTCCGAAAATCCGGCGGGTGAGCAATAAGATCATAGCATGTCCGTGGCCGATCAAGCCGGCATCGAAATGATTTGCGGCGGGCGAAGCAATCCGCCCATCCGCGCCTGCAGGCAAAAGAGCTCAATCTTCCCAGGAAACGTTGGTCAGCACGTTGGACGGGATCGGTTCGTTCTCCCAGAGACCCTTCAGCTTCTTGTCCCAGACGCCGAGCTTCGGCATGACGAACAGGAAGAGCGCCGGCACATCCTCGGCAAGAATGCTCTGCGCCTCGCCATAGAGCTTGTTCTGCTCGGCGGGATCGGTGGTGAGCTGAAGCTTCTTCATCAGCTCGTTGAAGACGGGATTCTTGTAGTTGAAGTAATAGGGATCGCGCGAATAGATATCGATATCGAGCGGCTCGGCATGCGCGACGATGGTCATGTCGTAGTTGCGGCCGCTGAAGACGTCCTGCACCCATTTGGCCGGGAATTCCGTCGGCTCGATATTCATCGTCACGCCGATATCGGCAAACATGGCCTGCATCACCTGCGCGCTGCGCGGCGCATAGGCCATTTGCGGCGTCTTGATCGTGAAGGTAAAGCCGTTTGGGTAGCCGGCTTCTGCAAGCAGCGCCTTGGCTTTGGCGGTATCGTAGGGCAGCGTGCCGGTCAGGTCCTTGTAGCCGGGATCGTTCGGCGTGTAGTGGCTGCCGATCGCGGTGCCTAAGCCGGACCATGCGCCTTCGATGATCGTCTTGCGGTCGAGCGCCATCATCAGTGCCTGGCGCACGCGCTTGTCGTCGAACGGCTTGCGCGTGTTGTTCATGCCGGCCACGACCTTCAGCTCGGTATTGCCGATCTTGGTCGTCAGCCTGGCATCGCCCTCGAAGGAACTCATAAGCTCCGGCGCGGCGAATTCCGGAAAGGCATCGACATCGCCGGCCTTGAGTGCGGCGGCCTCCGCCTGCGGGTCGGCGATGAAGCGGAAGGTTGCCTTCTCAAGCTTCACGTCGACAGACTTGTTCCAGTAGTCCGGGTTCTTGACGAGGTCGACATGGTCGCCCTTCGTCCAGGAGGAGAATTTGAACGGACCGGTGCCGACAGGTGATGTCTTGTCGTTGGCCGTGGATTTCGGCCCGACCATGACGGAGCTCGGCCAGCCGAGCCAATAGAGCAGGCTGCCGGTCGGCGAGGACAGATGCAGCACCAGCGTTTCCGCATCCGGCGTGTCGATCGAGGCGATAGTTGCAAAGAAGCGCTTCTGCGGATTGACGGATTGGGCGCCGCGGGCGCGATCGAGCGTGAACTTGGCCGCGGTCGAATCGAAGACCTGGCCGTCATGGAATTTCACGCCGGTCTGCAGCTTGAACGTATAGGTGAGGCCATCGGGCGAAATCTCCCAGCTCTTGGCGAGCTGCGGCACAATCTTGCCGTTTTGGTCGATGGCAACCAGCCCTTCGAAGATATTCTGCCAGGTGACCTGACCGATCGCGACAGGCGCGGCGATCGTCGGATCGAGCCCTGTCGGCTCGACGCTCATGCCGAGATTGAGTGTCGTCTTCGCAGCCTCGGCCTGTGTCAGGCCCATCATCAGCAGGCCGGTAGAAAGTGCCGCGCCAAAGGCAAGCCGGCGCGCGACGACGCCCAGGCTCGGGCGTGAAAACTTGGTCATGTCGGTTCCCTTGCTTTTTGCCCGCATGTCCGGCTTCCCTCCGGCCTGCGGTCTTTTTCAGGATAGTGTCATCTCATAGGCGCACACACAATTCCGAAAATGTGTGCTCGGTGTAGCCGAAACCGCTACACCGATTTATCTTCTACAGTGTTGGGTTCAATCCTGCCTCCCCTTGGCGGAAAGTTGCTGGCGCATGAAGCGTTCGATGAAATCGAGCAATTTGCCGGCCGCAAACGAGAGCTGGCGATCGGGCGCGACACAGAGATCGACCGGCGTCCGCACCCCTTTGCCACCCGCAACGGGCCGTGCGACGAGCTGCCCCGCCTCGATCTCTCTTTGAACGGTGAGTGCCGGCAGCATGGTAATCGCCGCGCCGCGCAGCACCAGCTCCTTCTGCATTTCCAGCGAGCCTGTCTCAAAAACGGGATCGAGCCTCAGCCCCTCACGTTCGAACAGCGCGTCGAAGGCCTGCCTTGCGCCGAAGGAGCGATCGGGGACGGCAAGCGCGTGTGACGCGATTTCGTCTAGTGTGATCTCGCTGGCGGCAGCAAGCGGATGGGAGGAAGCGGCGATCACCTCATAGGTCAGTTCGGAACGCAGGCGCACCTTTGTGCCGGAAAGCGGCGGGGCAAACAGCGTCACCGCAATATCGGCCTCGGCATTGTTGACGGCTTCGATGGCGCCGCGAGCACTTGTGATGGTCACGTCGAATCGCAGCCGCGGATAGCGCAGGCTGAACTCGGCCAGCGCCGGAGCAAGGATGTTGGCGACGGACGCGCCGTTGGCATAGATGCTGACGGTTCCGCGCTGCAGGCCTTTCAGGTCTTCGATCAACTGGTGAACATGGTCGAGCTCGCGCAGCGTCCGGCCGGCGCGTTCCGCCAGCAATTCGCCGGCAGCCGTCAATTTGATGCCGCGGGCACTGCGCTCGACCAGCTGCGTGCCGAAATGATATTCGAGGTTCTCGATCTGGCGGCTGATGGCCGTCGGCGCCACGTTCAGGTTTTCGGCTGCCTGGCGCATCGAGTTGGTGCGCACCAGCTCGTCGAAATAGATCAGCGCGCGGATCTGCATGCGCGGATCTCCGGTTAAACGGCGGACTTGGCGAAACGATCCCGCCACGCCGCTTGCCCACCTTCGACCGGCAGCGCCGTCGCCTCATAGACGCCGCGGGCGATGGCGCGCGTCATGACAATCGTGGCGAGGTGGCAGAGCTCCATGAAACCAGGCATATCGTCGCGCGCATGCCTGCCGGTGGAAGCGGCAAATACGGTATCGCCGTCGAGCGGCAGATGCGTCGGCAAGAGCGCACGTGCAAAGCCGTCGTGAGCGCAGATGGAGAGGCGATGCGCCTCCGCCTTGGTCAGCTGGGCGTCGGTGATGACGGCACCGATGGTCGTGGCGGTAATGTTGGTGCCCTTTAAACGCAGGCGCGAATCGACCGCTTGCGGCATCCCAAGGCCGCCAAATTCGCCATTTTCCTCAAAGGAAGCCGCCCAGAAATGTGGGCCGTCGCCGATGGTGGCGGAACCGAGTGCATTGACGGCGACGATGGCGGCGACCGTGTATCCCCTGCTGCTGACGGCGCTTGCCGAGCCGAGCCCGCCCTTGACCGTTGCCGTCGTGGCGCCCGTTCCCGCGCCGACGGTACCGAGCGCGAAGGAGCCCTTGCTCGCGGCCTTGAAGGCAGCATAGCCGAGATCGCGATAGGGCGAGTGCAGCCCCCAATCCTTGTTGCCGCCGTTGATGAGATCGAACAGGATTGCCTGCGGCACGATAGGCACCAGCGCATCGCCGACCTTCAGGCCGCGGCCGATTTCCCTCAAGCCCGCCTGCACGCCACCGGCAGCATCGAGCCCGAAAGCCGAGCCACCCGAAAGCACGAGCCCATCCACGGCGCCCACCGTCATCGCGGGATCCAGCAATGCCGTGTCCCGCCCGCCCGGCGCGCCGCCGAGGACGGTGGAGGATGCGACCGCCGGCTCATCGAAGATGATGGCGGTGACACCGGAACCGAGCACAAGATCGGTGGCGTGACCGACGGCGACGCCTTCGACATCGGTCAGAAGATTGAGATGATCGGCCAATGAAAAATCCTTCGCCATTCAACGCGCGAGGTCGTCATGGCGATAGGATCGTAAAGAGAGGGAAAAGACAAGATAGGCGGTTAAGGTTGGTTCGAAAGCCGAGACGGCATTCGTTCATCAACCGCGGTGAAAAAGATTAGCCCTCACCCTGAACTTGTCGAAGGGCGAGGGCGGGTGATGGGGATGAGAAAAATTGAAAGCGAGCCGATCCATCAAACATGGATCGGCTTGGCCTGTTGGCGGGAGAGGAGATCGCGGATCGCAAGCTTCACTTCGTCCGCGTTTCTGAAATGCTGCTCGTCCAGATCATGGACATGGTATTTGACAGCGATGAACTTGAGCCGATCCTGGTCGGGAACGACGATACCGACGGGAACGCCGGCGTATTCGATAACTTGCTTCTTCATAAATAGACTCCCACTGCGCTTACGGCGCAGATATGGCGAATTGACTGTTTGATTCCGGTAGGGAGGACGAACGTCACATTCGACAGCGCGGGCGGGAGAGTGCGCCCGAGCGGTCATTGCCAAGCACGGACCGCCGAAGGATCGAAGCGATGACTTTGGTATTCAGCATGTCACTTCCTCAGTTGGCGTTGTACTTGCTGGAGCTCCGACAACGGAGCGCCACGGTGCGGTGAACTATTATCTAGTATATTAGTAGATAATAGCGATTTCATCTTCAGAAACATATTCCGAAAGATGTCAAAATATCGACGATCGGGAAAATAAAATTCCGAGCCTGGCGGGTTGCGGAGAAGGTTGTGTTAAATGCCTTCGCATTGCTACCCGTGCGGCACGGCTCGCCGATCACCGACAGACAGATAGGAACTGGCGCGAGATTCGACAATGCCCCCGCGGCATTAATATGCGCGCGCCGCTAAAACACCTCAATGGTTAACGGCGCTCGAGAGCCCATCAAAAACCGTCTTCGAGCGCCGTCTCCAGGGCTTTCACGAAGAAATCGGCGCTTTCCGGCGCGAGGCAGAGCGGCGGTTTGATCTTCAACACATTCAGGTGATCGCCGGTCGGCTGCATGATGATCCCAAGGTCGAGCAGGCGTTCGCAGATTGCAGTCGTCTCTTCCGTAGCCGGCGCAAGCGTCTCCCGGTCGCGGACGAATTCCACGCCGAGATAAAGTCCCGTGCCATGGACGGCGCCGATCAGCGGGAAGCGATCCATCAAAGCGATCAGCCCTGCCTTCAGCCGGTCGCCGACGACGCGGGCATTTTCCTGCAGCTTCTCGTCCTTGAGGACATCGAGAACGGTCAGGCCGACGACGCAACTGACCGGACTGCCGCCGGCGGAGGAGAAGAAATAGCCTTCCTTTTCCAGCGAATCGGCAATCTCGCGACGGGTGATGACGGCGCCGAGTGGGTGGCCGTTGCCCATGCCCTTGGCGATGGTGATGATATCGGGCACGACGCCTTGCGTTTCGAAGCCCCAGAAGTGCTCGCCGAGCCGCCCGTAGCCAACCTGCACTTCATCGGCGATGCAAAGGCCACCGCGCTGCCGGACGGCATCGTAGACGCCAGCAAGATAGCCATGCGGCAATGCGATACCGCCGGCATTGCCATAGACCGGTTCCGCAATGAAGCCGGCGAGGCCATCGCCCTTGTCGTCGATGGCTTTCAGTTTCGCTTCGACGTCGTCGAGGTAACCTCCAGCAGAATCGGGGCCGCGGAATGGTCCGCGATAGGTATTGGGCGACAGGACGGGATGCACCCAGTCCGGTCGCGTCGTCAGCGCCTGTGGATTATCGGCAATCGAGGTGGATACGGCGTCGCTGGCGACAGTCCAGCCGTGATAGGCCTCCAGCAGGCAGAGCATGTTCCTCCTGCCCGTGTGCGCCCAGGCAAGGCGGATCGCGAGATCGTTTGCTTCCGAGCCGCTATTGACGAGGAAGATGCTCTCCAGTCCCTCAGGCGCCAGTGTCGCCAGCCGCTCGGAAAATTCCGCGACGGCGGCATAATGGAAACGGGAGTTGGTATTGAGCCGCGACCACTGCTGCGCGATCGCCGCCGTCAACCGAGGATGAGCATGGCCGAGTGTCGTCACATTGTTGACCATGTCGAGGTAGCAGCGTCCCTGCGTGTCGAACAGGAATTCGCGCCAGCCGCGCTCGATCTGCGGCGGCAGCTCGTAATAGTGCTTCTGCGGCTTGGCGAAGCGCGCATTGCGCAATGACAGCAGCGTGGATGCATCTGGTCTCGGCGCTTCGCAGGCGGCGTTGAGAAGAGCGACGGGCGAGGGGCAGATAGCCGACCAGCCGTCTACCTGATCCGCGGCCGCAAAGAGCGGCGGCATAAGATTGGCCACGCGGCAAAGCTGCACGCGCAATCCTCCGATCGCCGAACCCTCGGTGCCGATCGTGCCGACTGTCGCGCCCTGTTCGATGGCAGCTCCATCCTCGAGAGCGCTCTCGACGCCGTCCAGATGAAGGCTTATCTCTTCGCCGGCGAGCACGAGGTGCTGCCCCTGCCGTTGCAGAAGGCCGGAGAAGGGAGCCGCAACCGTGGCGCCGGCCGGCAGGCAGATATCGCAATGCAGGGCGAAATTCTGCGGCGGCGCCATGTTGAGCGGAGCGGCGAGGGACAGGCGGAATTCGCCGTAGCGGGTTGCCGCCGCGCCTGATGTCATCGCCGTCTGGGCGAGCAGCCGCCAATCCATGTCGGGCTTTTGCCAGTTGCCGTCGGCGAAATCCGGGCCGGTGACGGAAAGATCGATTGCGGCGATCTGCGAGGAATCGATATCGGGCAGCAGCGGCGACCAGCTTTCCATGGCGATCGGAGCGATGTCGAAGCCGATTGCCCGCAGGATTGCGGCCTCCATCACATCCGGTTGCGCGCCGGTCGCCACATCGAAGATCTCGCGCTCGAAATCGAGATTGCCGCGCACATAGTCATTGTCCGGGTCGATCGCGAGCTGCTGTTCGGTACTGGCGGTCAGAATGACGGCGCGCGCGACGATCAACGGCCACAGCGCCTTGGCCTCGACCTCTTCCAGCGGATAGATGGCATGATAGGCCTTGATGGCGGGAAGGATACGGAAGGGATTGCCTTCCGCATGATGCAGCAGCGATGCACAGGTAACGGCAAGGTCGCCCACCAGCCAACCCTGAATGATATCGCCGAAATCGATGACGCCATCGGGCACCAGCTGCCCACGTGCGTCGGGATGGCTGACGACATTGTCGTCGGTGACGTCATGATGCACGGGCTGGATGCGTAGATCGCCTGCAAGTGGCTGGATGCGTTTGACGGCGGCCACCATCGCCTTGGCGATGCGGTCGCGCGCTTCATGGTCCGTAATGGCCGACAGGAGCTGAACCGCCACGGGTCCCGCGCGGCGCAGATCCCACTGCAGGCTTCGGTGAAGGCCGGGATGATCGAAATCGGCGAGATTGCGGGCAAGCCGGGCCGACAGCGCGCCGAGCCCGGCGGCTGAAGCCGGCGGCAGATGCTTGCGCCGTGTCAGCGTCTGGCCGGGGAGAAAGCCGAGCAGCCGAACGAGGTAATCCTGCTCCCGCAAGGTGATGGTCAGGATGTCGCGGCCGTTCAGCGCCGGCACGATCTCGGGCACGCGCGGAGAATCCGGTTTGGCATGCAGGTGGCGGATAGCGGCATTCTGCGCCTCGAGCTCGACCAGCTCATATTCGGCCCGGCAAATCTTCAGCACATAGGCATTCTCGCCGGCATCGATGCGGTAGTTGCGATCCTGCTGGCTGCCGAGCTCCGTCAGTGCCCCGCTCAAGCCGTAATGCGCATACAGTATCTCCGCTGCTTCCTCCGGCGTCACGTCCGGTCTTGGCAGTTGCATACGATTCACAAGCGCGGCGTCGGCCATGGCATCCCCCCGGAAGGTTCATTTGCATCGACACTAAACCATTCCATCCTAAAGAAAATTACCCAAAACAGATAGGGTGGTCGCGCAATGAGCGGAAAGATAGGCCGCCGCATGCAGCCGGCGAGGCATGATCGCCTACTCGACCTCGATGGAATAGCTGCAACCGGCGAGCGTCTTGCCCGGATGAGCCTCATCGGTCGAGACATTCAATGAGATACGGGTGTGAAGTACGGTGTCGGAATTTTCCTGCTGGTCCTTGCGCGACAGGATTTCCTTTTCACCGAGGAACTTGTTTGGCCGGTCGACCGCAGCCGTTACGCCAAGCTGTTTCGCCAGGGAATGCGGGTCGGCTTCGTCGAGCACGGCGAGCGGCCCGGTAGAGGCGAAGGCAACTCTGTTCGTCTGCCGTCCGAAAACCGTCAAGGGTGCTGAAAGCTGGAATTCCCGCAGAAAGGGATTGTCTGACGACAGTTCGCTGATACCGAACAGCTTCATGGCCTTGGCGCTTTCCGGCCCGGTCAGCCACATGGCGAATTCGTTGTAGCTCGGCACGTCATAGGTCGTGCATTCGATCAGCTTGGCGAAATCGATCTTGGAGGGGTCCTGCGCTTCGGTCACGCCACGAGATGCCGGAGCCCACAGGAGGAACGCCGCCAGCAGCAGCGTTCCATTGCGATACAATGACATATCCCCTCCTTGATCTCCGAGACGATTCGATACCGGGTGATATCAAATCGCGTGTGGGAGCGAAAAGGGAAAGAAGCCCGCCGAAAGCGCGCTCGCGCCTCACCCCATGCGCTCGGAGGCATAGGAGCCCGGGCTTGCCGGGAAGACGACGGTGCGGTTGCCGTTCAAGAAGGTGCGATAGTGGATATGCGCATGGATGGCGCGGGCCAGTACCTGGCTCTCGACGTCGCGGCCGATCGAGACATAATCCTCAGCCGACTGCGCATGCGTGATGCGAGCCGTGTCCTGCTCGATGATCGGACCCTCGTCGAGATCGGCCGTCACATAATGCGCCGTCGCCCCGATCAGCTTCACGCCGCGCTCATAGGCCTGCTTGTAAGGGTTCGCTCCCTTGAAGGACGGCAGGAAGGAATGGTGGATGTTGATGATGCGGCCCGACATCTTCCGGCAGAGAGCATCCGACAGAACCTGCATATAGCGGGCCAGCACCACGAGCTCGGTGCCGGTCTGCTCGACCAGTTCCAAAAGCTGGGCTTCGGCCTGCGGCTTGTTATCCTTCGTCACCTTGATGTGGTGGAAGGGGATGTCGTGATTGACGACCACCTTCTGGTAATCAAAATGGTTGGAGACGACGCCGACGATGTCGATCGGCAATGCACCGATCTTCCAGCGATAGAGCAGGTCGTTCAGGCAATGGCCGAAGCGCGAGACCATGAGCAGCACCTTCATGCGCTTCTTGGCATCGTGGATCTCCGCATCCATGGCGAACTTCTCGGCGATCGGCTTGAAGCCTTCGGCAAGCGCCGGCCCACCCACCCCTTCCTCGGAGATGAAGGAGACGCGCATGAAGAACTTGCCGGTATCGAGATCGTCGAACTGGCTGGAATCGACGATGTTGCAGCCCTGCTCGGCCAGATAGTTCGAGATCGCCGCAACGATCCCACGCGTCGACTTGCACGTCACTGTCAATACATAGCTCGTCATGTCTCTTCCCTCGTAAAGCGGCTTGATCTTCGCCGCTCGCTTATCGCAATCAGCCGGCAGGGAAAAGTGTCCCCGATCCGAACGTGGGGCAAAGCTTATGACAGGCGGCGGAAAATTCAGTTCCCATTGCGCCGTCCAGCCGCGTATCCCCGTCGTCCCGACGGAAGACGGCACGAATCTGATGGGGAGCGCTGATTTGATAGGACGACAGTCACGCGGCGACCGCGCGCTTCCTTCTCCATTTTCTCCAGCGGCTGGGCGTCGTCAGCTCATGGACGACGGCGCCGCCGATCGCCGAGCAGAGGATACAGCCGGTGACGAAGACCGGCGCATTCGCCAGAATGTCGATATTCAGGTGGACGCAAACGACGCGCAGCAATGCGAGCGTGAAGGCGTGGGTGATATAGATGCTGTAGGAGGCATCCCCCAGGTAATTCAGCGTGGCGATGACCGGGAGCTTCGAGAAGTCGATAGAGACGGCCGAGTACAGGATGACGACGGCCGGGATGCCCCACATGTAGGCGCGCATGCTGGCATCGCAGAGCGTTTCGTTGATGAGCAGGAACGAGAATCCCATCACCAGCGCCGGCCAGGCGACGGCCTGCGGCAGCAGGATCTTGTCGAGATAGAGCTTGGCAAGAAAGACGCCCGCCAGAAACTCATAGATGATCGGATCGCTGTAGAATTTGGCGGCGGTCGTATCGCCTGGGAGAATGCTGCAGACGGCGATGATCGCGGTCATCGCGGCAAAGAGTGCGGCGAAGCGCCATTTTTCGCGCACGAGCAGCAGCAGGCCGAAGATGAGATAGAAGAACATCTCGTAGTTCAGCGTCCAGCCCGGCACGACGACGGGGACGGTCAGCGTGAGATCAGCCGGATTGCGCCAGGGAAGGAAGAAGAGGGAGGCGATGAGATGCGGAAGGTCGAAGACAGTCGACTTCAGCAACGTCGGAGCCACCAGCGCCACGCTGGCGGCAAACAGGGTCGCCAGCCAATAGAGCGGCACGATGCGCTGGATCCGGCGCCGGTAGAAATCCAGCGGGCGAACTTCGCGCCCGGCTGTGGTCAGCCACATGACGAAACCGCTGAGCACGAAGAATATGTCGACGCCCGTCTCGCCGAAGAGATGGAAAACCGTCTGGAAGCCAGGCTGGACCTTCGGCACCTGCAGCACCGAATGAAAATAGACGACCATCAGCGCAGCGATGGCACGCAGATACTGCAGCTGAACAAGCATCCCGATCCTCACCCGGCCGTTGCCGACGCGAATCGTCGTCAGCCCGGCACTCTGCTTTCGTTTAAGGTCTCCGACTGCGCCCGAACGGCGCGCGGTCTGTCGGAGACACGCATGTAACCGACGAGCAGCCAGAGCAGTCCGGCGATCTTTATGGAAAAGATTGCCGTACCGCCGATCATCATATTCAGAAAAATGAAAAGAGAGAGTGAATGCGCGCACCGCCTTTGCGCCGCCGTCCTTCCTGCCGGATAGAGGCAGACGAAGAGCCAGAAGACGATCAGGCCGAAGATCGTCGACCCGTAGATGAGATAGACATAGCCGCTGTCGGCGAATTCGCCGATGCGCGAGATCGACAGGCCGAGCATGGATTGGATATCGAGCTCCAGCATCTTCTTGATCGTGACGCCGATCCGTCCCGTGAAATTGTCTCCGACCTCGTCCGGCTTCATGAAATGCACGAAGAAGCCCACCAGGATGATGACTGGCATCAGGACAAGGCTGAAACCCTTCGGGATCTTGGGAAACAGAAAATAACCCGCAATGCTGATGCAGGAGAAGATCAGCATCGTGCGGGTATCGTTGGTGAGCAGGATCAAAAGCACCGTCGAGATAAAAAGCGCTTTTTCGAGCAGGGCGAGCTTCGGCCAGAATGAGAGCAGGTAGATGACGATGACCCCGCAGAAATTGGCGAGAGACACCTGCTCCAGGAAGATCGAGGACGAACGGTGATCGATGAGGCCGAAGGAGAAACGCCCCTGGAAGCCGAGGGCATTGGCAAAGAGGCCGGTCGAATTGAAGCTCGCCTGCTTGATCCCGCGCGTATTCTCGAAATATTCGCCGGGATGGAACAGGCTGACGTAGAAGGGCGTGCTGACGACTTCGCAGACGAGGAATAGCAGCACCGCCGCGCAGGCGATCCGGAAGGCAAGCCTGACCGTTCGCTCGCTCGCCCAGCTGCCGATGCCGGCAAAGCAGAAGATGATCAGGATGTTGCGGAACTGGTCGATGAAGGTCAGGCGATTGAAGACGGTGATGTAGATCGTGATGACAAGCGTGAAGACGAGGAAAAGGACGATCGGCAGGTCTTCTTCATAGATTCCCTTTTTCAGAATGAAAGCCACGCTGGAGATCATCATCAGGCCCTCGCAGAGCACGACATGCGAGACCGAAAGCGGCATGATGTTGTGGTTGATATAGGCGAGGATGCAGTTGTAGAGCACCGAAAACAGCGTGATCGCCAGGATCGGATAATCGACGCGCTGTTTATCGGTAGGGCTTCTCATCTGTTGTCCGGGGCTGCCGCATGCTTTGGCCGGCACGACGATAGCAGTCTCATGATTCGCGACAAAGCGCCAATCGCCTGCCTGCGCCGCCGGTTCTCACCGTCGATCAGCCCGCCGGCTTCACGGCCGCGCAGCTCGGCGCCAGGGCTGCCTTCTTGCCGGCGGCAGCCGTGATCGTCTTCATCTGCGGCCGGTCCTTGCCGTTACGCGGCTGCACGTTCAACGGTTCGTCCGCCGGCCACCATTCGCCCGCAGCCCAATAGCTCCAGCCGAGCCAGACGTCGCTATGATCAGCCATGATGCCGAACACGGCCTTCAGCCCGTCGAGGCAGGGCTGGGTGCCGGGCACGCCGAATTCACCGAGAAAGCCACGCTTGCCGTTCTTGCGCAGCCACTCCGTGACATCAAGCAATCCCTTTTGGGCACTGTCTCTGCCATCGCAGACGGCGTGTGTGCCGGAGCTGTCGGCATCGAGATACTGATGGAATTCGAAGGCGTAGAAATCGAGCGGGTCCTTGACGCCGAGCATGACTGTGCCATTGGCGCCGCCGCCCAGAACGTCGGCCGACCAGCTGTGCGCCCCCGTCCAGTTCGTGCCGGGCACGAGAATAAGGTTGCGCGCCCCGACGGTGCGGATGCTGCGGATGGCCGCATTGGCCGCCTCTAGCCAGTCCGGCGCCTTGATGTCGTGCGGCTCGTTCATCAGGCCGAATAGGACGCCCTTGCGGTTGGCGAATTCGATCGCCAGCCGTGCCCAAAAGTCACCGAAGGCAAGATCCGTCGCAGGCGCCTGCGTCAGCTGGGTCTTGTCGTAATAGCCGAAATTGTGCGGATCGAGGAGCACGGCCATGCCGTGCTTCTGGATGAGATCGACGGCATCCTTCAGCCGCTGCAGCTCCGCGCCGTCGAAAGGTTGCCCCAGCACCGGCTGCAGGCGCTCCCAGCGGAAGGGCAAACGCACGATATTCATACCCTTGTTCGCGAAATAGCGCACGGTCTCTTCCGAGTTATATGTATAGTTGACGCCGAACGCCCCGTCGCGGTCGCCATATTCGGCGCCGGAAAGATTGATGCCACGATAGCAGAGCTGCGAGGCGGCAAAGCCGTCATCGGCTTGCGCGACAATGGAGGCAATGGCCACCGTAGCGGCAAGCGCGCGATGCAGCAGTCTTGTCATCGGTCCGGTCATTCCACGCTCCCGTTGGCGGTGAAGGCGCTGTTTTCATAAGGCTGGTTGCGTTGAACAATGGTGAATGGAAAGCGCTGCCATTGCCGCTGCCTCGACTTCCTCCGAGTGTCCTTAATGTTCCGTTAGCCAAACATTTCTAAACTCCTTGCATCCGCTGGGCGCAACAGGTCTGCGGAGCGTAGAAAGCCTGGCATGAGCTCAATGGAACGAAACAAGCGATCGGACCAACTTTCGGGTTGGCGCGGCATTGAGCCGTCTGACGGATACCGTCAGGGCCAACGTTCGCGCAGCCCGCTGCTGCGTCCGCGCGATTTCGTTTCCGGCATCGAGCCTGCCGCGGCGGCTCGGCCGATCGACATGGCGACAATCGACATGGCAACACAGGGAGCGAGCAAGAGCGAGCCGTCGCCGCGCGAATTTCAGCCCGATGTAAAACCGCAGCCGGCCGCCGAGCCGGTTGCCGCCGTTGCCCCGATAATGGAAGCCGCAATGATTGCGACGCCGCCGAGTGCCGCCGCACTGCCGGTGCCGGCAGTGATGGCTGAGGTGCCGTTGCTCGATCTTCGCTCGGCCGTTGCCTCGATCTGGGCAAAGAAGTTCGTGGTCCTTGCCCTCGCCGGCGCTGGCGCCGTGCTGGGCGCGGCCGTCATTCCGCTGATACCTCAGAAATTTACGGCCGAAACCAGTCTCTACTTCGATCCGCGACCGGTCGGTACTTCCGATTCCGCCCAGCAGGCTCCCACGGCGCCTGAATTGATCACGACGATGATCGACAGCCAGACGCAGATCCTGTCTTCGGGCAAGGTGCTCGGTCGGGTCGTGGATGCGTTGAAGCTCGATCAGGATTCGCAGTTCGATGGCGGCGCCACCGGCGAGGCGGCGAAATATGTCGCGGCCGCCGCGCTGGCGAAAGCCGTGCAGATCGCCCGCGAGGCAAGCACCTATGTCGTAACAGCGAAGGTGACGACCGGCGATCCGCAAAAGTCGGCCAGGATCGCCAACCAACTCGTGGCCTCCTTCATGGAAGAGGAGAGCAAGGCCGCGTCGAACAGCTATAAGAGCAGCAATACCGCGCTGGATTCCCGGCTCGAGGATCTGCGCCAGCAGGTACTATCGGCCGAGAAAGCCGTCGAAACGTATCGTGCCGACAATGACATGGTGGCTGTCGAGGGCAATCTGATTTCCGACAAGCGCCTGACCGCGCTGAACGACATGCTGGTCACCGCCCAGCAGAAGACGATCGAGGCGAAGGCCCGTGCCGACGCGGCTGGCAAGTTGAGCTTCGATGATGTGGTTTCCAACAATCCTTCCTCCGGGGCGACGTCGAACGCATTGAGCAGCCTGCGGCAGCAATATGCGGCGTTGGCGGCCAATGTCGGCAGCCTTCAAAGCCAGCTTGGCGCCCGTCATCCGCGCTTGCTCGCCGCCAAATCCTCCCTGGAAAGCCTTGGCGCGGAAATCCGGGCCGAATTGCAGCGGCAGATGACCTCGGCCCGGGCGGACTATGAACAGGCGCAGAAGGCCGAGCAGGACATCGCCAAGGAACTTGCGGTGCAGAAAGCCTCGCAAGTCAATACATCCGGCAAGCTCGTCGGCCTGAACGAACTGCAACGCAAGGCAACCGCTGCCCGCGATCTTTATGAATCGCTTCTGAAGCGATCCGGTCAGGCGAGTGACGCGCAGGACCTGTCGCAGAGCAATATTCGCGTGATCTCCGAAGCGGAGCCGCCGTTGAAGGCGGATGGACCGAGCCGGAAGGTGATGATGGTCGCGGGCCTGATCGCCGGCGCGATGTTCGGTGCGGCCCTCGGCATGGCTTTTGCCATTCTCCTCGGCCTGTTTCGGCACCCCGTCATCCGCGGCTATTTCGGCAAATGAGCGCTCTTCCGGCTTTTTGCGCCAGGGCTTCTTCAGGATCGGGGGATGCAATTGCGCGCCGGCTGTTCTAAATGTAAATCGGCTCCGCGAATGATTGGATCCTGCTGATGGAAGCGCGATACAGTCGTCAGGGATCGTATGATGCTTTGTGAGACAATTTATGCGAGAAAAGCGGTGCGCTGCTCCGATGACTGGCGCCGAGGAAAACTGACTGATGGTGCCCGCTGATAAGCTCGTTTTGCCATTTCTGGCACTGCCGCGTTCCACCAAGCGCGCACTGGCGCTGCTGGTCGACGCCAGCCTTTGCGTGCTCACGGTCTGGTTCGCCTATTGTCTGCGTCTCGACGATTGGGTCATTCTCGAAGGCGTCGAATGGCTGCCGGCCATCGTCTCCCTGCTCGTCGCCATACCGATCTTCATCGTCCTTGGCCTTTATCGCGCCATTTTCCGATATGCGGGCCTTTCGGCTTTCGTGACTGTCGTCAAGGCGGTGGCTATCTATGCGCTCGCCTTCATGACGATTTTTACCGCGATCAGCGTGCCGGGCGTGCCCCGTACGGTCGGCATATTGCAGCCGCTGCTGCTGCTGATCGCAATCGGCCTGTCGCGCATGTGGACACGCTATTGGCTCGGCAATGCCTATCAGCGGCTCCTCAATCGCAATCAGCTTGGCAAGGTGCTGATCTACGGCGCCGGCGCTTCGGGACGGCAGCTTGCGGGTGCGCTTGCCAACAGCGCCGAGCTGAATGTCGTCGGCTATCTCGATGACGACCGCAACCTGCATGGCAGCATCATGGGCGGCCTGCCGATCTACGCTCCAGACGATCTGTCGGCGCTCGTGGTCTCGGGCGAAATCAAGGGCGTGCTGCTTGCCTTGCCGAACGCCACGCGGCAACGTCGCAATGAAATCCTCGAAAACATGCGCAAGGCGCGCGTAACGGTCAGGACCATGCCCGATCTGACTGCGCTCGCCCAGGGTCGCGTCGCGGTCTCGGATCTGCGCGAACTCGATATCGAGGACCTGCTTGGCCGCAATGTGATTGCCCCGGACCGCGACCTGATCGAGAAGAATATACGCGGCAAGGTGGTCATGGTGACCGGAGCGGGCGGCTCGATCGGCAGCGAGCTCTGCCGTCAGATCCTGAAAAACGAGCCATCCTCGCTCTTGCTGGTGGAACAGAGCGAATTCGCGCTCTATGCCATTCACGGCGAACTGGAGAAATCGGCTGCCTCGGCCGGCCATGCCGATGTACGCATCATCCCCTTTCTTGCCTCCGTCAGGGACGGCCAGCGGCTCAGGCAGATCATGGAGGCATGGCGGCCAAAGACCGTGTACCATGCCGCCGCTTACAAGCACGTGCCACTCGTCGAATACAATCCCGTCGAGGGCATCCGCAACAATGTGCTGGGAACGCTGATCGCGGCCGAAGCCGCCCGTGATCATGGCGTCGAGAGTTTCGTCCTCATCAGCACCGACAAGGCAGTGCGTCCGACCAATATCATGGGCGCGAGCAAGCGGCTGGCGGAAATGGTGCTGCAGGCGATGGATGCCGATCGCAAATCAGATACCGACAGCACCAATTTCGCCATGGTGCGCTTCGGCAATGTGCTGGGCTCCTCCGGTTCGGTCGTGCCGCTGTTTCGCCAGCAGATTCGCGACGGCGGGCCGATCACGCTCACTCATCCCGATATCACCCGCTACTTCATGACCATCCCCGAGGCATCGCAGCTGGTCATCCAGGCGGGCGCGATGTCGGCAGGCGGCGACGTTTTCCTGCTCGACATGGGTGAGCCTGTGCGCATTGCCGATCTCGCCCGGCGCATGGTGGAACTGTCCGGTCTGACGGTGCGGGATGCGGATGAGCCGGAAGGCGATATCGAGTTGGAAATCACCGGCTTGAGGCCTGGCGAAAAGCTCTATGAGGAACTTCTGATCGGCGATAACCCGCAACCGACGAGCCATCCGCGCATCATGCAGGCGAAGGAAGATTTCCTGCCCTGGCCGGAGTTGTCGAAGCGGCTTGCAGCGCTGGAGGCGGCGCTGGAGAAAAATGACATCCCCCTCGCCAGAACGCTGCTGCAGAAGCTCGTATCCGGCTATGCGCCCAGCAGCGAGGTGGTCGATCTCGTCTATCGCGAACGCGAGACGGATTTGACGGTCGGCCAGCCGAATCTCGATAATGTCGCGCAGCTATAGATGCAGCCTGAGGAATTGAGCGGCGGCCGTCCTATCAAGCTCAGCGCTCGCTCAAGCTCGCCGCTGCTTCCTTGACGGCGTAGCGCCAGCGCCGCATCTGATCGCATGTGCGGAACCAATGCGCCGTCAGCCGCAACAGGGGATGGCGCTTCACGGCGCGGTAGTGAATACGCTTGCCGATGGTCGTGGCGGCGCGGTGCGGGCTGAAGTCGACAAGATTTTCAAATGTCGTGAAGGTTTCCACGCCGGTCGACCAGCCGCGCTCAAGAGCGACGTCATAAGGAAGAAGCATGGGCTTCAGCGTCGTCAGCAGCTTCTTGGCGGCCTTGCGGTTGACGATATAGCAGGCAGCCGACCCCTGCGGGCCGTGCATGCAGCGGCCGACGACATCGTTTTCAGCGGTTTCGCGGATCGCCTTGAAGCCGACGAGGCGGTGATTGACGAGCTTGACGAGGCGCGCGCCTTGAACGCTTTCCATGGCTGCGATCGCGCGTGGAATCAGCCGTTCGTTGAGCTCGACGTCGTCTTCCATGATGATCGCCATCTTGTCGCCGCTGGCGACAAACTGCTCCAAAGCAAGCAGATGGCTGCGATAGCAGCCGTATTCGCCGGGCAGAAGCTTGCGTCCGTTATGATAGATGAAGGACTTCGGATGGAAATCGATGCGATCACGCTCCGCGATCACACGACCGTCGACGGCGGGAATGCGCGTGATGTCCAGGTCGTATTCCATCGCCTGGCTGCATAGGCGTTCCCAACGCTCGCGCGACCGATCGAGGTTTATGACATAGATGCGAAGCTGCTGAGCGGCTTCGTCAGCGATGTCGGGATCGACAAGGCGAGGGATACGATTAATCTGTTCGAGAATGACTGTTACTCCTGCAAACAGAAACCGCGGCGACAGCAACTAAGAAGACTTTTCTACTACTATATAACATGCTTATGACTTGTCGCAAATGCCGGTTGCGCGCCCATGTTGTATTTGCGGATAAAAGCATTTTATTTGGTGTAACGCAGCGTGAACGAATTTCCGTCGCTACCCCATCGATCATTTGAACGCGATTTCGACGGGCGGCCTGTTGGCGCGCGACAGCGGCGTCATTATATTCATGCGGGATGCTGAAGTGGCTAATTCGCATGGGTAAAGGATTGTCGCAAGTCATGTTGACCAAATCGAAAATCGCCATTGTTGCGCTGTTTCTGGCAGGTCTTGCGCCGACTGCAGCCTTTGCAGAGAACCCGCTTCTACCCCAGCCATATGTCGCTCCAGTCTATCCTTACAAGAACCTGCCGGGCGTAACTGCGCCAAAAATGGCGGCAGACGAAAAATTTCAATGCCGCACGACCACGTTGCACGCGGATTATTTCCGCGAAGGTCTGTTTTACCGGAGCCTTCCGCGCCTCGGTTATGTCTGCGATCAGGATGGCGTGATTTCCAGCAGCACCAGAAAACCGAACTATCAATACTGGCAATATAACGGCCCTGACAGATAACGGGTCCGGCTCTGCCGAAATAAGCGGCAATCCAGTCAAATCGCGCGCGGCCTCATCCCTGAGAGCTGCGCTTTTTTAGGCGATAATCTGAAAATAAATTTCATGTTTTTGAGTAAATGCGCGAACGTCGTTGACGAATGCGAAAATTTGCCCCAAGCTTACGAAAATAAATTACGTAATGGGAACATAAAAGCATGCGAGTGGGAATCATTGGGCTGGGATTCCGCCTGGGATATCTGGGCTATGTCTTCAAGGCGATCGACGAAAGCTTCGAGATTGCCGGATATGTCGATCCCGCGCCCGCAGGCCTGCCCGGTTTGATCGAGAAGGGCATATCGGCCGGAAAGGCCTATGCGACGCCTCAGGAGCTGATTGCCAACGAGAAGATCGATCTGCTGATGATCGGCTCGCCCAATCACATGCATCTCGATCACATCCGCATCGGCCTCGAGGCCGGCCTCAAGATTTTCTGCGAAAAACCGATCGTCACGACCATTAAGGACAGTATCGAGCTTGCCCGCCTGATGGCGAAGTTCGGGCACGAGCGGCTGATGGTCGGTCTCGTGCTGCGCTATTCGCCGATGTACCGCGATCTGTTGGCCGCGCAGGCGGAAGGAAAGCTCGGCCATGTCGTTTCCATTGAGGCCGCCGAGCATATCGAGCCCTATCATGGCGCCTTCTTCATGCGTGACTGGCGCCGCTACGAACATTATTCCGGCAGTTTCATGCTGGAGAAATGCTGCCACGACCTCGATCTTTACAATGGTGTCGTCGGCGCGCGGCCGGAGCGGGTGGCAAGCTTCGGTGGCCGCAAGAGCTTCATCCCGGAAAACGATCCGGCACGGGAAGGCATCAACGATCTCGAGCTCTTCCATCGCAAGCCGAGCGGTTGGATGGGGTCGGACAAGGTCTTTGACAGCGACGGCGACATCATCGATTATCAGGTGGCGATCGTCGAATATGCCAATGGCGTCGGCATGAACTTCCATACCAATCTGAACGTGCCGGATCAGTTCCGCCGCTTTGCCATCATGGGTTCGCGCGGCATGGCCGAAGGTGATTTCATCCGCGGCTATTTCAACGTCCATGAAGTGCTCACGGGCAATAAGGTGATCGAAAACTCCTACGCGGCCACCACGCTTTCGCAGCATTACGGCGCCGACGAGCAGATGGCGGCCGATATTATTGCGCATGTCAAATCCGGGCTGCACCTGCCGGTCTCGACGCTGAATGCGCTGGAAGCGGGCATTCTGGCGCTCTCGATGGACGAGGCGCGAATGAAAAGAGCCGTCGTGGACCTACGTCCGGTCTGGGACGAATTCGACGAAGCGCTCTATTCGAGAGCCGCCTGAGGAGGGGCGCAAGATGGGTGTTCAACGCAGCACAGTCATCTTCGCCTGGATCCTGCTTCTTCCGGCTCTCCTCTATGTCACCGTCGTCGTCGCCTATCCGCTGGTGGACACCGTCATCCTGTCCTTCACCGACGCGTCGTTGAAGAAGGTGACGAATTGGGTCGGTTTCGAGAACTACGGCAAGATCTTCAACGAAACATTCGCATCGGTCATCGTCCGCACCTTCATCTGGACGTTCTTCTCCGTGTCGATCAAGATGATCATCGGTACCCTGGGCGCGGCGCTATTGAATTCCGCCGTCCCTGGCCGTGCGCTTTTCCGGATCCTGACCATGCCGCCCTGGATCGTGCCGATGGCGATCGGCATCTTCATGTGGGGCTGGATGTATAATGGCCAGTTCGGCATGATTTCAGGTCTGCTGCAGCGTTTCGGCATCGTCGACAGCCCGGTCGCCTTCCTGGCCTATGGCAGCTCGGCCTTCTGGGCAACGATCGTTACCGACGTCTGGATCGGCGTGCCGATGGTCACGCTCTATATGCTGGCGGCCATGCAGGCCGTCCCGCACGATCTCTATGAAGCCGCCTGGACCGACGGCGCCGGCCGTTTCTATCGTTTCCGCCGCATCACCTTGCCGCTGCTGGTGCCTTCGCTCGTCACCATGTCGATGCTCTCGCTGATTTCGACGTTCAACTCCTTCGACATCATCTGGATTCTGACCCGCGGTGGCCCGAATGGGGAGACGACGACGATGATCATCGACACCTATCGCACCGCGATCGGCTCCTACAAATATGGCGAGGGTGCCGCGCGTGCCGTGTTGATCTGCATCTTCCTGTCGCTCTTCTGCCTTGCCTATTTCCGCCTGACCAGCCGCTTTTCCGCAGGAGCCAAGCGATGAGCCAGCCCGCCATGATCAATCGCTACAAATGGTACGAGATCATCGGCATTTATGCCGGAATCCTTCTGTTCCTGGCTTTCGTGCTGGCACCCTTCATCGAAGGGTTCCTGGTGTCGCTGAAGCCTCTCAGCCAGCTATTCTCGTCGCCCTACCATTTCATTCCGGAAAACGGTTCGTTTACGGCCTACCGGACGATGTGGACCAGCGTGCCGGGCTTCGCCTGGTACATTTTCAACTCGTTTCTGATTTCCGGATCGATCACCATCATCGTGCTGATCCTCGTCGTGCCGGCCGCCTACGCCTTCGCACGTTTCGAATTCAAGGGATCCGGCCTGCTGCTCGGCGCGTTCCTCGCGGTCAAGATGTTTTCCGGCGCCGTGCTGCTCATCCCGCTGTTCCGGCTCATGCGCTCCTTCGGCGTGCTGAACACCTATTTCGCCATGATCGTGCCGGGCGTCGCCTTCATCATCCCCACCGGGATCTGGCTGCTGCACACCTATATCAGGCGCATTCCGCGCGAACTCGACGAGGCAGCCTATGTCGATGGCGCGAGCCAGTTCTATACGCTGCGCCGTGTCATCCTGCCGATCGCGATGCCCGGCATCGTCGTCGTTGCGATTTCCTCGTTCATCGAGGCTTACGCGCAGCAGTTCATCTATGCGCTTACCTTCAATTCGAAGACGGAATACATGCCGCTGCCGGTCGGGCTCTTTGCCTATTTCGGCCGGCAGGAGGTCGTCTGGAACGAACTCATGGCCGCAAGTTTCGTCGGCATCGCGCCGGCTCTGGTCGTGATCTTCTTCCTGCAACGGTATCTCGTCAGCGGTCTGACCGCCGGCGCGGTGAAGCAATAAAATCAATCAACCACCAGAGAGAACGGGAGCTTAAACGTGACATTCCATTTCAAGACGGGGCTTCTCGCCCTTGCTTTGCTCGGCTCCACCGCGCTTGGCGCCGTCAACGCCCAGGCCGCCGACAAGGAGATCAGCTGGATCTATTGCGGTGACAGCATCGATCCGATCCATGTGAAGTACATCAAGCAGTGGGAAGACAAGAACCCCGGCTGGGCGGTCAAGCCGGAACTCGTCGGCTGGGAATTGTGCCAGGATAAGGCGACGACGCTTGCTGCTGCCGGTACGCCGGTCGCCATGGCCTATGTCGGTTCGCGCACGCTCAAGCAGTTCGCGGAAAACGATCTGATCGTTCCGATCCCGATGACGGATGACGAAAAGAAGAGCTATTATCCGGGCATTGTCGATACTGTCACCATCGATGGTCAGCAATGGGGCACACCGGTGGCCTTCTCGACCAAGGCTCTCTACTGGAACAAGGACCTGTTCAAGCAGGCAGGTCTCGATCCGGAGAAGCCGCCGACCACCTGGGCCGAGGAAATCGCCGACGCCAAGACGATCAAGGAAAAGACCGGCATCCCGGGCTACGGCTTGTCGGCCAAGACCTTCGACAACACCATGCACCAGTTCCTCCACTGGGTTTACAGCAACAACGGCAAGGTCATCGACGGCGACAAGATCGTTCTCGACAGCCCGGAAGTGCTGGCCGCCCTCCAGGCCTATAAGGACATCACGCCTTACTCGGTCGAGGGACCGACGGCTTACGAGCAGAACGAGATGCGCGCCATCTTCCTCGACGGCAAGGTCGGCATGCTCCAGGCGGGGTCGGGTGCGGCCTATCGCCTGAAGGAAACGAAGATCAACTGGGGCGTCGCGCCGTTGCCGCTCGGCCCCTCGGCCAAGGGCCCGGGCACTTTGCTTATCACCGACAGCCTTGCAGTCTTCAAGGGCAGCGGCGTCGAGGACAAGGCGATCGAATTCGCCAAGTTCATCACCTCGCCTGGCCCGCAGGGCGAGTACGAGTTGCAGGGCGGTGCCGGCCTCACGCCTCTGCGCCCGTCGGCTCAGGTCGACGAGTTCGAAAAGAAGGATCCCTTCTGGAAGCCCTTCATCGACGGCATCAGCTATGGTGGTCCGGAACCGTTGTTCAAGGACTATAAGGGCTTCCAGAACGTCATGATCGAGATGGTCCAGTCGGTCGTAACCGGCAAGGCCCAGCCTGCAGACGCCTTGAAGAAGGCCGCTGCCGATCTCGAGCAGTATAAATAAGTCTGCAAGTCACCGGGCCGCGCGCGCACCACGCGCGGCCTTTGGAGCCCTGCCCGCCCTTGGCGGCGCCGCGCGGAGACAGAGTTTGGGAAAGCTGCACCTTAATCAGGTCAAAAAATCTTATGGTCATTTTGAGGTCATCAAGGGCGTGGAACTCGACGTCAACGACGGTGAATTCATCGTCTTTGTCGGTCCGTCCGGCTGCGGCAAGTCGACCTTGCTGCGCATGATCGCAGGTCTTGACGATGTGACCGGCGGCGACATCAAGATCGATGGCGCCCGCGTCAACGATCTGCCGCCCGTCAAGCGCGGCATTGCCATGGTCTTCCAGTCCTATGCTCTCTATCCGCATATGTCGGTGTTCGAGAATATCGCCTTCCCGCTGCGAGTGGAGAGAATGCCGGAAGACAAGCTCAAGACCAAGGTCGAGCATGCCGCGCGCATCCTGCACCTCGATAAACGGTTGCAGGAAAAGCCGGGCCAGCTGTCCGGCGGTCAGCGTCAGCGCGTCGCCATTGGCCGCGCCATCGTGCGCGAGCCGAAGATCTTCCTCTTCGACGAGCCGCTGTCCAACCTCGATGCCGCGCTGCGTGCCGACATGCGCATCGAGCTGGCGAAGCTGCACCGCCAATTGCAGGCGACCATGATCTATGTGACGCACGACCAGGTCGAAGCCATGACCATGGCCGACAGGATCGTAGTCTTGAATGCCGGGGAGATATCGCAGGTCGGCGCGCCGCTGGAGCTTTACCACAAGCCGGCGAATACCTTCGTTGCCCGCTTCATCGGCAATCCGAAGATGAATTTTCTGCCTGTCACCTGCGCTGGCGTCAGCGACGCGGGCGTGGAGGTGGATTACAAAGGTCAGAAGGCCCTGCTGCCGGTGACACCGCGCCCTGGCTTTGCCGGCAAACCGCTGACGCTCGGCATCCGCCCGGAGCATGTCCAGCTTGGCGACGGTGATCTGACCCTGACCATCGTGCCGACGGTCGTGGAACGGCTCGGCGCCCAAACGGTCGCCTATGCCACGGCTGATGGCATCGATGAGAATTTCTGTGCGACGCTGGAGGGCAGTGCGGCCATCCGCATGGACGTGCCGCTCAAGACCGGTATCCGCCTCGCCGACTGCCATCTCTTCGACGAGAACGGCCAGGCATTCGAGCGGCGGGTGGAACTGGCCGAAATCGACATGGACCTGCTGAGCCGAGCCGCCTCCTGACGGGAGCAGGCCCGGAAGCAACCCATCCGCCCTCGTGGTTCGAGACGGCCCTTTGGGCCTCCTCACCAGGAGGGCTGATCGATCTCGCCCAGCCCTATGCTCGGAACTCGCTCCGCCCTCATCCTGAGGCCGTCGAAGGACGAGGGTGGCCCCCGATGCAACCCGCGGGTAGCGGATCGCCCTACCAGACCAGGCCGCGAGCCGCCACATCCTCGACGCGGGTCACCACGCCATCGCGATGAAACACCATCTGGTCGAAAAGATTGGAGACGACGCAGGTGTGGTTCGGGATGATGCGGATCTTGTCGCCGATCTCAGGGCGAGGGCCGGTGCACTTCGACAGGTCGATGACGCCGTGCTCCTCGGAAAGCCCCTTGATGACGGCGTCGGGATAGCCGACCACCTGGCCATAATCGGCAAAGCCGAGAAGATCCGAGGTGAGCGCCTTCGAGCCGGCATCGATGACGGCCCGGTCTTCCGTCGGCCTTGAGACGACGGTGGCGAGGATATGCATCGCGCAATCCTCTTCGCGGCAATGGCCGGCCCGCACCATGGAACGGTCATTATAGATGTAGGTGCCGGCACGATGTTCGGTTGCCGCGGTCACGAGATGCGCTTCGAAGAGGCTCGGCGTGCCGCCATTGCTGACGATCGGGCATTCGATCCCTTCGCCCTTCAGGAGTTTCACGGCTTCCGACAGGAATTCCTGTGTCGCAGCGGCGTTGTCCGGCTTCGGATAGGTCATCAGGCCGCCGAAGACGAGGCCTGGCTGGCCGCCGATATGCTTGCCGAGAGCGGCAGCCTGCTCGGGCGATTGCACCCCGCAGCGCGCGCCGCCTGTGTCGCATTCCACCAGCACGGTGAGCGGTTTGCGGGCGGCGAACCAGGCGGAAAGACCATCGACCGTCACCGCACTATCGGCTACGACCTTGAGGCCGGAAATGCGGTCGTTCAGAGCGGAAAGCCGTGCGAGCTTTTCAGCTCCAAGAATATTGAAGGTGATCAGAATATCCTCGAAGCCCGCATCGGCGAAAGCCTCCGCCTCGGTGATCTTCTGGCAGTTGATGCCCTTGGCGCCGGCGGCGACCTGCGCCTGCGCGAGCGCGGGGATCTTGTGCGTCTTGATATGCGGGCGGAAATTCAGGCCATGCTCGTCCATGTAGGACTGCACGCGGGCGATGTTCGCAGCCAGCCGATCTTCGTCGATGACCGGGCGCGGCGTCGAAAGCCCATCGATCCGGTCGCCGGGCTTGGGACTGATCTGCGAGGCGATGTCATGAGAAATGTGATGGGCCATGTCAGGCACCTTTCCGTTCGTCTGCAAAGGGATCCGGCACCATCGGCCAGATGTCCTTCCGCGCGCGGCGATAGGGCGTGCGCGCCGGATTGTTGGGATAAGGCGTTCCCGCCGAGCAGTAAAGGATCTGCGAGGCGATCTTGGAGAAGGACGCATAGAAGTGATTGGTCGACTTGATGACCAGGATCTTTTTGGTCGTGGGATCGATGCCCATGACGGAGAACAGGCTCGGATCGAAGCTCTGGGCACGCGTCGAATTCAGGATGATGTCGATACCATCGAGCTGAATATGCGCGGCATCGCCGAAGGGGGCGAAGCTTTCGCCGAAGCGCATCTCTGCATTGGTGACAAGGCGGACGATCTTGACGCGGCCGTCGATTGGATTGCCCGTGCCCGGCGCCGATTTCGCGCCGAAGCGCAGCGGGATTTCCGCGCCTTCGCCGGCAGCCATGCAGATCTGCACGGCCATCGGATCCCAGATCGTGCCGATCGCCGTGTCGGTAGCACCGCGATCGAGCAGTTCCTGCAGCACCACCGTGGCGTCTCCCGCCGTGCCGCCGCCGGGATTGTCCCAGAGATCGGCAATCACGACCGGACCCGCGGTTGCAGCCATCGCCTGGCTCACGGCCTGCTTCTCGTCGATCTGCGGCATGATGAAGGTGCCGCGCCTGGAGAAGAGCTCCAGCCCGAGGTCGCGGGCGATTGCCGATCCCTTATCCGGCTTACCATCAGTGACGACGAGCAGCTTCGTGCCCATATCGGGCACGTCGCCGGCCATGAAGCCGTGAATGACCGAGATCGACAGGATGTCGGCATCGCTCTTTTCCATCGCCATGATCTTGTCGACGAAGGAGCGCATCGGCTCGCGCGATGTCGGGAAGACGTCGATCATGCGGCAATCGAACACCGACATGACCGGCTTGACGCGGCCTTCCAGCGTATCGATGGCAATGCGCCAGAGATCTTCGGCGCGATCGACGAAATCCGTATGCGGGAATTCCTTGAAATAGACGAGGAAATCCACGGCCGCGAGGCGCTTTTCGGTCAGATGGCTATGCGGGTCGAGTTCGGCACAGACCAGGATATCAGAGCCCACGATCTCGCGGACGCGCGACAGGAAATCGCCCTCCGTGTCCTCGTAACCATCCGCGACCATGGCGCCGTGCAGCCCGAGAATGACGGCATCGACAGGCATGGCCGCCCGCAGCTGGTCGAGAATCTCGTCCCGCAGCTCCTCGTAGGTCCGGCGGTTCACCAGCCCGGCCGGATCGGCCCAGGCGGCGGTGCCCTCGATCACGTCCCAGCCCTTTTGCGCGGCAATGCGCCGTCCCACGGTGATCGGCGCCGAACACAGCGTCGGCGTTTCCGGATGCGTCCCGGGGGGAGCATAGAGAGAGGCTTCGAAAGCACGCCGGTCGATGCAGATGGGGGAGAAGGTATTCGTCTCGGTCGCGAGGGTCGCGGTAAAAATGCGCAACGCCGTCGCCTCTATTCCATCGGGTTCGGCAGATAACCGGTAAAGCCGCAGATCTTCCAGCGGCCCTCATGCAGGCGGCAATAGTAAAGCGTCTGCCATTTCAACACGTCGATGCCGCCATCCGACTTCTTCAGGCTGCCGTCGAATTTCTTGCGCACGAGAGCCATGTCGCCCTCGATCTCGATGTCTTCGAGCGTCGTCGTGGTGAAAATGGCCGTACGCGGATCCTCGGCGAAGGACTGGGTGGCAAAATCGCGCGCCTGGCGCAGCCACTCGTCGCGATAGGCGGATAGTGTCGGGAAAGCGAGGCGCCACTTGTCGGGGCTGATTTCGCGGCGGCCGTCGATGCCGATGAAGCCCTCTTCGACGAAATCGGCTGATACCATCGACCAATCGGCGGCGAGAAAAGCGTCGATATCGCGCGAAACGAGCATTTCCCAGATCGAGTGCCGAGCGACGTCGCTGGCCGGGAAAGGATTCTTGAAAGGATCACGCATTGTAACCGCCGTCATTTAAATTCTTTTCATAATTTTCGATTTTCGCTGGTCAAATTCCGCTTTCTATGGTCACTTGTCAACGCACCAAGAAAATAATTTGCAGGAACTGGATGGCGGCCATCACACGTCAGGGTTTCTGCCGGATGGGGACGAATGGCAATGCGCGCCCGCCCGTAAGCCTGTCCACAGGCAAAGGCGGGAACGGTGAGATTGAGATGGATTGCGTCGCTTACTACGTGTCAAACGTTTGGAAAACTGCGACAAAGGGGGGCTGATGGATATCTTCACGACCATGCAGGACGAGAGGGGCCGGCTTTCACAATCGGAAATCCGCATTGCCGACATCGTTCTCAACGATTTCGAATTCGCCGTTAATGCGTCCATCATCGAGCTTGCGGGTAAGGCGGATGTCTCGCCGCCCACGGTGACGCGCTTCTGTCGTCGCCTCGGCTGCGAAAGCTTTTCCGATTTCAAGGTGCAGCTCGCGCGCACGGCCTATGTCGGCATGCGCTATCTGAAGCCCGAGCCGAAGAGCATAGCGCCGGCCGACGTTGCCCAGGACATTATCACCAAGGCGCAGAATGCGCTTTTCCTGCTACATCGCGGCCTGGATGTCGCCGCTATCGAGCAGGCGGCGAACCGGCTTGCCGGTGCCGAGATGATTTACGCCTTCGGCTCAGGCGGTAATTCCTCGATGATCGCCAGCGAGCTGCAGAACAGACTGTTCCGCTTCGGCCTGCGGATTACTTCAAGTTCCGACCACAGCATGCAGCTGATGATGGCCGCCGCCGCCAAGCCGGCGGATGTGCTGATCGGTTCGTCCTTCTCCGGCCGTAATGCCGAGCTGGTGCGCGCCTTCACGCTGGCGCGCGAAGCCAAGGTGCCGACGATCGCGCTGACGCAGAGTGGCAGCCCGGTGGCGCATGCCGCCGATATCACGCTGCCGGTCGACCTGCCGGAAGGCGACAACATCTATCGGCCGACATCGACGCGCATCGCCTATCTCGCGGTCGTCGATATTCTCGCCAGCCTGGTCGCCCATCGTATCCAGCCGCAGGCGACGGTGATATTGCGCCGTATCAAGCAACAGCTCGTGACCCATCGCGACGGCGACGATCGCCAGCTTCTCGGGGACTAGCCCGTCTGGAGCTACCGACAAACAACAATAAGGAGCGGCAACGTCCGCTCGGGAACGCATTAGAGGAACCATATGAGCAGATCCGTTGCCATCGTCACTGGGGCGGCCGGCGATATCGGTCGTGCCATCGCAAAACGCCTGGCGGATGACCATGATGTCATCCTGCTCGTCGATATAGACGAGGCGGCAGTGCAGACGGCGGCGCTGGCCCTCGGCCCCGCGGAACGTTTCGTGCCGCTCAAGGCGGATATCACCAGCGACGGCGATGTTGCCGCCATGGCCGAGGCGGCATCGGGATTGGGCGGATTGAGGACGCTGGTCAACAACGCCGGTGCCGCCCGCGCCGTCAGCCTTCACGATACGACGCCCGCCATATGGCGCGCCGACAATGCCCTCAATCTCGAGGCGGCGTTCCTCTGCTTCCGAGCGGTCGAGGACATGCTGAAGGCGTCGAAAGGGTCGGTCATCAATATAGCCTCCGTCAACGGCATGGCCGTCTTCGGCCATCCGGCCTATAGCGCCGCCAAGGCCGGGCTTTTGCATTTCACCCGGCTGGTCGCGGTGGAATACGGCAAGTTCGGCATCCGTTCGAATGCGGTGGCGCCCGGCACCGTGCGCACCCAGGCTTGGGAAGTGCGCGCCGCCGCCAATCCGAATGTCTTCGAGGAGGCGAGGCGCTGGTATGCGCTGCAGCGAGTCGTCGATCCCGTCGATGTCGCCAATGCCGTCTCCTTCCTCGCAAGCCCGCTCGCCGCGGCGATCACGGGCGTCTGCCTGCCTGTCGATTGCGGCCTGACGGCAGGGCAGGCGGAACTTGCCCACACCTTCTCACAGTCCGAACACTACTGAAGCTCTCTGTCAAGGGGAACATAATGCAGCCGTCCTCCTCCTATCATTTCGAAAACACCTGGTCTCCCGAGGGCGGAAAGCACGGTCGGCTGACCCTGACGCTTTTCAATTTTTCGGATGCGCCTCTTTCGAATTTTCGCCTTGCCTATACGACGCTGACGCGCCTCGTCGATCCGCAAGCCTGCGACAATGCCGTCTTCGTGCGCCGCAACGCCAATTTTCATGAGTTCGCGCCGCCGGCTGGCCTGTCCATCGCGCCCGGAGAGAGCTGGACATTCACCGTCTCGGCACTTCATAGGGTCGCGCGGCATTGCACCGACGGCGCGAAATCCGCCTATGTGACGCTGGCGGACGGCACCCATGTCACGGTCTTGACATCGGATCTCCTGCTGGCCGATCGCGCCAGCGAGCCGCCGCCGGTGCTGCTGCCGGAAGGCCGGCTGGAACTTCCCTTCGCCATCCAGCCCTGGCCGGCAAAGATCGATGTCAAGCCGGATCAAGATTTCCCTGTGGCACTCTATCCAGCGGAAGGCTCAGATGCTGCGAGTGTGAAGGCGCTCGCCACCGCGCAGGCGCTGTTCCGCCGTCTCTTTCCTTCCAATCACATCCCCTTCAGCCTCATTGCCGCGCCTGGGGGCCGGGCGCTGCGTTTCGTGGAGCGGCCGGCGCTCGCCCGCGAAGCCTATGAGCTTTCCTTCTCCGGCGATGAGGTCGTGCTTGCCTTCTCCGCCGCTGCGGGCCGTCTCTATGGCCTGACGACGCTGGCGCAGCTTCTCGATGGCGCGCGGCGCGAGCCCGGCAAGTTCCGCTTCCCGGTTTCCGGCGTGATCGCCGACCGGCCGCGTTACGGCTGGCGCGGCTGCCATCTCGATGTCTCCAGGCAATTTACCCCCAAGGCGGACGTCCTGCGCCTGCTCGACATTCTTGCCTGGCTGAAGCTCAATATCTTCCATTGGCACCTGACCGACGACGAGGCCTGGCGGCTCGAGATCCGCGCCTATCCGCAGCTGACCACCACGGGTGTGCTGCGCGGGCCGGACGAGCCGCTGTTGCCGCAGCTCGGCAATGCCGCCGAGCCGGTCGGCGGCTTCTATTCGCAGGATGACGTTCACGAGATCGTCGCCCACGCCACAGTGCTCGGCATCGAGGTGATCCCCGAAATCGATATACCCGGCCATAGCACCGCCACCCTCATTGCCCTGCCTGACCTGACGGACGGGCAGGAGGCACCCGACAGCTATCACTCCGTTCAGGGCTTCCCAAACAATGCGCTTAATCCGGCGATCGAGCTCACCTATGAGTTCCTCGGCAAGGTCTTCGACGAAATGGTCGAGCTCTTCCCGTCCGAATATATCCATATCGGCGGCGATGAGGTCGCCAACGGGTCCTGGCTCGCCTCGCCGCTCGCACGCGGGCTGATGGAGCAGGAAGGCATTTCGGGAACGTTTGGGCTGCAGTCCTATTTCCTGAAGCGCATCAAGGCCATGCTCGGCGAACGCGGCCGCAAGCTCGCCGGCTGGAACGAGGTCGCCCATGGCGGCGGTGTCGATCCGGAAGGCTCCCTGCTGATGGCCTGGGAAAAGCCCGAGGTCGGCATCGAACTCGCACGCGAGGGCTATGAAGTCGTCATGACGCCGGGTCAGGCCTATTATCTCGACATGGTGCAGGCCGATGCCTGGCAGGAGCCGGGTGCGAGCTGGGCAGGCACGGTGCCGCCCGCCCATACTTATGCCTATGAGGCAGAGGGTGAGTTCCCCGATGAGCTGAAGCATTTGATGAAGGGCGTGCAAGCCTGCATCTGGCAGGAGAATTTCATCTCCCGCGACTATTTCAACCGTCTGGTTTTCCCGCGCCTGCCGGCCATTGCCGAGGCGGCCTGGACGCCGAAGGCGCAGAAGGATTGGCTGCGCTTTGCCGCCATCGTCCCGCTGAGCCCGAAGCTTTAGAAGGGCGCCCCGACCTTCGCTCACGCTTCAGGCCGCCGAGATGGATTTTCGGCGGCTTTTTCGTGGGCTGGCTGCTATCAAGGCAACGGTCGACAGGATTGCGCGGTCATCGCGCAGGAGCGTTTTACCCCGCGCGCAGGGTCGCCATATCGGTCGGGAAGAAACCCGCCCACGCCATCACTGTCATGGCGGTGATGATGAGCAGATACCACATGGCGACATAATCCCCGACCAGCCGCCGGTTTAACGCGGCAAAGAGAAGAGCGACGCTGAAGGCAAGCCAGAGCAGATTGCAGACGTGGTTCATTTTGTTGTTCCCCTTATTCGTCTTACCTCCCTGCTTCAGAAGCTAGCCAGTCGGGAACGCGCCAGCTAGCGCTGTAGCGGGATGGAGGTTTGCGCTGAGCGCGAAGCGCGGATGGAGCGATCGGCGCTTGAGGCATGGGAAAGAAGTACCCGGCAGGCGAGTCGCGTCCTGCATCGGGCCTGAGCCGATGCTGCTGCAGGAGAATCTCAACGGCGCGCCCACAGCTCAGGAACATCTCGCCACCGCTCCCGTTATCGCCTCATGGCGTCAGGAGAGGAGTTGATTTCATGGATTATTATACGACGATCGCCGCATGCGTCGGCACCGGATCGTTTCTGATCGCAGTATTGATAGCGCTCAACGGTTGAGGAGGCGTGACGATGGAATATGGTGATTGGAACAACCCCGTCATAGTCGACCTCGGCGGTGCCGGTCGCTATGCGATCATAACCAACGCGCTCGATGCGGCCAACTGCATGAGCGACGAGTGGCCGGTAAGCGGCGGACCTGCCGTGGACGAGGCCGTTCTGGTATGTCTCGATGCAGTGCTCGGCAAGGCCTCGGCCGAGCAATCCCGGAGGGCTTTCCTGGAAGCGGCAGAAGAGGCAGGGCTTGATGTCAGACCGGACACCGAAAGCCTTCACTAGCGTAATATGAAGCACCCTGATGAAGGACGTGGCGCTTGAATCTGAAGCGCTTAGATCATCCAGAAGATCAGGCTGAGGATCACGATAACGGCGAGGATGAAACCCATCATCCTCCCGAGCCCTTCATTGACGTTACCATTGCCGACGATCAGATCGTACCAGTCGCTCTTATGGTCCATCGAAAATCCCTCAAGGTTTCCCCCATTAGGTCGACCTCTTCTCCGGCAGTCAATGATTTAAAGATTAGGCTGAAAGGCTGGCCGTGGACGCGCATGCGATACACGAGGGAGCCACCTGCAAGCCAAAGCCGGAAGTGACGATAACAACAAATTGGTAATACAACCTATGATAATGATTTGCTGTTTGAATCAGAAAGTTTGATTTGATGTCTGGTCAATCTATTTCTATTGCGTTGATGGCACAAAACGGTGCAAGCCGATGCTGGATCATTCTCTTTAGCTTCTGCTCTTTGTATGTCGGGCTCGCGGCGATTGCCTGGCCCTCCCGCTATTTCACTTTGTTGGGCATCTACGCGCAGACATTCCTTACCGGTATCCCGATGATTCTGTTCGCTGGCCTCATCGCCGGTGGCGTCTTGGCGGACAAGACGGCCCCGTTGCGGGGCGCGGTGCGCATTCTTCGAAACCGCGGGCCGCAGATGACGGCTGTCGTCCTGGGTTTCCTGCTGTTCCTTACGGCTTTCACCACCTTCAAGATCGCGATCTCTGAAATCAGGCCTTTCTATGCCGATCCCCTGCTTGCCAATATCGATCGAGTGATCTTTGGCACTGATGCCTGGCTCCCCAGCCACATGATGGTCAACAGGCAGATGCTTCCTGTTCTGGCGTTCCAATATGAAGTCACTTGGAAGGTGATGTGGTTCGCCATGTTCGTCTTCATCGGCCTTTGGCGGGATCGGACGCGCGGTGCCAGATACCTGCTCGCCCACGCTCTGACACTGATCATTTGCGGGACAGTCCTCGCGACGGCCCTGTCGTCAGTCGGCCCGATCTTCTATGACCGGATCTACGGCGGCGATCGTTTCGCTGATCTCGCCAAGATCTTGCAGGGTCAAGGCGATGCCATGGATACCTGGCGGACCTCAAACTACTTGTTCCTGGCATATCAGAGCGGGCAGCCTTATCTCGGTAGCGGCATCAGCGCCATGCCAAGCATTCATGTGGCGGTTGCCGCACTGAATGCCTTCTTCCTGACGAGCCTGAACCGCTGGCTGGGCATCATTGCCTGGAGTTTCTTTGCCGTAATCGCTTTCATGTCGGTCTACACCGGCTGGCATTACGTCTCGGATGGCGTTTTGTCGGTCATAGTGGTTAGCATGATTTGGTACGGCATAGGCAAAGTGTCGAGATCTGACGCTGACGGTTGAGCGACATGGTGAGCTGATTTTCAGCCACTCGCGGAAGGTACAGGTTTTCTGTTTCTCGTGGCGCTCGTCGTCATGGCGCCAACTCTCCGCGTCCGAGGGCTTCACCGGCAGGTAGAGGCCGATTGAATTGGCAAGCCTGCAGCTCTTTTCACGCATCCTCGCTAAAGCGACGGGATCCGAGGCACGGCCGGGAATTTGACGGTGAATTCAGACGGTATTCGGAGCTGTGGGTTGGCAGTGATTGCAATCCGTCCCGAAGAAACAGATTGACACAACCTCATACAGATTTCCGATTTTGCGGGAGATCTCAATGAGTTCATCATACGGATTCAAAAAAATCCGCATCGGATAAAACCGATTGAAAAATGGAATGGTGCCCAGAAGAGGACTCGAACCTCCACGCCTCGCGGCACAGGTACCTGAAACCTGCGCGTCTACCAATTCCGCCATCTGGGCGACGGACACGCATGTAAGGGGGTGGCCGTCCGGTGTCAACAGGGTTTTTGAAGTTTTAGTGTCAATCGCGAAAAAAGCGGCTGAAGCCCGGGTCAAACCCGGGCTGCAGCCCATGCGCTGATGAGGCCAAGTCCCTGTTCCAGCAGGGCCTTTGCCTCGCTTTCGGTCGAAGCTTCCACATAGCAGCGCATTTCCGGCGCATTGCCGGAAGGGCGGAAATGGATGATTCGGTTATCCACAAGCGTGACCCTGAGTCCGTCGATGTCGCTCTTGGACGCGACGGTCGCGATCGGTTTCAGGAAATCCGCGAGATTGGCGTCGGAAGCACGCAGATAGGCCATCAGCGCTGCGCTGGTCTCGACCGGAAAATTCTCCAGGCGGTCGGCGGCGGCAAAGGGCAGGCGGTAGCTGCCGGCAACCACCGAAAGCGGCTCGCGCGCCTTTGCGGCGGCATAAAGCGTCGCGAGGATCGGCAGGAAGCTGTCGCGAGTCGGCAGCGGTTCGAAGGGTTTGCCTTCGACGCTGCGGCGGCTGGCCGTCAGCGTGCCGCCATTGGCCTCGAAGCCCATGACATTGGCCTTGCCGGCCGCAACGGCCTCGTCCATGCCGGCGATCACATAGGGCGAGCCGACGCGGGTGCGGATAACGGAGTAGGAGCCGGCCGATTCGATGCCAGAATTGGACGTAACCGGGGTGACCACCACCTGCGCGCCGAGGAAGTTTGCGGCGATGAGGCCGAGCAGATCGCCGCGCAGCGGCTCGCCGGTCTCATCCGCCACCAGCGGCCGGTCGCCGTCACCATCGGCTGAGACGATGGCATCCAGCCCTTGTTCCGGTGCCCAGCCTTTCATGAGGCGGATCGTTTCGGGCGAGACCGCTTCGGTATCCACCGGAATGAAGCTCTCCGAGCGGCCGAGCGGCACGACGCGGGCGCCATAATGCGAAAGCACCTCACCGAAAAGATCGCGCGCCACCGTGCTGTGCTGATAGACGCCGACGGTAAGTCCGGCGAGGCTGCCTGACGGCAGCAGGCTCTTATTGCGCTCCAGGAACAGTACGGCGGTCTCCGCCGTGCGATTTTCCGCCGTGGCTGGCGTTTCGTCGAGAACGGAATCGCCGATCGCAAGCGCCTCCTCGCTGATCGCCACTTCGTCGCGCTTGTCGATCTCGCCGTCCGGCCGGTAGAATTTGATGCCGTTGCGGTCGGCCGGGATATGCGAACCAGTGATCATCAGCGAGGCCGCCTTCAGCTGAAGCCCGTAAAGCGCCAATGCCGGCGTTGGCAAGGTGCCGCAGTCGATGGGCGTCAGGCCCGCCCTCTTCAGCGCGCCGATGCAGGTGGCGGAGATTGCCGGGCTCGATTCGCGGAAATCACGGCCGACGAGGACGAGATCGCCCGATTTAGCATGGCCGCTCTTCAGCAGATAGCGGGCAAAGGCGGTGGCATAGAGAGCGGATGCCCGTCCGATGAGGTCTGCGGATAGGCCGCGAAGGCCGCTGGTGCCGAATTTCAAGCTGCTCACAGGCAATCTCCCTAGCAATGATCGGGCTGTTATGGAGCAAGCGGCGTCGGCGATCAACTGATTGCGAGCAGTTGGCCGCGAGAGGCGGTAGCACTGGTTTTACCTTGCCTGCGACCCCAGATAGGTTAACGGCTGCCGCGAAAAGCATGCGGTTTCGCCGCGGAGCGGATAGGAGTTTATCATGACTGTTTGCGGCAGGATCGCGCTCGGATATGTTCTTGCACTCGCCGTGCTGGCGCAGGCGGATTTTGCGGCTGCCGCTTCGAATTCCCCGAAGATCGTCATTCCGCCGCGCAGCACGAATTCCGTCATCTGCGATTCCCGGGGCTGCTTCGGCTTCGGGGAGCGGCAGTTTTACACGCGCCCCGGCCAGCCGCTGCCGATTGCGCCGCCCTATACCGGCGGGGTCAACCGCTACGACGCTCCGCGAGTTCAGATTCCGCCGCGTGAAACCTATACGCCGCCGAGGACGGTCTATCCTTCGCCGGCCCAGCAGCGCACGCGGCATCAGACATGGTGCGCCGAACGCTACCGGACGTACAATCCCGGCACCAACCTCTATTCCACGATCAATCGCGGCTTCCAGCCGTGCCGCGCGCCCTTCGACTGACAGCTCGGCGGCGAAATCGGCTCAGCTTTCCAGCGATGCGCGATCGGTATGGCCGAGATCGCGCTCGGGATCGATGACATCGCGCACCCGCTGCTTCAGCTCCTTCGGTCCCGGGAAGCCGCCATCCCGCTTGCGCTCCCACAACAGCTCGCCGTCGATGCGGATTTCGAAGACCCCGCCGGTGCCGGGGATCAGCGCTACTTCGCCGAGGCTGTCGGTGAAGGTCTGCAAGAGCTCCTGTGCCATCCAGCCGGAGCGCAGAAGCCAGTTGCATTGGGTGCAGTAGAGAATGGTGATCCTGGGCTTGTCGCTCATAGTCATGATCCTTCGCTGTTTGCTGAGATCTAGGCTCAACTTTAGTCCGCTGCAAGCCAAAGCAATTTCAGGAAGAGTGCCAGGCGGTTTTCCGTCCGGAATTGCACGGGGAAAGACGGCCAGAGCGGTTCGGCATCTCCGTCGAGCGCTGAAACGCTCCAGCCACTTGCCTCTCCCGCAGCCTCATGCTCATCTCCGGTGGTAACATTGCTTGGGAATCATCGGTATGCGCGTCGCCATCATCGAAAATATGAAGAACACCCCGCTCGGCGCTCTCGGCATTGCGCTCGAAGAGGCCGGGGCCGACGTCGAATGGTTTCGCCCCTGGAGCGGCGAAGCGCTACCCGGGGAGACGGCATCCCACGATGCGCTCGTCGTGCTCGGCGGCGAACAGAGCGCGCGCGACGACGACACCCATCCCTATCTGCCGGAGCTGGCGAGGCTCATGCGCCGTTTCGAGGGGGAGGACAAGGCCGTGCTCGGCATCTGCCTCGGCAGCCAGATCCTGGCGCGTGCCTACGAGGCCGAAAATCTGCTCGGCACCGCCCATGAGTTCGGCTGGAAGACGATCGGCCTGACTGATGAGGGCAGGAAAGACCCGCTGCTGGCCAATGTCGGCGACGAATTCACCATTTTCGAGTGGCATTCCGACACCTTTACCTTGCCTGATGGAGCCACGCGCCTCGCGGCCAATGGCGTGACGCGAAACCAGGCCTTCCGCATCGGCCGCGCCACCTATGGCACGCAGTTCCACTTCGAAGCCAACGCTGCCGTGGTCGAGCGCTGGCGCGGCGAATTCAGGGAAACCATCGAGCGCAAGGAGCCCGGCTGGCTTGAGAGCTATCCCGAGCTTGTCGCCAAGTACGCCGCTGCCGCTGAGACGGCGGGTCTTGCTATCGCTCGCGCTTGGGTGCGGACGATCAGGGTGCAGGCAGAGCTTCCGCAGGCCGCGGAGGCTTGAGGGTCGCTGATGATCGGACACGTCCAATCAATCCGATGGCGACATGCCATACACCGGCAGTTTTGAAATGGGAGGAAATGACATCATGAGCACGCTGGAACTACCGAGCGAGGGCGGCTGCCGTTGCGGGCAGGTGCGGTTGAAGATCAGCGCCAAGCCGATGCTCACCATGGCCTGCCATTGCACAGGCTGCCAGCGCATGACCGGCGGTCCCTATTCGCTAAGCGCCGCCATCCCCACGCAGGGTTTCGATGTGACTGAGGGCGAGCCTGTCATCGGCGGCCTGCACGGCGATGTCATCCATCACTATTTCTGCCCGCATTGCATGAGCTGGATGTTCACGAAGCTCGAAGGCGTCGACTGGTTCGTCAATGTCCGCGCCACCATGCTCGACGACACCAGCTGGTTCACGCCCTTCGTGGAGACCTGGACGAGCGAAAAGCTGCCATGGGTGACGACGCCTGCCAAGCACAGCTATGCCGCGCTGCCGGCGATGGAGGAGTATGAGGGGCTGACGAAGGAGTATATGGGGCAGGGGTGAGGCTGGTCCTCACTCATCCCCCATCTTCAGGGCGGCAATGAACGCTTCCTGCGGGATTTCGACCTTGCCGAACTGCCGCATGCGCTTCTTGCCTTCCTTCTGCTTGTCGAGCAGCTTGCGCTTGCGGGTGGCGTCGCCGCCGTAGCACTTGGCGGTCACGTCCTTGCGCAGCGCCTTCACCGTTTCGCGGGCGATGATGCGTCCGCCAATGGCGGCCTGGATCGGAATCTGGAACATGTGCTGCGGGATCAGATCCTTCAGCTTCTCGCACATGACGCGGCCGCGCTTTTCGGCGGCGGAGCGGTGCACGAGCATGGAAAGCGCATCCACCGGCTCGGCATTGACGAGGATCGACATCTTGACGAGATCGCTCTCGCGATAGTCGGTCAGGCTGTAGTCGAAGGAGGCGTAGCCCTTGGAGATCGACTTCAGGCGGTCGTAGAAGTCGAAGACGACTTCGTTGAGCGGCAGGTCGTAGGTGATCATGGCGCGATTGCCGACGTAGGTCAGCTCGGTCTGGATGCCGCGGCGGTCCTGGCAAAGCTTCAGGATCGAGCCGAGATAATCGTCCGGCGTCAGGATCGTCGCCTTGATCCACGGCTCACGGAATTCGGAAATCTTGACGACGTCGGGCATGTCGGCCGGGTTGTGCAGCTCGATCTCGGTGCCGTCGGTCATGGTGAGCTGATAGACGACGGAAGGCGCCGTCGCGATCAGGTCGAGATTGAATTCGCGCTCCAGGCGCTCCTGGATGATTTCGAGATGCAGCAGGCCGAGGAAGCCGCAGCGGAAGCCGAAGCCGAGAGCGGCGGACGATTCCATCTCGAAGGAGAAGCTGGCGTCGTTGAGGCGCAGCTTGCCCATGGCCGAGCGCAGGTCCTCGAAATCGGCGGCATCGACCGGGAAGAGGCCGCAGAAGACGACGGGCTGCGCCG
Source organism: Rhizobium aureum (assembly GCF_030182495.1). Lineage (NCBI taxonomy): Bacteria > Pseudomonadati > Pseudomonadota > Alphaproteobacteria > Hyphomicrobiales > Rhizobiaceae > Rhizobium > Rhizobium aureum. The sequence continues at coordinate 126,860 of NZ_JAQJCI010000007.1, read as the reverse complement.
GCTTGAAGCCCGGAAGGGCCTCGGCGGTCGGGCGCTTGTCTTCGGTGATGGTATCGCCGACGCGGGTATCGGCCACTTCCTTGATCGAAGCGGTGATGAAGCCGATTTCGCCGGGCCCGAGGCTGTCGACGGCGACCATCTTCGGCGTGAGAACGCCGACGCGCTCGATCTGGTACTTCGCGTCCGTGCCCATCATGCGGATGGTCTGGCCCTTGGTCAGGGTGCCGTCGATGATGCGCACGAGAACCATGACGCCGAGATAGGTGTCGTACCAGCTGTCGACCAGCAGCGCCTTCAGCGGTGCCTTTTCGCCACCCGCGCTCTTCGGCGCCGGCAGCTTGTGCACGATGGCTTCCAGCACGTCGGGAATGCCGAGGCCGGTTTTGGCCGAAATCAGCACGGCATCGGAGGCGTCGATGCCGATCACTTCCTCGATCTGTTCCTTGATGCGGTCGGGTTCGGCGGCCGGCAGGTCGATCTTGTTGAGGACGGTAACGAGCTCGTGATTGTTGTCGATCGCCTGATAGACGTTGGCAAGCGTCTGCGCTTCCACACCCTGCGATGCGTCGACGACAAGCAGCGATCCCTCGCAAGCCGACAGCGAGCGCGAGACTTCATAGGCGAAGTCGACGTGTCCGGGCGTGTCGATCAGGTTGAGAATATAGGTCTCGCCGTTCTTGGCCTTGTAGTGCAGGCGCACGGTCTGGGCCTTGATGGTGATGCCGCGCTCGCGCTCGATCTCCATATTATCAAGCACCTGCTCCGACATCTCGCGTTCGGCGAGGCCGCCCGTCGTCTGGATCAGGCGATCGGCCAGCGTCGATTTGCCGTGGTCGATATGGGCCACGATCGAGAAGTTGCGGATATGCGAAAGCGGAGTGGTGGAATTGGTGCTCATGCGCGCCATATAGCAGCGCCGCCCCGCGCCGCAAAGCGGAAAAGCGGGGCTTTGGCGGCTATCTTCACGTTATGTTAGCCTTTTTCGGTTCGCCGTCGAGCAATGTCGAAGCATACTTGATTCCATCATGCGATCGTGTATTTCTCATATAGTAGAATCACGAAGCGTGAGACATGAGTCATGGCGGATGATGATCTGGAACTGGCGATCGGCGCGCGCATCAAGGAACTGCGCATCGCCCGCAGCCTGACGCTGGATGAGCTTGCCAATGCCTCGGCCGTCAGCCGCGCCATGATCTCGCGCATCGAGCGGGCGGAGGCGAGCCCGACGGCCTCGCTGCTGTCGCGGCTCTGCGCGGCGCTTGGCCTTTCGCTCTCGGCTTTCTTTGCCGAGGAGGACGAGGAGGTGTCGCCGCTTGCCCGCCATGCTCAGCAGGCGATCTGGCGCGATCCGGGGACCGGCTACGTCAGACGGGCCGTCTCGCCGCCGGGAACGGGTTCGAAGGTCGATGTCGTGGAGGTCATCTTCCCCGCCGGAGCGCGCGTCATCTTCCCGCCGAATACGGCAAGTGCCGGTATGACCCAGCATGTCTGGCTGTTCGAGGGCGAGATGGAGGTGACGCACCGCGACGTCGCCCATCGCCTGATGCCTGGCGATTGTCTCTTCATGGGCGTCGGCGATGGCCACGCTTTCCATAATCCTGGCGAGGTACCGGCGCGCTACAGCGTCATCCTCGACCGCGGCCGTTCATAAGCCCAAGGATCTTTTTCATGACCGATATTCGTCTTCTCTCCGCTGTTGAAGCTCGCATTGTTCTGCCGGATCTCTGCGATGTGCTTGCCGATTGCGTCAATGGCGGTGCATCCGTCGGCTTCATGCAGCCCTACGGAACGGCCGATGCCTTACCCTACTGGCAAGGTGTTGCCGATAGCGTCGAAAGCGGCGCGACGCTGCTTTTCGTCGCCCTGACCGAGGGCAGGGTCGTCGGCACGGTGCAGGTAGGTGCCGCGCAAATGCCGAACCAACCGCATCGCGGCGATCTGAAAAAGCTGCTGGTGCACAGCTCCGCGCGGGGCAGGGGTCTTGCCCGCCTCTTGATGGAGACGGCAGAGCGCGAAGCCGTCCGCATCGGCAAGACCCTGCTCGTGCTCGACACCGCGACCGGCAGCGATGCCGAGGCGATCTATCCGCGTCTCGGCTGGCAGCGCGTCGGCGTGGTGCCTGATTATGCGATGTGGCCCGAGGGCGGCCTTTGCGACACGACCATTTTCTATAAGCGCATTGCGGCCTGAGAAGGCTATTCAAGCTGAGAAGGCGGTAATGGCATCCTGCAAAGTCGATCCCGCTGTCCATTGCATCGCCTTCCAGCCGAAGTGCCGTGCGGCTTTGATATTGGCCTCCACATCATCGATGAAGCCGATCTCGCTTGCGGATATCCCGACACGTTCGGTTGCCAGCCGGAAGAATTCGGCTGCTGGCTTCTGATAGCCGAGGGCGGCGGAATAGAAGATGCCGTCGAAGCGGGAGGAGAGCCCGAGTTCGCCCATCAGATAGGCGGCGCGCATATGCTCCTGGTTGGTCGCGAGGAACATCCTTGTTCCCCCGGCCCGCAGTGCGGCCAAGTCTTCGAGCAGGTCGTGGTCCAGGCGGGAGTCATTCTCGAACCAGTAGTCGATCAGAGTTCGAGCGCTGAGATGGGGAGCGATCCTGCCGAGAACTTCTGCAAGCTTCGGCTCCAGCGCATCGCGGCCGGTGACGATATCGACGCAGCAGGTTTTGAAGAATGCCTGTTGCAGTACCTCGAGCCGCAAGCCTAGATCGCGCTCCAGATAGGTGAACAACGGCAATCCATCGCTCGGCCGGGCGTATACCAACACGCCGTCGACATCGACCATCAGGAGTTTCATGCTGCTGCCCTCAGTTCATCAAGCGCGCGTGGAAGGTGTCGTCGTTTGCGATTGCGTTCAAGACCGCATCCCGCTCTTTTTTCTCTACCGCGATGCATGTAAGCCTTTGCCCCACCAAGGTAACGGAGGAAGTGAACATGCGGGTCATCTATTCGGAGGATCATAAGCTCAGGGATGCAAAGACCGAGCTGCATGATGGCCAGCTCGTCACGCCCTTCGAAGCACCCTTCCGCGCCGAATGGATCCTCGCCGCCGTCAAGGAGGCCGGCTTCGCCGATGTCGTCGCGCCCGATGCCTATGGATTGGAAACGGCGCGCAAGGTCCATGATCCCGCTTATCTCGATTTCCTCGGCGTCGTCTGGGAACGCTGGGTCGCCGCCGGTTATAAGGGCGAGGCGATCGCCAATTCCTTTCCCGTCAGGCGCACCAGCCAGCGCGTGCCGGAAAATATTGTCGGCATGATCGGCCATTATGCCAATGCCGCCGATACCTCGATCACCAAGGGGTCCTATGAGGCGGTGCTTGCCTCGATGCGCTGCGCCCTGACCGGCGCCGATTGGCTGAATGCAAGCAATCGCTTCGCCTTCTCGCTCTGCCGCCCGCCCGGCCATCACGCCGGCTTCGATCTCTTCGGCGGCTATTGCTTTATCAACAATGCCGGCGTTGCCGCTCAGCGCCTGCGTGACCACGGTGCGGCCAAGGTGGCGGTGCTCGATGTCGATTTCCATCACGGCAACGGCACGCAGGACATGTTCTACCGGCGCGGCGATGTCTTCACGGCGTCGCTGCATGGTGATCCTATCCACGCCTTTCCCTATTTCCTCGGCCATGCCGACGAGGAAGGCGAGGACAATGGGTTGGGCGCCAACCGCAATTACCCCATGCCGCGCGGCACGCCCTGGGAGGCCTGGTCGGCGGCACTCGACGACGCGCTTTTCCGCATCAAGGTCTTCGGTGCGGAGGCGATCGTGCTCTCGCTCGGCGTCGACACCTTCGAGCGCGATCCAATCTCCTTCTTCAAGCTGACCTCGCAGGATTTCATTCGCATGGGCGAGCGCATCGCTGCCGCCGGCCTGCCTGTTCTTGTCTGCATGGAGGGCGGTTACGGCGTACCGGAAATCGGCCTGAATGTCGCCAATGTGCTGAAAGGCCTTGAAGCCTGAGCAGGTCTTGTATCAAGGCACCTGATCGCAGCATGAAAAGTTTGAATTTGCCACTGCATGGTCACGCCTCTAAAAACGCCGCCTAGTTGGGGGTGGTTATGGAACAGAAGCTTGTCGACAGCGGATCCGATGGCGGCGCGGCGCTGATGCCGGATTCGGATGCTGCGCCATCGACCGGCGGCATTGTCGCCGGCGTGCTGATGTGTGTGATGTCGATGTCGTCAATCCAGTTCGGCTCGGCCTTGTCGGCTCCGATCATCAACGCCTATGGGCCGGTGGGGGCCACATGGCTGCGGCTCGTCTTCGCCTCTATCGCGCTGGCGCTGATCGTTCGGCCTAAGATCATGAGCTACAGCCGCTCGCAATGGCTCGGCGTGCTGGCGCTTGGCTCCGTATCGGCGTTTATGACGGCTTCCTTTTTCTCGGCGATTGCACGCATTCCACTGGGTCTCGCCGTCGCCATCGAGTTTCTCGGGCCGCTGCTGGTCGCAACCCTCGGCTTCGGGCTCAGCCGTCAGCTTCTCTGGCCGATCTTAGCCGCCATCGGCGTTCTGCTCCTGGCCTATGATGGCCAGGCATGGGTTGGCAATCTCCCCGGCATCCTCTTCGCCATTGGCGCAGGTGCGGGCTGGGCCTGCTATATCCTTTTGACGAAGAAGGTCGGCAATGCCTTTCAAGGCCTCGAAGGCCTTTCCATGTCGCTGCTGGTTGCAGCCGTTGTTTCGACCCCCTTCGGCTATGCCTCCGCCGCTTCGCATTTGACAGGTTTCGGTCTCCTCGAAATAGCCGGGCTGGCGCTGCTCGTTCCGCTACTGCCCTATGTGCTGGAAATGGTGGCGCTGCGACGCATGCCGACCTCATCCTTCGGGATCCTCATGAGCCTCGAGCCCGCCATCGGTGCCGCTGCCGGCTTTGTCATCCTGGCGCAGCCGATGACGCCATCGCAGATGTTCGGCACGGCGCTCGTGGTATCTGCCAGCATCGGCGCAACGGTTTTTGCCACGAAAGGGTGATTGGCGGCGGGCTGGTTTGTCGGTCGATTGGTAGACTTCGCGTTTGCGGAGGCTAGCACCCCTCCCCACGAACTCAAATCTGGACGTTCATCACCCCTACCGTGCTGCATCTTCCAGTGCACACCTGGGATCGATCATATCCTCTGCGGACCCGCGGACCTTGTTTGCTCCCATTATTCTCGCCAGGATATAGAAGCCGTGCTGGCCGTCGGGCGATGTCGAGCCGAAGACGCCAACCACGACGTTTTCCATATTCGAGCGAGCACCATCCACACCGTCTGCGACAAGCTTCAACGGGTTCAAATCGGAGAGGTCATCGGCTGCATGGAATGTGGCCCACCAGCCGGCCTTCGTCCTCAAATTTGTAAACCGACTGCTTCCAATCTCTGTCGCATGGGTCTTCAGCAATGTGCGAAAGCGGGGCGTCTCGCATCCCATGTGGATATGAAGCCGATCCTGAGTGCGCCAATTGGCAGCATTTATCGCCAGCGCGAAATTCCGTGAGGAGTCCTTCCAGGCGCGCTGACCCAATCCGTCGGCTCGCTCTCTCCAGGCGGCATCGAAATAGTTCGGTGCGTCCGCTGCCAGAAGGCGGGGATCTTCGATGCCGGGCACATCGGCCAACGGCGCGAGAATGGTCCGCTCTTTGTCTGCCGGCTCGCGAAGAACGACATAGGAAGACAACGGGTCCTTGGCTTTAACTATCTTGAGGCACGGATACGGCGATCCGGTCAGGGCAGAATTGACCTCGCAGGCTCTAATCACCAGCCCCAGAGCGGAGCGGCTGGCGAATGAGCTCATGATGACGACGGCGATACCGAGAGAGATAGAGAGAGCGACAAGCCGGTGCTTCATGTGTGATTTCGATTTCCTTCTGGGGAGCCGATCATTCCCGAAAACCTGCCTCTCATGACGCTTTATCCCATTGGCACACTGATATTTCCAGAAGTCCTATCTGGCAAAACAGAAAATGTTGAACATGAAACACCGCGCATGGACCGTCTACGGCGCAAACTTGCCACAACGATGTCACCGTTCATCTGCCCGCGACGTACTTTAAACCGTCTTCCTTGCGGGATCGTCCAGTGCCGGATTGTAGAAGAGCGAGAGCGTCAGGCTCTTGGCGATGCGTTCGGCCGTCGCCATGAACCAGTCCCTTGCTTCCGCCGATGGTGCGATATCGGCAAGCGTCTGCGAGAACAGCGCCAGCCATTCCGGAAAAAGCTCGGCCGCCATGCCTTCGACGCCGAGATGCGCCTGTACCGGCTTGCCACCATAGGCGCCGTTCTTGAAGGCGATCGACGACCAGAAACGCTTCATCCTGTCCATATGATCGGGCCAGCGCCCGGCAAGCCGTCCGTCGAAGACCGGTCCGAGCTGTGAATGCGCCTGCACGCGGCCGTAGAATGTATCGACGAGCCTGTCGATGAATGCGGCATCGATGCCCATGCGAGCCATTTCCGCCTCGGCCTTTTCACGGATGCCCGCAAGATGGGCGGCGCGGCCCTGTAGTTCCTGTTCCATAATCGTCTCCGGGTGCGCCGGCGGGATATCGCGGCGGCCAGCGTTCGTTCCCTATGTATGCAATTCGCTGTTATAGCCAAGCCGTCATGCAAGCGTTGCGGCATTCTGTCAAAATCATCTCGCTTTTGACCGTAGACCTTCGCCGCAGCCGACGAATTCTCCGACACGATTTACACTCCTTACGGCGCATGCGCGCTTGACCGGCGCAATGCCACAATTTAGAATTAGAATAATTCTAAATTTAAGAGGTTACCCGATGCTTTTAGGCTTATTCCGCCCGTCGAAACGTTCCTTTACCTCCCTGTCCGAGCAGGAGATCCTCGCCATCGCCATCGCCGCCGAAGAGGACGATTCGCGCATCTATCTCGCCTATGCCGATATTCTGCGCCCCAATTTTCCCGAGTCGGCCAAGGTTTTCGAGGATATGGCCGAGGTCGAGGATACCCATCGCAAGACACTGATCGACATGCATCGCCAGCGTTTCGGCGAGCGTATTCCGCTCATCCGGCGCGAGCATGTTCGAGGATTTTACGAGCGCAAGCCGGACTGGCTGCGCAAGAACCTCTCGCTCGATGCCATGCGCGACGAGGCGGAAGCGATGGAGCAGCAGGCCTATCATTTCTATGTCGAGGCCGCCAAGCAGGTGTCCGATGCCTCGACACGCCAGCTCCTCGGCGATCTGGCGCTGGCCGAGCAGGGACATGAGGATGTTGCCCGTATGCTCGGCGACAAGCACACGCCGGAGACGGTCAAGCAGGAGGAGGATGCCCAGGCGCGTCGCCAGTTCGTGCTGACCTATGTGCAGCCTGGCCTTGCCGGCCTCATGGATGGTTCCGTCTCGACGCTCGCGCCGATCTTCGCCGCCGCCTTTGCCACGCAGCAGACATGGCAGACCTTTCTTGTCGGCCTGTCGGCGTCTGTCGGCGCTGGCATCTCCATGGGTTTCACCGAGGCGGCGCATGATGACGGCAAGATCTCCGGTCGCGGTTCGCCGATCAAGCGTGGCCTTGCCTGCGGCATCATGACCGCTATCGGCGGTCTCGGCCATGCGCTTCCCTATCTCATCCCGCACTTCTGGACCGCGACGATCACCGCCGCCGTCGTCGTCTTCTTCGAGCTGTGGGCCATCGCCTTCATCCAGAACAGATATATGGAGACTCCCTTCCTGCGCGCGGCCTTCCAGGTCGTCCTTGGCGGTTCGCTCGTGCTCGGCGCCGGCATTCTGATCGGAAATGGGTGAGACGCGTTCGGCAAGCTTATGTGCCCAAGCGAGGGTCGGCGGGTGAGATATGGGTGATCTTTCGTCTCCCTGGGCAGAGTGGAGATAGGCGATCTTCACGAAATGTTAAAATTCGGAACGCCTGCCGCCGCCATCGGTTAGCAACACGAGGCCGCTCTTGGCCTCGACAGCAAACCAAAGGAGATAATCCAATGGCAAACCAAGGTGGAACCCACGAACAGCATGTGAAGGCTGGCCAGCAGAGCCACAAGAACATGGAGAGCAACACCAGGAATGCTTCGTCCACCGGCTCGCGCGAGCAGCACTCTGGCGGCTCCCGCGGCGGCACTCACGAGCAACACGTCAAGGCAGGCCAGCAGAGCCATAAAAACAGCTGACGTTCGTGGTGACAGTTCATTCGCCCTTACCGTAGAGTAGGGAGCGTTTTTACCAATGATGAAAAGCGAAAGGCCGGTCCGATGGGCCGGCCTTGCTGCATGATGCAAATTGCTTTTGCGCTTACTTGACGGCGCCGACCAGAACGTCGTTGTCGTTCTCGATGGTAACCCAACGCCCGGCATTGAAGCTCGCTTGACGCTTCAGGTAGGAATAGGGGGTCTTGTTCCAGATCTTGATCTGGTCCTCGAGGTTGTCGAGGATGTAATCGCCCTGCTTGGTACGCAGCGTCAGCACCGCATGGCCCTCGCCATCCGGCTTGCGCACGACCGTCATCAGCAGGTCAGAGGCGGAAATGCCGCTCTGTATCAGGAGCTTGCGCTTCAGCAGGGCAAAATCCTCGCAATCGCCGGCGGTCTTCGGATATTCCCAATATTCTTCCTGGCCATAGACTTCCATATCCGTTGCCGGTTGGATGGTCTTGTTGACGCGCAGATTGATCTGGCTGACCAGCGCCCATGAGGCGGCATTCATGTCGAGGGGACCGGCATTGCGGGTCGGGCCGCATTCGTCGGCATGTCTCTGGCAGAAATCGTAGTGCCCGATCGGCTGGGAGGTCACGTTGCCAACCGTCATCGACGCACTCTGTTGAGGCGCCGGCACAGCCGACGACGACATCGCAACTATAGCAGCGAAGGCAATCAATACGCCCTTAATACGCACGCCCACTATCCTTGTATCGTCCCTGCATTTGTTAACAAATTGTTAATGTAGGGGGGCGTGGGAAGTCAATCGTTACTTAAGTGTTAACGCCGGAACCGGCTCACATGGTTAATTTCGGCACAATCCAAGGGATAGCTGCCATAATTCCATGCCTCTTATGATTATGGAAACGCACGTAGATATAACCCCGGCAGCGATGCCTGCTTGAACTATTTCGCGCGTATCTGCTTGTTTTTATGGCGTATTATGCAGAGCCAAGGTCTCGGCGACGGCGAGCATGCGCTCCAGATCCTGGGGGCGCGACAGGCGATGGTCGCCGTCGCGCACAAGCGTTAACACCACATCGTCTGCCGGCAGGTGCTCGACGAGCTTTAACGAATGCGCGAAGGGCACGTCGGCATCCTGCATGCCCTGCAATATGTGCACCGGGCAGCCGGTCTCGATGATGCCGGTCAGCACACGATTGGTGCGGCCGTCCTCGATAAGGGCGCGGGTGAAGATGTTCGGCTCGGGGCTGTAGTCCGAGGGTTCCTCGAAATAGCCGCGTTCCTCCAGCGAGCGCCGCTCCACCTCGGAAAGATTGGGTTCGATGAGATCGATGGTGAAGTCCGGTGCAGGCGCTATGAGCACCAGCCCGGCAACGGAGGGCGCCTTCCTGCGCTTGCGCAATTCCTGGATGACCCGCAGCGCGATCCAGCCGCCCATCGACGAGCCGACAAGAACGATCTTCTTCGGCTTCGTATGATCGATGACGGCAAGCGCTTCTTCCAGCCAGCGCGAAATCGTGCCGTCGGTGAATTTGCCGCCGGATTGGCCGTGGCCGGAATAGTCGAGGCGGATGCAGCCTATCCCCAGTCGCGCCGCCAGCGCATCCAGCTCCACCGCCTTGGTACCGCTCATGTCGGATCGATAGCCCGAGAGCCAGACGAAGCTGACGTTCCTGGCGCCCTTGCCGGCGGCGCGCTGGATGATGGCGATCTGGCGTTCGTTCTCGCCCGTGCCGACGGGAAGGAAGGTCGGTTGGATGGCTGTGGCTGTCTCGGACATGAAAAGCTCCTGGATTTTCTGCCCTATAGAACAGATTCGCGTCCGCGTGACCTGAAAAATCCTCGATCTTTTCGCTGGAGTTTCTATATAAAGGGGGAACGATACTGTGTCCTTGGCGCATCTGCGCCTGCGTGACACTCTGCTGACACGCAGGAGGTGCTTTTTTCCTGCTGTCATGCTATTGACTTCAACACAGCTTTTACGACATTTCCGTCAGTTGCGCCGGCGGGGAGCGAGAGGCTGCAGCTATCCGAAACAATTCGTGGAGAATACGACCATTCGCAGACCCTTCAAAACCGATGCGCCCGTAAAGGACGGGCCACGTTCCAACAGGGAAATTCGCATTCCCAAAGTTCAGCTCATTGCAGCTGACGGCCAGAATATGGGTATCGTCCCAACCGACCAGGCATTGAGAATGGCAGAGGAGGCCGGTCTCGATCTGGTAGAGATTTCCCCCAATGCCGAACCGCCTGTGTGCAAGATCCTCGATCTGGGCAAGCTGAAATATGCCAACCAGAAGAAGGCCGCCGAGGCGCGCAAGAAGCAGAAGATCGTCGAAGTCAAAGAAATCAAGATGCGTCCCAACATCGACACCCACGACTATGAGGTGAAGATGAAGGCGATCGGCCGTTTCTTCGAGGAAGGCGACAAGGTGAAGGTGACCTTGAAGTTCCGTGGGCGTGAAATGGCCCACCAGGAACTCGGTATGAAGCTTCTTCAGCAGGTCAAGGAAGATACGCTCGAGATCGCCAAGGTCGAAGCCGAGCCCAAGCTCGAAGGCCGCCAGATGATGATGGTGCTTGCGCCCAAGTGAGGCGCAGGTCGAAATAAGAGGTCGGAGCCGTCCCATTGGGCGGCTTTTTCCTTTTTGCGGGCCGCTCGCGCGTTGTCATCGATCTGCAAAGATTCCCGCGCCGGCCCCGTTGCACTTCAAGGCGAGTGCGGTTATAAGCGCGCGTCCGAACTGACCGGCAGGGCATGCCGTGGCAGTTCAGAATGCTGGCTGAGCGGTTCGTCACCGTTTCAGCCGTTCAACAACAAACGCTCCGGCACCTTGTTGCAGCCCGGCCTGTCCGGACCTGTGGGAAGGGCTTTTAAGCAAAGCGCGCCAGGAAGCATCGAAGGAGTAGCAAAATGCCCAAGATGAAGACGAAGTCCTCTGCCAAGAAGCGGTTCAAGATCACCGCATCCGGCAAGGTCAAGGCAGCCGCTGCTGGCAAGCGCCACGGCATGATCAAGCGTAGCAACAAGTTCATTCGCGATGCCCGCGGCACCATGGTTCTCGCAGAGCCGGATGGCCGTAAGGTTATCAAGAACTACTTGCCGAACGGTCTCTAAGACTATTCGTAACGCTATAGACTAAGGAGATCATGAAATGGCACGCGTAAAAAGAGGCGTTACCGCCCACGCCAAGCACAAGAAGGTTCTGAAGGCAGCCAAGGGCTTCTACGGCCGTCGCAAGAACACCATCCGTACAGCCAAGGCCGCCGTCGATCGTGCAAAGCAGTATGCTTATCGCGACCGCAAGGTTAATAAGCGCAATTTCCGCGCCCTCTGGATCCAGCGTATCAACGCTGCCGTCCGCGAGCATGGCCTGACTTACGGCCGCTTTATCGACGGTCTGAACAAGGCTGGTATCGAGGTCGACCGCAAGGTTCTCTCCGACATGGCGATCCATGAGTCGGAAGCTTTCGGCGCGCTCGTCGCTGCTTCGAAGAAGGCGCTTGAATACCTCAAGGAAGCCGGCACGAAGAACGAGTTCGAGGCTGCTGTCGGCTAAGGCTGCCTTCGAGACATTTTTGTGTCAAATTTGTGAAACCCGCGCTTGTGTAACCAGCGCGGGTTTTGTATTTTCTGAGATACAATCAATTTGCGATGATCACCTTGGGGCTTCCCGGTATCGGGGTAGGTGAAGTTGTTAGGCCAGACGACATTAGAGCAATTTCAGCAAAAGTGCGCAGCGATTTTCCGCCCGCAACTGCGTAAAAACAAGAGGATAGAGCGTCTTCGCGATTCACAGGAAAGCGGAAAGGCTCCAAATTCCATATCCAATCTCACCGGCAAGGATATCGAGACCTTACTGACGGCGCTGGTGAATGGATCGAGGCGCGTCGAACGCGTTTCTCTCTCGTCATGCGGAGTATGGATCAAGCGATACGGCACGGAAAGACCTTCGGTCTGGCGCCATTTGCAGACCATCCTTTCGCGCATCGTCCCAATCGCTTTCCTGCGTCCCTGCGCCTATCTGTCTCCGTGGCAAATGGCGGAGCGGGAAACGGGCCGCATCGTCCTGTTCAAGGAGCGGGGTATTCCCGTTCCCGACCTTCTCTATGTCTCGAATGGCGCGATCATGCTTGCCGACGCGGGCATGACGGTGCAACAGCGCCTGCGGCAATTGCGGGATAGCGATCCCGTCGCCCATGATGATCTCATGGTCGTCTGCGCCGCTGAACTCGGCCGGCTGCACGCTAAAGGCCTTTGCCATGGCCGGCCCTATCCGCGTGATATGTTCTTTGTCGGCAACCGGCTTGGCTTCATGGATTTCGAGGAAGACCCGCAGACCGTCATGCCGCTTGAGGTGGCGCAGGCCCGCGACGTCTGGCTGCTCTTCCTGCAGATCGCCACCGGCGCCCGCCTTGGCCTGCAAACGCAGAACAGGGCTTATGAAGCCTGGCTCGAGCACGCGCCGGCGGCCGCGCGTGCCGAGCTTCAGCGCATGATTCGCTTTCTTGGCGGTTTTTTGTTCCTTGCCCGGTTGATTGGCCGCGTGCACATGGGTAGTGATCTCCAGCGCTTCATCGTTGCCACAAGCTTTCTGATGCATGCGTTTACCAATTATTCCGTGGACTGAGTGCCCGATGGCCGTGGTCCGCAAGGCAGGACCAGATGACGGAACTCGTAACGCTTGAAACCCAACTCATGGCCGAAGTGGCGGCTGCGACCGACGAGCAGTCGATCGAAGCCGTCAGGGTCGCCGCGCTCGGCAAGAAGGGCTCGGTTTCGGAACTGCTGAAGACGCTGGGTTCGATGTCGCCGGAAGAACGCCAGACACGCGGCGCGGCGATCAATGCGTTGAAGAACGCCGTCACCGATGCCATCAATGCCCGTAAAAGCGAGCTGCGCGATGCCGCGATTGAGGCGAAGCTCAAGGCCGAGACCGTCGATGTCAGCCTGCCGGTCCGCTCCTCGCCGGCCGAGCGCGGCCGCATCCATCCGATCAGCCAGATCGTCGACGAGATCACCGCCATCTTCGGCGACATGGGCTTTTCGATTGCCGAAGGTCCCGATGTCGAGACCGACTACTATAACTTCACGGCGTTGAACTTCCCGGAAGGGCACCCGGCACGCGAAATGCACGACACCTTCTTCTTCCAGCCGGATGAAAAGGGTGAGCGCAAGGTGCTGCGCACGCACACCTCGCCGGTGCAGGTACGCACCATGGAAGCGCAAAAGCCGCCGATCCGCATCATCATCCCCGGCAAGACCTACCGCCAGGATAGCGACGCCACGCATTCGCCGATGTTCCATCAGGTCGAAGGTCTCGTCATCGACAAGACGGCGAATGTCGCCAATATCCGCTGGGTGCTGGAAGAATTCTGCAAGACCTTCTTCGAGGTCGACAATGTGACGATGCGCTTCCGTCCGTCCTTCTTCCCCTTCACGGAGCCGTCTTTCGAGGTCGATATCCAATGTGACCGCTCCGGCCCGATCGTCAAGTTCGGCGAAGGCACGGACTGGATGGAAATCCTCGGCTGCGGCATGGTGCATCCGAACGTGCTGCGTTATGGCGGTCTCGATCCGGACGAATATCAGGGCTTTGCCTGGGGCATGGGCCTCGACCGCATCGCCATGCTGAAATACGGCATGCCCGACCTGCGCGACTTCTTCAACGCCGATGTCCGCTGGATGAACCACTACGGCTTCCGCCCGCTCGACATGCCGACCTTGTTCGGCGGTCTGAGCGCGTAAGGAAGGGATAAAGCACATGAAATTCACACTCTCCTGGCTGAAAGAGCATCTGGAAACCGACGCCTCGCTCGACGAGATCTGCGCCCGCCTGACGATGATCGGGCTGGAAGTGGAAGAGGTCGACGACAAGGCTGCGTTCAAGCCCTTCGTCATCGCCAAGGTTCTCTCGGCCGAAAAGCATCCCCAGGCCGATCGCCTCAAGGTGCTGATGGTCGATACCGGCAGCGGCGCGCCCGTTCAGGTCGTCTGCGGCGCCCCCAATGCGCGCGCTGGCCTCGTCGGCGCCTTCGCCGCCCCCGGCACCTATGTTCCCGGCATCGATGTGACGCTTGCGATCGGCAACATCCGCGGCGTCGAGAGCCGCGGCATGATGTGCTCGGAAAAGGAGCTCGAAATCTCCGACAGCCATGACGGCATCATCGACCTTCCGGAAGATGCGCCAGTCGGCACGAGCTTCGCCGCCTATGCCGGCCTCGACGATCCGGTCATCGAGATCAATCTGACGCCGAACCGCCCGGATTGCACTGGCGTCTATGGCATCGCCCGCGATCTCGCCGCCTCCGGCCTCGGCACGCTGAAGCCGCGCCTCACGCCAACTTTCCCTGTCCAGGGCGAAACGCCGACCGAACTCAAGATCGTGCTGGACGATGCGCGCCTGTGCCCCGGTTTTGCGCTTCGTCTCGTGCGCGGGGTCAAGAACGGCCCGAGCCCGAAGTGGATGCAGCAGCGCCTGCTCGCGATCGGCCTCCGTCCAATCAGCGCGCTGGTCGACATCACCAACTACATGACCTTCGATCAGGGCCGGCCGATGCACGTCTTCGATGCCGCCAAGGTCAAGGGCAATCTGGTCGTGCGCCGCGCCAGGGACGGCGAAACCGTGCTGGCGCTCGATGAGCGCGAATACAAGCTCAATTCAAGCAATGTCGTCATCGCCGATGACAATGGCGTCGAGTCGATCGGCGGCATCATGGGCGGCGAGCATTCCGGCTGTGACGAGAACACCACGGACGTGCTGATCGAATCCGCACTCTGGGACCCGATGAACATCGCCAAGACCGGCCGCAGCCTCGGCATCATCACCGATGCGCGCTATCGTTTCGAGCGCGGCGTCGATCCGGAATATATGGTGCCTGGCCTTGAGCGCACGACGGAACTGGTGCTTGCCTGCTGTGGTGGCACGGCCGCTAAGGCCCGCGTCGAAGGCTACAAGGGCTATGAGGCCAAGGTCATCGATTTCCCGCTGTCGGAAGTCAAGCGCCTGACCGGCCTCGACGTTTCGGCCGATGAGAGCAAGTCGATCCTGACGAAGCTCGGCTTCTCGGTCTCGGGTTCCGGTGAGCGCATTTCCGTTGCCGTGCCCTCCTGGCGTCCGGATGTCGATGGCAAGGCCGACCTCGTCGAAGAGATCATGCGCATCCACGGCGTCGACAATATCAAGCCGCAGCCGTTGGCAAGCCACACCGCTGTGAATGGCAAGATCCTGACGACGCTGCAGATTCGCACGCGCACCGCCAAGCGGGCGCTCGCTGCGCGCGGCATGCTGGAAGCGGTCACCTGGTCCTTCATCTCGGAAGATCAGGCCAAGCTCTTCGGCGGCGGCTCCAACGCGCTGAAGCTTGCGAACCCGATCGCCGCTGATATGTCCGACATGCGTCCCTCGCTGCTGCCGGGTCTGCTGTCGGCGGCGCAGCGCAATGCCGACAAGGGCTATGGCGACGTCGCGATCTTCGAAGTCTCCGGCACCTATGAAAACGATACGCCTGAGGGCCAGCGGCGCGTTACCGGCGGCATCCGCCGCGGCACGGCAACGCTTGCCGGCGCCGGCCGCATGTGGTCGAACGCCACCAAGGGCGGCGGCAAGCCGGTCGATGTCTTTGACGCCAAGGCCGATGCTCTCGCCGTCCTCGAGGCCTGCGGTCTGCCGATGGGCAATATCCAGATCGAGCAGGGCGGCCCGGCCTGGTACCACCCCGGCCGCTCCGGCACCATCAAGATGGGTCCGAAGGTCGTGCTCGGCTATTTCGGCGAATTCCATCCGAAGACGCTGGAATCGCTCGACGTGTCGGGCGCTCTCGCCGGCTTCGAAGTCTATATCGATGCCATGCCCGAACCGAAGAAGAAGGCGACCCGCACCAAGCCGGCGCTGGAGCTTTCCCCCTTCCAGGCGGTCAAGCGCGACTTCGCCTTTGTGGTCGACAAGTCGGTGGAAGCCGGAGCGATCATCCGCGCTGCCGCCGGTGCCGACCGCAAGCTGGTCACCGGCGTCAATGTCTTCGACATCTTCGAGGGCGCATCGCTCGGCGAAGGCAAGAAGTCCATCGCCATCGAAGTGCAGATCCAGCCGGCCGAGCGTACGCTGACCGACGAGGATTTCGAGGCTTTGACCCAGAAGATCGTGTCGAACGTCACGAAGTCGACGGGTGGGGTGCTGAGAGGGTAATCGCCGGCTTTCGAGTTCGCGGAGGGTGCGGCCACCCCCCCTCTGTCCCTGTCGGGACATCTCCCCCACAAGGGGGGAGATTGGTAACTCGCGGAATCCTTCCTGCCTCAATCAAATATCGAAGCTGCAGACGCTGAAGCTTTTTAGGTTTGAATGAGCGTGCGACAAACTCCCAACAATCTCCCCCCTTGTGGGGGAGATGTCACGAAGTGACAGAGGGGGGTATCAGAGGCTCGGCATAGATGGAGCCGCCTCGAAACACATCATCGATGCAGATGATACACCTTGTTCACCACACTCCAGCGCCCATCGATCTTCACCAGCGATAGATAGTCCGAAAACCGCATCCCGGCGAATTCGTCGACGACCTTGACGCTGGCTGCATCGCCTTCGATATCGATCAGTTCGATTTCCATCAGCGGTATGGTTCCGGGCGGCGCACTGCCTTCCTCGACGATCGCGGCGATGAATTCATCCCGCGTCATCCATTCCACAGCGCCCTGGTAATTGCCGATGATCGCTGCTCGCGGATGGAAGGCCTTGCGCAGTGCCGGCTCGTTCGCGAATGCCATTCCATCGACATAGAGATGAACGACCGCACGGATTGCCTGCTCTTCCGACATCTCGTCATTCCTCGTTTGAGTTATGCCTAAGATATCATAGACGCCCGCGGCTGACAAAAATGCTGGCGGCGTGATCGCAATGATTTGACAGATATCACTCGACAAAAACCCGCACGCTTGCCGCGCGACCCGCGGCATCGATGACGGTCAGCGTCGAATAGCCGGCGCCATCGGGTGTCCATTGATTGGTGCGGCGGCGAGACATGTCGGGCAGCGGCTTGCCGTTGGCGAGCCAGCGGAACGGCGCCCGTCCACCCTGCAGCTTCAGCGCCAGCGGCATGA
Source organism: Rhizobium aureum (assembly GCF_030182495.1). NCBI lineage: Bacteria > Pseudomonadati > Pseudomonadota > Alphaproteobacteria > Hyphomicrobiales > Rhizobiaceae > Rhizobium > Rhizobium aureum. Next base: position 109,656 of record NZ_JAQJCI010000007.1, on the reverse strand, counting down.
TCTGGTCGTTGCCGCTGCTGGCGCCGAGATCGACGCGCGCGCCTTCCGGCGGGTAGACGATCTGCGGCGCAGGTTCGCGGCTGGAGGCGGCCAGCAGCCCGGCGGCGGTCACGGAAAAGCGCCGCTGGCTGATCGGCAGCTCGGTCGGCGCGATGCGCACGGCGCCCATGGGAGCGGCAGGGAAGGGAGTAATGGCAACGCCGGATTTCGCAAAGGCCTCGAACAGGATGGGTGCGGCGGAAACATAGCCCGCCAGCCCCGGCACGGCGCCATTGTCCGGACGGCCGACCCAGACGCCGAGCACGTGCGCACCGTCATAGCCGATCGACCAGGCATCGCGGTTGCCGTAGCTGGTGCCGGTCTTGTAGGCGATACCGAGCTGCTTGCTGCCGCGCGGCGCGATGATGTCGGAGAGGATGTCGGTGATGTTCCACACCGCGATCGGCTCCATCAGCGGCTCGCCGTCTATCGACCCCGGCTCGTCCTGAACGCCGTCGCCAATCCGCATCGCCTTGCCGCGATTGGCAAGCGCGGCATAAAGCTGCACGAGATCCTTCAGCGTCACGCCGACGCCGCCAAGCCCGATCGCAAGGCCGGGCGCCTCGTTCGGCGGCAGCTTCGGCTTTACTTCGGCGCGGCGGAAGCGCACCAGCAGCCGCGTGGGACCTACGGCATCGAGCAGCCGCACGGCCGGCACATTCAACGACAGCTGCAGCGCCTGGCGCACGCTGACATCGCCCTGGTAGCTCATGTCAAAATTGCGGGGGCGATAGCCATAGAAATCGGCGGGGCGATCCTCGATGATCGTTTCCTGCGCCACATAGCCCTGCTCGAAGGCAAGGCCGTAGATGAAGGGCTTCAATGTCGAGCCGGGCGAGCGCAGCACGCGGGTCATATCGACCCAGCCGGCGCGCGAGGAATCGAAGTAGTTGGCCGAGCCGACTTCGCCGATGATCTCGCCGGTCTTGGCATCGGCCATGATCATGGCGACCGATACCTTTGGCCCGAGCCGCTTCGCCGCTGCATCGGCAACCGCTTCGAGGCCCTGCTGCACATCACGCCGCAGCGTCGTCTTGTGCTTGATGATGCCGGGCTGCTTGCGCAGTGCCAATTCGGCGATGTGGGCGGCATAGGCCGGCAGCTGTCGCCGCACGGCTGGAATAGGGGAAAGCGAAGCCCGCTCCGCTTCGCCTTCACCGATCACTGTCGCCACGGCGGCGCGCTCGAGCACGCGATGGCGGGCAGCCTGCGCTGCGGCAAGATTGCGGTCCGGCCGGCGCTTTTCCGGCAACTGCGGCAGCGCCACAAGCAGGCCAGCCTGGGCGACTGTCAGGTGTCGGGGCTCCTTGCCGAAATAGGCAAGGCTCGCCGCGCGCACGCCTTCCAGGTTGCCGCCATAGGGTGCATGCGTCAGATAGAGATCGAGGATCTGTTCCTTGCTCAGCCGCCGCTCGATCTGGATGGCACGGACGACCTGCAGGAGCTTCGCCGTCATCGAGCGCTCGGTGCGTGGCTCGATCAGGCGCGCCACCTGCATGGAGAGCGTCGAGCCGCCAGAGACGATGCGGCCATGGGTGAGGAGCTGCAGGAAGGCACGGCCGATCGCCATCGGGTCGACGCCGTGGTGGTCGTAGAAGCGCCGGTCTTCATAGGCGACCAGCACGCGCAGATATTGCGGATCGACATCGGCAACGCCGGTCTTCAGCCGCCAGCGTCCCTCGGGCGTGGCGAAGGCGCGCAGGAGATCGCCATTGGCATCGAGCACCTCGGCCGAGACCACGCGGGCATTGTCCAGCGGCGGCGGATAGGCGCGGTCCGCGGCTTCCAGGCCGAAGACCAGAGCCACCACTGTTGCGGCAGTGGCTCCAAAGCCGATCGCAATCTTCCAACGCGCCTTCATGGCTGCTTCTTACTGCTGGGCGCCCAGCACCTCCATGCGGCCCATCGCCGTGCGGGCCGAGAACTGCGGACGATACATGTCCTCGACGCTTGCGGCCGGATGATCGTAGACGCCTGGGGTCACGGCGCGCACGACGTAGGCAAAGGTCATGTCACGGTCCGCTCCGGAGCCCTGGTCGAAGGCGGCGACAAAGCGATCGTTGCGGAATTCGACATGGGCGGGCTGAATGTCGCTGAGCCAGTCGAAGTTCGACAACTGGGCGCTGTTGACGATGCTCGGATTGTCGATCTCGAAGCCTGCCGGCAGGAGATCGGTCACGAGGATGCGCTGTGGCCAGTCATTGTCCTCGGTCACATGCAGCACGACGACGTAGCGTTCGTTCTGCTGTGCCTGGCTGACATTCGCCTCTTCGCCATCGAGCGTGTAGTACTTGCGCTCGATCTTGAAGCCGTTGCCACCGGCCGGCAATTGCGCGACCGGAGCGGCGACCGTGGTCACGGCAGCCGAGAGCGGCTGGCGCGTCGTGTTGGTCACGGTCAGCGGATGGCCCATCAGCGCATCGCCCGACATCTGCGCCATATAGGTTCCGCTATGGGCGGCGCCGTTGACGTCGAGCGTCAGGCCGTCATCGCCGTTCTGCAGGGCGCGGGCTGCCAGCAGCATCCAGGTCTGTTCCTGGGTGCTGGTATATTTCCGGCTCTGCCAATCCTTGGCGACGACGCTTGCGAGTTCCGGAATGATCGGCGGCACGGGACGGCTTTCGGCGGCCAGCGCCAGCACGGCGGCGCCGTCGCGCAACGACGAGCCGTAATCCGAGCGGACGAAGCTAACCTTGGTGACGGCCGCCTTCTGCGACATCTGCAGCGAGTCCACGAAGATGTTGCGCGAGCGCTGAGCATCCCCATAGAGCGCGAGAGCAGCGGCAAGATGCGCCTTGGAGAGCGGCGTCGGGAAGTCGTTCAGCATCGTGTCCGCATAGTAGCGCAGATCGCTGATCGAGGCCTTCTTGTTGCGCGCCAGCACGTAGAGCGCATAGGCGATCTCGTTGCCGTTATCCTTGACGTTGGTGTTGGCGCTCAGCGCATTCTGGAGGTTTTCGAGCCCCTGCACCATCGCCTGATCCGGCACGTTGTACTTCTGCTCGCGGGCGCGGGTCAGGAAGTCCATGACATAGGCGTCGAGCCAGAGATCGCCCGAGCCCGGGCTCCAGAGACCGAAGCTGCCGGTCGAGGACTGGTAGGACAGTTCGCGATAAATCGAGTCCTGCACGCGCTTCTGGATCTCGGCGTCATCGGCAAGGCCGTTCTTGACCGCCATGTCGCTGAAGTAGAGCAAGGGCATGGCGCTGCTCGCCGTCTGTTCCGCGCAGCCATAGGGGTAACGGCTGAGGCTCATCAGAAGCGCCGGCACATCGAAGGCGCTGGAGCGGCTGACATTGACGCTGACCGAGGCGCCGGGCAGCACACTATCGGCGAGAAGATCGGCATTGACTGTCAGGCTCTTGCCGGGTGCCAGCGCGATGACGCGCCGTTCGGTGACCGGCAGCTGCGACGGGCGAACCGGGATATCGACCGATTGATCGAGCGACATGCCCGAAGCATTCGAGAGCTTGATCGAAACGGTGCCGTCGCCCGGCTGTCCGCCGGTCAGCGGCAGCGTGATGGCATATTTGCCGCCCGTTTCGAGCTTGATCTTCTGCTGGTTGGCGCTTGCATCCACCGTCACGGCGTTATTGCCAGTCACGGCGAGCGTATATTCGCCGGCCGGCGCATCGGTGTTGGCGACATCGAGACGCAGGTTGGCCTTGTCTCCGGGCGCCAGGAACTTCGGCAGGCTGGCGGTGACGACGACGGGATCGCGGATGATGACATCCTGTGTCGCATGACCGACGCCGGCCTTCGACCAGGCGACCGCCATCAGCCGCGCCGTGCCGTTGAACTGCGGAATGTCGAAACTGACATTCGCCTTGCCATTGGCATCGAGCTTGATGGGACCGGAGAAGAAAGCGATCAGCTTTTCCTTTGGCGGGCTTGCTTGTAAAGCCGCCTGTCCGCCGTCGCCGCCGGTGCGCAGCTTGCCAGTCGCGCCGAGCGAGCCATCGATAAGGCGACCGTAGATATCGCGGATTTCGAGGCCGAGCTGGCGCTGGCCGTAATACCACTCATCCGGTGCCGGCGGCTGGTAGCGCGTGAGGTTGAGAATGCCGACATCGACGGCGGCGATCGTGACATAGGCGTCCTCATTGGCGCCCGCGCCGGCGACCTGAAGGCCGATATCAAGCGGCTGACGCGGCAGCGTCTTTTGCGGCGCGTCGATCTTGATCTGCAGCTTGCGCTCGCCCGGATCGACCGGTGCCCATTTGATACCGATGGCGCGCATCGGCATGCGGCTTTCCTGGGCGTCACCAGGGCGGAAGAGGGTAGCCGTCAGATAAGTGCCGGCACCCCAATCGGCCGTGACGGGAACGTCGACTTCGCCGCCCGTCGCGCCGATATCGGCATTGGTGACCGAGATCAGCGTTTCCGAACCGGCAGTCACCATCAGCTGGCCGGCATAGCGCGAGGTCACCTTCAGCTTGGCCGTATCGCCGACATGGTAACTTTCCTTGTCGAGCGCGATCTCGAGCGCGTCAGGCGTTTCCGTCGAGGTGGAAGCGACATACCAGCCGGCATTGAACTCGACGCTCGATTCCGGGCCGTTCGCATCGGCGGTGGAGACTTCGAGACGGTAGCGGCCCCAGGTGACGGGCATGGAAATCGCCGCGCCGTCGGTGGTGGTGTTGACCGTGCCGACTGCCACCTGCTTGGTGGACATGATCGGCTCGAACTTCCAGCTGCTGCCGTCGCGATACCATTGATAATTGCGCTCGACGCTCAGCAGCTTCCAGGTCAGGCCCTGCATGGCCTGCTTCTGGCCATCGGCGTCGACAACGATGACATGGAAGTTGCCGACGGAGTTTTCCCCCAGATCGCCGTCGAATTCCGGCTTGATGCCGATGCGCGGGCCGTCCGCCTTGACGGGCAGGGTCAGCGAGCGCTCGACGGCGCGGCCGCCGGCTTCCTGCATGCGCACGGTGATATTGGCGTTCAGGAGCTGCGTGGTCGAAGGCGTGTCGTTGATGGTGACGTTGAAGGTGGTTTTGCCGTTTTCGTCCAGCGCCTGCAGGTCTTCGAGCGGCACCTGCGTGCTCTCGGCCTTGCTGTCGCCGCCGCTGCTGTCCTCGTCGTCATTGTTGGCGTCTGCCTTGCCGGCACCTTCGTCGGCGAGGCCGAACTGATAGCCCTTGAAGGCATCGCTCTGGCGCGTCGGCTTCAGCGTCACTTCGCCTTCCAGATTGAGGCCGGCCGCCGGTGCGCCATAGAGATAGCGCCCATCGACATTGACGGGCGTCGGCTGGCCGACTTCGATCTCCTTGGCGTCGCTCTTCATGTCGAATTCGATGCGATCCGGCACGAAGTCGTCGACGAGGAAGGTCTGCGAGCCGATGGAGGAACCCTTCGGGTCGGTGTAGATGTTCATCGTCCAGGTGCCGCGCATCGAGGTCTGCTGCAGCGGCAGGTCGACATTATAGCCGCCGAGCTTGCCGCCGTCGGTGACGATGCGGCGGTCCTCGACGCCATCCGGGCGCAGGAAGACGAAGGTGAGCGGCAGGTTTTCGACCGCAGTCGAGCTGACGTCGCGGGCAAGTGCGGAGGCATGCACGGTCTCGCCGGCACGGTAGATGCCGCGCTCGGTCCAAGTCAGCAGATCGATCGCGCCCGGCGCTGTTCGGCCTGATACGCCGCGGTCGGAAAGATCGAAGCCGGCGCGCGTCATGTCGAGGAAGACATAATCCTGATCGCCATTCTCAGCGGTAATGACGGCCGGCGTCATGCCCGCCGTGCCGCGCATCAGGCCGGCGCTGAAGACGGCGCGGCCATTGTCGTCGGTCTTGGCGGTCCCGAGGATTTCATTGTTCTTGGCGAGCAGCTGCAGCTGGATGCCGGCCAGCGGCTTGGCGCTGCCGAGCGAGCGGGCAAAGACATTCAAGCCGTCGGTGCCGGCATAGGTGGTGACGCCGATGTCGGAAACGACGAACCATTGTGTCGCCTGCGGGTCCCATTCATGGCCGCCGCTCTCCGGTGCAACAGCCGTCAGCACATAGACGCCGGGCTTGCGCTTCGGCAGTGCCTCGTCCACAGGGAAGCTGGTCGCGACTTCCTTGTTGAGTTCCTGCTTGATCTCGATGGAGCCCTGCCAGACCAGCTCGCCATTGGTGTCCTGGATGGTCTGGGCGCTGTAGCTGTCCACCTGCGTCAGGAACTGCGAATTGTTCAGAAGCTGCGCGATATTGCGGTCGCCGATACGGTAGAGCTTGAGATTGGCCGTAGTGGCGTTGACCGAAACGATCGGGATGCCGCGGCGCGCGGTCGAAGGCAGGACGAAATTGTCGCCAGTGAAGCGCAGCGAAGCCGTGCGATCCTTGACGTAGATGTCGACATTGACCTGCGAGGCGAGGTTTTCATCCACCGAGGAGGGCAGGCCGGCGCGCAGCGAAATGCGGTAGTGCTGTCCGAATTCCAGACCTTCGACACAGATTTGGTTGTCCTTGGCATCGACACCCTTCGGCGCAGCGCCGTTGACAGTGACGAAGGGCGTATAGTCGGTGCCGCTCTTTACCAGCTTTTCGGAGAACTGCACGCAGGCGCGCGGCGATGCATTGTCGTTGTCGAGCGTATTGCCCGTCACGCGGAAGCCCTGGCGGGCCAGAAGATCGTTATAGGCTGCCTGGACGGCGGCCGAGCTAACGAGATTGAGGCTTGCCTTGTAGGCGCTGAGCGCCGGACGGTAGTTCTGCGCATTCTTCAGCGCTTCGGCGAGCACAGCCAGCGCATCGGCGCGGCTGCTCGTCGTGCGGGTCAGCTGGTAGCCGTTGAGCGCGGCATAGGCGGCCCGCGTGGCGACAGACGTGTCGTTCGTGATCGTATTGGCGGCGCGCGCCATTTCGATCCACAGATCGCCATTGTCGGGATTGATCGAGAGCGCGCCCTGGAAGGCGTTCAGGGCATCGTTGACATTGCCTGAGGTCAGCTCGATGCGGCCGAGCGCAATCAGGCTTTCGACGCCCTGGCCCTTCAGCTCGTTGCCGAGCGTCAGCGTGTTCTTTGCATCGCGCGCGCTCTGGACGAAATTGTCGGAAAGGAAGGAAAGGGCAGGGGCCGCGCCGATATCCGGCTCGCTGGTGGCGGCCGTTTCGACGATCTTGCCGGCGATCGCGCCGGGAAAGCTGTTGAGCTGGTTGAAGTCCGACTTCATGAAGCACCACTTCACCTTGGGATTGTAGGTGAAGGCCTTGCAGGACTTGTCGCCGATGCAGGAGGCGGAGCACTGATCCAGCGTCACATTCTGCTCGGTGCGCAGATCGAAGCCGAAGTAATCGCCATCCTTCGTGGTGACCACCTGGCGCTTGACGTCTGCGGCGGCCGAAGGGCTCAGAGATGCGAAAGTGGCGAGAAGAAAAGCAGAGAAGCCGATAAACGCGCGCTTAGACATAAGTCCCCCCAACGCTGCCCGTTTTTGATGGCGGCAATCTTCAAATTTCGGACCCGTTTGTCAACCGAGCGTGGAGCGTCAGCATGCGCTTTACGCCTATGACGTTTCGTCTAGATACTTGAAAGAGGCTGCAAATCAGGCGATTCGCATGTTCGGAGAGGCGTCGGTTGCGCTTCACTTTTCTTTTCAATTCCAAAATGACACTGGCCTCAACGGCCAGTGTCTTTGTGAAGGCGCCAGAAGCGGCTCGCTTGTCATATATTCGTCATCGCCAACGCGGCATCTGTATACCGCTTTCCGACGACGATCTCGGGCTTGATGATATCGCCGAGTTCCTTCACCTCTTGCGCGGAGAGGACGATATCGGCAGCCGCGGCGTTCTGCTCAAGATGGTGCAGCTTGCGTGCACCGGGGATCGGCACGATATCGTCGCCCTGATGCAGCACCCATGCGAGCGCCAGTTGTGCCGCAGTGACGTTCTTTTCTTCGGCAAGAGCTTGAAGCCTTGCGACCAGGGCGGCGTTGGCATCGAAATTCTCGCTCTGGAAGCGTGGCAGCGAGCGGCGGAAATCGTCGTCGGCGAGATCCTCCGTCTTGTGGATCGCTCCGGTCAGGAAGCCGCGGCCAAGCGGGCTGTAGGGCACGAAGCCGATGCCGAGTTCGCGGCAGGTGGCGAGCACGTCTTCCTCGGGATCGCGGCTCCAGAGCGAATATTCGCTCTGCACTGCAGCGATCGGATGTACCGCATGGGCGCGGCGGATGGTGGCAGAGCCGGCTTCGGATAGGCCGAGCGTGCGCACCTTGCCCTCTTTCACAAGCTCCGCCATGGCGCCGACCGTATCTTCGATCGGCACATTCGGGTCGACGCGATGCTGGTAGAAGAGGTCGATGACATCCGTGCCAAGTCGCTTGAGGGAAGCTTCGGCGACTTCCTTGACATGCTCGGGCCGGCTGTCGACGCCGATCATCGCCGCCGGGCCACTTTTCGTGAGATCGAGCTTGAAACCGAATTTGGTGGCGATGACAATGCGGTCACGCACGGACTTCAGCGTGCGGCCGAGCAGCTCTTCATTGGTGAAGGGGCCGTAGACCTCGGCGGTGTCGAAAAAGGTGACGCCGAGATCGACTGCGCGATGAAGCGTCTTGACGGATTCGGTCTCGTCGGTGGCGCCATAGGCAAAGCTCATGCCCATGCAGCCCAGCCCAACGGCGGAAACGGTGAGATCCTTACCTAGCCTGCGGGTTTTCATGATGTATTCCTTCTTGAGACGTATGGGAGCGACAGGGGCTCGTGTCCGCTGCCTACGAGTTCAAGTTAGGGTTCCGGACAATGAATGAAAATCCATGCAAATCCTTACAGGTTGTTCTATAATTTAGATCAATGAACAGAACACAACTCTCTCAGCTTGCGGTTTTTGCCGCCGTCGCCGCCCATCGCAGCTTCCGTGCTGCCGGCAAGGAATTGTCGATCGCGCCTTCGGCGGTTAGCCACGCCGTCTCCAGCCTTGAGGAAAGCCTCGGCGTGCGGCTGCTTGCCCGCACCACGCGCAGCGTGCTCCCGACCGAGGAGGGGCAGGCGCTATTGCAAAGGCTGGGGCCGGCACTGGAGGAAATCGATATCGCGCTGGAGGACACGCTTGCGACCCGCGGCCGTCCCGCGGGGACGCTGCGCATCACCGCCCCTCGCTTCGCTTCCGATCTGCTGATGGCCCCGCGTATCGGTGATTTCCTCAATACCTATCCCGATATCACGCTCGAAATCGCCAACGAGGACGGCTTCAGCAATATCGTCAAGGAAGGCTATGATGCCGGCATCCGGCTGGCGGAAAGCATCGAAGGCGACATGATCGCGGTGAAGATCTCGCCGGATATACGCACAGTCATTGCGGGGTCGCCTGCCTATTTCGAGAAGCATCCGAAGCCGCTGCATCCGCGCGATCTCGTCCATCACCGCTGCATCAAGCGGCGATTTACCGATGGCTCGATTTATCGCTGGGAGTTCGAGAAGGATGGGCGCGAGCTGGTCGTTGCCGTTGACGGTCCCCTGATCGTGATCGAGGATCGGCTCGGCGTTTTGGCTGCCCTCAATGGCGCCGGCCTTGCCTATCTCTTCGATATTCGCGTGCAGCAGGAACTGGCCGAAGGCAAGCTCATCCGCGTGCTCGAAGACTGGTGCCCGCCCTATCCGGGCTTCTGCATCTATTATCCGAGCCGCCGCCAGATGCGTCCGGCCCTCAGAGCCTTCATCGATTTCTTCAAATATACCGGGCCTTAGAGCGACTTCAGGAAAAGTGCGCAGCGGTTTTTCGTCCGGAATCGCGCAAAGCAAGGGAACGAAGCGACTGCTGACAGAAATCGGGTGGCGGCAATGCCATAACTCGTCTCGAGTGAATGATGATTTGAGAAGGGAAAAGCAGCGATGAGAAAACCGGGATCGATGAAGGGGCTTGAGGATCTCGGCCGCGTCAGGCTGTCGAAGAACTTCTTCTTTCGCGATTTCCTGCATTCGGAAATATCAGATTTCTATCGTATTCCCAACATTCCCGAGGATCCGGATCTCGCGATCGAGGCCGGTCGCCGGCTCTGCGAGGAATTGCTGGAGCCGCTGGAGGCGACCTTTGGCCGGCTACATATCCGTTCCGGCTATCGCTCACCCGAGGTCAATGCCTTCGGCAACAGGAATGGGTTGAACTGCTCGACCAATCCCCATACCGCCGCGCATCACATCTGGGATATGCGCGATCTCGACGGCTGCATGGGCGCGGCCGTCTGCATCGTCGTGCCTTGGCTGATCGATCATCACAGTCATGAGGGCGATTGGCAGAGGCTCGCCTGGTGGATCCACGACCATCTACCCTATGCATCGCTCTGCTTCTTCCCGAAGCTCTGGGCCTTCAACATCCAGTGGCACGAGCGGCCCAAGCGGACCATTCAGAGCTTTGTCAGCCCGCGCGGCATGCTGACCAAACCGGGCATGGCCAACTGGGAGGGCGACCATTCCGCCCATTACGAAGGCTTTCCGAAGCTTAGAAGCTGATGCGGTAGCGAATATGCCCGTCGCTCTCGACATAGCTGTCGTAAAGCTTGCGGGCGGTCGTATTGCCTTCTTCCGTGTGCCAATAGAGCCGCGCCCAGCCGTTTTTCTTGCAGAGCGCGACGAGATCGTCGAGCAGCGCCCGGCCGACGCCGTGGCCTCTGGCACTTTCATCGACGAACAGGTCTTCCAGATAGCAGTCGGGCGCGCGCACCCATGTGCCCTCATGCGTGAGGCTGAGGGTAAAGCCCTTCACTTCGCCATCGACCTCGGCCACGCGCATGAAGATCGCCGACGCCGGATCGAAGACCCGGCGCCACGTCGCATCGGTGATGTCTGGCGCGACGCTGACGCCGTAGAAGGCCAGATAGCCGTCCCACAGCGCACGCCAGCGCGCTTCGTCGTCGGGTCTGGCGTCTCGGATCGTCACGGTCATCGGCCAGCCTCCGTTTACTTGCCGGCTTCGTCGAGCAGGCGCATGGCATCATCGGAAAGCGAGAGCTTCGCCGAATTGATGAGCGCGTCAAGCTGGCTGAGGCTAGTGGCGCTGGCGATCGGAGCGGTGACGCCGCGTTTGCGCAAGAGCCAGGCAAGCGCGATCTCGGCGGGCTTGGCGCCGGTTTCAGCCGCGATCTTGTCGAGCGCTGCGAGAATCCGCAGGCCCTTGTCGTCGAGATAGGCGGCAACCCGATTCTCGCGTGCCCGTCCCTCCGTATCCGCCTTGGTGCGGTACTTGCCGGTCAGGAAGCCGGCCGCAAGGCTGAAATAGGTGATGACGCCGATCTCTTCCTTGAGGCAGAGATCCGCCAGCGGTCCTTCGAAACTGTCACGAGCGTAGAGATTATATTCGGGCTGCAGCACGTCGTAGCGCGGCAGGCCGGCCTTTGCAGCAGCACTGAGCGAAGCCTGGAGCTGCGTTGCATCAAGGTTCGAGCAGCCGACATGGCGGATCTTGCCCTGTTCCTTCAGCTTGGCATAGGCGGCGAGCGACTCCTCATGCGGCGTCTCGGGGTCCGGCCAGTGCGAGAGATAAAGGTCGATGTGATCGGTCTGCAGCCGCTTCAGCGAAGCCTCGGCCGCCTCGATGATATAGCCGGCCTTGAGGCCCTTCTTGCCTGGCCCCATCTCCGATCCGACCTTGGTGATGATGATGGCCTTGTCGCGCGAAACGCGGCCCTGCTTCAGCCACTTGCCGATAATCTCTTCGGAATCGCCGCCCTTATTGCCCGGAACCCAGCGGGAATAGACGTCGGCCGTGTCGATCGTGTTGAAGCCGGCGTCGAAGAAGGCGTCGAGCAGTGCATAGGAGGTTTTCTCATCGGCCGTCCAGCCGAACACGTTGCCGCCGAAAACGATTGGGGCGACAAACAGATCGGTTCGTCCAAGCTTGCGCGTGTCCATGCTATTTCTCCAGGTCATTTGAAAGATAGACCGGCGAGCGGACGCCGGAGGAAGGGACAAGGCAGGCTATCGGCCTTTCGCGGCGAAGACCACACACAATTTCTTTATTCCGCCGTTGAGCGCCGATAGTGGCTGGGCGGCAGCGCGTTGTATTTCGACCAGACGCGCCGCATATGCCGCGGCGAGGCGAAGCCGGATTTTTCCGCCACGCGCTCCATATCCAGCCGCGAATTGGCAAGCACGTCGCGCGCCAGCGTCACGCGCATCAGATTGACATAGGCCGTCACCGACAGGCCGGCATGCTCCTGGAACAGCCGCGAAATATGTCGTGCACTCATTGCGCCGATGCCGGTAAGCTCGGCAAGCGACCAGCCATGGGCCGGATCGGCCATGATCGCATCCTGAACGCGATGGATGGCAGGGTGAACATGGTTGCGGCCGCTGAGCCAGGGCGAAAGCTGCGGCTCGGCGCCGGTCCTGCGCATATAGACGACCATGTGCCGGGCAATGGTCAGAGCGGTCATCGGTGAAGTCAGCTTGGAGGCGAGGTGCAGCATCAGGTCGGTGCCTGTGGTGATGCCGGCGCTCGAATAGCGATCGCGGTCTTCGACGTAGAGCCGGTTGTCGAGAACCCTGGCCGTCGGAGCAAATTCCCTGACTTCGTCGAGACAGGCGGCATGTGTGGTGCAGGCATAGCCGTCCATCAGCCCGGCGCGGGCGGCGAGCACGGCTCCGGAGCAGATGGTGACGAGGGTGATGCCCGGACGGATCGCCCCGTTCAGCCAGGTCGCGAGCGTGGCGAGTTCCGGCTCTATATCCTCGGCATCGTCGGGCGGCGTGACGCTGCCGGACAGGATGACATAGGCGCCATCGGGAATGTGATCCGGCAATGGTTTGAGATCGGCAAGCGTCAGCCCGACCGAAGTCGTCTGCGATGGCTGGGCAGCGATGAATTGATAGTCGAACAGGACGTCGTCCTGTTCGATATTGGCACGGCGCAGCACCTCCACCGGTCCGGCTACGTCCATCAGCAGCGTATAGGGCGGCAGGAGGACGTAGACGGGAATGATCCGCCGATGGAGGTGCCGGTCGCTTTGGGTCATGCGGCATTCCGGATCGTTGCATCGGCGAGCGCCTCTTCGACCGTTGCGATACGGGCGAAACGGCCCGATAGCACCAGCTCGCTGCGCTTCTTGATATCGTCGGCGCTGAAGACCGTGCCCGAGGCATGCGTCATCGGAAAGGTCAGCGTCGCCTCGGTGACATAGTCGACCTCATAGCCGAGATCGGAGGCGTGCCGGGTCGTCGTCTCGCAGCACTGCTCGGTACGGATACCCGAGACGATCACCTTGCGGATGCCGTTTGCCACCAGCCAGACATCGAGGCCGGAGCCGACGAGTGCCGAATGGCGGCGTTTGTGGAAGACGGCATCGGCCTCGAGCGAGATCTCATCGAGCTTGCGCACATAGCCGCTGTTCAGGCTGAAATGCGCGTCGTTATCCTCGACATGGAAAATCTGGACGATGGGAATGCCTTTCGCCTTGGCGCCATTGATCAGCGCCTGCAGGCGGTCGGTAAAGACCGGCAGGTCGTCCGTTCTCCAGTAGGGACGCTGGCGAAAGGATTCCTGGACATCGATGACGAGCAGTGCGGTATCCGCATGGGACATTTTCGTATCTCCTGTGCTTGAAGGATAGCCGAGATTAGGCGTCGCTTGAAAGCTTCGAAAGCCATCTGGCAGACAGAAAAGGGACAAATACGGACACAGCCTGATGGTCCTTATGCCCTTGGGTTCGTGCCTGCGGGCCGCCTCGGGCGTTGCGCCTTTGGCAAGGGCCGAATAAGATTGGCGTCGATTTCGTCCAGAGCGGAATGCCCCGTTCCGCTTTACCCCACCGTGTTCACAAAGGATCCCGCCGGAAAGGCCGTGTTGCGATCATCGCCATGCGGCCGTCTGCTTCGGGACAATGCTTCAGGAGAGAGATCATGCTGCGTTTCGGAATTCTATCGACGGCCAAAATCGGCCGCGATCTGGTCGTCCCCGCCATTCAGGACGCGGAAAACTGCGTTGTGACGGCCATCGCCAGCCGTGATCTCGCCCGCGCCCGGCAGATGGCAGACCGCTTCTCCGTGCCGCATGCTTTCGGTTCCTATGAAGAGATGCTCGCCTCCGACACGATCGATGCCGTCTATATTCCCCTGCCGACTTCGCAACATGTCGAATGGACGGTCAAGGCTGCCGATGCCGGCAAGCATGTGCTGTGCGAAAAGCCGATCGCCCTCAAGGCGGATGAGATCGACAGCCTGATCGCCGCGCGTGATCGCAACAAGGTTCTGGTGACGGAAGCCTATATGGTCACCTATGCGCCGGTCTGGCGGAAGGTTCGCTCGCTGCTGGCGGACGGCGCCATCGGCCGGCTGCGTCACATCCAGGGCGCCTTCACCTATTTCAACCGCGATGCCGGCAACATGCGCAATATCCCCGCGCTTGGCGGCGGTGGCCTGCCGGATATCGGCGTCTATCCGACGATCAGCACCCGTTTCGTCACCGGCCGCGAACCGCTGCGCATCCAGGCGGTGACGGAGCGCGACCCTGAATTCGGCACTGACATCTACTCCAGCGTCAAGGCAGACTTCGGCGATTTCGAACTGACCTTCTATATCTCGACGCAGATGGCCAACCGGCAGGTCATGGTCTTCCACGGGACCGAGGGCTTCATCGAGGTGAAATCACCCTTCAATGCCGATCGTTACGGCGCGGAAGAGCTGGAGCTGACCAATCGCGGCCATTCGGAATCGCAGATTTTCCGTTTCCCAGACAGCCGCCAGTACAGGCGCGAGGCGGAGGCCTTCGCTTCTGCTGCGCTTGGTCAAGGCGCAGAGGTCGTGTCACTGGAAAGTTCGAAGCTCAACCAGAAGGTCATCGACGCCATCTACCGCGCCAGCGAGAAGGATGGCTGGGAGCCGATCTGAGGGCGGTCCTCATTTTCTGACGCAATTCCGCACGGAAAACCGCTGCGCACTTTTCCTGGAATTGCTTCAGGAATTTTGCCGGTGGCGGAAGACGAAGCGTGAATAGCCGAAGAAGCTGAACGCCGTTGCCGCCGCCGATGCCAGCGTCAGGGCGATGATCGGCCGCAGCGCCGGCTCTGCCATCAGCAACGAGCTGAACAGGGCATAGTTCAAGAGTGCCGAGGTCAGGCCGACCGAACCATAGCGGAAGCCTTCGGCTGCCAGCGACCGGTCGGACCGGCCGAAGGTGAAGTTGCGGTTGATAAACCAGGTGGCAAGCAGCGCACTCGGGATCGAAATGGCACGGCCGACGAAGGGGCCGAAGGGCGTGAACCACAGCAGCAGATGCAGCACGCCGGCGTCGACGATGAAGCCGACGCTGCCGGCGATCAGGAAGCGAAAGAGCTTCTTCATGCAGCCTTGGCCCTTTTCTTCCGGCTTGCCGGTTTTTCAAGCTCCGCCATATAGACCGTCCGGTCGTCGCCGTTTTCACGCGCGGCGGGCTTGGCGAGGCTCATATAGTGGATGCGCAGCTGCTCGGCGCGGGCGCGGGCGACCGAATCGAGGATCAGACCGGCCGTGAACAGCATGAAGGCGATCATTGTCAGTACCATGGAGAGTATCCAGGTCGGCACGCGCAATACCTGTCCGGTATCGAAATACTCGATGAAGACCGGTATGGAGAAGCCGATGCTGAGCTCCATGGCAACGGCGCTCAGGATGCCGAAGAAGGCGAATGGCCGCGTTTCCTTCATCAGCATCGCGAACATCCAGAGGATTTTCCAGCCGTCGCGGAAGGTGGAAAGCTTCGAATGCGAGCCTTCCGGCCGCCGGCCGTAGTCGAGCTCCAGTTCGCTGACGGGCAGCTTCAGCCGCGAGGCATGGACAGACATTTCGGTCTCGATCTCGAAACCGCCCGACACGGCCGGGAAACTCTTGATAAAGCGGCGCGAGAAGGCGCGGTAGCCGGAGAAAATATCGGTGAAGTCGGCACCGAAAATGCTGCGATAGAGCCAGTTGAAGATGCGGTTGCCGAAGGCATGGCCTTGACGCCCGGCATCGCTCTGAACGTTGCGACGGGTACCGACGACCATATCGGAGCCTTCCGTCAGCAGCGTGCGGATCAGCTCTTCGGCGTCCTCGGGCGCATAGGTGCCGTCGCCATCGGCCATGACATAGATGTCGGCCTCGATATCGGCGAACATGCGCCGCACCACATGTCCCTTGCCCTGGCGGCGCTCGCGCACGACGGTCGCGCCTGCGAGCATCGCATGCAATGCGGTGCCATCGGTCGAATTGTTGTCGTAGACGTAGACCGTCGCCTGCGGCAGCGCCTTGCGGAAACCGCGCACGACGTCGCCGATCGTCGCGGCCTCGTTATAGCAGGGCAGAAGAACAGCGATGCTCAGCTTCTCATTCCACATGGTCTTGGCCGGTTGTTCCTACGCGTAAAGTCAAGTTGAGGCCTGATGGACGATCCGGACGAGAGCTTATCCCGCTGGCTGTTAATAAGACCCTATGGTTGCGTAATAAAAATGGCGGCATCCCAGCTCTGCGAAAAACATTATCGTGATGAATTCGGCGGCTCACCGGCGCTTTACTGTTTTTTGATGTGCAGCCGCTAGCGTATCGCCTCGACTATAATTCCAGCATGGGGTTCATCGAGATGGCGCAGAGCTTGGCAATGCCGCCCGAAGCAGCCGGAGCGGCAGGGAAGGCGGTGCCACGGCACTGGTCCCATCCTGCCCTGGTTGCGCTCATCTATGCCGTCGTCGTCATCATCGCGCAGCTCGTCGTTCATCGTCACCTCACGGACTACGTCGGTCCCGACAACGACGATGCGATGCGCCTTGTCGAAGTGCGGGATTTCCTCGCCGGTCAGGGCTGGTTCGACATGATGCAATATCGTCTCGGCCTCGAAGGCGGGACACTGATGCACTGGTCGCGCTTCATCGACCTGCCGATTGCAAGCCTGATCCTCTTCTTCCGGATGTTCTTCTCTCCGGAAGGAGCCGAAGCGGCGGCGCTGACCGTCTGGCCGCTTGTGCTGATCCTGCCGCTGATGTTCTTCATGGGCCTTGCAGGCCGCCGCATCGCCGGCGTGGAAGGCATGCATTTCTCGCTGATCCTGACCTCGCTGTCCGTGCTCATCTCGCCGCGCTTCGTGCCGGGCTCCATCGATCACGACAATGTCCAGCTCGGCCTTGTCGCCCTCACGGTCGCCATGCTCACCGATGAGAGCTATCGGCCACGCAACTTCGCCATCGCCGCCATCGCTCTTGCGATCCAGCTCGGCATCGGTGCGGAAACCACACCCTTCGTCGCAGTCGCCTGCATGTCGGTCGCCTGCCTGTGGGCTTGGAAGGGCGAAGACTTCGCTCCTGCTGCCAAGGCCTTTGCTTTGACGCTGACGATTGCCGTCAGCGCCGCCTTTTTCTCGCTGGTGTCGCCGCGCCTCTATTCGACGATTACCTGCGACAATCTCTCGCTTGGCTTCTATGCCATCACCAGTGCCGGCTGCGTGGGGCTCCTCCTGTCGGCGCTCTTTGCCAGCCGTCTGCCCCGGCCATGGCGCATCGCGGTTTTGCTCGCCAACGGCGCGTTCGTGTTTGCCACCGCCATCGCGCTGGCGCCGCAATGCCTGCGCAATCCGCTTGCCGATCTGGACCCGATGCTGGTGGATCTCTGGCTCAGCAGGGTGACCGAAGCGCAATCGATCTTTTCGATGGCCCGCATTGAGCCGGATACGCTCGGCGTCTTCTATGCGACGGGCTTCCTGGCGATACTCGTGTGTGCATTCCGCATCTTGCGAGGCGACCGATCGGCTCTGCACGTGGTGCTGATGGCTCTGGTCGCCATCAACTGGGTGATTACGCTGGTACAGGTGCGGGGAGCCGAATTCGCCAATCTGCTCGCCATTCCGCCGCTCGTCCTTCTGCTTGCAGAATTGCGACAAAACTACATGGCCGACACAAGAAGCCTGCGTTCGGCGCTGCTTTATGTGATGGCGGTGTTGGCTTCGGTTCCGGCGGTCTGGGCCGTTGGCGGCGCCTTGGCAGGCAAGGGGGGCGTCCATGGTTTTACCGTCACTCAACCCACCAAAGCGGAGGAGACCGCCAACTGCGCCTCGAAGGAAGCGCTGGCGCCGATTGCCCATCTCGAGCCCGGTGTGATTGCCGCCGCCTCCAATATGGGCGCGCCGCTTCTGCGCTTCACGCCTCATCGCACCCTCTCCGGCCCCTATCATCGCGATCCCGACGGAATGCTGACCGAACTACATATCGGACTGGCGGAGCCACAGCAGGCGGAAGCGCTTCTGCGCAACGCAAAGGTAACGATCGTTGCCTTCTGCAAGGGTGATCCGCAGGTGGAGCTTGTGAGTGAGCGTGCTCCCAAGGGCCTCTATGCCCAGCTAAGCGCAGGTGATGTGCCGACCTATCTGGAACCCATTCCGGCACCAGCCAATTCCGACGTTAAGTTCTTTCGCGTCAAGCCGCAGAGCTGAGTGAAATTGAGAAATAGCCACGCGCTTCAGGCGCGGCGATGTTCCACCATGTCGATGGTGACGAGATAGCCGATGAAGCCGAGATTGTAGCCGCCGAGTGCGATGAACAGCGTCGTCAGCGGCGGCGGAACGATCGATGTGGCGACGGCGACCATGAAGGCGATGCTCACCAGTGCCACGCCGAGCAGCGCGCCGATCGTCGAGCGCTGCAGGCCGGCGGCTATTCCGATGATCGTGGCGGTCGCGAATATCATCGCTCCATATCCTCTTTACCAAGAACCAGTTTGCACAGGTTTACGCATGGATGGCTAAGAAAGCCTTTGCCAGTAAGGTTAACGCTTGATGAAGCGATAGGCTCCGCGACCTTTATGGGACACGCAAAGGCGGCGGCAACACCTCAAGTATGCGCACAATCCTGTCTTTCGATCGATTCAGACTTAAGCAGTACGCAGCAGGCTCCGCATTTACCGCGACATCGGGTAGAAGGAGGACATGAGCAGCTTTTTTGAGAATGATTCGCCTTCGAACCTGACGGAATACTCCGTCTCGGAACTATCCGGATCGATCAAACGCACGGTCGAGAATGCGTTCGACCAGGTGCGCGTGCGTGGAGAAATCTCCGGCTATCGCGGCCCGCATTCCTCTGGGCACGCCTATTTCTCCCTGAAGGATGACCGGGCGCGCATCGATGCCGTGATCTGGAAAGGCACATTTTCCAAGCTCAAATTCCGCCCCGAGGAGGGGATGGAAGTCATTGCGACCGGCAAGGTGACGACCTTCCCGGGCTCGTCGAAATACCAGATCGTCATCGAGACATTGGAGCCGGCCGGTGCGGGCGCACTGATGGCGCTTTTGGAAGAGCGCAAGCGCAAGCTGGGCGCCGAAGGCCTCTTCGATCCCGCGCGCAAGCGCAGGTTGCCCTTCCTGCCCAAGGTGATCGGCGTCGTCACCTCGCCGACGGGCGCGGTCATTCGCGATATTCTGCATCGCATCTCCGATCGCTTCCCCGTGCATGTGCTGGTCTGGCCGGTGAAGGTGCAGGGGGATGGCTCGGGCGACGAGGTGGCGAACGCCATTCGCGGCTTCAACGAGTTTGCGCCCGGTGGCCCGATCCCGCGTCCTGACGTGCTGATCGTTGCGCGCGGGGGCGGCAGTCTCGAGGATCTCTGGAGCTTCAACGACGAGGCTGTGGTGCGCGCCGCCGCCGCCAGCGATATCCCGCTGATCTCCGCCGTCGGCCACGAGACCGATTGGACGCTGATCGACTACGCCGCCGACGTGCGCGCTCCGACGCCGACGGGGGCTGCCGAAATGGCCGTTCCGGTCAAAGCCGAGCTGGACGCGCAGCTTGCCAGCCTTGCCGCCCGGCTGCAGGGCGGAATGACGAGACAGATGGACCAGCGACGGCAGGCCGTCCGCGCGCTGTTGCGCGCCCTGCCATCGCTCGACCAGATCCTGGCCCTGCCGCGCCGGCGCTTCGATGAGGCCGCCGCCGGCCTTGGCCGCGGATTGGAGTTGAACACGCTGAACAAGCGCCGCTCTTTCGAGCGCACGGCCTCGCACCTCCGCCCCGATATCCTGTCGAACCGGATCGCTGAGCGCCGCCAGCAATTGAGCGAACGAATGACCCGCGCGGAGCGGACCATCGAGCGCATGCTCGACCGTTCGCGTGCCCGTATCGAACGGGCCGATGCCGTCTTCGCCACGTTGCCATCGCGTCTCGAAGCGCAGACGGGCAGGGCTCGCGACCGCCTCGGCAATCTCGTTCGCCACGCCGATACCGCTATCCGCCATCAGCTGACCCGAGCGCGCAGCGAGCTTACGGCGCAGGAGCGGATCCTGCAGTCGCTCTCCTACAAGAATGTCCTGAAGCGCGGCTATGCCGTCGTGCGTGACGAAGATGACCGTCCGGTCTCGCTGGCGGCGGCCCTTTCGACGGGTGCAGCCATCTCGATCGAATTCGCGGATGGTCGCATCGCGGCGGTTACCGGCGATGATGCCTCCCCGCCGCTATCTTCATCAGCATCAGGCGCTCCGCCTGCGAAGAAGCGGGCGCCCAAGCCGACCGAGCCCGCTGTTCCGCCGAAACAGGGAAGCCTCTTCTGATGCGCATCCTGCTGGTGCTGGCCCATCCGCTGGAGGACAGCTTCGCCGCCGCCGTGGCGAAGGCTGCGCAGGAGACGCTTGCTGCCGGCGGGCACGAGGTCGATCTGCTCGATCTCTATCGCGAGGGCTTCGATCCGCGTCTGTCCGAAGCCGAGCGGCGCGGTTATTTCGACCAGCCCTATGATACCACCGGCGTCGATGCCATCGTCGCGCGGCTGAGAGCGGCCGAGGGGCTGATCCTCGTATTTCCACAATGGTGGTTCAATTTTCCGGCGATCCTCAAGGGCTTCTTCGATCGCGCCTTTGCGCCCGGCGTTGCCTTCACCCATGATCCCGCCGGCGGGCGCATCGTGCCGAAGCTCACCAATATCCGCCTGTTCTGGGCGCTGACGACGACCGGCTCGCCTTGGTGGATCGTGCATCTCTACATGGGCAATCCGGTGCGGCGCCTATTGAAGCGGGGCATTGCCGCCTTCTGTGCCAAGCGGCTGAATTTCCGTATACTGGCCCTGCACGACATGGACCGCGTGAGCGAAGCCGCACGCAAGACGCATCTCGCCCGTATCAGGAAGGCGCTGGCCGCGATCTGATCCACGTTTCCAGCCAAAAAAGATGCCGCGGCAGGGATACCGCGGCACGATTGCATTCAGAGTGTCGGGACCTCGTCAGGCCCACTCGCCCTTGCGCATGACGGGCACGCGCGAGCCATCCGCATTGATGCCATCAATATCGACCTTGTCGGAGCCGATCATCCAATCGATATGGATAAGGCTGGAATTGCCGCCCTGTGCCTTGATCTGTTCAGGGCTGAGCTTGGCGCCGTCGATGAAGCACTTGGAATAGCACTGGCCGAGCGCGATGTGGCAGGAGGCATTTTCGTCGAAGAGCGTGTTGTAGAACAGGATGCCGCTCGCTGAAATCGGCGAGGAATGCGGCACCAGCGCCACTTCGCCGAGCCGGCGGGCGCCTTCGTCGGTGTCGAGCACCTTGTTCAGCACTTCCTCGCCACGCGTCGCCTTGGCTTCGATGATCCGGCCGCCTTCGAAGCGCACCTGGATATTGTCGATGAGCGTGCCCTGATGCGACAGCGGCTTGGTGGAGGAAACATGGCCTTCGACGCGCAGCGCATGCGGCGTGGTGAAGACCTCTTCCGTCGGGATATTCGGGTTGCAGGTGATGCCGTTCTTGGCGGTGGAAGCGCCGCCGTGCCATTCATGGCCATCCGCCAGGCCGACGGTCAGATCCGTGCCCGGTCCCTGGAAATGCAGGGCGGAAAAGCGCTGGCCGTTCATCCATGCCGAACGCTTGTGCAGATTGGCATTGTGCTCCGCCCATGCCGCGATCGGATCTTCGACGTCGACACGCGAGGCCGAGAAGATCGCCTTGGCGAGCTTGGCGACTGCGATCGCTTCCGGATCATTCGGGAAGACCAGCTTCGCCCAGGAGACGTTCGGATAGGAGACGATGTTCCAGTTGGTGTCGAAATTCGAGATCTTTTCCAGCGCCGGCTTGTAGGCGGCCGAATTGGCGCGGTTTGCGCGTGCCACCTTGTTCGGGTCCTGGTTGGAAAGCAGCATCGGATTGTCGCCGGCGATGGCGAGGCGGGCCGTATTGTTGGAGAAAGCCTTGGCCATGCCCTCGTAAAGCCATGTCGCTGCGCGGTCGAAGCTTGCATCCTGGCCGTATTCGTAACGGGCAAGCGTCGTCTCTTCGTCCGAATAGAAGGTGGAGACGAGACCAGCGCCGGCCTTGTAGGCCTCACGCGTGATCAGCCGCACCAGCGGCATCGCCGCCACCGGCGCCGTCATCAGCAGCTCCTGACCTGCCTGCAGCTGCAACCCGACCCTTACGGCTACTTCCGCAAGCTTTTCCAGCTTGGCGTGATCGACGGGATATTGGTGGGGGGAGGCTGATGTCATGGCAGAACCTGCTTGGCTGATATCGAAAGAATGGTCTGAAGACTTAGACCGGTTTGCGGCAAAATTGAAGGCGCTTTGTCCGACCTTGGGAGATCGTCAGGCGATCAGCGGCGCAGCTTTGGCCTTCAGAGCAGCCAATGCATCCTGCGGACTGAGACGCACCTGCAGCCCGCGCTGGCCGCCGTTGATATAGACGTAGGCTTCGGTCATAGCCTGCGCCTCTATGGCCGTCGGCACAAGCTTCTTCTGGCCGAAGGGGCTGATGCCGCCGACATGATAGCCCGTCAGACGCTCGGCATCGGCGGGCTTCATCATGGCCGCCGACTTGCCGCCGAAGGCCGCGGCGAGCTTCTTCATGCTGACTTCGTGATCCGAGGGCACGACGGCGCAGACAGGCTTGCCGTCCACCTCCGCCATCAGCGTCTTCAGCACGCGATGTGGCTCCTCGCCCAGCGCCTCCGCCGCCTGCAGGCCGACACGCTCCGCATTCGGATCGTAGTCATAGGCATGCACGGTGAAGGCGACTTTCGCCTGGGCCAGCACTTGCGTGGCGCGGGTGGTTTTCGACATGAGGCAATATTTCCCGGCGTCCGGTTTTAAGTGCGTTGGGAATGAGCACGATCGAGCTTTTCGAGAATGTCTAAACCGCGAGCTTTGTCACCTTTGGCTGCCCTGAGCCGAAACCGTGTCTCGGCATCGAACTCTGTAAGTGCTTTTGTGGTCAGTTCTTCGAAAAGCTTGTTGAGACTCGTGCCGCGAGATGCCGCAAGAGCCTTCAGCCGTTCGTGCTGATCGTTTGGAAGGCGAATTGTCAGCGTGCTCATGTCAAAGCTTCCTTCGAATAAGGAATTCACCTGCTGTATGAATTTCCAACTGCGGAAATAGCAATTCCGCTTGAGCGAAATCTTTCTTGTTTGCTGTTATCAGCGCTGAAGCGCCGCCACCAACCGCGAGTTCAACCAAATGATTGTCTCCTTCGTCGCGCAAGTTTGGACGCCATAAGTAATATATGGGAGTCCACACGCAGCTTGAAAGGAACGCATCGAGCAGCGTGATGCGCTCTTCTTTTGAGATGAACCGATCATCGAAAAGAACATCTCTTCCGCAAACATCTTCGTATTCGACAAACAAAGCGTTGCTGATCAGCGGAACCAGGCGTTCTTCAAGACAGAGGCGGATGACCTGTCGCGGCGCGCCATCAGCGTTCATGATCGCAGAAACGAAAATGTTAGTGTCAATGACAACCTTCATGGGAATTTGATAGCATATACGCTATCAAATTCAAGGATGTGGCGGCTGATTATGCCTTGCCGAATGCGGCCGCATAAACATCCGGCTTGAAGCCGATGAGCAATTTGCCGTCAACCTCCAGCACTGGACGCTTGATCATCGAGGGCTGCGCCATCATCAACTGAATGGCCTTGTCCTTCGAAAGATCGGTGCGATCTGCTTCCGGCAGGGCCTTGAATGTCGTGCCGGCGCGGTTGAGGACGACTTCCCAACCGGCTTCCTTCGTCCAGCGCTCCAGATGATCCCTGTCGATGCCGGCGGCCTTGTAGTCGTGGAAATCATAGGCAATGCCATGGCTTTCGAGCCAAGTCCGGGCCTTCTTCATCGTGTCGCAGTTCTTGATGCCGTAAATGGTGATCGTCATGGCGAATCCGTCTTTTGCTGTCTGATAGCGCATAGCATGCGGATAAAGGCGGATGAAAGCCGCTCGGATGGGGAAGCGGTTCTCTCGCCCGTTGCAGTTGCCAGCGATAATCGCATAAATATGCAGCATGCATATTTATGGTGCGGGTTGGAAGCATGGCGACGGACAGGGAAATATTGCGGCTGGAAAACCTCTTTGGCGCCACGAGCCTTGCTCTGGTGGACAAGATGGAGAAGGCTTTTGCCGATGAAACCGGCCTTGGCCCAAGCGCGACGGCCGCAATCGTTCAAATCGGCACCGAGCCGGGTCTGACGATCGAGAGCCTGCGGCGGATGATCGCGCTCTCCCATTCCGCCACGGTGCGCCTGGTCGATCAGCTGGTGGCGTCCGGCCTCGTACTGCGGGGCGGCGGCGTCGAGGGAGACAAGCGAGCCCGCGCGCTGGAACTGACAGAAAAAGGCCACCTGCTCTTTGATAGATGCCTCTCCGCCCGCCGGGCCGTCATTCATCGGGCTTTTGGCGTTCTCAGTCCGGAGGAGACGGCCGAGTTCGGCCGCTTGGTCGAAAAGCTGCTTCCGGCCTTGGTCGATCTCGGCGATGACCAGGATGTGGTCTGCCGCGTTTGTGATCAAGGCGTTTGCGACCAGGATCGTTGCCCGATTGCCTTCATGACATAGGCCTGGGATCGGGGCATTGACATTTTCATCATATATATGCAGACTGCATACATATATTTCGAAGGAAGATAGTTGCTGCCTTCGGTGATCTGAACATTGCCTGCATCAACTCGATCGGAGGCATGATCGTGATGGAAAATCGTTCAATGTTTGCCCGGCTAACGAATATGGTACGTGCGTTCCTTGCTGGCGCGCGGTGTCACATTCGCTATTTGGGTGCACTTCTGCGGGAATCAGCGGCGATCGCCTTCACCGTGCGCTGCAAAGTGATCGATCGTCGCTAAAGGAAATCAATCCTCGAGTGTTCCCGGCTTGCGGGTGACGGAGCTTGGTCTGTCCGAGCCGATCTTCATCAGATCGCCGCGCCGACGCACCAGCCGGTCCGAAACACGGGTCACGATCAGGCCTGCCTGTGGCGCGCGGACATCGATAGTCCCGTCCGGCATGCCGGGCTTGGTGATGATGGTCGCCAGCAGGTCACCCTCTTCGACCCGCTCGCCGATATTGCGATGGAAAAGCACGGTGCCGGCTTGTGGTGCACGGATCATCTCGACATTGTCGAGCGGCACGGCCGGGCCATCGAACCCGGCGAGCGTCACGCTTTCGTCCTGCACTGCGCCGCGCGCGGCCAGGAAGCGCCAGAGCCCTGCGGCATCTTCCTTTGCCATCTCGGGATAGACATCGCGGGTGCCGCGCAACTCGACCGTCACCGAAAGCTTGCCCGGCAGTTTCACCTTCTTTTCACCGGGTACTTCATATTTCCACGCGAAACTGACCGCCTCTTCGAAGGCCGAGCTTTCGCCATCCGACAGCAGCACGGCATCCGTTTTCAAGGCGGTTGCAAGGTCTGCCGCCTCCGGCCAGAAGGCCTCGTCAATATAGGCATATTGCAGGGATTCATCGTCGCAATGCAGATCGATCACCAGATCGGCACCCAGCGCCATGTGGATCAGCTGGCGCTTCAGCCGGTCGACAGCGGGATAGCGTTCCAGATTCTCGATGAGGAGATCGCGGTCGCGCAGCGAAATCAGCGGGAAGTCGCGGTTGAAATTGGTGCGCGAGCCCAGGTCGAAGCGGCCCTGCATCTCGCCGAAATGCGATTGGGCCGCGCCGATCGGATTGGCATGCGGCACGACGATGATATCGCTTAGAATGGCGCCTTCGGCTTCCGCTTTCCGAAGCCGCTCACAGAGGAAATGAACCAGCGCCGTGCCGGGCAGCTCCCCGGCATGCAATGCCGCCTGAATGTAGGTTTTCGGCGCATCGGTCTTGCTGCCGGCAAAATGCAGAACCGGCAGGCGCCAGGCAATTCCTGGAGTGTCGCCTTCGATGACAATTTCGGTAACGTTCATGGGCGGTCCTCCTGCGCATTATCATTATAATGAGAGACGCATACCAAGCCTCGACCGCAAGCCGCAACCATTTGTCGTTACGCACGGGAATAAGCATTGGGACGAGCGGCGAAAATGGCGTCAGAGATTGCGATTTCTGCGCAGGCAGGAACTCAGGATCAGGCTGAGCAGGACCGCGCCGACCCCGAAGGAGAAGGGGGCGGCATAGCCGAGATGATCGGCGAACAGGCCGGCGATCGGGCCGGTGCTCCCAAGCGACACGTCGAGGAAGATCGAATAGAGCCCGAGCGCGACGCCGCGGTTCTGTGGTGGGATACGTTCCATGGCCTCGTTGCCGAGCGCTGGAAAGACGGGCGCGAAGCCGGCGCCGGCGAGAGCCGCGCCGATGATGGCAACGGTTGGGGAGGGCGCAAGGGCAAGCGCCGCCAAGCCGATGATCTCGATGACAAGCGAGATGCGCACCAGCGGCAGACCGCCGAAGCGGGCGACTGCCTGCGCAAGGCCCAGGCGCACGCCCATGAAGGCGATGCCGAAAGCACTAAGGGCGAACGAGGCGCCGTCCCAGTTGCGGCTATGGAAAAACAGCGCGACGAAGGCCATGACGACGCCAAAGCCGCTGGAGGCGAGCGCAAGCGCGACGCCGTATGGCGCCACACGGCTCAAGACTTGGCCGGTGCCGATGCCCTTTTCCTTCACGCCAGGAACGGGTGGGCGGGTCTGCGCCAGCAAGAACCCGGCAACCGCAAGGATGATGGTGACGGCACCGATGGCGAAGAAGCCGTATTGCCCCTGTAGCCAGGCGCCGAACGGAGCTGCGAGTGCAATGCCGCCATAGGTGGCGATGCCGTTCCAGGAGATGATGCGGACTGTTTCGCGCGATCCCATCAGGCCGATCGCCCAGGTGATCGCCGCGGTGCTCACCCAGCTTTCGCCGATGCCGAGCGCCAGCCGGCCGGCCAGCAGAAGGGCAAGGCTCGCCGTCGGAACATGGACAGTAAACGTAGAGGCGATCGTCAGTGCGCCGGAAAGCCCATAAGCGAGGAACCCGAGAAAGACCGAGCGGCGCGGTCCATATTGATCGCAGAGCCGTCCGACCTGCGCCCGGCTGACGATGGTCGCGACATATTGCGTACTGACGGCGATGCCGGCCCAGACGACGCCGAAACCGAGGCCGCTGTCGACATAGGTGGGCAGAACCGCAAGCGGAAGACCGATGGCGGCATAGCCGAAGAATGTCAGCGCGACGATCGAGAGGAGGGATAGGGTGGAGGTGGACCGGATGGTCTCGGAGGCAGTGTTCACGGGATATCGCCTGCGGACATCGATGACGATGTCCATGCTGTTTGCCACGAAGGAACGGGTTTGGTATCGGATAGCCATGACGGTGGCGGCCGGAGGGCCATGCATCGCCACGGATCACCGGTATCAGGCAAAAGCAGCCGCGGTCAACGAATTGCTGCCTTGCAGCAAAAGCGATTGACGGGATGAATTGATTGTGCGTGCGAGCCGAAGCCAAGCATTGCGTAAGCGGGGCCGGTTTGCAGGCCCCGCTTGAAAGGCTTCACATCGTCAAGACGACACTCGCCGTCGTTCGCCCCGCCTCGAGATCGGCATGGGCTCTTGCCGCATCCTTCAGCTCGTATTCGGCGCCGATCGGGTTGATGAGCCCGTCCTGCAGCGCCGCCATCAGCGCGGTTGTGCCCTGGCGGTAGAGCTCGGGATCGTTGGCATAGGTCAATACGCTCGGGCGAGATAGGCCAATGGCTCTGGGCGCCGTCAGCTCCTCTATCTGGATCGGCGGAATGGGGCCGGCCGCCTGGCCGAGGCTTGCGACCATTCCGAAAGGACGGACGGCGGCAAGCGTCTGCGACAGCATGGTGCCGCCGATGCCGTCGACGGCGAGATGCACGCCGCGGCGATCGGCGATGCGGCGAGTTTCCTCAACCCAATCCTCTGATGTGTGCAGGAGAACCACATCGGCGCCTGCTTCGTAGGCGAAGCCGGCCTTGGCTTCGGAGCCGACCGTTGCGATGACATTCGCGCCAAGTCGCTTGGCAAGGCGCGTGACGAGCTGGCCGAGACCGCCCGCTCCGGCGTGGACCAGCACCCATTCGCCGGCTTTCACGGGATAGGCCTTCTGCAGCACCATTTGCGCCGTCAGGCCGCGCAGCATCGTGCTGCCGGCAACCCGCTCGCTGACGCCATCGGGCAATTTCACCAGCCGCGTTGCCGAAAGCGTGCGCACCTCGGCATAGCTGCCGAGCGGATGGCCAATATAAGCGATGTGGTCGCCCACCTTCAGGTCGCTGACGCCGGGGCCTAGCGCCTCGACGACGCCCGCGCCCTCGAAACCGAGCACGCTCTGGCCGGGCGGCAGCGGATAGAGCCCGGACCGGACATAGATATCGACGAAATTCACGCCTGAGATGCTTTGGCGGATCCGAGCCTGGCCGGGGCCTGGTTCGGTGACGGGGAGATCGACGGCTTTCATGGCTTCGGGGCCGCCGGGGCCGGTAATGGCAATCGCTAGGGGCATGCGGAAGTCTCCTTTCGGGAGATCTTTGACCACAAACATCGGCCTGAATAAATTCGGTATGAACTCACCGCATCTGTGCAATAATGCACCGATGATCGACTGGCAGGACCTTCTTCATTTCGCCGCCCTGGCACGAACCGGTTCGCTTTCCGCTGCGGCGCGGGAGCTTGGGGTGGATCATGCAACGGTTGGTCGCCGTATTGCCGCGTTGGAGCGTTCGCTCGATCTGCGCCTGATCGATCGGCGGCCGCGCACCTCGCCGCTGACGGCCGATGGCCGCGCCATTGCCGAACTGGTGACGGGAATGGAGGAGAATGTCGAAGCGATCAGGCGCTATTCGAAGAGCGCCGTTGCCGGGCTCTCCGCTGCGGTCAAGGTCAGCGCGCCGCCGTCCATCGCCGCCCATCTTCTCGCGCCGAAATCGGCCCTCTTTCGTGAAGAGCATCCGGACATCACCTTGACGATTGCCGGCGTCACCCGCCGCGCCGCGCTCAACTACGGAGAGGCTGATATCGCCGTGCGCATGACGCGGCCGGAGGAGAGCGATCTCCTGGTCCGCCGTATCGGAGTCATGCGCTTCGGCCTCTACGCCATCCCGGCCGTCGCACAAAGACCCGAGGAGGAGTGGGTTTTCATCGGTTACGATGCGGCGATGGAGCATCTGACGCAGCAGACCTGGCTTCGAAGTCTGCTGGATGGCCGCCCGATCGTGTTTCGCGCCACCGATGTCTTCGGCCAGCTCGAGGCGGCCCGCGCCGGCCTCGGCGTCGTGGCGCTTCCAGCCTTTCTGGGTGATAGCGAAGCGGGGCTGACGCGCCTGCCGGTCGCGGTTCCCTCACCGACGCGGGACCTCTGGCTCGTGACCTATCCTGATCTGCGCCGTTCGCCGGCCATTCGCGCAGTAATGGATTTCGTCAGCGACATCATCGGCCGAAGCTGCCCGTTACGTGGCGGTGCGGAGACAGCCGGCTAAGGCCAGGTTTAGACTGCATTTTCCTATTGCAGGCCGGCGGCGAATCTCTATCCATTAGATAGGTGGGTCATACCTACGGTCGGTGATCGATGACGAAGCTGGGCAGTTGGTTCGTGATGGGCAGGGTGGATCTCGTCGCGGGCATATCGGTTGCAGGCCTGATGCTGCCTGAAGCGGTTGCTTATGCGGGCATTGCCGGCTTGCCGCCGCATCGGGCCATTCTGGCCGGCATTGCCGGATGCCTGGTCTATGCCATATTCGGCCGCAGCCGCTTTGCCATCGTCTCCCCCACATCCTCGTCGGCTGCCATTCTTGCCGCCACCTTGGCGGTGGTGCCGGGCGATGCCACGATCAAGGCGGGCCTTGCCACGGTTGCCGTGGCGCTTGCCGGCATTCTGTTCGCCGTTGCCGGCACCTTGCGCCTCGGCGGCATCACCGGTTTCATCTCGCGGCCGGTCCTGCGCGGCTTCGCGCTCGGGCTGGCGATCACCATCATCCTGCATCAGCTGCCGATCATGGTCGGCGTGCCCGTGCAAGGTTCGAACATTCTCACCTATGCCGCAGCACTCTTCGGCGCGATCCTGCAATGGAATCCACTCAGCCTTGCCGTCGGCGTTGTTGCGCTGGCGGCATTGCTGCTGCTGAAACGGCTGCCGGGCGTTCCCGGCGCCTTCCTCGTGCTCGCCGCCGGTATCCTCGCCTCCCACCTCTTTGGCCTTGAGGGCTACGGCGTCAAGCTGGTCGGCCCTATCGAGATCCTGCCGCAATGGCCGTCGCTGCCGGATGCTGGCTGGGCCGCCTATTCGCGTCTGGTGCAGTTCACCGTGCCGCTCGTCCTCATCCTCTTTGCCGAATCCTGGGGCACGATGCGAGCCTTGGCGCTGCGCTACGGCGAGACGCTGGAAGTCAACCGTGAGCTTCGTGCGCTCGGCGCCGCCAACATCGCCAGCGCCGTTGTCCAGGGCATGCCGGTTGGTGCGGGCTTTTCCGCCGGTTTTGCCAGCGAGGCGGCCGGGGCGAAGACGCGGGCGACCACCGTCTTTGCCGCGATCGGTCTTGCGATCCTGATTGCCTGTGCCGGGCCGCTCGTTGCGCTTCTGCCTGAGCCGGTGCTGGCCGCCGTCGTGATCGCGGCCCTGACGCATGCGCTCGACCCCAGTCCGATCCTGCGCCTGCGCCGCCTGCATCGCGATTTCTACGTGGCGCTGGGCGCGGCCGTCGGCGTGCTGGCCTTCGGCGTCCTCAACGGCATGCTGCTGGCGATCGCCCTTTCGCTCGCCGCCATGATGCATCGCCTGGCCTCGCCTTATATCGCGCGCCTAGGCCGGCTGGACGACAGCCATGACTTCGTCGATATCGGCAGGCATGACGATGCCTCGGAGATACCGGGCATTGCCATCTGGCGCCCCGGTGAGACCCTGTTTTTCGGCAACGCCGATACGATCTTCGGCGAGATCCTGTCGGGCACCGGCGGTGAAACCGGTTTGCGGGCGGTTATCCTCAGCCTGGAGGAAAGCTCCGATATCGACAGTACGGCGATGGACGCCCTCATGGAATTCGACAGCGCCATGCAGCGCAGGGGTCTGCGTGTCCAGTTTGCCCGCGTGCATGACCGCGTCCGCGATCTGATGACGGCCGCCGGTGTTGCCGACGTCGAGCACCGCTGCAGCTTCAGTGTCGATGATGCGGTGGCTGCGGTGATGGCGTCTTCGGCAACCGTTGAACCTGTTCCAAAACCGTAAGCGCCAGATTTAGAACAATGGCCAGTGCCAGACATGGCCGTGTTCGCCGGCGCCCTGGAAGCTGTTGACCAGCGTGAACGTTTTCACTGTCCAGGCGACGGGCTTGTCTAACCTCACTTCGGGAAGAATGCGGTCGCAATAGAACAGCGTCATATGGGGTTGGAACGAGCTGGATATGCGGCTTTCAAAGCCCATGCTTTGCATGGCAGCATCCAATTCCCGACGAAGTGTCGTTAGCCCCTCATTTCCTTCCCTGCACCAGAGTACATATTGACGATTGTTGCCGTTGCCGAATGTGCCCGCCCGATCGAATATCAAGGGAAACGATTTTAGGCAGATGGTTGACCCGGCCTCCAATGCAGCGAAGGTGGCTTCCTCTTGTGAGCGGGAGACAATATCGATGGCATAGATGGTAGCATGGTAGAGATCATGCTTTCTCGCTATGCGCGTCAACCCGTTTCGACGACTTTGGTCGACGGTCATTTCAGCAGTCAATTTAGCGATTTCCGGGTCCGGCAATGCCGCAAAGTAGAGAGCTTGCCGGCGCTTTGGCGGGCTTTTGCCCTTGCGATTAATTGGCGGTTTGCCGAGATCAAATGACAACTGATCCATGTGTTGCATGGCTTCATTCAAAGCTGGCTTGGCTTTGCCTCCTTTTGTTTTCCGATCTCGAAAGCATATGACTCGATGGCTACGATTTCAAGAACAAAACAAGAACATATGGCGGAATCGCAATTCCAAAATTCTGCAATCCTCACGTTAAAAATGCGGATCGAATAAAATGCAGGCCTGATCTGTTCATTCCAAGCGAGGCTTATTCTCCATTCTCTCCAACAGGGAATGACCGTCCATGTTTACCAGAGCCATCTTTTCAGCCTTATTTCTCGCCGTCATCGGGCTCGGCATTTCCGCTTGCTCCACGTCGGGCGATCATAATTCCGGCGGCGGCATGACGCTGAACGCGCCTCCGACTGGCGGTGGATATTGATCCTTCAGCTCGCAATCGCCTTGAAGCCACCCCGCTGTCGCTAAAACAGTGGCAATTGCCGATCTTCGCAAGAATCGGGTTGAATTCGACGCCTCCGAGGACGATTTTCATGACAAGTGGAAACACAGGAGCTTTCGTCATGAATGAGACAAGGCAGAATTACCTGATCTTCGAAACCGCCGGCGGCTTTTGCGGCATCGCCTGGAATGATGTCGGCGTGCTGCGCTTTCAATTGCCGACGAAGGATGCGGCGGCAACCGAACGCCTGCTGCGCCGGCGCCTGTCGAATGCGCAGCCCGGCACGCCGACGCCGGAGATTGCGGGAGTGGTCGCCAAGGTGAAGCGCTATTTTGCCGGTGAGAAGATCGACTTTTCCGATGTCACGCTCGACCTCGGCGATCAGGACGCTTTTTTCACGCAGATCTACGCCGCCGCCCGGCAGGTCGGCTGGGGTCACACGACAACCTATGGAAGTTTGGCCAAGCAGCTTGGCGCAGGGCCGGAAGCCGCGCGCGATGTCGGGCAAGCCATGGCCAAGAACCCGGTGGCGCTGATCATCCCCTGCCATCGCGTTCTGGCTGCGGGCGGCAAGATCGGCGGCTTTTCCGCGCCGGGCGGCTCCAACTCCAAGGCTCGCATGCTGGAGTTGGAAGGCGTCCAGCTGGCACCGCCGAAGCCGGTGCAGCAGTCGCTGGCGTTTTGAGCCGGACGATCGGGTGTACGGCTAAAGCTGCTCGCCTTATTCCTTCGGCCCCTGACGGGCTCGGGAAAACAACAGCGTCTGCTTGTCATTGAGGCGCATTGGCATCGGATCGCCATAGCCGACTTTTTCGGCGACTCGGATCGAGGCCCTGTTATCGGGCGAAATCAGACAGACGCTGCGCTCGAACCGCGGCTGCTCGTCGAGCCAGGCGAGGGCGGCGGCAAGCGCCTCCGTGGCAAAGCCCTTGCCGTGCGCCCATGCCGCCAAAGCCCAGCCGGCCTCGGGAATACCCTTGATCGGCGGCTCCATCACCCGATGAAAATCGGCAAAACCGAGATCGCCTGCATATCGGCCTGACGATTTCTCACGGATTGCCCAGTAGCCATGTCCCAGCAGCGGCCAGAGGCCGTGATAGGACAGCATCCGCATCCATGACTCCCTGGAGGTGGATACGACATTGCCGAAAATATGCTTCACGACCAGAGGGTCGCTCCACATGCCGGCAAGCGGTTCGAAATCATCGAGCGTATGACCCGTGAGAATGAGCCGTTCGGTTTCCAGTCGCGGCGGCGAGAGCGTGGGTTTCATTCAGGTCACTCTTTGGGTTCGGCATCGGGAAATCTGCTGCAGGCGTCCGGCCAGACCTTGCGTCGGTTATTTTTACTCATACACGAAATCATGCCGCTCGTTCCAATGCTCTCTTCCGCCATAGAATTGTGAAGGCGAGACCATGGTTGACAAGCAGCAATGGCACGAAAAGCGCGGGTATATAAATGCCGGCGCCAAAGAGGCCGGGATTTCCGACCCTCGTTATGCCCATGTAGTAGGCGTTCAGAAGATCCATGGTTCCCCAGACATTGAATATCCAGACAATAGGAATAGCGATCGGCCACCGCCAGGAAAGTGCGGCCATTGAAACAAGCGCGAGAACGGCTGCGATGAAATCACCCCATCCGACCTGATAGGCGAAATCTGAACTCAACTCCGAAGATACGAATCCGGATACCAGAAAGTTCATCCCCAGGAACCTGAACGCATGGAAAGCCGCGAGAAGTCTCAACGCCTCATAGCGCGGCACTGCACGTATCGCAGGCCAGACATAGACGTAAGCCACAACCGAACTCGTCAGGAAGGCGCCGGCAACGCTGAGAACGAATGGAAGATTGAAGTCCGGTGGCATGCTGGGATTCCTTTATGTTTGCGGACATGTTTCGACATCTGCGGGTGCTCAGGGATTGGCCATGAGCAGGCGCAGCGGCAAAAGCGGGCCGATTGCGATGTATTCGTGATCCATGAGATTTTGCCTGGCTAAGGGCAGGTCCTCCATGATTGCCTGCGCCTCGGCGACGTCCCTGGAATTCAGCAGGAAGATGGCTCCACGTCCGTCGCCCCGCGAATACCATTCACGAATCTTCCCGCTGAGATAGAGCAGGACCGTCTGCCGGATTTCAGCCGGCATGACGCTCATGACTTGTTCGCGTGTGACGCCCGCCTTCACGGTAAGGATGATCATTACCCCTGTGGTTGCCGGCGAGACGGCCTGTGCCAGGTCAGCGGTTGGATGGGTCATGGAAGCAGCTCCTGTGAGAGTGAGTCAGGAAGCGGCTACAGATCGCTTTCACGGTCTCGTTTCGGCGACGTCCTGAACATAACGCAAACATAAGTCCGCTTTTCACGAGCGACTATTCTCGATAATGTCGACGAGTTATGAAGCAGAACTTCACAGTCAGACAGGGAGCCCTCGATGGCGTCGAGGCCTTCCTGAGTGTCGCCCAGCACCGCAGTTTTCGCAAAGCAGCCGTAGCGCTCGGGGTAACCCCATCGGCGATCAGCCAGGCGGTGCGGGCGCTCGAGGCGCGCATCGGCGCGGCACTTTTCATCCGCACGACGCGCAGTGTCAGCCTAAGCGAGGCCGGCGAGCGATTTCACGCCCGCGCAAAGCCGGCTTTCGAGGAGCTCATTGCCGCCAGCCATGGCGCGCGCGACCTTGGACAGCGACCCGCCGGACTGTTGCGCCTCACGGTGCCGCAGGCGGTGGTGCCGATCCTGCTGGAGCCGCTGATCGCATCCTTTTGCCAAGTCTACCCCGAGATCGAGGTGGAGATCGCCGCCAGCGCGGACCTTGTCGATATCGCCGCCGAAGGGTTCGATGCGGGCATCCGGTTCGGCCAGTTCATCGCCGCGGATATGGTTGCGGTTCGGCTGACGCCGCCTTTCCCCTTCGTGGTCGTCGGCAGCCCCGAATATCTGCGCCGGCAGGGAAGGCCGGAGCGTATCGACGATCTGCGTCAGCATGCCTGTCTGCGCATGCGCCGCTCAAACGCGTCGATCGCGCCCTGGTCCTTTGTCGACAACAACAAGTCGATCGAAGCGATCGTCTCCGGTCCGCTGATCGCCCACGATTTTCCCACCATTCTTGGTGCGGCAGCGGAAGATATGGGGCTCGCGCAAGTGCCCGAGCCGATCGCGGCGAGCCTGGTCAAAGCAGGCAAGCTCGTGCGTGTTCTGGAGCCATTCGCACCCACGGTGCCGGGCATGTTTCTGTACTATCCCAGCCGCCATCAAATGATGCCGAAACTGCGAGCCTTCGTTGACCACATCAAGCGCCGAAAACCTTAGGTTGTGCGGCATCGAGAAAGGAAGACGTCATGCAATATCCGTGGTCTTCCTGGATGGAAGGTAGCGCCATCCCTCACCTTTCCTTCCGGCTATTTGGATAGGTTCTAACGCTTTGTTATTGCCTTGCTTCGGAACTAAAGGTCGTGCGAGATCGTTTATCTTGAACTTTGATGCGACGTTGACGTCGTACCCGGCCGGCTGGGTTAAGCGGCGCTCTTGAGGAGTATCTCACTATGAAGATTTCGTCCGGATTTCGTTCAGTCGCGGTGGCCGCCATTGCCGCTGCGGGAATTGGCTTTGCCAGCGCTGCGCATGCCGACAGCGGCACGATCCGTTTTGCCGTCTACAAGGCGGCTTTCTTCGTCGGTGGTTCCGGAGGGGAGGGCACGCTGACCTTCCATGGCCGGCGCTATCCCATCTCGATCGGCGGCATCTCGGGCGGCCTCGCCTTTGGTGCTTCCAAGACCTATTTCAGCGGTACCGTGCGCCACATTCGCCGCGCCCAGGATGTCAGCGGCGTCTATGGTGCAGCGGGCGGCGGCGGCGCCGTCGGCAAGGGCGCCCAGATGATCGTCATGACCAATGATAAGGGTGCCCAGCTCGAACTGACAGGCCGGCAGGTCGGCCTGCAAGTCAACGCCGATATCAGCGGCATGAGCATCCGGGTAAAGTAAGGGCCACTTAGCTCGCCACTCCCCTGGACGGGCCCGATTTGCTGAATTGGCGATCGGCACGTCCAGGAAAATTACGTGCGGAGCGCTGGTCGTGCTCTATTCCCGTCCCATTGTTTCTTGGCCTCAGAACGCATCGAAATCCAACCGACCTTGCCTCGCGCTCGATATGCCTTGGTTTTGATCAGCGCAGATGTAACGCCGGCAGTTCCGGCGTCGGTGTCTGCGCCGATCATTTCGTCTTGACAGTGAGCTCATTACCGCGTCCCGGATCGAGCGACAGCGAGAGTGAGAGATAACCGTTCCGAGGATCGCGGACATAGTCGATGTAGCCACCCGCCTCCGCGAACGCATTTTCGCCGATGATGATAGCGCCAGGTTTCAGATGAGGCTCCAGCAGCTTCAAGATCGGAAGATAGAGGGTGAAGGCGCCATCGAGCAGTACCATGTCAATGTCGCCGCCGACGCTGGGCTTCAAGGTTTCCCGCGCATCGCCGATCCGAAACTCGACCAGGTCGGCCAGCCCCGCGGCCATGAGGTTCGCCTTTGCCCGCTCGCCCTTGCTGGGTTCGAGCTCGGTGCCGATAAGGGCACCGCCGCCCATATCATGCAGCGCTGCCGCCATATAGATGGCCGAAATTCCCATCGAGGAGCCGAATTCCACGATGCGCTTCGCTTTGCAGCTTCGTGCGGACATATAGAGAAAGTGCCCGAACTCCGGGGAGACGCTAAGGAAATTATCGGCGTAACCGTGATAGAGCCCCGCCATATCCCTGGTTTCCGCCTCGATAACCTGGGTCATCGCCTGTTCGACAGTGCTGGCGTTGCTCTCGAAGGTCTGCATCAACGGAGCATCCGCCGCGTCCGCTTCCTGATGAAGACGTTGAAGAACGTCCGCGATCGGGCCGTTGCTGAGTGAATCCATGTTTCGGGCTCCTTTGAAATGCGCAGCCGAGGCATCGGCGCTGTGTCTCGGAGCCAGCATACGAAATCATCGCCTGACCGCATTCCGCAAACAGGACAATATATTGCGATTTCTGGTCAATCCCTGGGATGGTACGAAGACAGCGATCAGGAGGCGATGCGGCGGTCCGCCAGATACCGCGCGGGCGGCTTGCCCAGGGTCTTGCGGAACATGGTGACGAAGGCGCTGGCGCCTTCGTAGCCGAGATCAAGCGCCACGGTCTGGACCGACGCGCCCTGGTCGAGCCATTGCAGGGCAAGAAGGATGTGGAGCTGCTGGCGCCAACGGCCGAAGCTCATGCCGGTTTCGCGTTTCAGGGTACGGGTCAAGGTCCGCGGGGCGACGGTCATGCGCTGAGCCCACTCCTCGATCGTCGCGCGCTCGGAGGGATCGGTCATCATCGCGGCGGCAATCTTCCGCAGCTTCGCATCTGCGGGCATCGGGAAGTTCAGCTTCTCGACGGGCGCCAGTGACAATTGATCGAGAAGCACGGTGGCGATGCGGCCGTCGGCACCGTCGATATCGTACAGCACAGGCATCTCGGTGACATGCAGCAGCAAACGCTCCAGCAATGGCGAGATCGACAGCGTGCAGCAATGCCGGGGCAGCGCCGGCACCGCACCCGTTTCGACATAAAGGACGTAGACCTCGACATTTCCGGCCATGATCACGCTGTGTGAGACGTTGTCGGGAATCCACACCGCACAACGCGGCGGCACGATCCAGACGCCCTGATCGGCTTCGCATCTGACAACGCCCCGCAAGGTCAAAATAAGCTCGGCTTTCCGATGCTTGTGCATGGCCAACTCCATGCTCTTCGTGACCATGTAGCCGCCGAGGGCGACGACCGCGCGGGGAACATCATCGGGAGCGAAATCGACACCATCGGCAAAGTCGAGGTCGTTTTCCTTGGCACGATAGAATGGCATGTGCGTGACAATCGATTCGAGGGAAGTTGGCTGGATTGGACAATATCAGTCTGCAATTGCGATTTTCAATGCGGGCAGATCCGAGCGCGACGGCTCAAACCACCGCGATCCGTCAGGAATTCGCACGCTTGAATTCCAAGCAGAATTTTGTCGATTCAGAATCGGCCAAGTTTCAGGTACTATCCCCGCCAATCGGTCGGTTCTTGCTGTCTCCACGAGGAAGGGTCGAGACATCCGGGTCGGGAAAAGACCACCAGTCGTGCCTTCAACCCCGACTATATGACCCGGCTGGATAAAAAATCCGCCGCCGGTTAGTATGCAGCTCTCGCCGAATGAGTGGTCAGTTTTCATGCGCGCAATCGCCTTGGCCTGCCTCATCATTATGTTTGTATCGCCGCAAGCCGCAGCAGACCCTGGACGGTTGGTCGAAGCCAAACCCGCTTCAGACGCACCTGCGGGCGCGATAGCCTGGCGCATCCTGTACGAGACAAGCGACAAGGATGGCCGCCCCACGCAATCGACCGCGCTTCTCATCGCCCCCAATACCCCTGCACCACCCGGTGCAGGCCAGTCGTTGCCTGGGCCCATGGGACCACCGGTATCGCGGAAGAATGTGCACCCTCGCTCGGCCCGCATGCCTTTTCATCAATACCCGGGCTTACGCTGATGCTGCACGAGGGCTGGGTGGTCGTCGCCACCGACTATCCCGGCCTCGGGACATCCGGTCCTCACGCTTATCTGGTCGGCAATGCCGCTGGATATGCTGTCCTGGATGCGGTTCGCGCAGCGCAGGGCGTGCCGCGCGTCGGCGCCGGATCGCGCTTTGCCGTATGGGGCTTGTCACAGGGGGCGCACGCGGCCCTTCTTACCGGGCAAGTCGCCGGACGGTACGCGCCTGACCTGCAGCTCGCAGGTGTGATTGCCGCGGCGCCGTCCGCCAATCAGGCATCGAGCTGGATGAAGGACCGGTTTGCGGGCATACCGGCAAAGACGACGTGCCGGGGTCATTGACCAAGCGAGCGCGCCGCGTGCGGTTCGCCAATACCCCTACCCCACTCTATTGTTCAAAACCCAGGTCGATCATTGAATTGGTTTGGCTTTTCTTACCTTCGACGCCGAAAATCGACCCTTGGCACGGTACGCGACTCAACAGCTGCTGTTTGCGCTGAGGGCTTTAGATAAGCACAGCACCGCCATCTACGACTACGGATTGGCCGGTGGCATAGGCATTGCGCATGAACGACAGGTACGCTTCAGCGATATCCGAAGGCTCGCCGATACGTCCCACGGGCAGCTTCCCGGCTGCCGAGCGGAAGATCTGGTCCCGTGCCTCGGATGGAATACCGGACCACAGATCGGTGGCAACCATCCCGGGCGTCACAACGTTGACGCGCAGAGGCGCGAGCTCGAGGGCGAGCGCGCGGGTCAATGATTCGATCGCGCCGCAAATGCTTGCCGCGAAGGCAAAACCTGCCGGCGGCCGCCGGGCCGAGGTTCCGCTCGTCAACACGATGGACCCGCCATCGCGCATGTGTGGCCGCGCCGCCTTCACGGCAGCGACCGCACCCCAATAACGCAATTCAAAAAAGCTGCGCGCAGTTGTCAGATCGATTTCGGCGACGGGCTTGCCGAACGGCAAAGGCTCGCCGGCGGTGAAGACCAGATGGTCGAACGCGCCGAGTGTCGTGAAGAATGCCGAGAGGGACTCCATCGACCTCACATCGACGACCGCACCTGTGGCGGCCCCTTCCGGTAAACGCGTGATGGCGCTCGCGACATTCTCTTGTTGGCTGGAGGCGATGATGACATGAGCCCCTTCATGGACGGCTCCTTGAGCGACCGCAAAGCCGATCCCCCGCGATCCGCCAAGGATCGCGACCCGCTTGTTGTGCAACATGACTTTTCCTTTCGCAGATGCGGATGGATTGCCCGCCAGATGCGGCCCGCCTCTTGAAGGAAAGACTACTTCGATCTAATCATTCGATCGATAATGTATCTTCCATATTAATTTATCAATCGGCCAAAAATTTGGATCCGTTTCTCGACCTCATCCACCTGCTTCGCCCAAGCGCCACGCTCTGGGGCGGAATCGAGGGCTATGGCCGATGGGCCGTGTCGTTCCGCAAACGGGACGACCTGTTGTTCTGCTGGCTGGAGCGCGGCGCCTGCCATTTGATCCGAGCCGATAAGGAACCGCTCCTGCTGCAGGAAGGCGACTTCGTCCTCATCAGAACCGACAAAAGCTTTGTCCTTGCCTCGGACGTCCAAGCTGTTGCTCAGGACAGCGAGGCGATGGTCGCAACCACAGGTAAAACGCTTCTGAGGATGGGTGCAGGCTCGGAAGCGCCTGTGGTATTACGTGGCGGGCGGTTTGTCTTCGACACGGCGAACGAGGGCCTCCTCACCTGGCTAATGCCATCCTTTGTCCATGTCATGCGTGATGACGTCTCCTCTTGGCGTGTTCGCAGTTTGCTGAGTTTGAACCTGTCGGAGTCATCGCAACCGAGAGCCGGTAGCGACTTCGTCATTACGCGTTTGATGGAATTGACATTTGTCGAGATTCTTCGTGGCGCCGTCCCTGACGCAACCCGGGAGCACAGGGGCTTGCTCGCCGGATTGAACGATCCCGTGATAGCCCGGGCGCTGACGGCACTACACGAAGACGCCGCGAAAGACTGGACGCTGGCAGACTTGGCGCGGCTCTGCGGCGTTTCCCGATCCAGCCTTTCCAGCCGGTTCCGCAGCGTCGTCGGCATGGCGCCGATCGGCTATCTTCAGCACTGGCGCATGGCCGTTGCGAAGGATGCGTTGCGTCGCGGTGACAAAACTATTGGGGAGATCGGGCTCGCCATAGGCTTCCTGTCACCAAGCGCCTTTAGCACCGCCTTCACCCGATTTGTCGGCGTCTCGCCCAAGACGTTCGCCGCACGAGAGCGCCAAGCCCCATCCCCCGTCATTCCCACTCGATCGTGCCGGGCGGCTTCGATGTGACGTCGTAGACCACGCGGTTGATGCCGCGGACTTCGTTGATGATGCGGGTCGCGGCGCGGCCGAGGAATTCCATGTCGTAGTGATAGAAATCCGCGGTCATGCCGTCGACCGAGGTGACGGCGCGCAGCGCGCAGACGAATTCGTAGGTGCGGCCGTCGCCCATGACGCCGACGGTCTGGACCGGCAGCAGCACGGCGAAGGCCTGCCAGATGGCGTCGTAGAGGCCGGCCTTGCGGATCTCGTCGAGATAGATGGCATCGGCTTCGCGCAGGATTTCCAGCTTCTCGCGGGTGATGCCGCCTGGGCAGCGGATGGCGAGGCCCGGGCCGGGGAAGGGATGACGGCCGATGAAGCTGTCCGGCAGGCCGAGCTCCTTGCCGAGCACGCGTACTTCGTCCTTGAACAGTTCGCGCAGCGGTTCGACGAGCTGCATCTTCATGCGCTCCGGCAGGCCGCCCACATTGTGGTGCGACTTGATGGTGACCGAGGGGCCGCCGGTGAAGGAAACGCTCTCGATGACATCGGGATAGAGCGTGCCCTGGCCGAGGAAATCGGCGCCGCCGAGCTTCTTGGCTTCATCCTCGAAGGTTTCGATGAAGAGCCGGCCGATGATCTTGCGCTTGGTCTCGGGGTCGGAAACGCCTTCGAGCTCGCCGATGAAGCGGTCGGAGGCATCGACATGGATCAGATGCAGATTGTAGTGCTCGCGGAACATGGCGACGACGTTTGCCGCCTCGTCCTTGCGCATCAGGCCGTGGTCGACGAGGATGCAGGTCAGCTGGTCGCCAACGGCCTCGTGGATCAGTAGCGCGGCAACGGAGGAATCGACGCCGCCGGAAAGCGCGCAGATGACGCGCTTGTCGCCGACCTGATCGCGGATCGCCTGCACCGCCTTGGCGCGATAGGCCGACATCGACCAGTCGCCCTTGATGCCGGCAATGTTATGGATGAAGTTGCCGATCAGCTTGGCGCCATCGGGCGTATGCACGACTTCCGGATGGAACTGCACGCCGTAATATTTGCGCTTCTCGTCGGCGATGAAGGCATAAGGCGCGTTCGAGGACGTCGCGACCACTTCGAAGCCTTCCGGCAGCGCGGTGACACGGTCGCCGTGGCTCATCCATACCTGATGGCGCGAACCGTTCGACCACAGCCCTTCGAAGAGGGCGCAATCCTTGTCGACTTCGAGGAAGGCGCGGCCGAATTCGCGATGGTGGCCGCTCTCGACCTTGCCGCCGAGCTGCATGCACATGGTCTGCTGGCCGTAGCAGATGCCGAAGACCGGAATGCCGCTGTCGAAGATGATCTGCGGCGCCCGCGGCGAGCCTTCGTCCACGGTCGAGGCCGGGCTGCCTGACAGAATTACGGCTTTCGGCTGCAGCCGCTTGAAGCCGGCTTCGGCGGATTGGAAGGGAACGATTTCGCAGTAGACGCCCGCTTCGCGCACACGCCGTGCGATGAGCTGCGTCACCTGGCTGCCAAAATCGACGATGAGAACGGTGTCTGGATGTGCTGTCTGGGTCATGGCGAGCCTTTAATGAAAAGCGCTTTCCCTGGCAATCGGGCAAATCACGCGAGCGGCGATTTTATTGTCCCGATTGTCCTTAATTCTCGTCGTTTCCGGCCTTTAGAACCAGAATACGCCGTCTTCCAGCGCCGTAAACAGCCCATCGACGGCGTAGGATAGTTTGCGGTCGATCACATGCAGATATTCCGTCCAGTCGGAAATGTGCTGCAGATCGACCTTGCCGTCGGAAATGCCCCGCAGGCCGATCAGCGGCAGATCATAGGTCTGGCAGGCGCGCAGTACTGCGAAGGTTTCCATGTCGACCATATCGGTGCCGATGCGTTCATAAGCTTCCGAGCCCGAGACAATATTGGCACCTGTCGAAAGGCTGCCCTCGGCAATGGTCGGGATGCGCAAGGGCAGCTCGATCGTCGCTGGCAGATCGAGGAAAGGCGTGCGGCCTTTTTCGAAGCCGAGCGGCGAGGCATCCATGTCGCGATAGGAAACCGAGGTGATCTGGTAGACCTCCGTCTGCTCCAACTTGGCGGAGCCCGCCGAACCGAGCGACACCACGAGATCGGGCAGGTCACCCTGCGCCTCGAGCTGCGCAAAGGCGCGGGTGAGCGCGATCGCAGCCTCGACCGGGCCGACGCCCGTCATCAGCGGATCGATGCGCGAGCGCAGGAAGGGCCCGTATTCAGCCTCGGCCGCCATGACGAACAGGATCGATTTGCCCGATACCCGCTTCAATTCGAATTTCATCCGCTAATTCCCTCTCTGCCCCGGATGACCATCATCGTTCCCGTCATCGAGGCAATCAGCTTGGCCGGCCCATCACCGATGGCATAGCCGCGCCCGTCGGCGACGATGATCGTCGTGCCGGGCTTGGTGACATCGCCGCGAAACAGGAAGCGCTCGCCGCGCCCGGGCGACATCAGGTTGACCTTGAATTCGATCGTCAGGATCGATGCCGAGGGGTCGATGACGCTGTAGGCGGCAAAGCCGCAGGCCGAATCCAGCGCGGCGGCGATGATGCCGGCGTGCAGTATGCCGTGCTGTTGCGTCAGCTTCATATCGAACGGCAGCTCGATTTCCACCGTGCCATGCTCCACGCGCGTCAACTCCGCGCCGATCGTCGCCATCGCCGCCTGCCGTTCGAAGCTCGTTCGGATGCGCGTTCGAAAATCGCCGCTGGTCCCCGTGTCGTCTGGCCGTGTCATGCCGTCCCCTTTCGCGGGTGCGAAATTGGCACGGAGAGGCCGTTTGGACAAGGGTTATCCGGTGGAAAAGCGGAGGCGTCCCGGCCTGCCGTGCCGACATCGAATTTCCACGATCGGATCGCCATGCTATCCGGAACTGGGATGCTGACGGCGAGGGCGAAGATGACGACGATCCTGCAATCGGTAGCGGCTTATGAAACCTGGATGCGGGCGCAGCTCGGCGCCGATCTGGTGGAAGCGGGGCTGGCGAAGAAGCATAAGCTGATGAAGGCCGACAGCTTCTCTTTCCTGCGCGGAACCTATTGGCGCTGGGCGGAGACCATCCTCGACATTTGCCCCGACCTCAGGAATGCCCCGCAGCTATTGGCGATCGGCGACACGCATCTCGAAAATTTCGGCACCTGGCGCGATGATGAGGGAAGGCTCGTCTGGGGCGCCAATGATTTCGACGAGGCTGCTGTCATGCCCTTTGCGCTGGACCTCGTGCGCCTCGCGACGAGTGCCATCCTGGCGCGCGGCGAAGACGGCCCGACGCCGCGCGTCGTTGCCGACAGCATACTGGCGGGCTATCGCCGCGGCTTGCGGCAACCGTCTCCCGTCGTTCTCGAGCGCGATTACAAATGGCTGCGCAATGCCGTGCTGCTGCCGAATGCCGAGCGCAAGGCTTTCTGGGAAAAATATCGCAATCTGCCGCCAGCGACGGATCCCGTGGCGGAGCGCTATCTCAAGGCACTGCACGAGGCATTGCCGGATCCGGTGACGGCATTCGAACCGAAGCCGCGTCTGGCCGGCACCGGCAGCCTGGGCCGTCCGCGTTTCGTCGCCTATGTCGAATGGCGCGGCGGGCCGGTATTGCGCGAGGTCAAGGCACTGCTGCAATCCGGCTGGTCGTTGAAGCACGATGCATCGGATAGGAATATCCGCACCGGGATCATCGCCGGCGGCCGGGCGCGTTCGCCTGATCCGCGTTATCAGGTCGCCGGAACCCTGCTGGTGCGCCGCCTGTCGCCCAACAGCCGCAAGATCGAAGTCGAAGGCGACGCGCAGGTGCTGCTGTCGCCCG
This sequence comes from Rhizobium aureum, assembly GCF_030182495.1. Taxonomy (NCBI): domain Bacteria; kingdom Pseudomonadati; phylum Pseudomonadota; class Alphaproteobacteria; order Hyphomicrobiales; family Rhizobiaceae; genus Rhizobium; species Rhizobium aureum. The sequence goes on along the minus strand of NZ_JAQJCI010000007.1, from coordinate 64,658 downwards.
AGATGCTGGATCTCATGGGCTTCGAGATCGCCAACTGCCATGCCAATGATGCGTCGCTCATCCCGGGCGTTCTGGCTGATCTCGATGCGCGTGGTTCGGATTGGTTGCGTGCGGCGGCCAAGGCGGCCACCGTCGCGGTCGGTGCGGAACAAGCCGAATTTGCCAGGAAGGGCTAGGCCGGTAAAAAGATCGATCAATGCCCGGCGGCTTCCACAATCAGATGGGCGATCGTATCGGGATGCGAGATCAGCGAGAGATGGCTGGCCTTCACTTCGATGGTCTTGGCGCCCATGCGCTTGGCCATGAAGCGTTCCAGATCCGGATTGATCGTCCTGTCTTCGGTGGAAACGGCATACCAGCTTGGCTTGCTGCGCCAGGCGGCCTGGGTGGTCTTGCCCGTCAGCAAAGCCTTATGGAAAGGCTCTTGCACGGCGTAAAGCACCTCTGCCTTGGCCTTGGGCAGGTCGCCGGCGAAGTCGCGCAGGAAAGCTTCCTCGGTCAGCCGTCCTTCATCGCCATCGAAGACGATGCCGGCTGATGCCGGTGGTGTCGGATATGTCTTGGCGAGCGCCGTATAATCTTCACCGGCATCCGGTGCGCGGGCTGCGACATAGACGAGCGCCGAAACCTTCGGATGAACGCCGGCTTCGGTGACGAGCATGCCGGAGAAGGAATGGCCGACGAGAACGGTCGGACCGTCCTGGCGATCGAGCACGCGCTGCACCGATGCGACCGCTTCGGGAAGCGTCGTCAACGGGTTCTGCACTGCTGTGCAGTTCAGCCCCTTGGCCTGCAGCCGGGCAATGACCTCGGTCCAGCAGGAGCCGTCCGCGAAAAGCCCATGCGCCAGCACGACGTTGCGAGCCTTCAATGGCACGGACTTAGCCGCGCCGGAGGCCGCAGCCGGATTGCTGGCGGCCATGCCGTGCGTGGAAATGAGGGAGGCGGCGGCGCCGGCAACAATGGCGGTCGAGAAATTCCGTCTGGTCATCATCATGATCGTGATCCTTATGGTGTTGAGATAAATGGGCACCAGAAAGCCGTCCGCGCCGAATGTCGGAACGGTGAAGCTTCTGAAATCTTGTATGTCTCGGAGCGGCATATGACCGAACGCGTGGGTCGAATTTGCCCCATCCTGTATTCCGGTTCAGCGTCGAGCTTTCCTTGTGTACGCAAAAGCGAGGCTGTTGATCGTTTTGTATTCCAAATAGCGTCGTTAGTCAATTATTGGATGCGTAACTGTTGCGTGATTGGTTATTTGTATGCGTAAGCGGTGAAGGCGGATGCTTTTGCATACGGCGCAGGTCGATCTTGGGAAACTCGGAGTGGTGGATGGGCTGCGTGACGCGGCTGGGGATCGCGAGTTGCTGCCCGCCGTATGCGCAGCATGAAACGGCCATCATGCAGGCCATCGCGAAAGGAGGAGGATATGACGTCAGGCGCATGCGAGCGCCCATGCTCAATGCAGCGACGGCGTTGCGGCGCTTCATCGAGGCCGGCGAGCTCGCTTAGGGCAGTTCAGCCACCGATCAGCCGCGGGCGATGCGCACGATGTGCTGGTCCCAGGCGACATCGCTGTGCTCGCCGAGGAAATCGCCTCCATAGGAGGAAACGGCAAAGCCATGGCGGGTCGGCGCGATGCCGGCCGCATCGGCGATGCTCTCCACCCTTAGCACCTTGCCGGTCTTCGCATCGAGCGTCACCGAAGTCCCTTCGATCGGTGAAGTGACGCCAACGAGATTCTCGGTGCGATTGACCGCGATGGCTCCGACATAATTGCCAAGAGCCCGGGTCGTCTCGTCGGGCAGGGCAACGAAGGTCAGGTCCTCGCCCCTCGCGAAATGGCCGACAAGCGGCGGCAGGTCGTTGCGGTGGCCTTCATACTGGCAGGCGAACCAGACCCGGCCGCTGGCATCGATGTCGACATGACGGGTCGAGACCTGGGCATATTGCGACGGTAGCGTGTGCTTCTCGATCAGCCGGCCGCTCGCGGCGTCGATCAGCGTCAGCGACGGTTCCATATGGTCGAGATTGAGCTTGGTGCGGCCGAAATCCGGATGGGTCTCGATGCCGCCATTGGCGACGACCAGGAACCTGCCATCGTCCGAAACCGTCATGTCGTGTGGGCCGACGCCATAGGTCTCGTATTCGCCGATGCGGGCAAAGCGGTTGTTGCTGTCGTAGAGCCCGATGATACCGCGATTATTGTCGAAATCATTCTCGCTGGCATAGAGCAGCCTGCCATCGGGCGAAAACGTGCCGTGGCCGTAGAAATGCCGGCCTTCTCTAGCGGAAATGACGATCGGCTCGGCCTTGTTCCAGGGATCGAAGATCATCGCATAGGTACCGGGCCGGCGCGCAAAAGCGACGGTCTTGCCGGTCGCCTTCGAAAAGGCCATGCCGTGGGCGCGGGCGGGTAGCGCCACCTGATCGATGATACGCCCCTGTTCGGTCACCGTCGCTACGGCAAAGGAGCCGTCAGTGGCGCGGATGCCGGAGGCGTACACCGCATCGGCTCGTTCCAACGCCATCAAGGCCCCCGGCTTCAACGCTGCGAGGAAGGTCAGCCCTGCCGCCTTGACGAAGGTTCTCCGATCGATCATGCTGCTACGCATCGCCTTCAGTCTCCATCTGCGAAGGAAAAGCCGGCTGAAAGGCCGATGGCGCCGCCATACTCGTCGCTGAAGCTGGTGGCGAGATCGCGGCTGACGGAGAGCAGCTTGTCGATCTTGGCGCGTTCCGCATCGTTGCCGATGGCTGCCTCGATATCCGGATTGATCGTCGGTGCTGTAGCCGCGAGTTCGTTCAGCAGTCCGTCGATCTTGGTGGCGACGGCGCGCTTGTCCGATGGCAGCAGGTTTGCCATGTCGGCATTTTCCCAAAGCGTCTTCAGGCCTTCGATGTTACCGGTAAACGAGGCCCAGGTGTTGGCCGAGCGCCAGTAGATCGCCATCTTCGGCCGGGCCGCCGCCGCATCGCCCTTGTAGAAGGTTTCCAGCCGCTGGTCGCGGACATTGGCCGCGCCATGCACGAGGATGCCCAGCAACGCCGTCACGGCCTCCTTGTTGTCCATGAAATCGTCACTGGACTTGCCAGGAAACTTCCAGGATTTCTGCACGCCGTCGGGCGCATCCCATTCGTCGGCGATTTCCTTGGCCGTATTTTCGATATTGCCGGCGACCGCCGCGCCATAGCGGCAGCGGAAACTCTGCTTGTCCTTGCCGAGAATGTCGGAACCGTTGCCGAAGAGCACATATTCCAGCGCCGTCATGCTCATCAGCGCCACGCTCTTGCCGGCGACGGCCTCGACGGTGGTGTCCTGCTCGTCCGCCCTGGCGATCAGCGCCTGCACCTGCCTGAGACCGACGCCCTTGCGATCGGGATAGAAGAGGATGTGCTCGAAGCGGTTCTGTTCGATGATCGGGCCGGTATCGACGATCTCGATGCGCGACCAGTCCTTCACCGTATCGCCGAAGGCGGCTTTAGCGCCGGAAAGCGTCGCGTTCGTGGGGTCGGCGCAAAGCGCCTTCATTGCCGCCGTCAGCTTCGATGCGGAGTCGTGCATGGCGCGGTAGCCTGGGCGGATGACGTCGTCCACCGCCTTCTGCAGAGTGGCCGGCACCGCCGCCTCGTTCAGGCCGGCGCCAGCGGTCGCCGCGTCCTCGGCATGGGCAGGCAGGGCTGCAACGGTAAGCAGAAGGCTGGCGGCCAGAGCAATTCCAGCAAAAATGCGCAGCGGTTTTGCGTCCGGAATTGCGTGAAAACAATGGGACGGAACATTTCGGTGACTCCGTTCAGAGCGGAAATGCTCCGGGCGTTTCCAATGGCGCATCAAAGGGACTCCAGAAAGTTGACGAGGGCTTGCCGGTCGTCCTTCGAAAGACCGGCGAATGCGTTGCGGGCTTTTTCCGCCTCTCCTCCGTGCCAGAGGATGGCTTCGGTCAGCGTGGCGGCGCGGCCGTCATGCAAGTAGGCCTGCCGGCCGCTCACCGTCTGCGTCAGGCCTATACCCCAGAGCGGCGGCGTGCGCCAATCGCGACCGGATGCCACGCCCACCTGCTGCCCATCCGAAAGACCTTCGCCCATGTCGTGCAGCAGGAAATCGGAATAGGGCCAGATCAGTTGGAAGGCCTGCGGGGAGTCCTTGCCATCGCTGCCCTTGAGGTCGTCGCGGGTCACGAATTTCGGCGTGTGACAGGCCGCACAGCCGGCGCTGTAAAATAGTTCCTTGCCATGCAGCACATCGGGAAAGCTCGCCTTGCGGCGAGCCGGCACGGCGAGATTTTCGGAATAGAAGGTGACGAGGGGAAGGACGGGATCCGACGCTTCCGTATCGCCCAGCCGCTTCTGGATGCCGTTCGGCATGACCAGGCAGCGCGGCTCCCTGGACGTGCAATCGCCATAGGCGTCCGGCCGGTCTGGCGTCGAAATGCCGATATCGGCCGAGAAGGCATCCGCCACCTGGTCGCGCACGGTGGCATTCTGCGCCTTCCAGCCAAATCGGCCGAGCGCGATTTCACCTGTGCGATGATCGCGGACGATGGCGGGGCGGCCGCGAATGCCGGTGCCTTTCCTGTCGTCAGGGTCGGCATTGGCAAGGATATCGGCATCCGCAATGGCCTCGATCAAGCCGAGGCCGATCATCGGCGGCGCGATACGCGCTGAAATCGTTGTCGTAGTGTCGAGCGGTCCATAGGCAAGATCGCTCATGCCGTATGTCGGCTTGCGCAACGTCACTGTCTCACCGCCCGCAAGCGTCACCGTCTCCTCGCTATAGCTGAGCGTCACCTTGCCTTCGGCGGCAAGTCCGGGCACGGCGAGATCCTGCAGTTGCGCCCCATAGGTGGAGTCCGGAAAATTCAGCGCGCGGAAGTCCCTGACCGCCTGCTCCTCTTCCGGCGTGACGGCGGTCCGTGCCAGGCGCAGGACCATCGAGGTCGCAGCCGTTCCGGCGGCATCCGGCGCATGGCCGCGGCCGTCCCGGATGTGGCAGCTCTGGCAGGAGCGGGCATTGAACAGCGGCCCCAGCCCATCGGAGGCCTGTGTCGAAGAGGGAGCCGAAACCCAGAGCTTGCGGAAGAGGGCGTTGCCGAGATGGAAATCCTGTCCGCGCTCCGAGCTCAGATTGGCCGAGGGCTGCGAGAAGATATCGCGGCTGACAGGATCGATCGAGGTCAGCGCACCGCCCTGCATCGCTTCATAGGGCTCGGCCTTGGAGAAATCCGTAGTCGCGCGGGTGACGTCGCGCACCCGCTTCAGCTGTTCGGGTGCAAGATCGGTGCGGGTCGCCGGAAAGTCGAGAATGCCGGCGGTGGCCAGCGTGATCGAAAAAACCAAAAAACCCGCAGCGAAGGCGGGCAGCAGGGCGCGGTTGGCCGGAATGCTTGTCATGGGTGTCGGGGTGGCAGCGCGGTGCGCGCTGCCACCGTCCCTATTACTTCTTGAAGACGGCGTTAGGATTGTCCAGGCTGTCCGAACCTTCAAGCTTGATCGTGCCGAGGTCGAGAGCGGCGATGACGCGCTGGATGCTCTTCGTCTGGTCGAGCAGGCCGTCGATGGCCTTCTGAACCGTCGCGTTGCCTTCCTTGTTGCCCTCGCCGATCATCTGGTCGTATTTTTCGACCGTTTCGCCGCGATGCACCAGCGCCTTCATGGCCGCAAGCGTCGTGTCGAGCTTGCCTTCCATTTCCTTGTCGAGCGCCGGATCCTTGGCCTTGACCAGATCGTGCAGCGACGGACCCTTCATCTTGGTGCCGTCGGCGCGGGTGTAGGTGCCGGTATAGGCGGAGGCGATGCCGATCGCGTCGCCATTGTGCTCGTTATAGGTATTGTCGGAGAAGCAATCCTGCTCTTCTTCCGGATCGTGCAGAAGCAGGCCGAGCTTCATGCGCTCGCCGGCAAGTTCGCCGTAGGAGAGCGAGCCCATGCCGGTCAGGATGGCGGTGAGGCCAGCCTTCGGATCCGCTTCGAGATGCTTGGTGGCTTCGCCGTCCGGCTCCCACTTGTCCGTCATGTCCTGCAGGTCGGCAACGAGCAGCGTCGAGGCGGATTTCAGATATTCGGCGCGGCGGTCGCAATTGCCGTGCGTGCAATTCTTCAGATCGTAATCGGTTGCCGGGCGTTCGCCGGCGCCCGCCTTGGTGCCGTGCAGGTCCTGACCCCAGAGCAGGAATTCGATAGCGTGGTAGCCGGTCGCGACATTGGCCTCGACACCGCCCGCCTGATGCAGTGTGCCCGACAGGAATTCCGGCGTCAGATGCGAGGCATCGACATCCTTGCCGTTGATCTTGATCGTCTTGTTGGCGATGACATTGGCGACATAGAGCGCGTTCTCGTCGCTTTCCGTGCCATAGGAGGCGTCGACATAGTCGATCAGGCCTTCGTCCAGCGGCCAGGAATTCACCTTGCCTTCCCAGTCGTCGACGATCGGGTTGCCGAAGCGGTAGACTTCCGTCTGCGCATAGGGAACGCGAGCCTTGATCCAGGCTGCGCGCGCCGCCTTCAGCGTCTTGTCGCCGGGATTGGCGAGCAGGGCATCGATCGCCTTGTCGAGCGCCTTCGCCGTCGTCAGCGAGTCCTGATATTTGGCATGGGCAAGCTCTGCATAATGCTTGAGAACGGCAGCCGGTTCAGGGGCAGCAGCGAGGGCGGGCAGGCCGGATGCGGCAGATGTGGCAACGGCCACCGCAAGCACGGCGCCAAAATTGATCTTAAATTTCATGTTCCTCTCCTGGTGACGGTGGGGGCACCGTCAAAAACTTGGCGTTTTGTGTCATGTATGAAAAATAAACTTGTGTCAAACGCTCTAGTTTAGAATGGTTTTAAGCCGAACCTTGCGGGTTCGGCCTTAAAAACAGAGTGGATTGTTGAGAAGAAGAGGCGTCCGCTCGCCGTCCATCGCGGGCGGATGGATTGAGCCTCATCCCTTCCGCTGCAGGCGGCAGAAGAAGAAGCCATCCGTATCGGTGGAGGCGGGCGTCAGCGTGATAGTCCGGCCGTCGGAAGAATGGGGCCGCGGCATCTCCTTGCCGAACAGCTTTTCCCAGGAATTCAAGGCTTCGACGACCTCGAAATCCGGATTGAGGCTGGCGAAGCGGTTGACCTGCGCCTCGTTCTCCTCGGGCAGGACCGAGCAGGTGACATAGAGCAGCGAGCCGCCGGGGCGGACGAATTCGCCGGCCTGGGCGAGAGCTTCCTGCTGCTGGCTGGTGCGCTCGTCGAGATTCTTCTGCGTGAGCCGCCATTTCGTGTCGGGCCGACGTCGCCAGGTGCCGGTACCGGTGCAGGGCGCATCGACGAGAACCTTGTCGAACTTGCCGCGCAGAGGAAGCAACCCGTTGCGTTCGTCATGCACTTGAACATTGCGGGTCCCGGCCCGCTTCAGCCGCTCGATGATCGGTGCCAGCCGCCGGCGATCGGTATCATAGGCGTGGACCTGGCCCTTATTGTGCATTGCCGCCGACATGGCGAGCGTCTTGCCGCCGCCGCCGGCGCAATAGTCGAGTACTTGGTCGCCTTCCTCCGGCAGGACGAGATCGGCGACGATCTGCGAGCCCTCATCCTGCACCTCGAACCAACCCTTCTGGAAGGAGAGCTCGGCGGTAACGTTCGGCAGGCGCGATGCGCCTTCGCCAGCGGGAATGCGGATGCCGAAGCGGGCGATCTTCGATGCCTGCGCGCCTGCGCGTTCCAGCGCCTTCACGACTTTGGCGCGGTCTGCTTTCAGGGCATTGGCACGAAGGTCGAGCGTGGGGCGTTCGGAAAGAGCCTTCGCCTCGGCAAGCCAGCCGTCGCCGAAGGCGTGCTGGAATGAAGGCTCGACCCATTCGGGGATATCGCCCTGGATGTGAAGCGGCGCGTCTTCGAGCTTGCGGGCCGCAAAGGCGGCCAGATTTTCGGCGCTCGGCGCTTCGGGAGCGAATTTATCGCCCTCAAGCTCGGCGGCCAGCGCCTCGGGTGTCAGTCCCCATTGGCGAAAGAGTACGGCATGTGCAAGCGCCGAGGGGCTGTCGTCACCCATCAGCCAGGCATGGGAAAGCCGCATACGCAGGGCGTCGTAGACGATATTGCCGATTGCGGCCCTGTCGCCGGAACCGGCGAAGCGATGAGCAAGGCCCCAATCCTTCAGGGCGTCGGCCACCGGTCGCTTGCGCGCTTCGATATCGGCAAGAACTTCGATGGCCCCCTGCAATCGGCCGCCCAGACGCATTCACACTCTCCTGCTTGCGCACCGTCCCGAACTCAGCGGAGTTTACCGGGAAGCGTTGCGCCCTATCAAAATAGCCGACACCTCATCAATCCGCACGAAAAATGCACGTGGCGGCGGATTATTGAGACGTCCCAACCGCGTCGTAGCCGCGATTGACGGAGAGAGCAAGCGTCGCGCCGAAATGCCTGACGGATCCGGCTTGATCGAGCGATTACTTCGAGGCGACGACGTCGTAACAGACCTTGGCCGTACCGGAGGCGACCATGCCGATATTCTGTGCGGCGGCGCGGGAGAGATCGAGAACGCGGCCGCGAATGAAAGGTCCGCGGTCGTTGATGCGAACGACGACGCTGCGGCCGTTATGCTTGTTGGTGACCCGCAGGCGCGTGCCGAAGGCGAGCGAGCGATGGGCTGCGGTGAGATTTTTGGAACTCATACGTTCACCGGAAGCTGTTTTGGAACTTCCTCCGTACCATGAGGCGCCTCCGCATCCGGTGGATGCAGATGCCGGTGTCGAAACGACAATAATGGAGGCGGATATAGTTGCGGCGATTGCCAAAGAACGTGCGATTTTCTTCAAACCGATTTTTCCCTCAAGCTATTGAACTTGCGCCCTGGGTAGGCGGCGGGCTTAAATCAGGCCAAAAATGGCGAAAAAGTGCCACTATCGATCACGGAATGTTACAAGCTGTAACATTTGTGATTCAAGGCAAATACTGTGACTAATCAACGGCTTTGCTTGATTGTGGAAAAAACCTAATAAAATCAGTTAAAAATGGAATAAATTTTCCCATACGCGAGGCGCGTTGTCGGAGATCACGAAATTCGGAAAAATAATTTTCCGAATTTGCCATAATTGCTGCCTCATTTGTGCAATTTTAGAGGTCGTTAACCATAAATACGGAGTAAATTGAACTAGGTCAGCCGGCTAAGTAGGAATTTTCGTGCGATTTTTCTCCGCGCGGAGAAGGGCCTTTAGCCGCGCCACCGTCCAGACGACCAGAGCTCGGCAAGCGACATACGATATTCCGGATAGCGGAAGGCAAAGCCGAGTGAACGCAGCTTCTTGTTCGAGACCCGCTTGTTCTCGCCATAGAAGGAGCGTGCCATCGGCGTCAGCTCGGCTGTCTCGAAAGCCTGCTCCGGCGGTGGTTCGACACCCATGAGGCGGGCAGCCTCGGCGACTACATCCTGCGGAGGCGCGGGTTCGTCGTCGGTGACATTATATATGCCGCCTAGCTTGTGCTCGGACAGGAAGCGGGCGCAGGCGCCGATATCCTCGACGCGGATACGGTTGAAGACCTGGTTCGCCTTGATCAGCCGCCGTGCCGTGCCCTTTTCCAGGTTGCAGAAGGCGTTGCGGCCCGGGCCGTAAATGCCGGAAAGCCTGAGCACGGCAACGGGAAGATCGAGCCTGATGCCGACGCGCAGCCAGCCGTCTTCGGCCTCGACGCGCTCGACCGAACGATCCGCGATCGGATGCAGCGACGTCTGTTCGCTGACCCAGGCGCCCTTGTGGTCGCCATAGACGCCGACGGTCGAGAGATAGCAGATCCATTCCAGCTTCGGCATCAGCGCCTTGAGATCGAGCTGCGCCAGCCGCAGCAGCGGATCGCCTGATTTGCCCGGCGCGATCGACTGCACCAGATGCGTCGCGGTTTGCATGGCCTCGGTCAAGGCGGGATCGAGCGTCTCGCCGTCGAAGACGAAGGCCTCGATGCCTTCTTTCGTCAGCAGCTCGGCCTTATCGGCGGAGCGGGTCGTGCCCGTGATGTGAACGCCTGCGCCGGCGAAAGCCTTGGCGATGGCTGTTCCCGAATAGCCGCAGCCGAAAATCATCACATGCATCATACTACTCCCGCCAATGTCCATTCCGCGCGAACCTCTTCGTTCGCTTCGTCGTCCCTTTCTGCCGCAAATGCTCGGAGCTCGCCAGCCGTCATCAGTCGCGACAGCGCCCAGATCGCCATGCCGCGTACGACGGGTGAGGGATCCCCAGCCAGTTGGCGGCATCTCTCGATAAAGGAACGCTCGCCCGAATTGCCGGCCGCGATCAATACATTGCGGATGAACCGGTCCCGGCCGATGCGCTTGACCGGCGAGCCGCTGAAGAATGTGCGAAAGGCCGCGTCGTCCAGATCAAGCAGAAAGGCGATCGACGGTTCCTTCAGATCGTCGCGGGCGACCAGCTTCATTTCCGAAGCGGCGCTTGCGAACTTGTTCCAGGGGCAGGCGGCAAGACAGTCGTCGCAGCCATAGATGCGGTTGCCGATCAATGGTCGTAGCTCAGGATCGATCGGTCCCTTGTGCTCGATGGTGAGATAGGAAACGCAGCGGCGCGCATCGAGCTGGTAGGGCGCAGGGAAGGCTGCGGTTGGACACACGTCGAGGCAGGCCCGGCAGGAGCCGCAATGGTCTATCTCCGGCTCATCGAGCTCGAGATCGGCCGTAGTGAACATCGAGCCGAGGAACAGCCAGGAGCCGAAGGCGCGGCTGACCAGATTGGTGTGCTTGCCCTGCCAGCCGAGGCCGGCAGCCTCTGCAAGCGGCTTCTCCATGACCGGCGCCGTATCGACGAAGACCTTGACGTCCTCCTTCGAGCGCGCGGCAAACCGGGTGGCGATCTCCTTCAGCCGGCCCTTGATGATGTCATGATAGTCGCGGTTTCTGGCATAGACGGAGATTGCCGCCTTGTCCTTCTTCTCCAGGATGCCGCGCGGATCTTCGTCGGGGCCGTAATTGAGGCCGAAGACGACGATAGAGCGTGTCTCGCTCCAGAGCACGTGTGGATTGCCCCGCCGGTCGCGCGTTTCCTCCATCCAGCCCATGGTGCCGTGATGACCCTGGTCGAGGAACTGCCCGAGCCGGACAGCCGCTTGCGGAATGGCATCCGGCCTGGTGATGCGACAGAGATCGAAGCCGTGCGCGCGCGCTTCCTCCCGCAGGAAAGCCGTCAGCGTGCTTCTGCGCTTGTCCGCTTTTTCCGTTTCGCGATCATCGGGCATGTCGAGCCCTCGTCATGGCAATTCCAGGATAAGATGCGTTAGCGGTTTTCCGGCCGGAATTGCGCAAAAAAACGCTCTAGAAATCCAGGTCGGCGTAGTGCGAGACCGGAGTGACACCGCGCACGCGCTCTGCCAGGATCGGGCGGAAGGACGGGCGCGATTTCAGCCGCTGATACCATTCCTTGGCCACAGGCGATTCCGTCCAGTCGATCTCGCCCAAATAGTCTAGCACCGAAACCGAGGCTGCGGCGGCAAGATCGGCATAACTCAGCCGTTCGCCCGCGAGCCACTGCCGCGAGCCCGCAAGCCAGGACAGATATTTCATATGCTGCCGGATATTGCCGCGCGCCATGCGCATCACCTTGGAATCCGGCGCGCCGCCGCCCTGTTCGGCGGTCATCTGCAGCTTGAACACACGCTCGCGCGTGAGCGGGCGGGTGACGTCCTGCTCCATCTTCTGCATGAACCACTCCGTCAGCCGGCGAATCTCAGCGCGCTGGAACGGATCTTCGGCCAGAAGCCGGCGATCCCGTTTCAGCACTCCATGCGTCTCGTCGAGATATTCGGAGATCACGGTTGCGCCACAGAGTGCCCGCATGCTGTCATCGACATACACGGGCAGGGTGCCGGCGGGATTGAGCGCCAGGAAATCGCGTCGCTTTTCCCAGGTCTGTTCCTCGATCAGTTCCGTCTGATAGCCGTATTCGGTCAGGATCAGACGAACGAACCGTGAGGAGGATGACATCGGGTGGTGATACAGCGTCGGCATTGGTACTCGGGTGTTTCTGATTGATGCTACGGAGCTTTTGGTCGCTATTCTGCGGCCCTAGTCATTTGTCATCGGTTGAAGCTATAGGATCTTGGCCTAGTTTGCACAAGCGAATCGGGCCGCCCGGCCGTTTGACAAAGGACACGATATGGCTGAACAAATTATTATCGCGCTGGTTTTGGGCCTTGTGGAGGGGCTTACGGAGTTCATTCCGGTCTCCTCGACGGGCCATTTGATATTGCTCGGACATTTTCTCGGCTTCAAGGAAGCCGCCACTTTCGACGTTTTGATCCAGCTCGGTGCGATTCTCGCCATCCTGCTCGTCTATTTCAATCGGCTCGTTCAGATTGCCAAGGCACTGCCCGTCAGCGTCAAGGCCCGCCATTTCGTTCTGGCCGTCCTGTTCGGCTTCCTGCCGGCCGCCGTCATCGGCGCCCTGGCGCATGATTTCATCAAGACCGTGCTGTTCGACTCGCCGAAGGTCATTTGTATCTCGCTGATTCTCGGCGGCATCGTCCTGCTTGTGATCGACAAGATCCAGTTCAAGCCGAAATACACCAGCGCCTATGAATTCTCCTGGCCGATGGCCATCAAGATCGGCTTCTTCCAGTGCCTGGCCATGATCCCGGGAACCTCGCGCTCCGGCTCAACTATCGTCGGCGCGCTCCTGCTCGGCGCCGACAAGCGCTCCGCCGCCGAATTTTCCTTCTTTCTCGCCATGCCCACAATGGCGGGCGCCTTTGCGCTCGATCTCTGGAAGAGCCGTCACGACCTGAGCATGGATCAGGGGCTGCTGATCGTCGTCGGCTTCTTTACCGCATTCATTTCGGCGCTGTTCGTGGTGCGCGCGCTGCTCGATTTCGTCTCGCGTCGCGGCTACGCGCCTTTCGCATGGTGGCGCATCATCATCGGCGTACTCGGCCTGATCGGTCTTTATACGATCGGCTGAGGCGAATCGCCTGATACCAGGATACCGAAGAGCAGGAAGGCCGGTGAGAACCGGCCTTTTTCGTGCCTGATCAGTTCTGGGAGGACGTGTCGATAGAGCCCGTTGTGCAGGGATCGACGCCGTAGGTCGGCGCACATTCGCCCTTTACCGAGGCGATGCTGCCGCGGGCTACGAAAGAGCCGGCGAGAATCACCAATGCCGCGCACGCAAACAAAAGCGCGATAGACTTGCCCATCGAAAAATGCCTTTCCGCAGAAGTGTGAAGCGCGCCGCGGACCGGTTCATTGTCCAAGCCTGAGACGCGCGGCTGTGTTAGTCAGTGAGATGAGCAATAGCAATAAATGTTCATGTTAAATTTGACGTTAATGCGACTATTTCCGCAGTGCGTCTTTTAGGCAACGCTAAGCTGTGAATGAGAGCGGGATTGCGGGGCACGCAAGCCCTCTGCCGCGGCATTCGAACGACAAAAAAAACACCGCGCGGCGGAGCCGGCGGCGTTTTGAATTCGTTGAGCTGCCGAATCGTCAGGCAGCCTTGCCGGAACCGGTGAACTGACCCTGCGGACGATAGCGGACGAGATAGGACGGCAGCACGGAGATGAGCAGCGTCGGCAACAGGCCGATGCCCTTCAGCGTGCGTCCTTCCGCTTCCGCCTGCTTGGAAACGACGTTGTCGCTCTTCAGCAGCGTGACCTGATCGGAGGTGATCGGCGGCGTAATGAGCGGCACGAGCGAAGCAACCGAGCCGATCAGCGAAGCCAGGCCGAAGGGAATGGAGACGAGCGACTTCTTGCGGTTGATGACGGAAAGCGTGGTCTCGAGACATTCGCGGAAGGACAGCACTTCCGGGCCGCCGAGCTCATAGGTCGTGCCGGCCTTCAGCTTGCCGTCGACGCTGCGGGCAACGGTCTCGGCAATGTCCCCGACGTAAACAGGCTGGAACTTCGTCTTGCCGCCGCCGATCAGCGGCAGGAACGGCGCGGTGCGCGACATGTCAGCGAACTTGTTGAAGAATTCGTCTTCCGGTCCGAACACGATCGAAGGGCGCAGGATGATTGCATCCGGCTTGATCGATAGGATCGCGGTTTCGGCGCGAGCCTTGGTTCGGGCATAGACCGAAGGAGAGTTGGCATCGGCGCCCAGTGCCGAAATATGCGTCAGCGAGGCACCGGCATTGCGGGCGGCTTCCGCAATCGCCTTGGCGCCGAATTCCTGCACGGCGTCAAAGGTGTTGCGGCCGCTTGGGGCAAGGATGCCGACGCAGTTGACGACATGCTGAGCGCCTTCGACCGCGCGGTCGATGGAATTGCGGTAGCGCACATTGGCCTGAACGATCGAAATCTGGCCGAGATTGCCGAGCGGCTGCAGGAAGCCGGCAAGATCGGGACGGCGCACGGCAACGCGAATGCGATAGCCGCGCTTGGCGAGCGCACGCACGACATGCCGCCCGATGAAGCCTGATCCTCCGAACACGGTCACGAGCGGCGGGAGGTTGGACAGGGTCATGGTAGGCTCCTCGAAAGGCTTTGATTGGGCTGATCTGGTTTCGTCTTAGCCGATCCCGGCGCCGAGGTGAAGTGCTATCGCGCTGCGTTGCAGCGTCGCGTTTTCAAAGGGTTTAAACCCCTTCGACGACGACCATTTCTGCATCCGCGACCTGCTGGCGGATTTTGGCGGCGATCTGGTATTCCGGCGAATTGTAGCAATCGACGGCATGCTGCAGCGATGGAAATTCGATGACGACGTTGCGGCCGCGTGCCTGTCCCTCAAGCGGGGTAAACGCTCCGCCGCGGGCAAGGAAATTCGCGCCGTATTTCTCGAAGGCAGGCTTCGCGGCGGCGACATAATCCTTGTAGCGCTCGGGGTCGCGGACATCCACGCGCGCGATCCAATATCCCTTTGGCATGTTTTCCTCCCTGATTGTTGTCGTGGTTTAGAGCGCGGCGTCCATCTCGGCGAGGATGGCGCGGACGGCTTCCTTCGGATCGGCCGCCTTGACGATCGGCCTTGCGACGACCAGATGGCTCGAGCCGGCCTTGATAGCAGCGGCCGGCGTCATCACGCGCTTCTGGTCGCCCTTGTCGCTGCCGGCTGGCCGGATGCCGGGGGTCACCAGCGCCATATCAGGCCCGATGATCTTGCGAACGGCGGCCGACTCCTCCGCCGAACAGACGATACCGCCCATGCCGGCGAGATGCGCCTGTTCGGCCCGGCGCAGCACCAGCGTATGCGGATCATATTCATATCCCGCGGCGATGAGATCGCCTTCGTCCATCGAGGTCAGCACGGTGACACCGAGCAGGCAGAGGTCGGAGCCCTTGGCCGCTTCGACAGCCGCCTTCATGGCTTTCGGATACGCGTGCAGCGTCAGCATCGACATGCCCATCTTGACGATATTCTCCACGCCGGAGGCGACCGTATTGTCGATGTCGAGCAATTTCATATCGAGGAAGATCTTCTTGCCGCTGGCGGCAAGGTCGCGCGCGAATTCCAGGCCGCCGGCAAAGGCGAGCTGATAGCCGATCTTGTAATAGAGGATATCGTCGCCGAGGGCGCCGACCACTTTTTCGGCCTCCTGAAGGTTTGGAACATCCAGTCCAACGATCAAGCGGTCGCGTGCGGTCATCTCAGGCCCATCCCATCCAATCTTCCATGGGTGTCCAGTCGCATGAGACGGCGCGCTTCGCAAGATCGAAACAGAAAAGATTGCCGCCACCCGGCGGCTGATCACCCTGGCGCGCGATCGGCTTTCCCTCCAGATGGCATTTCAGCAGCGTGCCGACGCCGCCATGGCCGACGAAGGCGATCGGCACGTTCGGATCGTGGCGCGCAAGAACGGCCTCGACATTGGAGACGATTCTCGCCTGCGCGTCGATGGCGCGCTCCCAGCCGTTGAAGCTTTCATGCGGGTTGGCGAAGAACCAGTCCGCTGCTTTCTCGAACTCCGGCGGCGCCAGAAAACCTGTGGCACTGCGATCGTTTTCATGCATGGCCTCGATGATCTCGATCGGCGCACCGCTTGCCGCCGCCAAAGCTTCGGCCGTTTCGATCGCCTTGCGTTCGCCGCTGGAGACGATCAGGCTCAGCTTGCTGGCCCAAGGCCGGCTCGCCGCCAGCCGCGCACGCTCGGCGCCAGTGTCGGACAAGCCCCATTGCGGCACCGGCACATTCGGGTCGATCCGCACCTGCGGGTGCGTGACATAAAGAGCGTACATGGATTTCTCAGCGATTGTCTCAGCCGCGGCTATAGACCCAGAGCTGGGCCGGCGGAATATTGCGGACGATGAAATCATAGTGGCGGATATGATAGCGGTCCGGCTTGGCGATAATAGGCGAAACCGGCCCGTAGGAAATCTGCACCACCGGCCGGCCAGGCGGAATGCGGTCCAGCAGGTTTTCCAAAAGCGCGACACGCGCCTTCATGGGAAAATTGAGCAGAGGAATGCCTGAGACGACGGAATCGAAGGTCTGGCCGCGCAGCACGCCAAGCGTCGTATCGAGATCAAAGGCGTCGCCATTGATGAAATGCACGCCGGGATAAAGTTTGACGAGGTGGTTGTAGAAATCGGTCGAGTATTCGATGGCGACGAGGTTTTGCGGCTCGACGCCACGTGCCAGGATCGCCTTGGTGATGGCGCCAGTTCCCGGCCCGAGTTCCAGCACGGGCAGGCCCGATTGCGTGTTGATGACACCAGCCATCTTGCGCGCCGTGATCGATGAGGTGGGAACGATCGATCCCACGGTCTTCGGCCCTTGCATCATGCCCTTGAAGAAACGGATCTCCTCGTCGAACTTCTTGCCCAACCGTTCCTTGAGACGCAGCGCCATGCTCTCCCCCACCAGATGTTACGATCGCGACTTACATACCGCTTCTCTAGGATCTTGCAATGCGATGACGTAAAAACAAGAGAAAATGTCGCAATTCACAAAGGATCAAATAAAAGCGCCCTTGCGTTGCATAAACGCATGAAAGGGCGCTTTGGTTTCGCAGAGCCGGATGATTTCAGGTCGAACAGACCTGAAATCATCCGGCTCTTGAATCAAAAAAGTGGAGCATGATGTCGTCAGAAAACAGCTCACACTTTTCGGCATCATGCTCTACACGCGCATCGGCATCAGCACATAAAGCGCGTCGTCGCCGGCCGTGTCGCGGATGAGCGTCGGCGATCCGGCATCGGCCAGCAGGAACACGGCCGCGTCGCCGGAAAGCTGCGCGGTAATGTCGAGCAGGTATTTGGCATTGAAGCCGATTTCCATCGGATCCATCTCATAGCCGACGGCAACCTCCTCGGTCGCGCTGCCCGAATCCGGATTGTTGACGGTCAGCAGCAGCTGGCCGTCGGATAGTGCCAGCTTCACGGCACGGCCACGCTCGGACGAAATCGTCGAGACGCGGTCGACGGCCTGGGCGAAGGTCTGGCAATCGACCCGCATTTCCTTGTCGTTGTTGGCCGGAATGACGCGCTGATAGTCCGGGAAGGTGCCGTCGATCAGTTTCGAGGTCATGACGATGGAGCCGATCGTCAGGCGGATCTTGGCGTCGGAGACTTCGACGGTGACGATCGCATCCGGCGTGTCCACGAGCTTCTGCAGCTCGCCGACTGTCTTGCGTGGGATGATGATGCCGGGCATGCCTTCGGAGCCGGAAGGGGCGCTGACATCGGCGCGGGCCAGGCGATGGCCGTCCGTGGCGACAGCCCTGAGCTTCAGGTCGCCGCCGCTCTCGATCGTGTGGAAGAAAATGCCGTTCAGGTAGTAACGAGTCTCTTCGGTGGAGATCGCAAATTGCGTGCGGTCGATCAGCATCTTCAGATCCGAAGCCTTCAGCTTGAACGAATGGCTGAAGCTACCGGCGGTGAGATCCGGAAAGTCCGATTCCGGCAGGCATTGCAGCGAAAACTTCGAACGGCCGGAGGCGACCGTCATCGAGCTGCCGTCGGTGTTGGTGGCGAGAAGCACTTCCGAGCCGTCGGGAAGCTTGCGCACGATGTCGTAGAGCAGATGCGCAGGAACCGTGGTGGCGCCGGCCTGTTCGACATTGGCGGGCGTCGCCTCGGTGATTTCGAGATCGAGGTCGGTCGCCTTCATGTCGAGGTTCGTGCCATCGGCCTTGAGCAGCACGTTGGACAGGATCGGGATCGTGTTGCGACGCTCGACCACGCGATGCACGTGGTTCAGCGACTTCAGGAGGTTCGACCGCTCTATTGTAATACGCATGGATGCTACCGCTTTCGACCGTGACTAGCCGGGCGGCCCGAGGCGCCCGAGCGACATGTTTTCGGACAAGGCCCGAAAGATTGGACAGGCAACTTGGCAGACTTCTCCATCCGAATGCAAGAGGCATGGATCAATTGCCAGGCGTCAATTCGCCATTTCGTCGGCAATGCTCCACAGGAATTGCACCGCTCTTGCCGTCCGTGCGCGCCTCGCCCATAAAGGCTGCTTATCCCAAGTGAATTCAGGACCGGCATGAACGAAGAGCAATCAGACGGCGGGACACGCAGTTTCCGCCTGCATAACAATCAGATCCCGGCCCGCCCCCTCGAACCGGCGCTCTATCTGGTCGCTACGCCAATCGGTAATCTCGGCGACATCACGCTGCGGGCGCTGGAAACGCTGGCCGGTGCCGACGTGCTCGCCTGCGAGGATACGCGTGTGACGCGCGTCCTGCTTGATCGCTACGGCATCCAGAACAAGCCCTACTCCTATCACGAGCACAATGCCGACGAGGCCGGCCCGCGGCTGCTGCAGGCTTTGGAGGCCGGCCGCTCGGTGGCGCTCGTCTCCGATGCCGGTACGCCGCTCGTCTCCGATCCCGGCTATCGGCTGGCCGTGCAGGCGATCGAGGCGGGTTATAAGGTTGTGCCCATTCCAGGCGCCTCCGCGCCGCTGGCGGCCCTTGTCGGTTCCGGCCTGCCGAACGATGCCTTCTTCTTCGCCGGTTTCCTGCCCGCCAAGGACAAGGGCCGCCGCGACCGCCTGGCCGAGCTGGCAACCGTCCCCGCGACCCTCATCTTCTTTGAATCGCCGCATCGCATCGCCGCGACCCTTGCCGCCGCCGCCGATGTGCTTGGCGGTGAGCGCACAGGCGCCGTCTGCCGCGAGCTGACGAAGACCTTCGAGGAATTCCGCCGCGGCACGTTGTCCGAACTCGCGTCGTTCTATGACGCCGTCGACAATGTGAAGGGCGAGATCGTCTGGCTCGTCGGCCCGCCCGGCGAAAGCGTTGCGGCAGAGGCCGATGTCGATGCCATTCTCGCCGATCTCTCAGGGACGATGCCGACCGCCAAGGCGGCAACCGAAGCCGCGCGTCTGACCGGCCTGCCGCGAAAGGAGCTTTATCAGCGCCTGCTGGATATGAAGGAGCGTCATGGCTGAGCCGAGGTTTGAGGTTGGCGAAAAGCTCAAACGGCAAAAGGCCTGGCGTCGCGGCCATATGGCCGAATATCTCGCCGCCGCCTTCCTGATGCTCAAGGGCTATCGCATTCTCGCCATCCGCCACCGCACCAAGCTCGGCGAAATCGATATAGTCGCCCGCAAGGGTGATCTCGCCATCTTCGTCGAGGTCAAGTCGCGGCGCGGCGCACAGGAGGCGATCGACGCGGTTTCCTTCTCCTCGCAAAACCGCATCCGTGCCGCGAGCGACCTATGGCTCGCCCGACAGCCGGATTTTGCCCGCCTGTCACAGCGCTATGACATCGTCGCCATGTTGCCCGGCCGCTGGCCGCAGCATTTTCCGGATGCGTTTTGAGCACGGCGTTACAGGACCGTCACAAAATCATCCTATTGCCGAGCGATCAACGCTCGCGATTTTCCCGCCGGCGCGCATCATCTCGTTTCGACAGGCCTTATCATGATCCGCAACATCGTTTCCGCCTTTACCGTTCCCTCACAGGAGGAGCGCAGGGGCTTCGTTTCGCTTGAAAAAACCGCGGCCATTCATGCCGAGAAGCTTGCATCGCTCGCCTGCCTGAATGCGGTGCGCATCGGCGGGGCGGGCGCCAGGATCGAGGCTCTGTCCTTTCCGTTTACGGTCGCGGCCTGGAATCTCGAGCGCTGCCTGTTTCCGGAGGAAAGTGCGGCCAAGCTGCGGGAAACCGGCGCACCGCTGGTGCTGCTGTCGGAAATGGATCTGGGCATGGCCCGCACAGAACAGCGGGATCCGACCACCATCATCGCCGGCGAACTCGGCATGAGCCATGCCTATGGTGTCGAGTTTCTGGAGTTGAGCCTCGGTTCGGAGATCGAGCGCTCTTACTGCCGCGATGATTTCAATGAGAAGGGCTTTCATGGCAATGCCTTGATGGCTTCGGTCGCCCTGAAGGATGCTTTCTTGTTCCGCCTGCCGGGCGAGGCCGTCTGGTTCAACGACAGCAACGAGCAGCCGCGCATCGGCGATCGCTGTGCCGTTGGCGCGATCGTCGAGACCGAGGCGGGTCCGATGGTCGCCGTTTCCGTTCACCTCGAAAGTGTTGCGACCGCTGCCTATCGCGAGCGGCAGATGGCGGCACTGATCGATGAGGTCGAAGCCTTCGCACCCGGCCTGCCGATCCTGATCGGCGGCGATCTCAACACCGGCAACCATACCGGCGGCGATTATTCGACGGATACGCTTTTCGCCATGGCCGAAGGCCGTGGTTTCGAATGCCATGGCGGGCCGCTCGATCAGACGAGCACGCGTCCGAGCCTGATCACGCGTTTCCCTGACCGCGCCATGAAGCTCGATTGGTTTATCACCCGCGGCTTGAAGATCGGCCAAAGCCATCTCGTGTCTTCTCTCAATGGTGAGGGCAAGCCGCTCTCCGACCACGATATGGTCGTATGCACGATCGAAGGCTTTTCAGCCTGATCGCTGCAATCGTTAAAATGCGCTGGGTTTCATGAACCGCGCCGTTACCGCTTCCATGCGATGAGGTCGCAGACGCGCATGGAATTGGGGGATTGCATGGTCTTGAAACTGATGTTGGCGAGCATGGCGGCTTTTGCCGCGCGTGCCGTCCCGGCCGTAGTCGCGCTGCCGCAGTCGAAAAGCTTCGTAGCTGGCGCCAGCAACGAAATGGAAATGAAGCCGTCGCCGATCGAACCCTCCTGGGTTTTGTCGGGTAATCCGGTCGCCCGCATCGCCGAGCATTCGCGCGGGCAGGACGATGCCGCGATGACGGCGTTGTGGGATTGCACCGCTGGCGAGTTCCGCTGGTATTTCGGCTGGGACGAAACGGTGATGATCCTCGAGGGTGAGGTGCATATCACTACGGAAGACGGCGTCGAGCGGACGCTCAGCGCCGGCGATGTCGCCTATTTCGCCGGCGGCACCTGGGCGACATGGCGCATCGATCGCTACCTGCGCAAGGTCGCCTTTCTGCGCAAGCCGTTCCCGAAGCCTCTGACGATGGCTTATCGCCTGCGCAACTTCGTCCGCCAGGGCGGCGCACAGGGTCTTGCCGCCTGAGTGCGGCAGGCCTGTCGAGCAAACCTCCGGCGGAAGCCCTTGAATAGTCGTTGCGTTTGGATGCGGGCCGACCTACATCTGTGCGCAAATCCGAGCGAGGGCTGATTATGGCTGGTATCAAGAATGTTGCGGTCCAGATGGACCATGTGAAAAGCATCAACATTGCGGGTGACTCCACCTTCGCCATGAGCCTCGAGGCGCAGAACCGTGGCTACAAGCTCTTCCATTACACGCCAGAGCGGCTGAGCATGCGCGACGGCAGGATCTATGCCTCCGTCGAGCCGATGATCCTGCGCGACGTCAAGGGCGATCACTTCGAACTCGGCGAACCCGAGCGCGTCGATCTCTCGACGATGGACGTGGTGCTGCTGCGCCAGGACCCGCCCTTTGACATGGCCTATATCACCTCGACACATCTGCTCGAACGCATCCATCCGAAGACGCTCGTCGTCAACGATCCGGCATGGGTGCGCAACTCGCCTGAAAAGATCTTCGTCACCGAATTCGCCGATCTCATGCCGAAGACGCTGATCACCCGCGATCCGGCTGAAATCCGCCGTTTCCGCGATGAAATGGGCGATATCATCCTGAAGCCGCTCTACGGCAATGGCGGCGCCGGTGTGTTCCACTCGACCCGCGACGACCGCAATCTCTCGTCCCTGCTCGAGATGTTCGGCCAGCTCTTCCGCGAACCCTTCATTGCCCAGCAATATCTCCCCGACGTGCGCAAGGGCGACAAGCGCATCATCCTCGTCGATGGCGAGGCCGTCGGCGCGATCAACCGCGTGCCGGCCGAGCATGACGCCCGCTCCAACATGCATGTGGGCGGTCGCGCCGAAGCGACCGAGCTGACAGCGCGCGAGAAGGAAATCTGCAAGCGCATCGGACCGGCCCTGAAGGAGCGCGGCTTCCTGCTCGTCGGCATCGACGTCATCGGCGACTATATGACCGAGATCAACGTGACGTCGCCGACCGGCCTCCGCGAAGTCAAGCGCTTCGGTGGCGCCGATATCGCCAGCCTGCTCTGGGATGCGATCGAAGCCAAGCGATCCTGACCGGCAGTTCCCGCCACGCTTTCAGCTGAATGATCTATTTACCCCCGCATGTCGATAATTTCGACATGCGGGGTGAAATTTTTGTTCGTTTATTGTTCTTGTTTCATTCCTTGTCTTATGCCAGATTGCAACCCGAAGTTTGCTGATCGGGGCACGTAACGGCAAACGGGTTCGGCGACAGGGGATAGGGCATGGTAGCGCGCGTCAGTACGGTGGCGTTTCAGGGGATCGAAGGCGTACCCGTCGAAGTGCAGGTGATGATCGCGCCGGGCAAGGTGCTGATGCATATCGTCGGCCTGCCCGACAAGGCGGTGGCCGAGAGCCGGGAGCGGGTTCAGGCGGCGCTGCACGCCTCCGGCCTTGCCCTGCCGCCGAAGAAAGTCACGGTCAATCTCGCGCCGGCGGACCTGCCCAAGGAGGGCAGCCACTTCGATCTTGCCATCGCGCTTGGGCTGATGGCGGCGCTCGGCGCGATCCCCGCTGATGCCCTGTCGTCCTACACCGTTATCGGCGAACTCAATCTGGATGGCACGATTGCACCCGTTGCCGGCGCGCTTCCCGCCGCGATCGCCGCCAATGCCATGGGCAGAGGGCTGATCTGCCCGGCCGAAAGCGGCCCCGAAGCCGCCTGGGCCGGCAAGGAGATCGATATTCTGGCGCCGCGTAGTTTGATCGCGCTCGCCAATCATTTCCGTGGCACACAGGTCCTGTCACGGCCGGAACCGTCAGTCCGCGCCAATGCCGCCAACCTGCCCGACCTCGCCGATATCAAGGGGCAGGAAAGCGCCAAGCGCGCCCTGGAAGTGGCGGCCGCCGGCGGCCATAATCTGCTTTTCGTCGGGCCTCCCGGCTCCGGCAAGTCGATGCTCGCCTCGCGCCTGCCGTCGATCCTGCCGCCCTTGTCGACGAATGAACTGCTGGAAGTGTCGATGATCCATTCGATCGCCGGTCAGCTTTCCGGCGGCAAGCTCTCGGACCGGCGGCCTTATCGCGCGCCGCATCATTCCGCCACTATGGCGGCGCTCGTCGGTGGCGGCTTTCGCGCTCGGCCAGGCGAAGTGTCGCTCGCCCATCACGGCATTCTGTTCCTTGACGAACTACCGGAGTTTTCGCCGCAGGCGCTCGATGCGCTGCGCCAGCCGCTGGAAACCGGCGAATGCGTCATCGCCAGAGCAAACCACCGTGTCTCCTATCCGGCCGGCATTCAGCTCGTGGCGGCGATGAACCCGTGTCGTTGCGGCATGGCCGGCGAGCCGGGGCATACCTGCGCCCGTGGGCCGCGTTGCGCATCCGATTATCAAGGCCGCATTTCCGGCCCCTTGCTCGATCGTATCGATATCCGCATCGACGTGCCGGCGGTCTCCGCCGCCGACCTCATCCGGCCGACAGCCTCGGAAAGCAGTGCTGATGTCGCGCTCCGCGTCGCCCGCGCCCGCGAACGGCAGCGGGAACGCTTCGAACGAGCCGGCATGAAGGACGTCGCCACCAACGCCCGCTGCTCGACAGCGGTGATCGAAACCATCGCCGAGCCGGATGCCGCCGGCCTGCAATTGCTGCGCGACGCGGCCGAGAAGATGAAATTCTCCGCCCGTGGCTATCATCGCATTCTCAAGGTGGCGCGTACCCTTGCCGATCTCGATGACAAGCCGACCGTCGGGCGCATCCATCTTGCCGAAGCCATCTCCTACCGGATTGCCGGCGAGCGACTGACCGCGCATGCCTGACAATTCGAGACTCTGCAGCACCCGATCGCCTTCAGCCTGCTCAAATAAAAAGGGCGCCGCAGCACCCCTTTCTCAATCAATTACTGCCGTTAACTCAGCCGCCAAGTCCTTCGAACAGCGCCGTCGAGAGATAACGCTCGGCGAAGGACGGGATGATGACCACGATGGTCTTGCCTTCGTTTTCGGGACGCTGGCCGATCTTGATCGCGGCCGTCAATGCTGCACCCGAAGAAATACCGACTGGCACGCCTTCGAGCTTGGCGACGAGCCGCGCCTGCTGGAACGCCTCGTCATTGCTGACGGTGACCACCTCGTCATAGACATGAGTGTCGAGGATCTTCGGCGCGAAGCCGGCGCCGATGCCCTGGATCTTGTGCGGGCCGGGATTGCCGCCGGAGAGAACAGGCGAATCCGTCGGCTCGACAGCGATGACCTTGATGTCGGGCTTGCGGGCTTTCAGAACTTGGCCGACGCCGGTGATCGTGCCGCCAGTGCCGATGCCGGCAACGAAGATATCGACCTTGCCTTCGGTATCGTTCCAGATTTCCTCGGCTGTCGTCTTGCGATGGATTTCCGGATTGGCGGGATTTTCGAACTGCTGCGGAATGATCGCATCCGGCAGGCTCGAGGCCAGCTCTTCCGCCTTGGCGATCGCACCCTTCATGCCCTTCGGTCCCTCGGTCAGCACCAGCTCGGCGCCGAGCAGCGCCAGCATCTTGCGCCGCTCGATCGACATGGTCTCGGGCATGGTGAGGATAAGGCGATAACCCTTGGCGGCGGCGGCGAAGGCGAGCGCGATGCCGGTATTGCCCGAGGTCGGCTCGATCAGCACGGTCCTGCCGGGAGCAATCTTGCCCTGCGATTCCAGGCTCTCGATCATGGCGACACCGATGCGGTCCTTCACGGACGCGATCGGATTGAAGAACTCGAGCTTTGCCAGGAGGTTGGCCTTGACGCCCTTCTCCTTCGCCAGCTTGTCGAGGCGGACGATCGGCGTGTCACCAATGGTCTCGGTGATCGAGGTATAGACGCGGCCGCGACCGGGTTTGCGGGTGTCGGACATGGGTAGCTCTCCCTACGTTTGAATTATGCGGTGACAATAGGATCAAACGCCTGCGGACACCAGAGTGCGCGCCCTTTGTGCCGCATCGGCCGTGAGAAAAGAATCTCCGGGAACCTTTCTCCGGGGATGTTTATTTCACGCGGCACGTGCCGCGATGAAGGCGGCCGTAGCGGCGAGGATGCTGGCCGCGACCCGGTTCAGGATCTGCAGCGCCCTCGGCTTCTTGAGGAAGGTGCGCGCCCGCGACGCCAGCAACATATAGGGCACGAGAACGATCAGAAGGACGACGAAGGTCGCCGCCACCAGCGTCGCATATTCGCGCAGCCCGATGCTGCCGATATCGATCAGGGTCGGCACCAGCGCGACATAGAAAAGCATGGTCTTGGGGTTGCCGAGCGTGACAAGCAGGCCGGAGAGGAAGGACATGCCGGCGCCGTTCGATTTCTTCGCGGCAACGTCGGTTGCAAGCAGGCCCGCTGTCCAGAGCTTCCAGGCGATATAGCCGAGATAAAGCGCACCGGCGATCTTGATGAGGATGAAGACCTCGGTGAAAGTCTGCGCGACAAAGGCAAGCCCGAGAACGACCGCCGTCAGGTAGATGGTGTCGCCGAGCACGAGGCCGAGGCCCATGAAGAAGGTCTCGCGAAAGCCGGAGCCGAGGGCGCGCGCCACGATTGCCGTGATGCCCGGGCCGGGAATGGCCGCCGCGACGAAGAGCGCGCCGCAATAGGCGAGCAGGGATGCGAGCGTCATGACTATTTCCTCCTCAGATGGTGCCTGCTCTATCGCACCACCTTTGCGTTTTCAAGCGATTGCGCTGATGCTGCGAACATACTACCAAGGCGTTGACGACGCGTCGAAACCGCTCTGCCCAAGGATATCATGTCTTCCGCATTGCTCCTGATCGATCTTCAGAATTCCATCCTGACCGGCCTCGGCACGCCGGAGCGTCAGCCTGATATCGATGCTGCGTTGGAGGCTGTTATCGCCAAGCTCGCGGCGCTGAAGCACAGCGCCCGCGCCGCTGGCATTCCCGCCTTCATCGTCCAGCATGACGGCACCCCAGGGCATCGCCTGGCGAAACGCGGCGAAGGCTGGCAATTGCGCCGGGAAATCGCCCCTGAAGCCGGCGATGTCGTGGTGCACAAGACGAGCTGCGATTCCTTCTTCGAGACGGATCTGGAGGTGCGGCTCAAGGGCCGTGGCGTCACCCATCTCATCGTCGGCGGCTGCATGACCCAATTCTGCGTCGATACGACCGTGCGGCGCGCCGTTTCGCTCGGTTTCGACGTCTCGCTGATATCCGACGGGCACACGACGGCGGATATGGGCAAACTGAGCTTCGAAGAGATTGTCACCCACCACAATATGCTGCTTGACGGCTTCGATGCCGGGCCGCATGAAATCAAGCTGGTCGCATCCACCGACATCTCCTTCTGAAGCCCTCTCTCCGCCGGAGTCTCCATGCCGCATCTGACCAGTATCATCACCTTTGCCCTGATCGCCGTCGGAATGGTGGTGACGCCAGGGCCGAACATGATTTATCTGGTGTCGCGGTCGATCTCGCAGGGGCCGGCGGCGGGACTGATCTCGCTTGGCGGCGTGGCGCTCGGCTTCGTCTTCTATATGCTTTCGGCTGCGCTCGGTATCACGGCCTTCCTGTTCGCCGTGCCCTTTGCCTATGACGCGCTGCGTCTTGTCGGTGCGGCCTATCTCGCTTGGCTCGCCTGGAATGCCTTGAAGCCGGGCGGTCGGTCCGCCTTTCAGGTCCGCGATCTCCCAAAAGATGGGCCGCGCAAACTCTTCGCTATGGGCCTGGTGACCAGTCTGCTGAACCCGAAGGTCGCGGTCCTCTATCTTTCGCTGCTGCCGCAGTTCATTGATCCCGCTAACGGCAGCGTCTTCAGCCAATCCGTCATTTTCGGCTTTACCCATATTGCTGTCAGCCTCACGCTCAATTCCATCTTTGCGCTGACGGCCGGCTCCGTCTCGCTGTTCTTCTCAAGCCGCCCGTCCTTCATGCTGGTGCAGCGCTGGCTGATGGGCACGGTGCTGGCCGGGCTCGCCGTACGAATGGCTTTCGAGGCGCAGCGCTGATGCGAGCCGTCATCGTCGGTCTTCTGACGCTCGCCTCGCTCGCAAGCCTAGCGCCGCTCGCTTTGGCGGCAGAGAAGGGAACGCAGACGATCGTCTTCATGCGCCATGGCGAAAAGCCAGAAGCAGGTCTCGGCCAGCTGAGCTGCCAAGGTCTTAACCGGTCGCTTGCCCTGCCGCCGGTGCTCAGCAAGCTCTTCGGCAAGCCTGCGGCGATCTTTGCGCCGGATCCGTCGAAGCGGAAGGAGGATTCAGGCATCTCCTACGACTATATCCGTCCGCTCGCCACCATCGAGCCGACTGCCGTTGCGTTCGGGCTGCCTGTTGATACCAGCTTCGGCTATGAGGACATCGATGATCTGAAAGCCGAGCTGAAGAAGCCAGTCTATGCCGGCAAGCTCATCTTCGTCGCCTGGGAACATAAGCAGATCGTCGATCTCGCCCGCCAGCTGATGAGCGAGAATGGTGGCGATGAAAAAGCGGTGCCGAAATGGCATGGCAAGGATTTCGACAGCCTCTATGTGCTGCACATCGGCGGCAAGGCTGGATCAGGCGCGACCTTCGAGAAGATGGCTGAGGGGCTCGATGGCCAACCGCAGAGTTGCCCGCAGCCGGCTAAGTAAACCTGGAACACCGGCCACATGAGCAGGTGATCATTCGGCGGCGCCTTTGGAAAGATGGTGATTTCTATTCCAGGGCAGGGGGATCGTCCATCCCAGGTTCATGCCGGCGGCAGCCGCGAGGATGATGATCGCGCCGATGACCTGGGCTGCGCCGAGCACATGGCCGAAGGCGAAGCGATCGACCACGATGGCGGCGATCGGATAGATGAAGGATAACGCGCCGGTCAGATGCGTCGGCAGCTTCTGGATGGCGCCGTAAAGCAGCACATACATCAACCCGGTATGGACGACGCCCATGGTGACGAGGATCGACCAGCCGCCGACATCCTGGGGTGCGGCCGAGAAATTGGTGAAGGGCGCCAGCATCAGGATGCCGGTCGAAACCTGGATGAGAGCGATCAGGTGCGGCGGCGTGCCCTTCAACCATTTGGCGGCGATGGCTGCCAGCGCATAGAAGAAGGCCGCGCCCAGCGAAAGCAGGATGCCGATCGTATAACTACCGGTGCCGGCTCCCTCGCTCGGCTTGCCTTCGACGATCACAGCCATGCCGGCAAAGGCGAGAGCCAGCCAGAAGAGCTTGGTGAAGGTGATCCGTTCGCCGAGGAACAATGCGCCGAGCCCCAGCAGCATGAAGGGCTGCGTATTGTAGACGGTCGTGGCAATAGAAATGGAGGCGTGCGAATAGGCGGCGAACAGCAGCAGCCAGTTGAGGACGATGGCAATCCCGCCACCGACGGCGATGGAAAATGTCTTGAGATTGACGATGCCGGGGCGGAGCAGGCCCATGGCAGCGCAGATGACGAGCAGTGTCAGCGCGCCGAAGAAACAGCGCCAGAAGACGACCCCGCTCACCGCCTGTCCGGACATCAGCACAAACCAGCCGATCGTCCCTGAAATCAGCATGGCTGCCGTCATTTCCACTGTGCCGCGTTTTATCTCGTTCATCACCTTGACTCCCATCTATCGGAGCCAATCATATTGCGACGGGAGCATGGATAATATAGATTTATTTAGGCAAGGAAATCTCATCACCTAATTAAGTAAGGCTATATCATGAGCGCCCCTAACGCTTCCCTCAATCTCGACGAGATCGATCAGCGAATGCTCGAGGCATTGGCGCGCAATGCCCGGATATCCTTGAAAGAGCTGGCGGAAGTAGCCGGCCTGTCGTCGCCGAGCGCGGCGGAGCGGCTGCGGCGGCTGGAGGAGCGGGGCATCATCTCGGCCTTCACCGTCGATATCGCGCCGGAGGCGATCGGCTATCCGCTACAGGCGATCGTCCGCGTCCGGCCTTTGCCCGGTCAGCTCCATGTCGTCGAACGGATCATCCAGGAGACGCCGGAATTCATCGAATGCGACAAGGTCACCGGCGACGATTGCTTTATCGGAAGGCTTGTGGTGCGCTCCATGGGCGAACTCGATGGCATACTGGACAAGATCACCGAGCGCGCGGAAACCAACACCTCGATGATCAAGGCGACACCGGTCAAGCGCCGGCTGCCGCCGCTTTCCCGCTAAATTCTTGCGTCAAACGCCGGTCGAGCCGAAACCGCCTGCGCCGCGCGTGGTTTCGCTGATCTCCGCAATCTCGGCGATACGCACTTGCATGACTGGCGCTATGACCATCTGCGCGATGCGCATGCCGCGGGTGATCTCGAACGGCTCCTCGCTGAGGTTGGCCAGCAGCACCTTCACTTCGCCGCGATAGTCGCTATCGATGGTACCGGGAGAGTTCAGGCAAGTGATGCCATGCTTGAAGGCAAGCCCGGAACGGGGGCGGATCTGCGCCTCGAAACCTTCGGGAACTTCGAAAATAAAGCCCGTTGGAACGAGAACCCGATTCCACGGCGCGATCGTCAGCGTCGCACCGTCGTCGATGGCGGCGCGCAGGTCCATACCGGCCGCGCCCTTGGTTTCGTAGGCCGGCAGTTCCAGGCCCTCGCCATGCGGCAGGCGGATGAGGTTCAGGGTCGGAGTGATATCGGTGTGAATGGTCATGCCGCAATAGTTTGCGCTCGAAAGCCGGAGGTCAATTGCATTTAGGACTTTGAGTCGCTAGATACGGCGCCAATTCACAGGATTCACAAGCATGGCCGAAAGTCTCGCCGAGGCGGTCTCCCGCCGCCGCACATTTGCTATTATCGCTCACCCGGACGCGGGCAAGACGACGCTCACCGAAAAGCTGCTGCTGTTCGGCGGCGCCATCCAGCTCGCCGGTGAGGTCAAGGCGAAGAAGGATCGCATGCAGACGCGCTCCGACTGGATGAAGATCGAGCGCGAGCGCGGCATCTCGGTCGTCACCTCCGTCATGACCTTCGAGTATGAAGGCAACGTCTTCAACATCCTCGACACACCCGGCCACGAAGACTTCGCCGACGATACCTATCGCACGCTGACGGCCGTCGATGCCGCCGTCATGGTCATCGACGCCGCCAAGGGTATTGAGCCGCGGACGCTGAAGCTGTTCGAAGTCTGCCGCATGCGCGACATCCCGATCATCACCTTCATCAACAAGATGGACCGCGAAAGTCGCGATCCTTTCGAAATCCTCGATGAGGTCGAAGAGAAGCTGGCGCTCGATACGGCGCCGGTCACCTGGCCGATCGGTCGCTCCAAGACGTTCTGCGGCTCTTATCATCTGGCTGACAATACGGTTCGCGGTTCCGATACCGAGGTCGAGGCGACGAAGGTGAACGGCCCGCAGGCGGTCGCCGACCGGTTGCCGGAAAACGAGCGCCAAGCCTTTATCGACGAAACGGAACTGGCGATCGAAGCCTGCCGCCCCTTCGACCGGGACTCCTTCCTGGAAGGTCATATGACGCCGGTCTTCTTCGGCTCGGCGCTGCGCAATTTCGGCGTTCGCGATCTCATCAATGCGCTCGGTGCATTCGCGCCGCCGCCGCGCGATCAGGTCGCCGACATCAGGACGGTGCACGCGACCGACGACAAGATGACGGCCTTCGTCTTCAAGATCCAGGCCAACATGGACCCGAACCACCGCGACCGCATTGCTTTTGCGCGCATCTGCTCCGGCAAGCTGGAGCGCGGCATGAAGGCGCGGTTGTCGCGCACCGGCAAGCAGCTCGGTCTCACCGCGCCGCAATTCTTCTTCGCCTCGCAGCGCCAGCTCGCCGATACCGCCTATGCCGGCGATGTCGTCGGCATTCCGAACCACGGCACGCTGCGCATCGGCGATACGTTGACGGAAGGCGAATCGCTGGTCTTCCAGGGCGTACCGAACTTCTCTCCGGAAATCCTGCGCCGCGTGCGCCTTGAGGATGCCATGAAGGCAAAGAAGCTCAAGGAAGCCCTGCAGCAGATGGCCGAAGAAGGCGTCGTGCAGCTGTTCTCGCCCGAAGATGGCTCGCCCGCCATCGTCGGCGTCGTCGGTGCCCTGCAACTCGACGTCTTGAAGGAGCGGCTGATGGCCGAATACGGCCTGCCGGTTTCCTTCGAAATGTCGCGCTTCTCCGTCTGCCGCTGGATCTCGGCCGATCAATCCGCCGACCTCGAAAAGTTCGTGACCGCACGCCGCGGCGACATCGCCCGCGATCTCGATGGAGACCCGGTCTTCCTCGCTCAGGACGGTTTCTCGCTGCGCTACGAGGCGGAACGTTACCCGGCTATCAAGATGGCCGCGATCAAGGAATATCATGCCGTCAAGGCGGCATGACCGGTTCGGATGCGTTTCGTTTTGGAATAGTGCCTTCGCGATGTTCCATCCGATATAGCGCTATGCCATAGTGCCGCCCGATGATCTCCTTGATCGGAACAGGCATTTTCATGATGAAATTTCTTGCGGTTCTTGCTCTGGCCTTCGTCGGCCTGATGCCGGTCGCAGCCGAGGCGCGAATCATTACCGATGCGGCCGGACGCACGGTGTCGGTGCCGGACAAGATCAACCGTATTTTGGTGGCCGGGCCACCCGCCGCCGCACTGGTCTATGTGCTGGCGCCGGAAAAACTGGTGGGTTGGGTCCATGCGCCCGATGATGCCGCCAAGGCCTATCTGATGCCGTCCGTGCGATCGCTGCCGACAGTTGGCCGTTTGACGGGCAAGGATGGAACCATCAGCTCGCAGACGGTCGTGGACGCCAAGCCCGATATCATCCTCGATGCCGGCACGGTCGATCCCACCTACAAGGCGTTGGCAGACAAGGTGCAGAGCGAGACGGGCATTCCCTATATCCTCATCGACGGCAGCTTTGCCCGCACAGCCGATACGCTTCGCGACGTCGGCGCCCTGATCGGCGTCGAGGGTCGCGCCAACAAGCTGGCCGATTATGCCGATGCCGAGATCAAGGATCTGAACGAGAAGCTTGCGACATTGCCCAACGATCCGCGCCCGCGCGTCTATTATGGTCGCGGCGCCGATGGGCTGGAGACAGGCCTTTCCGGCTCGATCAATCTGGAAATCCTCGATGCCGTCGGCACGATGAATGTTGCCGCCGCCGCCGGCAAGGGCGGCCTTGCCAAGGTGACCGTGCAGCAGGTCGTCAGCTGGAACCCGGATATCATCATTGCCGAGAGCCCCGCTTTCGCCGCTTCGGTGAAGAGCGATCCGCAATGGGCTGGGATCAAAGCAGTCAAGGACGGCAAGATCTTCGTGCCGCCCTCCTTGCCCTTCGGCTGGTTCGGTTCCCCGCCCGGCGTCAATCGGCTGCTCGGCGTGCGCTGGATGGAGAAGCTCATTTATCCGAAGCTCTTCCGCAGCGATTTTTCCGATGATGTGAAGCAATTCTACCAGCTGTTCTATCAGGTCGATCTGACCAATGATCAGTTGGCAGCGCTATTGAAGGGCATGAAGTAAGCTCTGTAGTCGAGGAGGCATTCATGGTCCGGGAAAACGAAATTCGCGAAAATGAGGTGGCCGTCGAGCCGCCCGCAGTTGTGGATGCCGGTCTCACCTTCATCGGCCGTATTTTCACGCCCTGGACCTCGCGCATGGAAACGCCGCGCCAGGGTCGGCATGATGGCCCCATCTGCCGGATCGAGATCTTCGAGCCTTGGGTGGCGGCGCTGCAGGGCGTGGAAGCCTTCGAGCGGCTGGAGGTTCTCTATTGGTTGGATCGGTCGCGCCGGGACCTCGTGCTGCAGAGCCCGGCCAATAGCGGCAAGGTGCATGGCACCTTCTCGCTGCGCTCACCGGTTCGGCCCAATCCCATCGGTACATCCATCGTCAAGCTGGAAGCGGTCGAGGGGAACGTATTGCTGGTGCGCGGCCTCGATTGCCTGGATGGTACGCCCTTGCTGGACCTGAAGCCGGACCGCACCCTGTTCAAACCGATCGCGCCGCCGCAGCCCGGAGATTTCCAGACCGGCGACGGCGAGACGGCACATTACTGCCGGAAGCGAGATGCTTAGGGCGCGTCATGAAACCGCTCCAAGCTATTGCTATCAGTCCACCGCGACCATGACGTCCGATGCCTTGATGACGGCATAGGCCGAGGAGCCCGTCGTCAGGCCCAGCTCGTCCACGGCCTCGTTGGTGATCGAGGAGGTGACGATCGAGCCGTTGCCGATGTCGATGCGGACATGCGCCGTCGTCGCGTGACCGGCGCGACAATATCGTCCTCTCCGGCGACAGGCCATCGAAATCCTACTCGCCGCGCGGATAGCGCTGGTTCTCTTCCAGCACGTTGAGGTCCATATGGTTGCGCATGTAGCGCTCCGATGCCTTTTGCAGCGGCTGGTAGTCCCAGGGATAGTAGGCGCCGTTGCGAAGCGCGGTGTAGACCACCCATCGCCGTGCCTGGCTCTCGCGCACGGCAGCGTCGAAGCTTGAAAGATCCCAGCGCGCCATGGCCTGCGCCGTCAGCCGGCTCAGCGTTTCCACGTAGGCCGGATCGCCGGCCAGATTGGTCAGCTCCTTCGGGTCGGCGTCGATGTCGAAGAGCATCGGCGGATCCTTCTCGCAAAGGATCAGCTTGTAGCGGCCGTCGCGCAGGCCTACGAGCGGCGCCTCGGAGCCCTCTGCGGCATATTCCATCGGCACGGGACTGCGGCCTCCGGTTCCAAGAACCAGCGGCGTCAGGTCCTCGCCATCGGTCCAGCGGCGCAGCGATGCGATGTCGATGCCGGCAAGGGCGGCGAGCGTCGGCGTCACGTCGAGCGTCGAAACCGGCTGGTCGATCCGCTTCGGCTGCCAGCCGGGCGCTGAGATCATCAGCGGCACGCGGGCGGAACCTTCGAAGAAGTTCATCTTGAACCACAGGCCGCGCTCGCCGAGCATGTCGCCGTGGTCGGAGACGAAGAGGATGATCGTGTTGTCGGCCATGCGGCCGCGCTCGAGCGTGTCCAATATCTCGCCGATCTTCTCGTCGACATAGGAGATGTTGGCGAAATAGCCGCGGCGCGCCCTGCGGATCTGTTCCGGCGTGATGTCGAAGGCGGTGTGGTCGCAGGCCTTCATCAGCCGCTGCGAATGCGGGTCCTGCCGTTCGAAGGGAATTTCGCCGACTTGCGGGTCGAGCGCCGGGCAATCCTCATAGAGATCCCAGAAGCGCCGGCGCGCGACATAGGGGTCGTGCGGATGCGTGAAGCTGACGGTCAGGCACCAGGGCCTTTCGTCTTGGCGGCGGGAGAGATCGTAGAGCTTGCGGGTCGCGTGATAGGCAACCTCGTCGTCATATTCCATCTGGTTGGTGATCTCGGCGACACCGGCCCCGGTGACCGAACCGAGATTGTGATACCACCAGTCGATACGCTCGCCGGGCTTGGTATAGTCCGGAGTCCAGCCGAAATCGGCGGGGTAGATGTCTGTGGTCAGCCGCTCCTCGAAGCCATGCATCTGGTCCGGGCCGACGAAATGCATCTTGCCGGAGAGCGCCGTCTGATAGCCGGCGGCGCGCAGGTGGTGGGCGAAAGTCGGAATATCCGAGCAGAATTCGGCGGCATTGTCATAGACGCGCGTGCGGCTCGGCAACTGCCCGGACATGAAGGAAGCCCGCGCCGGCGCGCAGAGCGGGCTTGCCGTATAGCTGTTGGCAAAGCGCACGGAACGCTTCGCCAGAGCCTTCAGGACCGGAGCATGCAGGAACTCGGCCGGGCCGTCGGGAAAGAACGTCCCGTTGAACTGATCGACCATGAGGATGAGGATATTCGGGCGGGACATGCCGGTGTCTTTCTCGATAATCAGAGGCCGATGGCTGCGAGGCGGCTCATTGCAGGCAAGCGCATGGCGGTGATTCCTTGTTATTGGATTATTTTATTGAACATCACTGGAGTTCCCGCTGTGAAGCAGGCATTTTTCGATAGATGCCAAAAGGAAATTTTATGGTTGAACGTCTCGTCGATCTTGGTTGGCTGCGGATATTTCTGGAAGTGGGCCGCTCCGGCAGCCTCTCCGCCGCCGCTGCAGCGCTTGGCCTGACGCAACCGGCCGTCAGCTATCAGATCCGCCGCATCGAAGAGCAGATGGGCGTATCCCTGTTTCGCCGCCAGCATCGCGGCGTCGAGCTTTCGCCGGAGGGCCGGCGCCTGTTCGAGATCGTCGAAAAATCCGTCGGCAGCGTCGACCATCTGGTGCGCAGTTTCCGCGCCGAGGCGGAACGGCCATCCGTCCGCCTGCGCACGGATTATGCTTTTTCCGCGCTGTGGCTCATTCCGCGCATGCATGCATTCCGGTTGCTTCACCCGGAAGTGGATATCCAGATCGTCGCCACACAGCGGCTGGATCGTGGCGGGCCGGAAAGTGGCGATATCGCCGTCTTCTTCGGCACGCGCAACGAATTCGGTCCTGACGCCACCTTGCTTCTGCCGGAAAAGGTCGTGCCGATCTGCACCAGGGGTTTCGCGGAGCGCCACGGCCCGTTCACTGATCCCTCGCAGCTAGCAGGCACCACGCTCGTCCATCTCGATACGGAGATCCCGTCGCCCTGGTTCGACTGGGAAAGCTATCTTTCTGCCTTCAGCATTGCCCGCGACGCCTATGCCGGCCGCGGCGATCTGCGCTTCAACACCTATTCGCTGGTCGTGCAGGCAGCGCTCAGTGAGCAGGGCGTTGCCATCGGCTGGATGGGCCTTGTCGATTCCCTGCTCTCCGCGCGGACGATGGTGACGGTGGGTCCCATGCTGGAGGCGCCGGAGCGCGGCTATTGGCTGCTGCCACCGGCCGCCGCGAACCCGGAGGCGGAGCAGCTGGTGCAATGGCTGCTCACCGAAGCCGCCACCGGATGATCATCATGGTCTATTCCGCCGTAAGATCGGCAAGAAACGTCTCGCACCAGCGCGATACGTCATTTTCCAGCAGATAATCCATCATGCCGCGCCAGCGCTCCTGCCGCTCCTGTAGCGGCATGTTGATGGCGCGCGCCAGCGCGTTGGCGGTGCCGTCGACATCATAAGGATTGACCAGCAACGCGCCCTTCAGCTTGCGCGCGGCCCCGGCAAAGCGCGATAGCACCAGCACGCCCGGGTTTTCAGGGTCTTGCGCCGCGACATATTCCTTGGCGACGAGGTTCATACCGTCGCGTAGCGGCGTCACGAGCCCGACCTTCGCAAGCCGGTAAAGGCCTGCCAGGATCGGGCGGCTGATCGAACGGTTGATATAGCGGATCGGCACCCAGTCGACCGTCCCGATCGCGCCATTGACCCGGCCCGCCTGTTCGGCAACCGCGTTCTGCATCGCCTCATATTCGGGGACTTCCGAGCGAGATTTCGGCGTGATCTGCAGATAGGTGATGCTGCGTTGGTGAGCGGGGTTGTTGGTGATGAAGCGTTCGAAAGCGTCGATGCGCTGCGTGATGCCCTTGGAGTAGTCGAGCCGGTCGACGCCGAGGATCAGGTCGCGGCCTTCAATGCTTTGCCGCACCTTCTGCACCATGCTGTGCGACGCGGCCCTGCGGGCAAATTCGGCAAAACCCGCCGTCTCGATACCGATCGAGTAGGCGCCGCCGCGAAAATCATGGCCGTGGGCGCTGAAATGGCCGGGACTTCTCTCGATGCCCATCCCCTCGCGCTTCAGGCAGCCCGCAAAGTTTTCAAGATCGTAATCGGTTTGGAAGCCGAGCAGATCGTAGGAGGAAAGGCCACGCATGATCTCCTCATGCACCGGCATGGCAAGCACGACATCAGCCGGCGGCCAGGGAATGTGCAGGAAGAAGCCGATGCGGTTCTTCAAGCCCATCTGCCGCAGCTCCGCCGCAAGCGGAATGAGATGATAGTCATGCACCCAGATGATGTCGTCAGGCTCGATCAGCGGTGCAAGCCGGTGGGCGAAGAAGCGGTTGACCCGGAAATAGCCGGTCATTTCCTTGCGGGCATATTCGGCGAGATCGAGCCGGTAATGGCAGATCGGCCAGAGCACGCGGTTCGCAAAGCCCTGATAATATTCTTCGACATCGGTCTGGGTCAGATCGGTCAGCGCATAGGTGATGTTGCCGTCCTGCGTCATCTTCAGCGGCTCGGGCTCGACGTCGCCGCTCGATTTGCCGGACCAGCCCATCCAGATGCCGCCGCGCTCGGCAAGAGCTGCTTGCAACGCCACGGCAAGGCCGCCCGCAGCTGCTGCACCCTTGTGATCGGGCACGGAAACGCGGTTGGAAACAATGATGAGACGACTCAACGGTAACTTCCTTTCGAGAAGGCTGGGATCGGTGTCGACGTGATCGACTGATTACTTGACGAGCGTTCCCAGCACGTCCCTTAAACGCGCAGGCGAGCCAATGGATGCACGCGCAAGCGTTTTTCCGTTGGCATCGCCGATGCGCACGGATTGGCCGCCGAGACGGTTGGCGGCGGCAAACATCGTCTCGTCGGTCACGTCGTCGCCGATCGCAACCGGGCGGCGCCCTTCGAAGGGCGTTTCGGCAAGAAACGCCTCGACGGCGTATCCCTTGCTGGCATGCGCGGGGCAGATTTCGATCACCATCTTGCCGCGCTGCAGGTTCCAGTCGGAACCGGCTTCCTCCAGATGGCGTTGCATGACCTCGCCGATTTCGGCCTCGTATGCGGGTGCATGCCGGAAGTGAACCGCAACCGCGGCCCCCTTGTCCTCGACGATGGCGCCGGGCCAGGCTTGGGCCTCGTAGGAGATGGTCTGCTTCATTGCTTGGAAGGCTGGCGGAATATGCGCTCGCCGCAGCCGCCCGGCCGCATCACGCCGCTCCGCGCCATGCAGGCCGGCGACAGGAAAGCGGAAGGGCGCGAAAAGGGGATCGACGAATTCGATGGCGCGGCCCGTCACCAGGGCGAGCGCGCCGCCGAGCTGGCGGGAAAGCGCATGCAGCGTGCCGGGCAGATAGTCGGGCACGACGATCGCCTCCGGCCTTTCGGCGAGATCGAGCAGGGTTCCGTCGATATCGAGGAACAAGGCCCAGTCCTGCGGATACAATGAGAGTGCGGTAAGGGCCGGCTCATTCAGCGGCCTCGGTTTGGCTTCACCCTGTTCGGGCCGTTCCTGAGAAGACATGCTGGGTTAGCTAAGGCGCTCTTCCCATTTGGCAAGACAAAAAATAGCAGCTCAAAATCAAAAGGGGCCGCCTTAAGCGACCCCCCATGAGCTTTGGCCCGTAACTGGCCTGAAGCGACGAACGCTTCGGGAAGGTGCTGGTCAGAGCGAGGGCTGCCTCGCAACGTTCACAACCATTTCCATGCCGTATACAAAGACCGAAATCTCACTAGACATTGGATCACCTTCCTTTCGTTACGTTTCAGACAAGCTAAACGTAGCTCAAATTTGACCTGATGCAAGAGGCACGGTCTTGAAGAGCTTCACACTTATTGTCGCAGTGAAATGTGTTGCCCGCCGCATGTCGGGCAAGAGCCCTGCCGCAGCGGCCTTCACAAAGAAAATGTTGCGATGCGAAACGTGAACGGACGAAGCGTCAAATATCTGTCATCTTGCACCGCGCGGCATGGAAAATTAAGACTTTATTATCCATTCCGCATAAACAATCGTCCTAGAGCCGGATGATTTTAGGTCGGCTCGACCTAAAATCTGAATCCGCTCTAGAATCGAAGAAGTAGAGCGTGATGTCGTCCGAAAACCGCCTACACATTTCGGCATCACGCTCTGGATTTGCCATTCTCCCGCGAGACAGGAACACAGGCGGGAATCGGAGTATTAAGACACATGTGTCGCTGGGCAGCCTATCGTGGAGACCCCCTCTATCTGGAGGAGCTGGTGTCTTCGCCCGCCCACTCCCTGATCGAACAATCCCATTGCGCCACGCGCGCCAAGACGGCGACCAACGGTGACGGCTTCGGCATCGCCTGGTATGGCGACCGACCGGAGCCTGGCCGTTACCGCGATATCCTGCCGGCCTGGTCCGATTGCAATCTGAAGAGCCTGGCGCGGCAGATCCGTTCGCCGCTCTTCCTCGCCCATGTCCGCGCGGCCACCGGCGGCGGCACACGGCGCGACAATTGCCATCCCTTCGTCTTCGAGAACTGGTCCTTCCAGCACAATGGCCAGATTTCCAATTTCGACCGCCTGCGCCGGCCGATGGAAGCCATGCTCGACGACCGGCTGTTCCATGCCCGCAGCGGCACAACCGATTCCGAACTCCTGTTCCTGTTGGCGATGCAGTTCGGTCTTACGACGAACCCGACGGCGGCGATCGCTCAGACCATTGGTTTCGTCGAGGGCTTGTCGCTGCATCTCACGGGCTCGGTGCTGGTGCGCTTCACGGCGGCCTTCTCCGACGGCAAGTCGCTCTACGCCATCCGCTATGCGACAGACCGCAAGGCGCCGACGCTGTATGCCTCGCCTGTCGGGTCAGGCTACTGCCTCGTATCGGAGCCGCTGAACGACGATGTCGATGCCTGGCGCGAGATCCCCGATGGCAGCGCCGTTCTGATCGACGACACGGGCGTCCATGTCACGCCCTTCCAGCCGGAAGAGCATGCCGTCGGAGAGATCCGGACACCGGCTGCTATCCCTGCTTGAACTGTTCCGATATCAGCGCCGCCAGCCGCACCGCCACTTCATCCTTGTCGAGATCGGGCCACTGCTCGACGCCGCCGTGACTGACAATCTTCACGCGGTTTCGTGTACCCCCCATGATGCCGGTTGCTGGCGAGACGTCGTTGGCGACGATAAAGTCGGCGCCTTTGCGTTCGAGCTTCGCGCGGGCATTGCTCTCGACATCCTGGGTTTCGGCGGCAAAGCCGATGACGAGTTTCGGCCGCTGCGTATGGTGGCCGACCGTTTTCAATATGTCGGGATTTTCGGTGAGCGCCAGCGTTGGGATCGATTCGCCCGGATGTTTCTTGATCTTCTGGTCCGATGCGGAAGCGACGCGCCAGTCCGCGACCGCCGCCACCATCACGGCGATATCAGCCGGAAGGGCCGCAAGCACCGCGTCGCGCATCTCATCCGCCCGCTCGACATGGATGACGTTGAGGCCGACCGGATCGGGTATGGTGACCGGGCCGGAGACGAGCGTGACATCGGCGCCGAGCGCAGCAAGCGCCGCGGCGATCGCATGTCCCTGCCGTCCCGACGAGCGGTTGGCGATGTAGCGGACCGGGTCGATCGGCTCATGTGTCGGTCCCGAAGTGACGACCGCCTTCTTGCCGGCTAGCGGCTTGGCGCCGTCGTCCAGCCGACGCTCGACGGCTGCGACGATATCGAGCGGTTCCGCCATCCGGCCAGCGCCGCTTTCGCCGCTCTCGGCCATTTCGCCGGTCATAGGGCCGATGAAGGCGATGCCGTCGCTGCGTAGAGTTTCGACGTTGCGCCTAGTCGCGGGATGGGCCCACATCTTGGGGTTCATGGCGGGGGCTGCGAGGACTGGTCTGTCCGTGGCGAGCAATATGGTCGAGGCGAGATCATCGGCCAGCCCGTTTGCCATCTTGGCGAGCAGATCGGCAGTCGCGGGCGCGATCAGCACGAAGTCGCAGTCGCGCGCCAGCCTTATATGGCCGACATCCTGCTCATCCTGCCGCGAAAACAGATCGGTGAAGACATGGTCGGCGGCAAGCGCGCCGACGGCAAGCGACGTGATGAACTCCTGTGCGCCCGATGTCATAACGGGCCGCACGCTTGCGCCGCGCTCGCGCAGCCGGCGGATGAGATCGAGGCTTTTATAGGCCGCGATACCGCCGGAGATGATGAGGAGGATGCGCTTTCCTGCGAGAACCATGCCTGAACCCGTCGCCTGTTCTTTTGTTCACAAGCCTAAGCCTTTGGCGTGTCATAGGCAATCGGGGCATTGCCATATGATGGTTGTGGGCCACGCTCGCCTCCATTTTCAGCGTGTAATCACGTGGGTCTCACGTCCTTGTCATTTGCGAGTGCCTTCCGTCCCGAACAACACTGAACGCATTAACGATCGAAGGAGTAACGTCTTGAAACTGATGAAAGTCGCTGTCATCGCCCTGCCAGTCATGGCTGCCGCCGTGCCGGCCTTTGCCGAGCGTGCCTATTCGCCACAGGAGCAGAAGAACAAGGAAATCGTTCTGGATTTCTACCAGAAGGCGCTGAACGACAAGGATTTCGACGCGGCTTCCAAATATCTCGGCAAGTACATCCAGCATAATCCTCTTGCAGCCGATGGCCCCGAAGGCCTGCGCGGTTTCCTGGATTACCTGAAGAAAAATTATCCGCAGTCGAAGAGCGAGATCAAGCGCGTGATGGTCGATGGCGATTATGTGATCCTGCGCGTCCACGCCATTCGCCAGCCGGGCGATCGCGGCAGCGCCATCGTCGATATCTTCCGCGTCGAGGACAACAAGATCCAGGAACATTGGGATTCGGTGCAGCCGATCCCCGAGACCTCGAAGAACGACAATACGATGTTCTGAGCGGAGGGGTCGCAAGGGATATAGAATCCACGGCTCATTCAAAGCATTCAAGCAACATGATCCCGCAACCATTTCATATGTTGCGGGATCATGTCCGCGTTCCGATCATCGCCGATGTGGGCGACGATAATCGCGCCGAGAAAAGGCGCCGTCAGGTACGTGTGATCGAAAGGCCACCGTCCACCAGCGAAGCGGTGCCGCTGACGAAGCTTGCGTCATCGGAGGCAAGATAGAGAACCGAGCGAGCGATCTCTTCGGGGCCGGCGACGCGCTTCAGCGCATGCAGATTGGTTATGAAAGCCTGCTTTTCGGCCGTATCGTTCATGTCGCGATACATATCGGTATCGACCGCACCCGGCAGTACGGCATTGACGCGCACATTCTGCGGGCCGAATTCCGCAGCCAGCGTTTGCGTCAGGCCGATCAGGCCGGATTTGCTGGCGGCATAGGCGGCGACGCCCGGGAAGCTGACGGTATGGCCGACAAAGGTCGATGTGAAAATCACGGAGCCACCGCCGTGCTTGATCATTTCGCCGATCTGGTGCTTGGCGGCCAGGAAGGACGCAGTGAGGTTGATCGCCAGCGCTTCGGAAAAGCCTGCCTCCGAAACTTCGGTGCTGGGGCCGGCCTCGCCGATTGTGCCGGCATTGTTGAAGGCAATATCAAGCTTGCCGTAACGCTCGACTGCAAGGGCGACCAGAGCTTTGTGATAGTCTTCCGAGCGTACATCGCCGGCCAATACGGCTGCTTCACCGCCGGCTGCCTTGATCTCGGCGGCAAGGCTTTCCAGCTCTGCCGCGCGGCGAGCGCCGACGACAACCTTGGCACCTTCGGCGGCGAAGAGCTTCGCGGTGACGCGGCCGATACCGGAACTGGCGCCGGTGACGATTGCGACTTTTCCATTCAAGCGGTTCATTGTTCCATCTCCTGTGTGAGAATGTGTCTTTCGGTTTGTCCGATACGAGGAAGATGGCCTTTTCCGATCGTTCGGATTAGTCTTTAAAAAGAGGAATTCGAATTCGGAGTTTCCGAACGATGCTGAAGATCGACGGGATCGTGACGTTCGTGACTGTAGCCGAGGCCGGCTCGATCAGCGAGGCGGCGCGGCGCCTGCGCCTGTCGAAATCCGTGGTCAGCGAGCGCCTGTCGGAAATGGAGAAAGCATTGGGGGCAACCCTGCTTCACCGCACGACCCGCAAGCTGACCCTAACGGAGGACGGCACCGCTTTTCTGCAGCGCGCGACGCGCATCGCGCAGGAGGTTCGTGAGGCGGCGGCCGATCTTGCCGAACGGCGCGGCACGCTGATGGGACCGCTGCGCATCGCCGCACCCGTCACCTTCGGCCGCCTGCATCTGGGGCCGGCCCTCTATCCGTTTCTCGCCGATCATACGGAGATCGAGCTGACGCTCGATCTCGATGATCGTCGGGTCGATGCCGCTTCGGATGGCTATGATGCGATCATACGCCATGGCCTGATCGCCGACTCGCGCCTCGTCGCATGGAAGCTCGCCCGCAGCCGCCGCCTTCTCGTGGCCTCGCCGGATTATCTGAGCCGTCACGGCAAGCCCGCTTCGCTCCCCGATCTTGGGGATCACCGCGGGATTTTCTACACGAATCGCGGCGTCGCGGACTGGCGTTTCGAGCGACCAGAGGGCGCTGTGGTCATCCGTGCGAAGCTGGCACTGGGCGTCAACAATGGCGATGTCCTCCACGATGCAGCGATTGCCGGGCTCGGCATTGCCCTGCTGCCGGCCTTCATTGCCGGGCCTTCGGTGCGGGAGGGGCGCCTCGTCGAGATCGATGTCGGCTACCGCCCGGAACCGGAATTCATCTTCATGGCCCATCCGGAAGGCCGCAATCCCTCGGCCAAGCTTCGAGCCCTCGCCGATCATCTGAAAAAAGCGTTCGGCGATCCACCCTATTGGGAGCGGAACAAATAATTACGCAATCAGGCTCATGAGGTTGGCGATGACGGGCGATCGCTGCGCCTTAAGGCTGGCAAGGCCGAGCCGCGCCACGACGGGCGGCCCATCGATTTGCCGATAGGCGACGCCGTCGAGCTTGATCTGTGCGATCGAAGCCGGAACGATGGAAACGCCCAAGTTTGCGGCGACGAGATTGACGACAGATGGGATCTGCGGCGCTTCCTGCGTCACCACGAGGTCGAAGCCGGCTTCGCGGCAAGCGGCGACGATATCGTCATAGAGGCTGAGCCCCACCATGCGCGGGAAGAGAATGAAGGGCTCGCCCGCGAGCGCCGCAATCGGCACGCGTTCCTTTTTCGCCAGCGGATGATGGGCCGGCAGCGCGATCAGCATCGGTTCGTCGGCAAAGCGTTTCAGGCGTACGTCTCTGGGGTCTTCAAGGCCTGGCCGAATGAAGGCCGCGTCGATCTCACCGCGCATCAGCCGCTCCATCAGCGCATTGGTATTCATCTCTGTGAGCGATATCAGCACTTCCGGCCAGTGCCGCCGAAACTCGCGAATGGTCGATGTGACGATTGTGTTGAAGGCGGAAGAGGCGGTGAAGCCGAGCGACAGGCGGCCGATCTCGCCGCGATTGGCGCGCTGGGCGGCAAGCTTCGCCTTTTCCGCCGCATCGACCGCCATTTTCGCTTCCGCGAGAAAGGCCTCGCCCGCCGCCGTCAGTTCTGCGCCATGCGGTACGCGGTGGAACAGTTGGGCGCCCACCTCGTTTTCCAGGTCCCGGATCTGCTGGCTGAGCGGTGGCTGGCCGATGCCGAGACTGGCCGCCGCACGGGTGAAGTTTCCCGCTTCCGCCAGCGCTAGAAAATAGCGGATATGACGCAGCTCCATCGCTATCTCCAAAAGCTATTAAGATCGCCTGTTCCATATATTGGACTAATGGAGTGGGTCTGGCTAGATTCCAGGGCAAGAAAGGTCAGGTGCCACCGATGTTTCGCGCCGTAAGTCAGCAGCAAACCACTGCGTCCGAAGTTCCTTCCCGCCCCGAATTGACGCTCGTCAGGAACGAGCCGCCAACCGAGACCCGCCAGTTTCTGACGCGCGGCACGCCTGCCTTCCGCCGCGCGACCATTGGGCTGTTTCTCTCCGGTTTCGCCACTTTCTC
The DNA here is from genome assembly GCF_030182495.1 of Rhizobium aureum. Lineage (NCBI taxonomy): Bacteria > Pseudomonadati > Pseudomonadota > Alphaproteobacteria > Hyphomicrobiales > Rhizobiaceae > Rhizobium > Rhizobium aureum. The sequence goes on along the minus strand of NZ_JAQJCI010000007.1, from coordinate 19,880 downwards.
GCTGCTCTATTGCGTCCAGCCGCTGATGCCGATCTTCGCCGAAGATTTCGGCGTCACGCCGGCAGCAAGCTCGTTATCGCTCTCGCTTTCCACAGGCTTCCTGGCCTTCGCGATCTTCGGCGCTGCCGCTGTTTCCGAAAGCCTCGGCCGCCGCAGCCTGATGTTCATCTCGCTGCTCGGCGCGGCCATCTGTACGATCGTCTGTGCGGTGTCGCCGAGCTGGCATATGCTGCTCGTCGTTCGTGCGCTCGAGGGCTTTCTGCTGGGCGGCGTGCCGGCTGTCGCCATGACCTATCTGGCTGAGGAAATCGAACCGCGCGGCCTCGGCGGCGCCATGGGCCTCTACATCGCCGGCAATGCCTTTGGCGGCATGGCCGGGCGCGTGGTGACCGGTACGATCGCCGAATATCTGAGTTGGCGGCCGGCGCTGGCAACGGTCGGCATTCTCGGCCTGATCGCTGCTATCGGCTTCCTCTATCTCCTGCCGCCGTCGCGCAATTTCACCCCGCGCAAGGGCTTTGATGTGGCCTTCCACCTGAAGGCTTGGAGCGGTCACTTCGGCAATGCGGCGCTGCCGCTGCTCTTTGCCATCGGTTTTCTCGTCATGGGCTCCTTCGTCACAGTCTATAACTATGCCGGCTTTCGTTTGGTCGCTGACCCCTATGATCTCAGTCAGACCGAATTGGGCCTGATCTTCACCGCCTATCTCTTCGGCATCGGCGCCTCCTGGGCGGCTGGTCTGCTCGGCGATCGCATCGGCCATTTCGTCGTGCTGCCGGTGGGCGTGCTGATCGCCGCGCTCGGGGCGGCGGTGACGCTTTCCAGCTCCTTGCCACTGATCATTCTCGGCATCGTTCTGGTGACGATCGGTTTCTTCATGACGCATTCCGTTGCCAGCGCGCTGGTGGGGCGGCTCGCCCATGGCTTCAAGGGGCACGCCTCCTCGCTCTACCTGCTCGCCTATTATCTCGGCTCCAGCATAGCGGGCTCGGTCGGCGGCTATTTCTGGCTTGCCGATGGTTGGAATGCCGTGGTTGCCTTTATCCTCGTCATGCTGGCACTCTGTCTCGTCAGCGCTTTTGCCGTTGCCAGGCTGGCGCGTGGTTGAGTCAGGAGGCCGCCATGATCCGCATCGACCATCTCGATCATCTGGTGCTGACGGTCGCGAGCATTGAGGAGAGCTGCGATTTCTACACCCGGGTTCTCGGCATGGGCATAGAAACCTTCGCAGAGGGCCGCAAGGCCCTGACCTTCGGTAACCAGAAGATCAATCTGCATCGCGCCGGACATGAATTCGAGCCCAAGGCCGAACGGCCGACACCGGGCTCGGCCGATCTTTGCTTCATCAGCACAACGCCTCTGGGTGATGTCATCGCTCACTTGCAAGCTGAAGGCGTTGCGATTGAGGAAGGCCCGGTGCGCCGAACCGGCGCGACCGGCCCCATTCTCTCGGTCTATTTCCGCGATCCGGACCAGAACCTGATCGAAGTGTCCAATATCATTTCCTGAGATTGCGCGGCGGTCGGCGCTTCTTGACACAGCTCGTTGCAGCCTGTAGTAAACCAGTAAGTTAATTAACTTTTTGGTTTAATAAGTCCTATGGATGTATTGAGCATGACCCTCTCGGCCCTTGCCGATCCGACCCGCCGGGCAATCCTGGCGCGGCTGGCGGCCGGCGAGGCATCCGTCTCCGAGCTGGCCGAACCCTTCGACATGTCGCTGGTCGCCGTCTCCAAGCATTTGAAGGTGCTGGAGAAAGCCGGCCTGATTTCGAAGGGCAGGGAGGCGCAGTGGCGCCCCTGCCGGCTGGAGCCCAAGCCGCTCCGGCAGGTGGACGACTGGCTGGAGAGCTACCGGCTATTCTGGAGCGACAATCTCGATCGCCTGGAAGCCTATGCGGCACTATTGCAAAAGGGAGAAAAGAATGACCCCAGCAACTGAGGGCGGCAGCATACGCTCACCGCGCGAGATCGTGCTGACCCGCGAAATCGCCGCGCCGCGCGCTCTGCTGTTTCGTCTCTGGACGGAGCCGGAGCATATGGTGCGCTGGTGGGCGCCCCAGAACATGACCGCGCCATCCGTCTCTGTCGATTTGCGGGAAGGCGGTGCCTGGCGGCACTGCATTCTGACACCGGAGGGCAAGGAATATTGGAGCCATGGCCGCTATCTGGAGATCGTCCCACCCGAGCGCCTCGTCTTCACCTTCGCCTGGGAAAACCAGGAGGGGAGGCCCGAACATCCGATGCAGGTGACCGTCGAATTTCACGAGCGTGGCGAGAAGACGTACCTCGTCTTCCGCAAGGTTGAGCTACCCGACGACACCGAGCTGAAGCTGCAAACCGGCGGCTGGGAACAGGCGCTCGACAAATATGTCGCTTACGCAGAAGCCACCTCAAGGGAAGGATGAGAGTGATGAAGAAGACTTATCACGGAAGCTGCCATTGCGGCGCCGTCGCTTACGAAGCCGATCTCGACCTGCAGGGCGGCACCTTCAAGTGCAACTGCTCGATCTGCAAGAAGAAGCGCAATTGGCTGGCTGTCGCCACACCCGCCGATTTCCGCCTGACCTCGGGCGAGGAGAGCATCGGCGAATATCAGTTCGGCCCGCGCATCCTGCATCACCTCTTCTGCAAAAATTGCGGCATCAGTTCCTTCAACTGGGGTGAAAACCCGGCACTTGGCGGCAAGTTCTATGCGATCAGCATCAGCTGCCTGGACGATGCCACCGACGAGGAACTCGCCTCGCTTCCCGTCGGCTATTTCGATGGCCGCGACGACCGCTTCGATCGTGCACCGGAAGAAACGCGTTATCTTTAGCCGCTCGACGAGGATTCCCAGTCTTCGAAACGTAGATTGGGAACGCGTTCAAACTCTCTGACATTGTGCGTTATCAGGATCAGATCGCGGGCGACGGCTTGTCCCGCGATCAAAACGTCATAGGCACCGATCGGTGTGCCGAGAGAAGCAAGGCCTGCGCGAATTTCGCCGGCCGCACGGGCATCTTCCTTATCGAAATCCAGCGTCTCGAATTGCAAGGCATCGACACGTGCCAGATTGTCGGAAACGCGCTGACCCTTGTAGGCGCCATAAAACAACTCATGTACGACGATGGCCGGAATGGCGAAATCCTGCGGCTTGTGTCTGCGAAGCTCGCTGACGAAGCCGGAATGTCCTTTCATCAGGGCGATGACAGCATTGCTGTCGAGTAGATATTTCACTTGAAGATATCCAGCTCGGGGCGTTGCTGCTCAGCCGGCTCTTCCTCGGTTGCTTCTACGAAGTCTTGATCAACTGGCCCCGTAACAGACTCCAGCCAATCCCAATCTTCGGCGATCGGCTCCAGAATGATTGCTTTTCCCTGCCGGCGGATGCGCACTTCCTCGCCATCGAGCCGGAATTCCTTCGGCAAGCGTACGGCCTGCGAGCGGCCGGACCAGAAGATCTTTGCGGTGTCCATGCCATGGCTCCCTTGAGATATGACATTGATATATAGCATCTCGAGCGCTATTTCAATTCGAGGCGTTATGATCCCGATTTTGTCGCCAGCCAGATGACATGGCGTGCACCAGTCTTACCATTGGCGCGCGTGTTGACCACCTCGGCGGTAAAACCACTGTCGCGCAACCGCCTTGTGAAGCGCTCGTCAGGCCCTGAAGACCAGACCGCGAGCACGCCTCCCGGGCGCAGCGCATCGCGCGCTGCCTTCAGGCCCTGATAGTCGTAAAGGCCGTCATTGGCCTCCGACGTGATGCCATCCGGGCCGTTGTCGACATCGAGCAGGATGGCGTCGTAAGCTGTCTTTCTGGCACGGATGAGCGGACGCACATCGCCTTCGTGGATCGCGACGCGCGGATCGTCGAGACAGCCGTCGAAGACCGTTGCCATCGGTCCGCGTGCCCACGTCACGACAGCCGGAACCAGCTCCGCAACGGTGATCTTGGCGTCCGCACCGAGTTCGCCGAGTGCCGCGCGCAAGGTAAAGCCCATGCCGAGGCCGCCGATCAGGACGTGCGGCGCCTTCCGGCCCTTGATCTTCTCGCAGGAAAGCGTGGCCAGCGCCCGCTCGGAGCCGCTCAGGCGACTGTTCATCAGCTCGTTGGTGCCAAGCATGATGGAAAATTCCTGGCCGCGCTGCTTCAGGCGCAGCTCGCCGCCGCCGGGGATTTTCGCAGTATCGAGCAAGGTCCAGGGGATCACGGGCAAATTCTCCAAAGCAATTCCAGAAAAACTGCGTAGCGGTTTTCCTGGAATTGCATGCAAACAGGTCGTTTCGAATTGCCCGGGACCATAGTCTCTGGAAGCTGCTAAGAACAGACGCGCCTATCCCAAACGGATATAGGGCACATCCTTTTTCGCGACTTCGTCTAGCGCTTCCTCATAGCCGGCATCGGCGTATCGCATGACGCCTAGCGCGGTGTCGTTGGTCAGTGCATGATCGAGCCGTTCGTCGGCGGCAGCCGTGCCGTCGGCAACTACGGTGACGCCGCAGCTCGTCATATAGCCGGCATAGCCGCCGCCGCCGGAGTGGACGACGACGAGATCGGCCATCGAGGAGCAGAGCATCATGGCGTCGATCAGCGGCCAGTCGGCGATGGCGTCGGAGCCGTCCTTCATGCGCTCGGTCATGATGTTCGGGTGTGCCATGGCGCCGGCATCCAGATGGTCGCGCGAGAAGGCGATCGGACCTTTGAGTTCGCCGCTCGCCACGAGCTCATTGACGCGGCGGGCAAGCGCTGTCCGCTCGCCATGGCCGAGCCACGCGATGCGTGCCGGCAGTCCTTCGAAAGGCACGTGCTGACGGGCAAGCTTGATCCAGTTGGTGATAATCTTGTTGTCCGGGAACATGTCCAGCAGCAGATCGTCGATGCGGGCGATATCGCTCTCCTCGCCGGAAAGAGCCATCCAGCGGAAAGGCCCGATGGCACGGCAAAAGAGCGGCCGCAGATAGGCTTCGGTAAAGATCGGAATATCGAAGGCATTGGCGACGCCGCCTTCCTTCGCCTGCGTGCGGATGAGGTTGCCGTTGTCGAAGACTTCGGAACCCTTTTTCTGGAAATCCAGCATGGCCTTTACATGCTCGACGATCGAGGCGCGGCTTGCCGCCATGAGCTGGCCCTGACCGTCGTCGCGCAAGTCCCGAACCTGCTGCAGGTTCATGCCTTTCGGCACATAGCCATAGACGAGATCGTGCGCCGAGGTCTGATCGGTGACGATATCGGGCACGATGCCGCGGCGTGCAATCTCGGGATAGATCTCGGCCGCATTGCCGACGAGGCCGACGGAAAGCGCCCGCTTCTCCTTGACGGCCGCATCGATCATCGCCAGCGCCGAATCGAGATCGGGTGCGATTTCCTGCAGATAGCCGATCTCCTGACGCTTCCTGGCGCGCTCCGCATCGATATCGACGCAGAGGATAGCGGCCCCCGCCATGCGGCCGGCGAGCGGCTGCGCGCCGCCCATGCCGCCGAGACCGGCTGTGAGTACGAAACGGCCGAAGAGATCGCCGCCGAAGCGGCGCTCGGCGATGCGCATGAAGATTTCATAGGTGCCCTGGATCACGCCCTGGCTGCCGATATATTGCCAGGCGCCGGCCGTCAGGCCGCCCCAGCAGATCAGGCCCTTGCGCTGCAATTCGTAGAAGACTTCTGCCTTCGCCCACTGCCCGACGATATTGCAGTTCGCCATGATGACGAGCGGCGCCTTGTCATGCGTGCGAATGAGGCCGATCGGCTTGCCGGACTGGATGAGCAGCGTCTGGTTCTCATCCATTTCGGTGAGCGCCTTGACGATGCCCTTGTGCGCAGCCCAGTTGCGGGCCGCCTTGCCGAGGGCGGCGTAGACGACGAGATTGTCGGGATCTTCGCCGACCGAGAGCACGTTTTCGAGCAGGCGCAGCAGAGCCTCCTGCCGCCAACCCCTGGCACGCAGCTCCGGACCGCCCGGAATGGGGAATTTCGGGTGACGTGGATTGGCTTTCGGCATGATTGCTTTTCCTCTTGTTTGATAGTCTCCCCTTCTCCCCGGCGGGGGTCCGAAGGACGGTCGAGACGAGTGGCTCGACCCCGGTTGGTGGCCCGCCCTTCGGCAGGCGCAGTGTCCGGATGAGGGGGCGATGCGGCACATATCGTCTTCGCGTACCGCTCAGACGTTCGCTCCTTAGTCGCTCACCCCCTCATCTGTCCTGACGGACATCTTCTCCCCGCTGCGGAGAAGAGGAGTGTTCTTCAATACTCATTTCATTTCGGCGGCAGGCCTTCGACGAAGTCCAGCGCGGCCAGAAGCAGCCGCTTGCGCAGCATGTCGTTGCCATAAGCTTCCGGCCCGGCGCGCACCCAGCCCTGCATTGTCCGTCCGCCCATCTGCATGCGGTTGACGTCGTGCTGCTGAACCGCCCAGCTATCGTTGCCCTTGCCGAGGCGGATCAGCATCCCATCTTCGCGCGCGCCGCACAGTAGATGGCCGTTGAGAAGAAAAGCCCAGCCGCCGAACATCCCTTTTTCGCTAAGCCCGGGCCGTGGTCCGAGCTCCTCTCTCAGCAATTCTTCGAGACCTGCGTCACGCGCCATCTGCGCCTCCTGCGCTTTTCAGGCTTTCTTGCCGGCCAGAGCGTGATGCCGAAAAGTGTATGCGGTTTTCGGACGACATCACGCTCTACTTCTTTGTCTCGAGAGCGGATTCAGATTTTAGGTCGAACAGACCTAAAATCATCCGACTCTAGGGCGTATTTGGCGATCTCGATCCCCATGGCCTTTTCGACGGAGGGATAGACCGTTGGGTCGAGCACGCTGGCAGACAGCGGAATGATGTCCATCGGCACATGCAGGATGAAGACCTTCATGCCTTCATGCAGCTGGCCGACGCTCAAAGGTTCGCCTTCCGGCGACAGCGTGGTGATGACGGAGGGGAAGGTTGCCAGCCGCTTTCCGCCGGCATCCTCGACCGCCATGTACTCGTTCATCACATGCATGATGACGGCCTTGTCGCCGCTGCCGACCGTGATGGTGCCGATGTCGAAGGCTTCCTTCGTATAGACGACGTCCTTCTTGGTGATCGTGCCTTCGGCCAGGATATGGCCGCCGGTGGTCTTGCAGATGGCGTCGATGACGGCGCTGCCGCCTTTCTTTTCCGCCTCGATGATCGCCTCGCCGAGCGAAAGCGCCATGGAGATGCCGCCGAGCGCCGCATGCGTGCGGACGTAGGAAGCGCGAAGTGGGTTGCGGCAGGAGGCGATGAAGCCGCCGGACTGGTCGGAGGCCGCACGCAGGATCGGCGAAATCTTTGCCGTCGCGCCCTTCACGACGAGCTCGATATAGCGGTTCTCGGCGCGATTGCCGCCGACGGCGGTCTGGATCATCTGCTCGGGCGAACCGGCCATGCCGATCGAGCCCATATCACCAGTCGGATGGGCACGGATGTCGCCGACCGCGTCCACCACCTTCGTTCCGAGAATGGCCGACGGCAGCCAGCCGTTCAATGTTGAAGACCGGCCATTCTGGCCGATGATCAGGCCGGAAAGCTTTTCGCCAAGCTCGTCCTGCAGGAGTTGCACGGCTTTCACATAGTCGATGCCCTGCATTTCCCACGGAGTGGTGGAGGCCGGCGCGCCGATGGCTGCGGCCGTCGCGATCCAATCGCTATCGTTCAATTCCTCGATCGACACCAGTTCCGGCTTGCCGACATTGACGGCTGCGTAGCCGAGCATGCGGCCATGATCGGCCCAGCCGCCACCGCCTGCTGCGTAAACGGAGCCGCCCTTGACGGCCGCTTCAACATCCTTGGCAACGAGTATGCGTCCCATCGGCTACTCCCGGTTCTGTGTGAGATTCTTGTCCATGTCGCGCACCGCTTCGAAAAGCACGGCGGCACCCATGGCGATGTCGTCATTCTCGGCCCATTCCTCGGCACAATGGCTGCGGCCTTCCTTGCAGGGCACGAAGATCATGGCGGCAGGGGCGACCTTGGCGATCCAGGCCGTGTCGTGGCCGGCGCCGGAGGCCATGCGGCGATGCTTGGCGCCGACAGTCTCGCAGGCGCTCTCGAGCGTTTCGAGCAGCACCGGAGCACCCGGCGTCGGCATATTGTCGGAGACGCGAACCGGCGGGTTGATCGTCACGCCATAATCGGCGGCAATCGTCTTCACCTCATCGTCGATCCAGGCCAGGAAATCCTCCATGTCGCTGCGGATTTCGGCGCGGCCGTCGATCAGGAGCACGACCTTGGACGGCACGACATTGGCAGCATTCGGCTCGATGCGGAATTCGCCGACGGTTGCAGCAAAATGGCCCGGCGTTTTCGCCTGCTCGGCAGCGCGTTGACGAATATCGAGTACCAATTGCGAGGCCGCTACCAGCGCATCCGCACGGCGATCCATTGGCGTCGTGCCGGCATGGTCGGCGCGGCCTTCCACGGTGATTTCGATGCGGGTGATGCCGGCGATCGCGGTGACGATGCCGATGTCCTTATTCTCGGCCTCCAGCACCGGACCCTGCTCGATATGCAGCTCCAGGAAGCCGGCGAGATCCGGCCGCTTCTGGGAGAGCAGCACGGAGGGATCGCCGCCGACTTCGGCAATGCCTTGAGAAAGCGTGCGGTCGCCGCTGACACGGGAGAGCCACGCCTCGGGGATCTGTCCGGTCATGCCGCGGCTGCCGATGCAGGAGACGCCGAATATGCTGACTTCTTCGGCGAGGAAATCGACGATCTCCAGATCATGGTCGAGCTCGATGCCGCGATCCCTAAGGGAGCGCGCGACTTCGAGCGCTGCGATCGTGCCGGCGATACCATCGAAACGGCCGCCATCGGGCACGGTATCGGAATGTGAGCCGACAAGGATCGTGCCGAGGTCAGGCTTGGCGCCGGCGCGCCGGCCGATCAGATTGCCGGCGGCGTCGATGCGGGTCTCAAGTCCTGCCGCCTTCATCCGTGCTTCGATATAGGCACGCCCTTCGAGGAAGAGTGGCGAGAAGGCGCGGCGCGTCCACGGGTGGCCCGGATCGGTAATCCTTGCCAGCGCATCGATATCCTCGGCGATGCGATCGGCGTTTACGGGCAGGTTGTGGCGCTTGGGGTCGGTCATCAGGCTGCATCTCCGGCAAGAATTTGGCGAGGCAAGGGACGGACGAAGCTGCCGGAGCCAGGTTCGGCCAGCACCTTCTGTCCCTCGGTGATCTGCTTGCCTCTAAGATAGGCGGCGGACACAGTCCAGGGCAGGCGAATGCCGTTATAAGGGCTCCAACCGACGACGTTGTTATCGCTGGCCGCCGCGTCATAAACCATTTCGCGCGGTTCCAGCACGACGATATCGGCGTCCTTGCCCGGCGTCAGCGCGCCCTTGATATGGTCGAGGCGGAAATGCTTAGCCGGGTTTTCCGCCATCAGCTTCGCCGCCCAGGTCAGCGGCACGCCGCGCTCCAAGGCTCCCTTGATGAAGAGCGGCACCATGACCTCCAGTCCCGGCACGCCGGAAGCATTCGCCAGCATGTCCGGATTGGTTTTGCGGTTTTCCGACCAGCTGACGTGGTCGGTCGAGACGAGCCAGACATTGCCCTCCGCCACCTTGCGCCACAAGGTTTCCACTTCGGCACGCGGGCGGATCGGCGGATTAATTTTCGCCTTGCCGCCAAGGCGCCGCACATCGTTTTCCTCGTCGAGCGTCAGGTAATGGATGCAGCACTCGACCGTTGCTTGGAAGCCGTCGCGGCGATAGGCGCGGGCGATGTCGTAGCCGCGCCCCAGCGAGCAATGCACGACATGCGCCGGGCAGCCGGTATCCGCGCCCGTTTCGAAGATCGTGTGCATGGCCAGAAGCTCTGTGATAGGCGGACGGGACAGGCCGTGAGCGCGATAGTCGGTGATACCGCTCGCCTTCACCTGCTCCATGTAGGTGCGGACTGCTTCATCATCCTCATTGTGCACACCGGCGGTCAGGCCCGTGGGCGCGATGGCAGCAAAGCAGGCCTCGAGCAGGGCGGGCGGAATGCGGGGAAAGCGCTTGGGATCGGTGCCGAAGGTGGAGAATTTGAAGGCGGAAACGCCGGCCTCGACCATCTCGGCGATACGCGCCGGACCTTCTTCCGGATCGATCGTGCCGTAGAGGGCGAAGTCGACGCGCGATTGCGGCGCGGCATGGTCGATCTTCTTCTTCACCGCTGCTGCCGAGCAGACGAGATTGCCTTCGTCATAGGGCATGTCGACGATGGTGGTGACGCCGCCGGCGGCTGCCGAACGCGTCGACCAGACGAAATCCTCCTGGTCCTTCTGCGAGAGCGAATGCACTTGCGCATCGATCGCGCCGGGCAGGATCAGCGCCTTGCCGAGCAGGTGCCGCTCGCGTGCGGCCGGCGGCACGCCGATGCCGACCTCGGCGATTTTGCCGTCGCGCACGGCGACATAGCCGGCTTCCACGACGCGTTCAGGCAGAACCACGGTGCCTTGCAGAACAAGATCGAAATCGGCCATGTGTATTCTCCCCGCTCGTAGGTTGGTTCAGATGGCAACGGTGTCGCGATAAAGCCGCTCTTCGACCCGCTCCAGCGAGCCGAGCGCGAAGAAATCATCATAGGCGAGGATCGGCTTGTGGGCGATCAGTTCAGAGACGAAGGATTCCGAGCCCAGCTCCTCCTCGATCGCCTCGACTTCGGCCGAAAGGGGACGGTCGACGACATAGAAGTCGGCATGCTTGCGCACGACGTCGTAGAGCATACGTGCGACGCCTTCCGGCTTGTCGCCGAGAATGTCCATCGCTTGGGCCGACAGCAGGGCCTCAAGGGCGGCAAGGCGCTTCAGTGCCCGCATCTGCCGTTCGAAACGTTCGATGACCAGCGGCAGGAAGGCGGCCTCGTCTTCCATGCCGGCCGCAACCACCAGCGACTGTGCCGAGACCGGATTGGACATGGAGAGAACGCGCGAGAAGATCTCGCCGGCGAGCTTGATGATCGGGCCGAAGCCGGTCGCGATCCTGCCTTCGGGTACGAGATTGACAGGCAGGCCGCGCCGCTGGCCGTTGCCGAGCAGGACGCAACGATTGAAGGCATTGCGGGCCGCATGCGCCATGCAGATGACGGCCGCTTCCAGAAGCACGGTGACATCGAGCGGAAGAGAGCCGCCGGAGGTCATCACACGCCCATCGACGATGACCGGGTTGTCGTCCGAGCGGCCGGTGGCGGCCAGAATCTTGTGGCCGGCGGTCAAGAGGTTTTCGATGACGGCACCGAAGACCTGGGCGATCATGCGCAGGCTCAGCGGGTCCTGCACGTGGGTCGCGACCGGCCAGGGCCATTCATCCGAAGCATTGCAGAGCCAGGCGCCGATCAGGGCCTCGCGGGCGGTGCCGACATGGCGCACGGAAATCCATGGATCGCGTGAGGCGCCGAGCGCGCCGGCGGCCATCATGCCGGTCGCGAGCAGCACGCGGATCGAGGCGGCGGCATTGCGGGTCGTCTCGGCAGCGGCGGCGAAGCTGACCGCATTGACGCTGAGCGAGGCCAGACTGTCGCGCGGCATCATCCTGACGGGAGCGATACCGGCGGCATCGAAGGCATCGGCCGCCTGCATGCGGCGGCCGCGATAGACGGCCTCGCCCACGCCGGTCAGAACCGCGCCGATCTGGCCCATCAGTCCGATATCCGCACAACCGATCGAGCCCGTACGCCTGACGACAGGAATGACATCCGCGCTCAACAGCTGCAGATAGGCTTCGATCAGTTCTTGCGAGCATCCGACCTGACCGGTGAGAGCCGTGTTAACCCTGATCGCCATGGCGTTGCGCACCACCGACATGGAGAAGGGCGCCCCGGTGCCGAAATGGTGGGCGCGCACGAGGCCCAGATTGAAGGCATCGAGATCTTCAGGAGACCATTCGACATCTTTCATGGCTCCGACACCGGTCGTGGAGCCATAGACCGGCATGCCCGATTGAATGGTGCTTTCGAGAACGCTGCGTGCCAACCGTATGCGAGCCATGCCGTTTTCCGATGCCGACGGCAGGACGGCGCCCGCTCCGATCCGCACCAGATCGCTGAACCCGAGGGGTTGCCCGCTGAGTTCGATACCGGCTCTCTGACGCTCCATCTTTGCTGTTCTCCTTTTTTACAAGGCTATGCGAGCCTTATCATCAATGGGATATCCCAAATGGCGAACACCTTGATCTGTGCCGGACGACTGATTTTGAGGCGAGCGCGCGCATCGCGCAACTCTATGTTTGCGCGCGCATATGGCTTCCCGCGCCGGCCAACTATTTCGGCCGAGGCGAGAAGAGCATCAGAAGGCTGGGCGATCAGCCGAGGTGCCAGGCGATATAGAGAAGCGTCAGCGCGATCACCCAAAGCGCGAAGCGGCCGGAGCGGCTGTGCTTGGCCTCGGCCTTGCCGATCGCTTCGGCGGTCTGCGGATCGAAACGCAGGCCGTTTTCGCTCATGTGCAGCAGTTCGTGATGGAATTTTTCGGTCTTGGCGGCAATCTCGGGCGCAGCTTCGGCAAGCTTAACGGCTGCCTTCAAACCATCCCTCAGATCGGTCATGATCCGTTTCGGGCCGAGATTGGTGCGGATCCAATCGCCGACGACCGGTTCGGACGCCTTCCACATGTTGAAGCGCGGATTGAGCATGCGCGACACGCCCTCGACCACAACCATGGTCTTCTGCAGCATCACCAGTTCGGGCCGGGTTTCCATGTCGAAGAGTTCCGTCACTTCGAAGAGCAGGGTCAGAAGCTTACCCATGGAGATGGTTTCGGCCGGCTGGCCATGGATCGGCTCGCCGATCGCGCGGATGGCCTGCGCAAAGCTCTCCGTATTGTGATGGGCGGGCACGTAGCCCGCCTCGAAATGCACCTCGGCGACCCGGATATAATCGCGGGTGATGAAGCCGTAGAGGATTTCGGCGAGGAAGCGGCGCTCCTTCTTTCCGAGACGGCCGACGATGCCCATGTCGACGGCGACGATCATGCCCCTGGGATCGACGAAGAGATTGCCAGGGTGCATGTCGGCATGGAAGAAGCCGTCACGCAGCGTATGGCGCAGGAAGGACTGGATCAGTGTATCGGCGAGCGCGTTAAGATCGTGGCCGGCGGCCTTCAGCCCCTCGACGTCGGACATCTTCACGCCGTCGATCCATTCCATGGTGATGACGTCGCGGCCGGTGCGCTCCCAGTCGACCTTCGGAACGCGGAAGCCCGAGTCCTTCTCGGTGTTCTCGGCGATCTCGGAAAGCGCGGCTGCTTCCAGCCGCAGATCCATCTCGACCTTGGTGGTCTGCTCAAGCGTCTTGGTCACTTCCACCGGCCGAAGGCGCCGGCTGGAGGGCATGAATCGCTCCTGCATCCCCGCCACGAGATACATCGCCTTGATATCGTTTGAAAAACGTTGGCGAACGCCAGGCCGGACCACCTTGACGGCGACGCGCTTGCGGCCTTCTGCCGTCTCGATTTCGGCCGGATGCACCTGCGCTATCGAAGCGGCGGCGATCGGTTCACCGAAGCTGACATAGAGGTCCTCGATCCGCCGGCCGAGCGACGCTTCGATGGCCGCCGTTGCCATATCATGCGGAAAGAAGGCCATGCGGTCCTGGAGCTGCGACAGGTCGTTGGCCATGTCGACGCCGACGACATCGGGGCGCGTTGCCAGGAACTGGCCGATCTTCACATAGGAAGGACCGAGCCGTTCGACCGCCTTGGCAAGCCGGTCGCTACGCGCCTGGCTCTTCGCTTTCCTGCGGGCGAAGATGCTGACGAAGGATTTGGCGAGGCTGACGGAGGGCGGCAGCCCTTCCGACGGCAGCGCCATGACCACGCCTTCGCGCACGAGCACCCAGCCGACCCGAACAAGGCCGAAATATGCGCTGAAAGCACTCATATCGTCTCAAGGTCTCGGAACACGGAGGCCATAAGCCGGATCAGATGACTGGATATCATGCTTCAGAGCTTCCAGCCTGAGTGCAGCGCGGCGATGCCGCCGGTGTAATTGGTGAAGCTTACGCGCGAGAAGCCGGCCTCGCGGATCATCGTTGCGAAGTCCTGCTGATTCGGGAACTTGCGGATCGATTCCACCAGATATTGATAGGGCTCTGCCTCGCCTGTGATCGCCTTGCCGAACTTTGGAATGGCGTTGAAGGACCAGGCGTCATAGACGCGGTCGAGCAGCGGCAGATCGACTTCGGAGAATTCGAGCACGAGCAGCCGGCCGCCGCGCTTCAGCACGCGATAGGCTTCCTTCAGCGCGACATCGATATGCGGCACGTTGCGGATGCCGAAAGCGATCGTATAGGCGTCGAAGGAGTTCGGCTCGAAGGGCAATTCCTCGGCATTCGCTTCGACGAAGGTGAGATTGTCGGCAAGCTTCTTCTTTTCTGCGCGTTCGGCGCCGACGGCAAGCATCGAACCGTTGATGTCGAGCACGGTCGCATGCGCCAGCCTATTCGAGGCCTCCACGATGCGGAAGGCGATATCGCCCGTGCCGCCGGCAACATCGAGTATCTTGTAACCGGGATCCTTGCGGGGATTGAGCGCCGCGACCATCGCATCCTTCCAGGCGCGATGCATACCCATGGACATGACGTCGTTCATGACGTCGTAGCGCTTGGCGACCTTGTGGAACACCTCGTTGACGAGGCCCTGCTTTTCGCCATCGGCCACTTCGCGGAAGCCATAGGATGTTTCCATGCCGCCATTGGCGGAGGTGCGGCTTTCTGCCATCGGCTCAACTCCATTACACGACAGCGCCGCGCGTCATATGCGATGCGCAAAGGTCGCTACAGCACTTTAAATCTGCTGCATAATTTATTCCTTAAATCGATTCCGATTTAAGGAATTACACAGTATTGAGCGGCGGACCATAGCGAAATCACGTTTGCCACGCTATCTCATCAGCCTGATCACCGCCGCGATGCCTTGGGCTATAGCTCAGATCATAAGCGGTTGAAACATAAAGATGGATAGCCATGCCGGAATTACCAGAGGTCGAAACCGTCAGACGGGGGCTCGCGCCTTCCATGGAGGGCGCCGTTCTGAAGGAGTTGGAGCTGCGCCGCAACGACCTGCGCTTTCCTTTTCCGATCGATTTCGCCCGGACGGTTGCGGGGCGCGGCATCACGTCGCTGTCGCGCCGCGCCAAATACCTGCTGATCGATCTCGATGATGGCAAGACGATCATCGCCCATCTCGGCATGTCCGGTTCGTTCCGGGTCGAGGCGGGGGCTGGGGCCGGCACGCCGGGAAGCTTCCATCATCCCCGTTCCAAGGATGAGAAGCACGATCATGTCGTTTTCCATCTGGCTGGCGATAACGGCGATGCGCGTGTCATCTATAACGACCCCCGCCGTTTCGGCTTCATGGACATCGTCAGGCGGGCCGACATGGTCAGTCACCCCTTCTTCAGCGATCTCGGCCCGGAACCCACCGGCAATGAACTCGACGCTGATTATCTGGCTAAGCGCTTTGCCGGCAAGGCGCAGCCGCTGAAAAGCGCGCTGCTGGATCAGAAGAACATCGCCGGTCTCGGCAATATATATGTGTGCGAGGCGCTTTGGCGTTCGCATCTGTCGCCGTTGCGCGCCGCCGGCACGCTGGTCACGGATGCCGGCAAGCCGACAGAGACGCTGCGGATGCTGGTCGATGCCATCCGCGAGGTCATTGCCGATGCGATCGCCGCGGGCGGCTCGTCACTGCGCGATCATATCCAGACGGACGGCTCGCTCGGCTACTTCCAGCATTCCTTTTCCGTTTACGATCGCGAAGCCCAGCCTTGCAGTACGCCCGGCTGCGGCGGTACGGTCAGCCGGATCGTGCAGGCGGGACGCTCTTCTTTCTACTGCGCCTCCTGCCAAAGCTGATGGAAGGCCGAAGCTGATTCAAGAGAAAAGGGAGAGACAGGTGGCTTACGAAACCCTCATCGTCGAAATGCATGGGGCTGTCGGCCTCATCAAGCTCAATCGGCCACAGGCGCTGAATGCGCTGAACTCCACCGTGCTTTCGGAGCTGAAGCAGGCCTTTGCCGCCTTTCACCAGGATGATGCCATCGGCGCGATCGTGCTCACCGGTTCGGAAAAGGCCTTCGCCGCCGGTGCCGATATCAAGGAAATGCAGTCGCTCGATTTCGTCGACGCCTACAAGAACGATTTCTTCAGCGGATGGGCTGATATCGCCAATGCCCGCAAGCCGGTTATCGCGGCGGTCAGCGGCTTCGCGCTCGGCGGCGGCTGCGAGGTGGCGATGATGTGCGATTTCATCATCGCCTCGGAGACGGCCAAATTCGGCCAGCCGGAAATCACCCTCGGCGTCATCCCTGGCATGGGCGGCTCGCAGCGCCTGACCCGCGCCGTCGGCAGGGCAAAAGCGATGGATCTGGTGCTGACCGGCCGGATGATGGATGCAGCCGAGGCCGAGCGTTCGGGCCTTGTGGCGCGCGTCGTGCCTGCCGACAAGCTCCTGGACGAGGCAATGGCGGCCGCCGCCAAGATCGCCTCTCATTCCCGCCCATCCGTGCTCATGGCCAAGGAAGCGGTCAATCGCGCTCTCGAGACTACCCTCGAGGAGGGGTTGCGCTTCGAGCGCCGCCTGTTCCATAGCCTGTTTGCCACAGAGGACCAGAAGGAGGGCATGGCCGCCTTCATCGAGAAGCGCAAACCGGAGTTCAAGAACCGGTGAGGCCGAGATTCCGGAATTACGCGGCTTTGGCGAGAATCCGCGTTGACGACGGGGCTCATTCCGGTTATATGCCCGCCACAGTTTGGAAAGCCGCTCTGGTTTTCCGCAATTGCTCCCGCATTGCTGGATGAAGTGGCCGCAAGGCCCGCGCCGCAACGATGGAGTTTTGTTCGAATTCTAAGAGAGGCATACATGGCCAATACTACCTCGGCGAAAAAAGCGACCCGCAAGATCGCCCGCCGCACCGATGTCAACAAGGCTCGTCGCTCGCGCGTTCGCACGTTCGTTCGCCAGGTCGAAGAAGCCATCGCATCGGGTGATGCGGATCGCGCAAAGGCAGCTTTCGTTGCTGCCCAGCCGGAACTGGCTCGCGCAGCCACCAAGGGCGTGCTTCACGCCAACACCGCTTCCCGCAAGGTTTCGCGTCTTGCCAAGCGTGTGAAGGCCCTTTCGGCCCCGACCGCATAACTTTCCATTAACGATTTCGTCGTTAGACTTAAGCCCGGCCCTTGTGCCGGGCTTTTTGGATTCGGCCAAAAAATTGCCGCATTGCCAAAAAAGACCGGCTGTTCATGTCATTGGCGTGACAGAAATATACTTTTAAAAACAAGAGCTTACGGCAGGATATCTCAGCGCTGGGTGATCTGCGTGACGCATTGCCGGCTCACAAGTGAGTCAAGGGATTTTTTATTTTTTTTGTTTTGAAAGCTGTGGGAATCGCGTTTGTCGGGAATCTCTTTGATTCAACAGCGATTCTTTTTTGAAGGGCTTGTGACAGTCAAAAATGGCTTCCAGAGTCAATGGCCGCCTCTTAATTTTGTGTAAAATTCATCGTTGATATCTGCCCGCGATCCTGCCTAAATGCATTTCAACAAGGGGCGCGGATTTCACCTTAAACGGCTTCGGCAAACACCGTCATCTACGGCGGCGTGGGTGGTTTTGTCTCTTGTGACGGAGCAGTTCAGCTCCGTTTTTTCAAACAGTTGACGAGTTAAAGCTGGAAGCGGCAACGCTTGCGGAACGAGGAAGCTTGTCTGTCCTTTGCAGCCGGAGTTAGTGGCGTGGCTGTGGAGAGGGGAGAAAATTGACAGCCATGGGGCAGCGGTCGGAATACGAGGGCCGATCGATGCTCCAGTTGCAGATAGTCGGGTGAAGGCTGCTTGAGAGCGGTTTTCGCCACAGTTTTTCTGTAACGCCCGTTGGCAGGGCATGGCTGATGAACCGGTATGCGGCGCGGCTTGGGACAACGGGCGCGATTGTCATGCTATGGCGAAGAACCTAGGGGCGGCGGTGCATTGCTCTCCCGCCCTATAAGAGACTGTGGAAGGCGGCATTATATGCAGATACATACGAGGGCGACGGGTGCGTTGGAGAATGGGGACAATGCGCAGGCGTTCGGTGCGGTTTGCTTAGAAGCGGCGGGGGAAAAGGGAGACGTGGCGCAAAATAATCTGTTCGAGCGCGTTAGCGCGCGCTTGAAGGCCCAGGTCGGACCTGATGTCTACGCCAGCTGGTTCGCACGGCTCAAGCTCCATTCGGTATCGAAGAGCGTTGTTCGTCTCACGGTTCCGACAACCTTTCTGAAGTCGTGGATCAACAATCGTTATCTTGATTTGATCACCAGCCTGTTCCAGGCTGAGGATGCCGAGATCCTGAAGGTCGAAATTCTGGTCCGCACCGCGGCACGGCAGGGCGCGAAGCCTTGCGCCGACGAGCAGCCTGCGCTGCCGGATCAGGCGGCCGTGGCGCCGATCCGCCGTCCCGCCGCACAGCCGGCGGGCCATGCGGTGGCGCAGGCCGTAAGTGCTGTCGCAGCCGCGCGGCCCGCAACGGCAGGTGCGCCGTTGTTCGGCTCTCCGCTCGATTCCCGCTTCACCTTCGATACCTTTGTCGAAGGCAGCTCGAACCGTGTCGGCCTTGCCGCAGCAAAGACCATCGCCGAAGCGGGTACCGGCGCCGTGCGCTTCAATCCGCTCTTCGTCCATGCGACGGTCGGTCTCGGCAAGACGCATCTTCTGCAGGCGATCGCCAATGCCGCCGTGCAGAACCCGCGCGGTCTGCGCGTGGTCTATCTAACGGCGGAATACTTCATGTGGCGCTTCGCAACCGCGATCCGCGACAATGATGCGCTGACGCTGAAGGACTCGCTGCGCAACATCGACCTGCTCATCATCGACGACATGCAGTTCCTGCAGGGCAAGATGATCCAGCATGAGTTCTGCCACCTGCTGAACATGCTGCTCGACAGCGCCAAACAGGTCGTCGTTGCTGCCGATCGTGCTCCTTGGGAGCTGGAATCGCTCGACCCGCGCGTGCGTTCGCGCCTGCAGGGCGGCGTGGCGATCGAAGTCGAGGCGCCGGATTATGAAATGCGCCTTGAGATCCTCAAGCGCCGCCTCGATGCTGCCCGTCAGGATGATCCGTCGCTGGAAATCCCGGCCGAGATCCTCTCGCATGTCGCCCGCAACGTCACTGCCAGCGGCCGCGAACTGGAAGGAGCCTTCAACCAGCTCATCTTCCGCCGCTCCTTCGAGCCGAACCTGACGGTGGAGCGCGTCGACGAACTGCTGGCGCATCTGGTCGGCTCCGGCGAGCCGCGCCGCGTCCGCATCGAGGACATCCAGCGCATCGTCGCGCGTCACTACAATGTCTCGCGCCAGGAACTGGTTTCGAACCGCCGCACGCGCGTCATCGTC
Source organism: Rhizobium aureum (assembly GCF_030182495.1). NCBI lineage: Bacteria > Pseudomonadati > Pseudomonadota > Alphaproteobacteria > Hyphomicrobiales > Rhizobiaceae > Rhizobium > Rhizobium aureum. The sequence goes on along the minus strand of NZ_JAQJCI010000007.1, from coordinate 546 downwards.
AAGCCGCGCCAGATCGCCATGTATCTGTCGAAGACCCTGACGCCGCGTTCCTTCCCGGAAATCGGTCGCCGCTTCGGTGGCCGCGATCATACGACCGTGCTGCATGCCGTGCGCAAGATCGAGGAACTGATCTCCGGTGACAGTAAGCTGTCGCACGAGATCGAGCTGCTGAAGCGCCTCATCAACGAGTAGGCCCAGCGGTCATCATTGACGGTATATTCTTCGGCCGGCTTCATCGCCGGCCGTTCCTTATATCGATAAATAAACCTCCACCTACGGTGGAGGACTGGACGAGTTCTACACGGTAGTTGAGAGACCTCCTGCTTGAACCGCTGGGGTGGCCCAGACTTCGAACAAGGAGGTTTTATGGATGAGCAAACGCTCTCGCATGCGACGTGGGACTGCAAGTATCACATTGTTTTTGGCAGCAAATACCGCACGAAAAGACTTTACGGGGACGTGCGGCGTGAGTTGGGAGAACTCTTGCGTCGGCTGGCACAGCAGAAAGGCTGCCAGATCGAGGAGGGTCATCTGATGCCCGACCAT
>NZ_JAQJCI010000051.1:0-615 GCF_030182495.1 Rhizobium aureum | reverse complement strand
GGTGTGAACGTCTCGGCGGTCGCACGGCAAATCGGGATACTGCCGTCTCAGCTGTATCGCTGGCGCAGAGAACTGTTGGGCAGTGATGAGCCTGGGCAAGCAGCGGAGACAGAGTATCCGCAGGGCGTTGTATCCGGCCCCGACCCCATCGTGGAAATCATCATTGGGGATGTTATCGTGCGGGCAGGCGGGCATGTCGACGAGGCTCATCTGCAGCGCGTTATCCGAGCGGTTCGTTCGGCATGATCCCCGCGGGTGTAAAGGTGTTCCTCGCCAGCCATCCCATCGACTTCCGCAAGGGACCGGACAGCTTGCTGTCGCTGGTGCGCGACGCCGGCAGTGATCCGTTTAACGGCTCGCTTTATGTCTTCCGGGCGAAGCGGGCAGACCGGGTCAAGATCGTCTGGTGGGATGGATCAGGGGTCTGCCTTTACTCCAAGCGACTGGAGAAGGCGCAGTTCTGCTGGCCGCGGATCGGGCACAACCGGGTGCAGCTCAATCATGCCCAGCTCATGGCGCTCGTTGACGGCATGGACTGGAAGCGGGTTCGCTCTGTGGCAGTGAAGCCGCCGGAGATTGTTGGGTAAAGGCCTGCGGCGAAGTGAATCAACCGCC
>NZ_JAQJCI010000006.1:0-345964 GCF_030182495.1 Rhizobium aureum | reverse complement strand
CACCGCTCATCTTGACGCCGGCGCCCTTCTCGGTGACGACGACCTTGATGCGGTCGGCCTGCATGGCGCCGAGTGCCGTGCCGTCGATCGCGTATTCCGGCGTGCCTGACGTGGCGGTCAGCGCCGTCGCTTCGCCGGTGGCATAATTGTATTGGCTGGCGCCGCCCGTCAGGCGGATGGTCTTGCCGTAGACCGGCGCATTGACATGGATATTGCGGGCAACGACGTCGAACAGGTCGACGGCGCCGGGGGCAGCCGCGAAGTTTCCGCCTGCCCCTTCGAAGGTGACGTCGCCGCCATTGACGGTGAAGCCTGACAGGCTGCCGTCGGCGCCGATATTGGGCACGCCTGATGTCAGCGTCGCTCGCGGCGTGTTGATGAAGCCGCAGCCCGCGCAGGTGATCCCGTTTGGATTCGCGATGATGACGTCAGCCCTGCCGCCGAACACTTCGGTCGGGCCGTTCAGCGCGGAACGATTGCCCGACGTGACTTCGTTTAGGATGACCGAAGCCGGGCCGGAATTCCTCAAATTGGGATTGCCGGGGGTGGCGCCGCCCAGGTTCGAAGTGCCGACTTCACCGTTGAAGTTATTAAGGATGAGGCCGGGCGTGCCGACGTTGAAATTGTCGTATTTGTTATGCGACAGGCCCGTGCCATTCGGGGTGACGATATCGATCAACGGCACACCGTTCGGGGCAGCCCCGACACTCGGCTGGTTTGCGGCGGGTGCCGAGCCGGCAGCGGAGACGGATTGCGCATTGGCAATCGCTGGCTGCAGGAAGAGAAGCAAGCTCAGAGTGACGGCGAGCGACTGCCGCCCAAGACGCAGGAGCGGGCTTCGCAGATCAAACGCGACCTCCCTCTCGTTGGCCGCAAGCCGCGATCCAACCAATGCGATCTTCTTGCTCATCACACGCCCTCACTGGTGACTGTGCGGCAAGCTGAACTTGCCGCAATTGAAACTAAGCTTGCTGATCGATCGCGACATCCGGGGCCTCGCGAGCACCGCGATTTCGGCCCCTGGCTGACGCAATCTTTCTGGCCGGCATAGGCCGTTCACTCTGAACCCTCTCGGAAAGCCGACATCGCAGCCGGCCTCCCGCTATTTCTTCGTCAGCAACCACTGCTTGACCTGCTTGGTGAAGGCGTTCGACAGCCGTTGCGCCAGAATATCGTCAGGCCCTGCGGCCGAAGCTGCGTTGACGGCCATGGCCACAAATATGCCGAGCCCCTCTCCGCGCATGCCACTGTTACCCGCCGCAATGGGCTGCTCGGCAATGAGATGCCCTGTCTTGGCGTCTTCCAGCCTAGCTATTCCCGCAATCCGGCTGTCGCTGTGAATAAGAACACGTCCAGCCTTCGTGGCCAGATCGACCACATGGAGGCTGACGACCAACCGCGCTCGCGTTGGACCACCGGGTAACCCGATCAGCTCCTTCTCCATGGTCCCTTTCAACACGCGGACAACCGTGGCCAATTGCGGATCGGGTTTACCTTCCGTGAAAAGGCCTGTCATTTTGATATCGGGTGCTGTCTCGATGCGGATTTCGCGCACGGAGGTCTTTTGAAGAGCGGCCACAAGACGTGGGTCCGTTGTGACGCAGGACGCGAGTAACATCACGAGAACAAGGGCGATACCGCCGGAGATGTATCGCATCGCCTGAGCGCCCAAGGCACCTGCTACAAATATCAAGCGCAAATCCACCTTCGCCTCCTCAACCGCCTCTTGCGGCCGGCGCCGTCTTCCCGCCGCCGTCGAGTTTCTTGTAAAGTTCGCCCAATTGAGATTTCGGCGCCGGGCACTTTCGTGAACGGGCAAGGTCCGTCAGCACCTGATTGCGATTGCGCAATGCGTCGATCTCGACTTTTTCGGGTGACTTGGGGTCCATGAAGAACAGAGCTGGCCAGAAGAGAAGAACGCCGGTTGCACCAAGAATCACGTTCTTGCCCTGTGCCTGCGAGCGCTCCTTGACCGTCGAAAGGATCTGGCGTTCGTTCGCTGCAAATTCACGGTTGACGCCGCTGCAATCCAACCCGCCGTCACCGGCACTGGTCGATGCGATCGGATGTGCTTCACGACCGCCGCAACCGGAGAGTATGATTGTGCAGCAAACCAGCGCCGTGATCGCGAGCGGCATCAACGTGGCCCGATCATCTTTCTTTCCCAAAATCATGATTTCCCTCAAAATATGATCACCATTTCACCGACGTGCTGACGAACAGAAGTCCGGCCTCATGCCGATCGACCGTGCCGCCCAGCACATCCGAATAACCCATGTCAAAATTCACATGCCCGCCGGCGAGCTTGGCACCGACCGTCCAGCCGAGCATGTCGCCACCCTGGATGCGGTAGCGCGCCTGCGAAGCGATCCGGCCATAGTCCAGGCCGATGTAAGGCCGGAACTCGCCAAGGATCTTGGCAAGCTCGGCATTCTCGCCGAAAGGCTGCGTACGCCAGACGAGATCGTTGCGGATGAAGAAGCCGTTATTGCCGAACAGCATGGTTTCGCGCGTACCGCGCACGGAGGAATAACCGCCAGCCGATATCTGCTCGGCCCCGAACAGGTTGTCGGGCGAATATTGGCCAGTGACGAGCGAATTGAGTTCGAAGCGCTGATCGGCAAGCTCGAAAGGCCGTGTCATGGTGATCGTGCCAGTGAACTTCGAAAAGCGAGGATCCGCATCCCCTGCTCCGGCATCACCGGGAGCGACGGCGTCAAAGAGGTTGAGCCCCTGACTGTAGGAGAGATCAAAGACCCAAAGGCCGCCCAGCATACGGCGCGAATGCGAGATACCGAGATCACCGACCGTATATTTGCGGCTGCCGACCTCTATTCTGTTGCCGAGCAGGAAATTGTTGGTTTCCTTATAGGTCAGGCCGCTGTTGAAGGTGGTGATCGAATCCTTGTCGCGGAAGATCACGCGATCGGCGCCGATCCCAACCTGTTTGGAATCGCCCGAGGTGTTGAGCGGCCCAAAGTTCCCCGGAACCGAGCTGTTATATTCGTACCAGGAGCCGTTCGCCGAGAACGTCCAGTATCCGTAGGGCACGCTGACATTGCCGGAATAGCTGTTGCTCTTGCCCAGCCCGTCGTCCCGCCACGGATAATCCGGGCCGCTATGCTCGTATGAAAAGTTCCATTGGTCGTTCACGCCGAACAGATTGTCATAGCCGATCGAGGCCGAGGACTTGGAGTATCCCGTCTGCTCTTGACCGAGATTGCTGTTGCCGAAGGAAAGATGCCAGGGGTGATCCGGCTTGTTCTCGATATTGAGGATCGAGGTGCCATCCCTCTTTCCCGGCAGCATCGCGGTCTTGGCATTGTTGGAGGTCAGGCGGTTGATCTGGTCGAGGCCCTGTTCGATGTCGCGCAGATTGGTGATCTCGCCTTTCATGCCGGGAAAGGCCGTGGCGATCACAGCGGAATCCGGCGCCGGCTTGCCGTTGATGTAGATGTCGGCAAGCGTGCCTTCGACCGCGACCAGGCGCAGCACCTTGGTCCCGGCAATATCCTGCGCCGGCACGTAGACACGGGAGCTTACGAACCCCTTGTCGAGATAAAGATGCGTCAGGTCACGCAACAGCCCGTTGATCTCACCGACGCCGACACAGCGGTTCGCATAAGGTGCCGTGATTTTGCCTACGGTGTCGGCCGAAAACTGCCTGACGCCTTCGACCTCGACATGGGCGATCGCAAAACAGGGGCCGACCTTTTTGCCATTGGCAGCCGCAGGCTGCTGGCCTTCCGCCGGAGAAGACTTCGGCGTCATGTCACCCAGGGCTTTCAGGCGCTGCTGCTCGGTCTCCTGCGCCTGCCGGCGCGCGAAATCGTCATTGGGTGTCTGAGCCGCAGCCTCAGACACCATCAGAATTCCTGACAGCAATGCAACCGTTAACGAAGGGGTAGAAGACCACTTCTGAAAGCCTTGGCCGCACCGCGGAGCGGTGATCGGCCCCAACGCCGATATCATGGGGCTATTCCTGTCGTCCGGTTACTTGGAGACAGGCTTCTGCAGCGCATCCAGCGCCGCCGGCAATCCCTTCAGCGAGAACTTGATGTTGACCTTCTGGCCATTCATCATCTGGACATGGCCGGTGCCATCGGCAGCCTTGGTCAATGCCGCCACCATCTTGCCGTCCAGTTTCTGTTGTGCCCAGCAACCGGCCTGGTTGCAGTTGCGGTAGGCCAACTGCACCACGGGCTTGTCAGCCACGTCGATGCCAAGACCGGCGGGAATGTACATGTTCAGCGGCACCAGCGTCGTCAGCACGAGATCGCTGGCAGGCTGCTTTGCTGCCTTCTTGTTTGATGCGGCCGGCGCATCCGCCGCCTTGGCGAACGCCATCGTCAAGACGTTCACGTCCTGGTCGCCCTGCTTGATCGTGGCGATCTGCGCCACTTCGCAGTTCGTGATCGCCGATCCGTCCGCCCCCTTGCCGTCGACGCAGCGATAGTACCAGTCGTCGAACTTCTGCACCCGCGCCTGCGGGGCCGGCTGCTGTTCATTTGCCGCTGGAGCGGGAGTTTGAGCAGTGCTTGTATTGGAAGGGGGATTTGCGGCTGGTGCTGGCTGCTCCTGGGCCGTTGCGGAGGATGCAAGGAGCGCACTCGACAAAAGCATGACGGATGTCAGGATTTTGATGGAAAACGTCTTACTCGTGAGGGACATTCTAACTTTCCAAAGTCAAAGCCATTCGCTTGCGCAAGGCGCACCTTGCTCAATCGGCAAATCGTCAAAATTCATGAGAATGCACCTCATACGCGGCGCGGCCGATCATCGGTTAAGGCGTTACATAGCAGAATTCTAATCCATGCATCAGAAAGTAGCGGGCACTGCGCAATGATTCGTGCACGTTTCTGGGGAAGCGTGTCGATTCCGCAACATTGGCGGTTGCTATTCGCAGCAGCTGTGCATCGTGCGGCACAACACCTACAGCTAATGGGTGATTATTTAGGCCGGTCGCGATTGGTCAAGTGATCGGATCGCGGCTCAGGCGATCAGCCCTTTCATCGGCAGGACATGATCGGAGCCCGGAAAGACATCGCGCGCCAATATGGAAGGCGATGTGCCAAGCAGATCGACGGCGATCCCCTTGACGATGGCGCGCAGATCCGTTGTGGCGGCAAGATCGCGGCCATCGCGCAATTGCGCCTGTTTGAGCCCGGGCCAATCGGCAATCACCCGGCCGCCCCGAATGGCGCCGCCGGCGAGGAATGCCGCCGTTCCGGTGCCGTGATCCGTGCCCTGGGTGCCGTTGACCTGCGCCGTGCGGCCGAATTCGGTCGCGACCAGGATGGCGGTATCCTTCCATGCTGAGCCGAGTTCCTGCTGGAACGCGGCAAAGGAATTGTCGAGCCCGACCAGAAGCTTGTTGAGCCGATCCACTTCGCCGGCATGGGTATCCCACCCCTCGAAGGCCAGCGCCGCGACGCGGGGGCCGTCGTCCTGCGCCAATAGACGCGCGGCACCTCTCGCCATCTGTTCCATGCCTGTTGGATCGCCGGGGCCGCCTCTGGCCTTGACGTCGAGACCGGCGGCAATCTTGCCGGTCGAAATGCCCTCGGCGAGGATTTTCGCAAAGAGCGGATCGGTGTGGTTGTAAAGATCCATCAGCCTCGGCGGCAGGTCGTCGCTGACCGGCTGCAGATTGGATGGCGACCAGCCCAGCACCGGTGCCTTGCCGCGAATGACGAGTGGTGCATTGGCGCCGATGGACAGGCCGCGGATCTCCGAAGCTCCCGGCGAAACCTTGTCGCCCTTCGGCAATCCCTCCAGCATCCGGTTGAGCCAGCCGGAATCGACGCGGCCGGGCACCTCGTAGCCGGACTCCAGCACGTCCTGTCCGTCGAAATGCGACCGGTCGCGATAGGGCGTCGCACTGGCATGGACGACGGCCGCCTGCCCTGCGCGATAGAGCCGGTTGAAATTCGGCATCGACGGATGCAGCGCGAAAAAACTGTCGAGCGGGAGAGCGGCATCGGGGCCGCTGGTCGTCATGGCGATCGATTGCCGCAGCGTCTGATAATCGGGATCGCCGACGGGCGGCACGGCCGTTAGACCGTCGAGCGCGCCGCGCAGGATGATGGTGATGAAGCGCGGATCGCGCCCGCCGGCGGCATGGGCGAAGCGCGGGATGAAGGCCCAGGCGAACAAGGCGCCGGAAGCGCCGAGCACGGCACGACGAGTGGGGGTCATGAGTTCGCAGGTCATGGTCAGCGCCTTTGAAATTCGGGGGAAAGATATGCGATCGTCAGGCCCTGCTTGCGGGTCTCCGCACGCGATACGGCCTGCAGCGTTTCATTGGAAAGCAGCGGCCCCAGGCTGTCGGACACGAAACTGCGCGGGTCGACCTGCGGCGGCACCGCATTGGCGATCATATTGGCGACATCCATGCGCATGCTGAGGCTCTCGCTGGAAGCCCAGACATCGGCAGTATCGGCAAAGCCGTTCGGTCCGGCCGGCGCCCAGAAGGGTTGGCCCATCGCGGTCAACGCGCCGAGAATGACATTCGGTTTCGGGGTCTCGCCGCTTGCCCGCAAAAGTGCCGCCATGAATTCGAGCGGCGAGCGAACCTTCGATAATGTCGGGTTCCATGCATCCTCGGAGCCGACGAGCGCCCGATAGACGGCGGAAAGATCGCCATCCGTCTTGCTGAACGTCGCAGCAACGGTCTGGACAAGCCCTAGCGGAGGCGTATCGGCCACGAAATGACGGACGAGCTTGGTGGCGATATGCTGTGCTGTTGCCGGATGGCGGGCGAGATCGCGCAGCGCTTCGCGCCCCTGTCCGACGCCATTGTCGGCATAGGTGAGGCCAAGCAGCGTCTGATCACCGGGCTCATGCGCGCCCGCGTTGAAGACGAAGGTGCCGGGTGTCCCGAGCTTGCCCTCGGCGCGCGCCACCGTCCAGCCGGTAATGATCTTGGCAAGCGTCGTCACGTCGGCCTGGGTATAGCCACCATTGACGCCGAGTGTGTGCAATTCCAGCGTCTCGCGGGCAAGATTTTCATTGAGACCGCGCTTCCTGTTGGCATTGGCCTTGGAGTTCGGCCCGATCGACTGCTGATTGTCGAGATAGGCGAGCATGGCCGGATGGCTCTCGACGGCGAGCAGCATATCCGAGAAACGACCGAAGACATGCGGCCGGATGGCCTCGCGCTCGAAGGCACCGGCAACGATATGAACCTCTTCGCTCTTCGAGACGGCGACCGCGAAATGGTTTGCCCAGAACATGGCAAGCCGCTCGCCAAAGCCGATCAATGGCTGCCGGATGGTGCCGTTAAAGCGGGCATCCACTTCCGCCAGCAGGACCTGCTGCGGAAGGTAGGGCATTGCGGGTTTTTCCAGCTTCTCGACGGCTTTGCCGATGACAGCCGCCATGGCCTGATTGTTTGGCTGCATTCCCATGGTGCCCGATGGCTGCGCCTGAGGTTGTTGCGACTGCGGCTGCTGTGGCCCCTGCGCCGCCTTATCCGGCTGTGTCGCGGCCTGCTGCCTTGCCTCCTTGCGCTGCTCCTGGAAGGCATAGAGGGAAACGAGAAGATCGGCGGTGGATTGAAGCTGCGGCCCGACGGGTACCGGTACAAAGCGCTCGGTGATTTCCTCCATCAGCGCTCCGTGCGGATCCGATGCGATCGACGCAATGCCGTTATGATCCGCCCCTAGCCCAAATCGGGAAAGGGCGAGCGCGGCATAAACGTCATTCGATTGCTGAGCCATATTCCTGCCAACTCCTGCATCAAACATGCTCCTTAAACGCGAGGTTCGTTCCGATCCGTCGCTTGGCAAGTATGATCATTTTGTGGCAGCGGCCCTCGACGCGCTGCGGCGAACGAGGCTTTCGGCAAGCGCGCGGCGTTCGTCGTAGGAGAGCGTTGCGGCGAAGTCGACAGCGCGTTCCTCCAGCTTCGTTCTGAGGCCGATATCGGCATTTCGCGCCCGCGCCAAGGCAGCCAGAAGCGCTTCCTTGTCCAGCATCGGCTGACCCAGAATGGAAGCGGCGTCTACCTTGGCCTGCTGCGCCTCGAGAATGGCCTGCCGGTTGTCCTTACGCGCCTCGTTGAGTGCGGCACGCAAAGCTTTCTTCTGAACGGAAGGCAGTTGCTCGCCGGCAAGCGGCATCATCCCCGCACGTGCCTGCGTCTTGCGGATCCACGTCAGGCCGCCGCCCGCCAATGCTCCGATGAGGAACGTGTTCAGTACCAGTAGGGAAATGACCACTATTCTAAAACTGCGATCCGTCATTGGCTGTCCTGCACTATGCCCGCGTCCGGCCCGATGTCGCCGAACATGGTTGCGGTTCCGTCGGAGACGACCGAAGCATCGGAGGTCAGGCTGGGCGTGAGCACCGCGATAGCGATGCTGCCGGCGAGCGCGCCAGCAATGCCGACGCCGACAAGGCCGATGCCGGCGGAGCCGAAGCGGAACCAGCTTCTAACCGCCAGGCGGCGGACGAAGCCTTTAAGGATTCGGCGTTGCAGATCCACATGGCCCGGTCTGACGACATAGGTATCGAGCAGCGCATCCAGATCGGCGGCGCGCGCGAGAACTCCGGCGGCGGCCGGGTCTTTTGCGAATTCACGCGCGGCGGCGCGCTCGGTCTGCGGCCACCGAGCGATATCGCCACCATAGGCGGCGGTCAGTTCCTCGAACCGCCCGGCATTCATCGGACCTGCGATATTCTCAACCATCGCCCTGTTCCTTCAACAAAAGCAGCTGCAACGAGCGTCTTCCACGCGCAAGCAAGCTCTCCAATGCGTCGACGCTGACGTCCATGATCTCGGCCGCCTCGGCATTCGACAGCGCCTGATAATAGACCAGGATGATCGCCTCGCGCTGCCGGGGCGCGATCATCTGCATCGCCCGTTCCACACGCTTGGACGGATCGTCCTCGCTCATCAGGCCCGCATCCGGCGCCGGCCCTTCATATTCGATGTCGGGCGGATGCTCGGCAAGAACATCCTTGCGTCGGCGCAAGCGATCGTAGCAAAGGTTGATCGCCACGCGATGCACCCAGGTACTGAAGCGGGCATTGCGCTGGCGCCAGCCGCCGGCGTTGCGCCAGAGGCGTAGAAACGTCTCCTGCGCCACATCTTCGGCTTCGCTCGCATCGCCGAGCATGCGGGTTGCGACGGCCATGATGCGTGGCAGCTGCCTTGCCACCATCATACGCATTGCCGGAACGTCACCAGCGGCGATACGGCCGAGCAGATCCTCATCCGCATCGCCGCTCCCGGGCGTGCGATCCCACTTCATCGACAATCGCCACCGCTCCTGTTTCGCGCGATACCGGCGTGACGCGCCACCCGGTTCGGGCTTTTAGCAAGGAAGCTCGGCCTGGCCGTCAAATCCGGCAAGCGGCTTCCGTCAGATCGCAGCATCTCGGTCAGCGTATCATCCTTCGACATCAAGCATGGGTTCGCAAGAAGTATGGGGTCGCAGGGATTGAACGGCCTATCCGCCGAATTCCGTCGCTCTTACGTCGAGGATTTTTGGATTTTCCTCCCTTCCCCGGCAACTATCTATCGAGCGAATACAAAAAGAGCCGGCTCAGCCGGACGTGGAAGCCTCATCGATATGAGCGGATGGAGTTGCTAACGCCGGAGATCAAACATGCCCTGTGCCCCGATTTGACTGGCGCATCGTTTCCGGGACAGGCGAACTCGGCTTCGTACCGCCAATATATTGCCGCTATGGCTACATATTAGCATCCGAACATTTTCGACCTTTCACTCCCCAACGCGAGGAAACTGCACACGGAAACTTGCGCCTGGCTTTTAGGCGCTTGACGAAGCGCTCCCGTTGCGATTTCCTTCCTTAATTTTAGGGGATTATGTAATTGGGCCGCTTTCTTGTGCATTGCTGATGTGAGGAGTTTCCAGCGATAAGCGGCGATGGTGGGGTAAGAATGCCAAAAAAGAGGGGTACAGCTTGACTGATTTCTGTGGAGACATGAATGAGGCGCACTAAGGAGGAGGCGGCGGAAACGAGGAGCGAGATCTTGCACTCTGCAAAGGCTCTGTTTCTCGACAAGGGTTACGAGAATGTCAGCCTTGAGGAGATAGCCGCAGCGGCTGGTGTAACGCGGGGGGCGGTGCACTGGCATTTCAAGAACAAGCAGGGATTGATGTTTGCGATCCGCGATGAGGCCCAGCAGCCGTTTCAGGAGCTGGCTGAGCGGATGTCGAAGGAACTCCCGACAAATCCGCTTGATCTCGTGGCCGAGGCGATTGCCGGGATATTCGACGATGTCCAGGGCGACCCGCGCAAGAGAAGCATGCTGAAGGTGATGATGCACCTCGACATGGCCTTTTGTGACGGCACCACGAACCGCGCCAGCTCCTTCCGCCACGATATGCACGAGCATTTCGAACGCATATTCACCCTGATGAATGAAAAGACGAAGCTGCCCGCGCCATGGACGCCGGATACGGCCGCCTCCGCGCTGACGGCGGTCATCGGCGGGCTGATCACCGAATGGACGCTCGACAGGGGTAATTTCCAGCTCGTGCCTTGCGGACAGATGTTCATCAAGATGATCTTGAAGACATGGTTCCCGCAGGAGCGGACACATGAGGTAGAGACCTCGGCTGCATAAGGCGGGTCACGCGATATCAAAGCCTTGAACAAAAAAGGATCCGGAGGGAAAGCCGGATCCTTTACTTTGATCGGAGGTCAACCGATCGGTGAAAGAAGCCTGACGGATTGGAACATCAGGCTTCCCTATACCCGGCACGAGGCCGGGTAATTCAAAATTAGAAGCTACGCTCGAAGCGCAGGATACCAGCCCACTGATCTTCGTTCACAGAATCGAAGTTGGTGTAGGAGACTTCCGGCTCGATGAGCAGGTTCTTGACCGGGTTCCACTTGACGTTCGTGGTTGCGGCAAAGATCTTCGAGTCGGTGTAGGCGAGCTGCAGGTTCCACTTCAGCTTTTCGTTGATCGGAACGGCAACGCCACCCCAAACGGCCCAGTCACCCCAGCCGCACTTGGATGCATCGTCGATGGGGCAAGCCGAACGGTCGAGGTTGGTACCTGCATACTTGTTGAGCTTGTCGCCATCGGTGTTCCAGCCACCCATCAAGAAGGCCGAGAACGCGCCGAAGTCGGCATCGACACGAGCCTTGATAGCGCCTTCTTCGACGATCGAGTCGTAACCGCCAACGACCTTGAAGCCCCATGCGCCAGACTTGAAGCCGGCACCGGCGACGACGTCAGGAGCATAGTGATTGCCCTTGTCGTCGGACCACCAGCTTGAGCCGTAGGAGGCGTCGGAGCCGCTGGAGTTCGAGTCTTCAACCGAGATCACAGCCGTGAAGCCGTTGCCGGCATCGTAGCTGTAGGTCAACTGGTTGAGTTCGTACGGGCCGTCATAGATCACGTCGTCGTTGATGACGTCGCCGGCATAACCGATGTAGTAGTTATACTGGGAGTCGGCCTTACCGACGAGGAAGCCGCCGAGGCTGATATTGGCGAACAGCAGCTTGGTGGAGGTGGAGTTGCCGTCGTTCCAGTCCCAACGGACGACCGTGTTGGTCTTCAGCGGGCCGTATTCGGTGTCGGTCGCGGTGTCGATGCTCAGCTCTGCACGGGTGTGCCACAGCGTACCGTTCTTGCTGTTCGGGTTGTAGGCATCGTACCACTCGCCTTCGGTACGGACACGGCCGCCGATCTTGAGGCAGGTTTCAGTGCCCGGAATGAAGAAGTAACCAGCACCGTAAGCGTCGCAGATGCGGACGTATTCCAGCGGCTCCGGCTCTGCAGCAACGATAGCGTCAGCTGCTTGGGCACCGGAAACTGCTGCGAGCGCAGCAGCGGAGCCGAGAAGAAGGCTCTTGATATTCATATTAAACTCCTGGTTGTAATATGCATTTCTAATTTGCCACGAGTGCTGAGCTGGAAACCACCTTGAAGATCGACCCGGTCGAAAACGCGACCGCGCAGCCCGGCAAGTACGCACGTAATGTTGGCTTGAGTCCCCTCGAACCTCCATGATTGTCCCCGCGGCAAAGGTCTTGAAATGCCCCTACCGATCCGGCCGATCGCTCGACCGTAAGACAATTTCTGTCCTGCTTCTGACTTACAAACAGCCCGTATGTTTGTCAATTATGTGAAACCGTGGCGAGCGCCGGTCCAGCGTTAGTCTTGCCGGCTGTTGCTTAAATGCAACTGGGGACGGCAGGGCGAGGTTCGTTTCACCCGAGGAACGCGGGAAGACCGCCAAAGGCGCGAATGCACGACAAGGCTGAGAAACAAAACTCAACAAATCGCCACACACAGAAACGTCGAATCTTCCCAGATTCCAGCTATTCGGGCCATAGGAAGGGAAGAATCGCGCATGAATGAGAATCGGCTGATCTTCATAGCGCCCCCCCGTTCGGCGGCCTCGTCACCAGGGATTATATGCAATCCATCTTTTCCCTGATGCAGACCGGCGCGTAGGCCGGCGTGCAACTGACGCTCGCCCTTCTCGGCAATGACGCGCTGATTACCCGCAACGCAGTACGCTGGTGTCGTCCCCTACCGCTTTATCGGCAACACGGCGCCTCATTATTGAGGGAGCGCCATGCCGCGCCTCACGTGTAAACACGCTTAAATTGTGGATTCTCCAATGCGCCAAGCGCTGGCTCGCGGAAAAATGCAGTCATCATTGCAGGGTTGACAGAAGCCAAAGCAAGAGCATAGCCTTCCAGCATTCACCAGGGGGGTCCCGGCAAGGGGCTGAGATACTGCTGAACAATACGGCTTTGCCGATTGTGGGCGCAGTGACCCGTTGAACCTGATCCAGTTCATACTGGCGTAGGGACGGTGCGAGCGCTCGAAGACTTCGGATTCCCGCGTGGATTCCATGTCGGCGTCTTATCATCATTCCGGCTGATTGACTGGGTCTCCAACCGCAACTTGGAGCCTCAAACCATGACCATTGCCGCAAAGAACCTCATCCCGACGGTCACGACCGGTCCGCTGCCGGCCTCTCGAAAGATCTACGTCCCCGGGGATATCCATACCGACATCCGCGTACCGATGCGTGAGATCAGCGTCCATCCGACATCGGGTGAGCCGCCTGTTATCGTCTACGATTCCTCCGGCCCCTATACCATCGAGGGTGCCGATATCAGCATCGAACAGGGCCTGTCGCAGCTCCGCCGCAGCTGGGTGCTCGCACGCGGCGATGTCGAGGCCTATGAAGGCCGGCATGTGCGTCCCGAAGACAATGGCTTCGTCACCGGCGAACGGCTGACACCGGAATTTCCGGCCAAGCGCCAGCCGCTGCGCGCCAAGGATGGCAAGGCCGTCACCCAGCTTGCCTATGCGCGCGCCGGCATCATCACGCCCGAGATGGAATTCATCGCCATCCGCGAGAATCTCGGCCGCAAGGCGAAAGCCGAGACCCTGATTCGTGACGGCGAGAGCTTCGGCGCCCATATTCCGGATCATGTGACACCCGAATTCGTCCGCCAGGAAGTCGCGGCCGGCCGGGCCATCATCCCGGCCAACATCAATCACCCGGAAAGCGAACCGATGATCATCGGCCGGAACTTCCTGGTGAAGATCAACGCCAATATCGGCAATTCCGCCGTCACCTCCTCCATGGCGGAAGAAGTCGAGAAGATGGTCTGGGCCGCCCGCTGGGGTACCGATACCGTCATGGACCTTTCGACAGGCCGCAACATCCACAATATCCGCGAGTGGATCATCCGCAATTCGCCGCTGCCGATCGGCACCGTCCCGCTCTATCAGGCGCTGGAAAAGGTCGGCGGCATTGCCGAAGAGCTCACCTGGGAGATCTATCGCGACACGCTGATCGAGCAGGCCGAACAGGGCGTCGACTATTTCACCATCCATGCCGGCGTGCGGCTGCATTACATCCCGCTGACAGTCAATCGCGTTACCGGCATCGTTTCACGCGGCGGCTCGATCATGGCCAAGTGGTGTCTCCATCATCACCGCGAGAGCTTCCTTTACGAGCATTTCGAGGAAATCTGCGATATCTGCCGGGCCTATGACGTCTCCTTCTCGCTCGGCGACGGCCTGCGCCCCGGCTCGATCGCCGATGCCAATGATGCCGCGCAGTTTGCCGAGCTCGAAACGCTCGGCGAACTGACGAAGATCGCCTGGGCAAAAGACTGCCAGGTGATGATCGAAGGCCCCGGCCATGTTCCGATGCACAAGATCAAGGAGAACATGGACAAGCAGCTCGCCGTCTGCGGCGAGGCGCCCTTCTACACGCTCGGACCGCTGACGACGGATATCGCGCCGGGCTACGATCACATCACCTCGGGCATCGGCGCTGCCATGATCGGATGGTTCGGGACGGCGATGCTCTGCTATGTCACGCCGAAGGAGCATCTCGGCCTGCCCGACCGCAACGACGTCAAGACAGGCGTCATCACCTATAAGATCGCCGCCCATGCGGCCGACCTCGCCAAGGGACACCCAGCAGCGCAAGTCCGCGACGACGCATTGTCGCGCGCCCGCTTCGAATTCCGCTGGGAGGACCAGTTCAACCTCTCGCTCGATCCGGATACCGCCCGCAGCTTCCATGACGAGACCCTGCCGAAGGAAGCTCACAAGGTTGCGCATTTCTGCTCGATGTGCGGGCCGAAATTCTGCTCCATGCGGATTTCACACGACATCCGCGCCGAGGCGCAGAAGGAAGGACTGGAAGCGATGGCGGCGAAATATCGCGAGGGCGGCGATCTCTATATGCCGGTGGAAACCTCCACCCAGCCGGCCGAGTGACATGCGCATCCTCGTCAAGGGGGCCGGCGTTGCCGGCCTCACCGTCGCCCACGAACTGCATGCCCGCGGTGCCGAGGTGACGGTTGCCGACCCCCATGCGAATTTCCGCCGAGCAGCCTCATGGCTTGCCGGCGGAATGCTGGCGCCATGGTGCGAACGGGAAAGTGCCGATGAGCCCGTGCTGGAGCGCGGACGCGATTCCGCCGATCGTTGGGACGCGATTCTGCCCGGCAAGGTCGTCCGCAACGGGACGCTCGTCGTCGCGCCGAACCGAGATCAAAACGAGCTGAAGCGATTCGCCAGCCGCACGACAGGCTATCGCTGGATCGATGAGCGCGAAATTGCCGCCCTCGAACCCTTCCTTGCCGGTCGCTTCAGGCATGGCCTGTTCTTCCCCCAGGAAGCACATCTCGATCCTCGCGACGTCTTGCAGTCGTTGAAGGGCACTCTTTCGGCGAAGGGTGTGACCTTTGTCGATCGCATCGCGAATGATGCCGGATTTTCCGGCGTCATGGACTGCACGGGCGCTGCAAATGTCGGCGAGAGCAGGGAATTGCGGGGTGTGCGCGGCGAAATGCTCTATCTACAGACGCAGGAGGTCGCCCTTGCGCGGCCCGTCCGGCTGCTGCATCCGCGATTTCCCGTTTATATCGTGCCGCGCGGCGAAGGTCTGTTCATGATCGGCGCGACGATGATCGAGACGGATTTCGAGGGACCGATCACCGCCCGCTCGCTGATGGAACTTTTGAACGCCGCCTATGCGCTGCATCCCGCCTTTGCCGACGCCGCCATCGTCGAAACGGGGGCCGGCATTCGTCCCGCCTTTCCAGACAATCTTCCGCGCGTGACGCGGGAGGGCAAGACCATTCTTATCAACGGCCTTTATCGCCACGGCTTCCTTCTCGCGCCGGCGATGGCGGCAGAGGCCGCGGATCTCCTCTTTTCCGGACACAACAACGACAGGAGCCGCCAATGCGCCTGATCATCAATGGCGAAACACAGATCGTCGAGGCAGCCACGCTTTCGCAGCTTCTCGCCGCGCTCGAATACGAAGGCGAGTGGCTGGCAACCGCCGTCAATGGCGAACTCATCCATCGCGAAGAACGCGACGACCACGCCTTGGCCGACAATGACAGGATCGAGATCCTGACGCCAATGCAGGGAGGCTGACCATGATCGAACTCTACGGAACCCGTATCACATCGCATCTTCTTCTCGGCACGGCGCGCTATCCCTCTCCGGCCGTGCTGGCGGAGGCCGTCAAGCGCTCGGCAACCGAAATCGTCACCGTATCGCTGCGCCGGGAAACGGCAGGCGGCCGCAATGGCGGTGCGTTCTTCGAGATGATTCGTGGACTTGGCGTTCGCATTCTGCCCAATACCGCCGGCTGCCACGGCGTCTCCGAGGCGGTGCTGACAGCGAAGATGGCACGTGAGGTCTTCCGGACCAACTGGATCAAGCTCGAAGTCATCGGCAACCACGACACGCTGCAGCCGGATGTCTTCGCGCTGGTGGAGGCGGCGAGAATCCTTGCCGACGAGGGTTTCGAGGTCTTTCCCTATACGACGGACGACCTCGTCGTCGCCGAACGACTGCTGGAGGCGGGATGCAAGGTGCTGATGCCCTGGTGTGCGCCGATCGGAACGGCGGCCGGTCCTCTCAATCTTTCCGCCCTGCGATCGATGCGAGCACATTTTCCGGAAATACCGTTGATCGTGGATGCCGGCATCGGCAGGCCCTCGCACGCGGCCACCGTCATGGAACTCGGCTTCGATGCCGTGCTGCTCAATACGGCCGTCGCCGGCGCCGGCGATCCGGCCATGATGGCGGAAGCCTTTGCCAAGGCGATCGATGCCGGCAGACAGGCGTTCGCCGCTGGCATGCTCGAGCCGCGCGATATGGCGGTGCCATCGACACCGGTCATCGGAAAGGCGGTTTTCTCATGATACTCGATCCCTTCTATCTGATCGTCGACAGCGCCGCCTGGATAAAGAGGCTGGTGCCGCTCGGCGTCAAACTGGTGCAGCTACGCATCAAGGATCGTATGCCGGCGGAAATCCGCGCCGATATACGCGAATCGAAGGCAATTTGTGCCGCATATGGATGCCAGTTGATCATTAACGACTATTGGCAGCTCGCGATCGAAGAAGGCTGCGATTTCATCCATCTCGGCCAGGAGGATCTTGCCGACGCCGATCTCGCTGCCATTCGCGCCGCCGGATTGAAGCTGGGGCTCTCGACTCACGACGAGGCGGAGCTGGCAACGGCACTGGCTGCCGGGCCCGATTACATCGCGCTTGGACCGATCTATCCGACCATTCTCAAAGCCATGGCCTGGGCGCCGCAGGGTCTTGCGCGTATCGGCCAATGGAAAAGCTGCATCGGCAATCTCCCACTTGTCGCGATCGGCGGATTGACCGTCGAGCGCCTTGCCGGCGTCTTCGGGCATGGCGCCGACAGCGCGGCTGTCGTGACGGATATCACCCGCAATAGCGACCCCGAATCGCGGGCCCTTGAGTGGATAGGAGCGACGCGACGGCTGCCTCCGCACTGAGCTCGTACCGGCACCGCTGTTCTGGCCTCGATTTCCCAATCCTTTGCCCGATGAACGGCACATTCATGATATATTCAGCTGAACATAATCATGCTCGGGACGTTGATTAATTGACTCGCGCATTCGCTGAGCAAGAAGACTGCTTTGGAGGTAGTCATGATAAAGAAGAAGATTCTCACGGTTTTGCTGGCTGCCACGGTCGTCGGCGGTGCGTTGGCGCCGGTCAGCAGCGCACAGGCGCAGTATTACGACGGTCGCCCGCCCTATCGCGGCGACTGGCGTGGCGATGGTGACTGGCGCCGCCACCATCATCACCACAATGGTGGCGCGATCGCAGGCGGCGTCGCCGCAGGTCTCCTCGGCGGCCTGATCGTCGGTGGCGCCCTTGCCAACAGAGGCCCGGTGTACGAAGCGCCTCCGCCGAGGTGCTGGTACGAGGATCGTCAGGTCGACAACGCCTATGACGACGGTTGGCACTACGAACGCGTTCGCGTGTGCAACTAAGCAATCCGCTGAGCATCTGCCTTCTGACGGATGCTTGGCTTGACGGACGATTTTGGGATTGCCGGCGGACGAAACCGCCGGCAAATGTTTTTTTGAAGCCTTTCGGACGATCGGATTACAGGCCGTGTGTCCGGGGATAGGCGTTGCGCTCCGGAAAAACCCTGCCGGCAAGGCGTGCAGGCTCGGGACGCCAGATCTCCACCCGCAATGGATAGCAGGGCACCGTATCGCTCGAATGCTCGCTGCCGCAATCGCCGCCCGGGCAGGCCGAAAGCGCGCCGAGAAGATCGATCTCGGCGAAGAACTCGATGAAATCGCCCGGCCGCACCGGACTTGCCTTCATGAAATATTGATAGGTGTCGCGCGTGAAACCGGTGCACATGAAGACATTCAGCACATCGTGGACGTGAAACTCGGCGTCCTGGACGGAAATATTCAGCTCCTTGGCGAGAGCACGCGACAGGTTGGAATGGCAGCAACGGTGATAATCGCCGCCGTTCAGCAGCCGGTTCGTATAGGGATCGCAACGCGTGCCGATGACATCGTGGATACCGGCTCCATCCGCATCAAAACCGTACCAGCCGAGCGTATCGTGCGTGATCGTCGCCATCGGCCGCAGGTAGGGCAGATTGCTCCATAACCTGTCCCCGACGCCGACATGCGTGCCGTGCAGCGCACGGGTCTTGCCGCTGAAGAACCGTTCGGAAAGATCATCGGCATTCCACAGATTGAGATCGCCGACCTGCGAGCCCTCCATGCCGACGATGCGAAAGAAATGCCCCTTCGGCACACGAAAGCTGCCGCCATCGCGCGGCGGCACGATGATGTCCTCTATCTTGGCCATGTCTTGGCGGGCCGCACGCAGCACATCCATGTCGGCCGGCGGCAGCGTCCCGTTCGGATAGACGACGACGGGCGGCTTGCGGCGACGCTCCTCGGCATCCGCGGGAACAGGCGTATCAAAAAGATTGTCCATAGCGACGTTTCATTCCTTACCGATTGAGAGCCGAACCACTGGTTTGCCTGCAATGTAAGGATATAAAGCTTCCGCGCAACGTTGATTGCGCTTGTGCTTTGGCTAAGTTTTACTTAGCCTTGAACGATGCAACATGTCCCGCTTGCCTCCCTTCGCGCCTTCGAGGCAGCCGTCCGTCACGAGAGCTTCGCCAAGGCGGCGAGCGAACTCAATCTCACGGCTGCGGGAGTGAGCCAGCATGTGCGCACAGTGGAGGGATGGCTGGGTGTCAAGCTCTTTACGCGTCATGCCCGCGGCGTGACGGCGACGATGGCGGGCCGCGATTTCGGGACGGCAGTCGCAAATGGTCTCGGACATATCGAGATCGCCGCTCGGCAGCTGCGGCTGAATGGCAATGAGAGGCCAGTCAGCATCGCATGTATTGCTTCCGTCGCCACCCGCTGGCTGATACCGCGATTGCCTGAATTCAGGAAGAAACATCCCGAGATCCATATCAATATCGTCTATGCACTTGATGCGGTGACGCCGGAAGCGGCAAGCGTCGATCTGCTGATACGCCATGGCCCGAAACCCGGTGCAAACGCCATCTCGCTTCTGACTGCGGAAACGAGGCCGACCTGCGCGGCAGAATACGAGCGTCGTCGTGGCCCGATCAGGAAGCCGGCCGATCTTCTCGATCTGGATCTGCTGCACGATGAAACGACAGCAGCCTGGACACGCTGGTTCGCCCTTGAGGGCATCCACCGGCCTCCGAAACCCGGCCCGATCTTTGCCGATTTCAGCCTGATGATCGGTTCCGTCGTCGGGGGACAGGGCGTTGGTCTTTGCCCGACCGCACTCATTGCCGAGGAACTGGCCAATGGGACATTGGTCACCCTGTTCAATACGCCGTCGGACACGGAGAAATCCTACTGGCTGCTCGAGGCCAGCCGACTTTCCGATGAGGCGCGGATCTTTCGCGAATGGCTGATTGCCGCGACCGGCGAAGCCGTTGCGGCGACGGATCTGTAAATAGACCGATTAGACGAATTGCAGGGGTCAGGCCTTTCGCTGTTTGCAGGAAGGCCATTGCGTTCGCGGCGATGGTTACACCCAATTCTCCACCCGGAGGCCGGGCATGCGGACGAACTCCTTGATGTTGTTCGTCACCACGATCAGTCCCTCGCTGCGGGCATGGGCGCCGATCTGCATATCATGCGGACCACAAGGAGTTCCGGCGCCTTCCAGCTCGGCCCGGACCTGTCCATAATGCGCAGCTGCCCTAGCGTCGAAAGGCAGAACTTCCAGCCGCGCCACGAAATGCTCGATGGCAGTCAGGTTTTCCGTGCGCCGGGCTGACTTCTCGGCGCCGTAGTGCAACTCACCAAGTGTTATGCTCGATATGCAAAGCTGTTCTGCTACCGCGTTGAACTTCTCCCGGACGGCGGGCGGATAGGTCTTCATCACATAAATGCAAATATTGGTATCGAGCATATAGGCCAGCATCAAAAGGACTCGCGCTCTTCCGCCACCGGCTGTTCTCGCTCACCCAGGAAATCGTCGCTGGCACGGGGACCATGCAGGAAGAGATCATCCCAGCGCTTGCCCTGCGGGACGATCATACGGCTGCGGCCGATCTTCAGGATATCGACCTGATGCACGTCTTCAGGGAATGCGACAGCTTTGGGCAGGCGCACCGCCTGGCTTCGATTGCTGATGAATACAGTCGAACTCGCCATGTTCCGCCTCCCGATGCTGGGATATGCAACTGGGATATACTTAACTCCGCAAACTTCAAAAATCAAGGTGCCGCCATCCGGACCATTGCTATCGGCAGCCGGCGAAAGAGGATCGGCCGTCAACCGAAGCGGGCCACGAGAAAATCGATGACGCTACGCAGCATGGCCGTCGGACGCCGATCCGGCGCATAGACCAGATGCATCGGTGTCGGCTTGTAAGACCATTGCGGCAGCACCGGCTCAAGCCGGCCGGCATCGAGATCGGCTGCGAGCAGCAATTCCGGCTGCAGCACGATACCGGCTCCATGCAGGGCGGCAACGCGCAGAGCCCCGCCCTGGTTCGTGGTGAACCGGCCCTTTATGGCGATTTCGCGGACTTCTCCCTCCGGGCCGACGAGATGCCAGCGGCCCTGCAGGCGCCAATAGGAATGGCCGAGGCACATATGATTGGCGAGATCCTCGGGGGTTTGCGGCCTGCCGCAACGATCCAGATAATCCGGCGACGCCGCGAGAATGCGCCGGTAGGGCCTCAGCGGGCGAGCGACCAGATTGGTATCCGTTAGCTCGCCGATATGGAAGCCGAGTTCATATCCCTCGCCGATCAGATCATGCGGATTGTTGTCGAGCGCCAGGTCGACACTGACCTCGAGATTCTCACGCAGATAGTCGACAAGCGCCGGCACGAGGCTTTGCGTTCCGAAACTGACAGGCGCGACGAGCCGCAAGCGCCCGCGCGGCACCGATTGCAGTTCGGATGCCGAAGATTCGGCAAGCTCGACTTCCGCCAGCACCGTCTTGCAGCGCTCATAATAGAGCTTGCCGACCTCGGTCAGTTGATGACGACGCGTCGTGCGGTGTAGCAGGCGCGCGCCGAGCCGCTGCTCGATCGTCTTGATATGTTTGGCCACCATGGCTGACGACACCTGGCTGATGTCGGCCGCGGCGGCGAAGCTGCCATGCTCGACCACCCTGACGAACATCGCCATGCCGGCCAATTTATCCACGATTGCATACCTATAAGTTTGGAGTGAAGCAAATGCGGGCGTATTTATCACTCACCGGTTTTGCAAGATAGTCCGTGGTGCTTGAGGTCAAGCGCCATAATCTATCGCCCCAATCCATCAGGAGTCACCATGCCCATCCTTCGCTTGGAAATGCACCCCGGACGCACACAGGACCAGAAACGCGCCTTTGTTCGCGAAGCGACCAGGGTCGCCGTCGAAACGCTCGTCTGCCCGCCGGAATCGGTGGAAATCGTCATCACCGAGATTTCGAAGGAGTCCTGGGCGACGGCGGGCAAACTGAAATCCGATAATTGATCCGATTTCACGATGATGGCCTGGCGATCGTAGCTGACCGTCAGGCCTCGTCCGGTATCAGATTCCGGCGTCCCCAGGCTTCGGCCCAATCCATCAAGCGCACCATCTCCTGCTTGAGAGCGTGGGAACGGATGATGTCGGCTGCATGGTTCGGATTGGTGCGCGGATTGTAGAATGTGCCGATCTCTTCGCCACTCTCTTGCCTTGCCGCCTCCAGGCGGGATTTCACGTCCTCGACCTCGGCCTTGACAGCAAAGTACCGCTTCATGACTTCGACAAGGTCGCGATCGCCGGCATTGATCTCCATGCCCACTCCATCTCAACTATTCTGGCTTACTTATTTTAGCACCTCGCAATGATCCGATTCGGATGGCAAAATCTAGACCATTGTTTAGCCAGCAAGATGAGTTGGCTGATGGGGGGCTCATCCAGCGCGTGAGAACGCGCACGACGGGCAAAGCGGCTTCACGACCAGTTTTCCTTGACCGACTGCATCACCACATTGGTGGATGTGCTAGCCACGAAAGGCAGGCTGGAAATTTTCTCGCCGAGAACGATGCGGTAGCGGCGGATATCCGAGGTCCGCACCTTGAGGAGATAGTCGAAGCGGCCGGCGATCATGTGGCACTCCTCGATTTCCTTGATCTTCTTGACGGCGTTGTTGAAGCTGAGCAAAGCTTCCTCGCGGGTATCGGTCAGCTTCACCTCGGCAAAGGCGACGTGATCGAGGCCGAGCTTGATCGGATTGAGTATGGCCTTGAAGCCATCGATATAGCCGGAATCGATCAGTTTTTTCAGGCGCGCCTGGCAGGGAGTCTTGGAAAGGCCGACCCGCTCTGAAAGCTCCGTGATCGACATACGGCCGTCTTCGACGAGTGCATCGAGGATCTTTTGGTCGAACTGGTCAATTTCACTGGATTTGGTCATTTTTGCAGGCATTCCTATTTGAAATAAGCGCTATTGAAGTTCAATATGACTGGAAAGCCGCGGTTTCAAGGCGGAATGCTTTTCTGGAATGAAGTATGTTCGCGTCGAAGCAACGGGAGGGCTGCGTGGGCGATATCGCCGACGCCCACAAGCCATCGGGACCCTTGCACCTTGAGGTTATCATGACTGTCTCTGCCAAGCTCGCCACTGAAGAACCAGCTCCGGACGCTGCCCCATTTTCGCATTTCGCACCGCCCATTCGTGAGCAGAGCCCGCTTCGCCAGGCGATCACTGCCGCCTACAGGCGCCCCGAGACCGAGTGCCTGCCCTTCCTCGTCGAAGCGGCGACCTTGCCGGACGCGACGCGCGAAGCGGCGAAGAAGACAGCCAGGAAGCTGATCGAAGTGCTGCGCGCCAAACACAAGGGCGACGGCGTCGAGGGATTGGTGCAGGAATATTCCCTCTCCAGCCAGGAAGGCGTCGCACTGATGTGCCTTGCCGAGGCGCTGCTGCGCATTCCCGACACGGCGACGCGCGATGCGCTGATCCGAGACAAGATCGCCGGCGGTGACTGGAGGTCGCATCTGGGCGGCGGCCGTTCGATGTTCGTCAATGCCGCGACTTGGGGCCTCGTCGTCACCGGCAAACTGACCTCCACCGTCAACGAAGGCGGCCTTTCTGCCGCGCTGACAAAGCTGATCGCCCGCGCCGGCGAGCCCGTCATCCGCCGCGGCGTCGACATGGCCATGCGCATGATGGGCGAACAGTTCGTCACCGGCGAGACCATCGATGAAGCATTGAAACGAGCACGTGCGCTCGAAGCGAAGGGCTTCCGCTATTCCTACGACATGCTCGGCGAAGCCGCGACGACCCACGCCGATGCCGAGCGCTATTATCGCGACTATGAAAACGCCATCCATGCGATCGGCAAGGCCTCGGCCGGCCGCGGCATCTATGAAGGCCCCGGCATCTCCATCAAGCTCTCCGCGCTGCACCCGCGCTATTCGCGTTCGCAGGCCGACAGGGTGATGGGCGAGCTTCTACCGAAGGTAAAGGCGCTGGCGCTGCTCGCCAAGCGCTACAATATCGGCCTGAACATCGATGCCGAGGAGGCGGATCGGCTGGAACTCTCGCTCGATCTGCTGGAAGAGCTGTGCCTCGATCCGGATCTTTCCGGCTGGGACGGCATCGGCTTCGTCGTCCAGGCCTATGGCAAGCGCTGCCCGTTCGTCCTCGATTTCATCATCGATCTTGCCCGCCGCTCGGGGCATCGCCTCATGGTCCGCCTCGTCAAGGGCGCCTATTGGGACGCCGAGATCAAGCGCGCGCAGCTGGATGGCCTCGAAGGCTTCCCTGTCTATACCCGCAAGATCTACACAGATGTCTCCTATATTGCCTGCGCCAAAAAGCTGCTGGCCGCGACCGACGTGGTCTTCCCGCAGTTCGCCACCCATAATGCGCAGAGCCTGGCCACAATCTACCATATGGCTGGGGACGATTTTGCGGTCGGCAAATACGAATTCCAGTGCCTGCACGGCATGGGCGAGCCACTCTATGAAGAGGTGGTTGGCGCCGAAAATCTCAATCGCCCCTGCCGGATCTACGCGCCGGTCGGCACCCATGAAACGCTGCTCGCCTATCTTGTCCGCCGCCTGCTCGAAAACGGCGCCAACTCCTCTTTCGTCAACAAGATCGCCGATCCAGCCGTGTCCGTTTCCGAGCTGATTGCCGATCCCGTCGAGATCGTGCGCGCCATGAGCGTAGTCGGCGCGCAGCACGACAAGATCGCTCTCCCGGCCGATCTGTTCGGCGGCGCGCGACGGAATTCCGCCGGCGTCGATCTCTCGAATGAAGCAGCGCTCACCGACCTATCCGCGCAGCTACAAGCCTCGGCAGCCAGAGACTGGACCGCCAAGCCGCTTCTCGCCGATGGCTCCGAACGCGGCGTGGGCCGCGCCGTCCTCAATCCTGCCGACCACGCCGATATTGTTGGCCATGTCACAGAACTGGAGCCGGAGGATGCACCCGACGTCATGCGGTTTGCGGCCGCGGCTACCGAGCGTTGGGCAGCCGTGCACCCTAATGAGCGCGCCGCGATCCTTGAGCGTGCTGCCGATCTCATGCAGAGCGAGATGCCTGTTCTCGTCGGCCTGACCATCCGCGAAGCCGGCAAATCGGCCGCAAACGCGGTCGGCGAAATTAGGGAGGCGATCGATTTCCTTCGCTATTACGCCGCTCAGGCACGCCAAATACTGAAGCCGGAGAGCGTGCCCCTTGGCCCCGTCGTCTGCATCAGCCCATGGAACTTCCCATTGGCGATCTTTACCGGCCAGATCGCGGCCGCTTTGGTCGCGGGCAATCCAGTCGTTGCGAAGCCGGCCGGCAATACACCGCTGATCGCAGCCCAAGGCGTCCGCATCCTACATGAGGCCGGTATTCCGCGCGATGTTCTGCAATTTGTCCCGGGCGGCGGACAAATGGGGGCCGCCCTCGTTGGCGCTCCCGAAACCGCCGGCGTCATGTTCACCGGTTCCACGGAAGTTGCCTGCCTGATCCAGGCGCAGCTGGCCGAGCGGCTTTCCAAATTCGGCAAGCCGATCCCGTTGATCGCCGAAACCGGCGGGCAGAACGGCATGATCGTCGATTCCTCTGCCCTCGCCGAACAGGTGGTCGGCGACGTCATCGCCTCGGCCTTCGACAGCGCCGGTCAGCGCTGCTCGGCCCTGCGCGTCCTCTGCCTGCAGGAGGAAGTCGCCGACCGCACGTTGGCCATGCTGCGCGGCGCGCTTCGCGAGCTCTCCGTCGGCAAGACCGACCAGCTCGCCGTCGATATCGGCCCCGTCATCGACGACAACGCCAAGCGTCGCATCGACGAGCATATCGAACGCATGCGCAAGCTTGGCTGCAACGTCGAACAGCTCGACCTTCCCGAAAGCGCTGAGAAGGGCACGTTCGTTGCTCCGACCATTATCGAGCTGAAGAAGCTGAGCGATCTGAAGCGCGAGGTGTTCGGCCCGGTCCTTCACATCATGCGCTATCAGCGTAAGGGGCTGGATAAGCTCATCGCCGCCATCAATGCATCCGGCTACGGCCTGACCTTCGGCCTGCACACCCGGCTTGACGATACGATCGCCCATGTCACGGAGCGCGTCCGCGCCGGCAATCTCTACGTCAACCGCAACATCATCGGCGCTGTCGTCGGCGTCCAGCCTTTTGGCGGCCGCGGCCTCTCAGGCACAGGCCCGAAGGCTGGTGGCCCGATGTATTTGCGCCGTCTGGTAGCTTCCCCGACAGAACCGTTGCGCGATGCCTCCGTGCAGGCTGATCCGGCTGCACAGCAGTTCATCGCCTGGCTCGAAAGCAAGGGCGCTGCGGATGCGGCCAAACAGGCGCGCGCCGTCACCGCCCAGTCGTCGCTCGGCTTCAATACCGAGCTGCAAGGCCCGGTCGGCGAGATGAACCTCTATGCGCTGCATCCGCGAGGGAGAATCCTGCTCGCTCCACAGACAGCACTTGGCCTGCATGTCCAAATCGCCGCAGGCCTTGCAACAGGCAATTCGATCGTCATCGATGCAGCATCCGGCTTGCATAAAGAGCTCGATGGCCTGCCGGCGCAGATCGCAAACCGCATTTCCTGGACGAAAGACTGGACAGCGGATGGACCGTTTGCCGGCGCTCTCATCGAAGGTGATGCAGCACGCGTCCAGCAGGCGATCAAGACGATCTCGGCTATCCCCGGTCCGCTGGTTCTCACACAGGCTGCGTCGAGCGAGGAAATTGCCAAGAACACCGATGCCTATTGCCTCAACTGGCTGCTCGAAGAGGTGACGACATCGATCAACACCGCGGCTGCCGGCGGCAATGCCAGCCTGATGACGATCGGCTAAAGCTGACAGCGATCTAGAACTTACGCGGCGGCCGGACCGACAGTGTCTCAGCCGCCGCTTCGTTTTCATGGCGCACATCTGCAGTGACCTGCAAATTCGCTACGGCCCACATCCAGCTTCCGGACCTCCTTCTCTTCTGTACAGAAATTTTTGAGAAAAGCTTTTCTCATATTGACTCTCGCCTAGAGAAAAGCTTTTCTCATGAAAACTGACTGGGAGAAGACATCTGGAAAATCAGCGTGCGAAAAGCGGACGCGCAACGATTCACGACGTTGCGGCGGCTGCAGGTGTGAGCATTTCAACGGCATCCAAGGCTTTGAACAATACCGGCCGCATGGGCGACGAGACGCGCGAGAGGGTCAAGCGCGCTGCCGCCGACATAGGCTTCCGTCCGAATGCCTTGGCCAGGGGCTTGCTCAGCAATCGCACCTTTACGATCGGTCTTCTGACAAATGATACATACGGTCGCTTCACGCTGCCGGTCATGGCCGGCATCACGGAAGCACTTGTCGATCACGGCGTCTCGGTCTTTCTTTGCACGATCGAGGACGATCCGGCGCTTGGAAAGGTTCATGTGGACGCCATGTTGGATAAGCATGTGGATGGTATCATCGCCTCGGGAAAGCGGATCGACCGCCGCCTGCCTGTCGATCTCTCCAACCTGCCGGTTCCGGTGATCTACGCATTCACCGAAGGCGCACCGGGAAGCGTCACCTTCTGTGCGGATGACTATCAGGGGGCTGCGCTTGCTGTTGAATGGTTGCAGGGGCTCGGCCGACGCCGGATCGCCCATGTGACCGGCCCTGAAAGCTTCGTCTCGGTGCGTGAGCGCGCCAAGGCCTATCGCGACCTCGCCGGAGACCGGCTGCCGGTCATGTACGGAATGTGGTCCGAGGCCTGGGGACACGAGGCCGTCGCGCAGCTCTGGAGCGCGGCCGGAGCAAAGCCGGACGCGATCTTCTGCGGCAACGACCAGATCGCCCGCGCCGTCGTCGATGCGCTGCGCGAGCGCGGCGTGCGGGTGCCGGAGGACGTCTCGGTGGTGGGTTTCGACAATTGGGACATCGTCGCCGCCCAGACACGGCCGCCGCTGACGACGGTCGACATGAATCTCAAGGCGCTTGGCCGCGAGGCCGGGCTGACGGTTCTCGCGCTTGCGGAAGGGCGCAGCGTCGAACCTGGCATCAGAACTTTGCCCTGCGAGCTTGTCGTGCGGCAATCATGCGGGGGAAGCCCCGATCGTTGATAGAGGAAAAAGGGGCTGACGGGAGTACCCCTATGGGAGGAGAACATGATGAAGCGATTTCTGGCCGCAACCGGCCTCATATCCTTGTGCCTTGCATCCGCCGCATCTGCCGAAAACATCTCCATGTGGGTGCGAAGCGGCATTGGCGATTCCTTCAAAAAGGTCGTGGAGGCCTATAATGCCGGCCATGACGACAAGGTCACGCTGACGGAAGTGCCTTTTGCCGAACTCGTGCAGAAATATGCCACGGCCATTGCCGGCGGCCAGGCGCCCGACGCCCTGTCGATGGACCTCATCTATACGCCGGCCTTCGCTGCGGCCGGCCAGCTGGAGGATCTGACGGACTGGGCCAAGAGCCTGCCCTATTTCAATTCGCTTTCGCCCTCGCATGTGAAGCTCGGCACCTATGACGGCCACATCTATGGCCTGCCGCTCTCCGTCGAGACCTCGGTCTTTGCGTGGAACAAGGATCTCTATAAAAAGGCGGGCCTCGACCCTGAAAAGGCGCCGACCAGCTGGGACGAGATCACGAGCAATGCCGAAAAGATCCGCGCGCTCGGAAGCGATACCTACGGCTTCTACTTCTCTGGCGGCGGCTGCGGCGGGTGCATGATCTTCACCTTTACGCCGCTCGTCTGGGGTGCCGGCGCCGACATTCTCTCGGAAGATGGCAAGAAGGCGACGCTCGACACGCCGCAAATGCGCAAGGCGGTCGACATCTACCGCAATTTGGTGAAGAAGGATCTGGTGCCGGCGGGAGCCGCAAGCGACACCGGCGCCAACTTCCTCAGCATCAGCAACGGCAAGATCGGTCAGCAGAGCATCGGCGCCTTCTCGATCGGCACGCTGATCACGCAATATCCCGATATCCATTTCGGCGTGACGCTGATCCCCGGCGTCGACGGCAAGCCGTCCTCCTTTGCCGGCGGCGACAATTTCGTCATCTCCAAAGGCACGAAGAAGCTCGATGCCGTGAAGAAGTTCCTCGAATACACCTATTCGCTCGAGGGACAGAAGATCATGGCGAAATACGGTAGCCTTCCGACACGCGGCGATATCGCCGACCAGGTGCTGCAGGGTCTCGATCCCCGTATGCAGGTCGGCCTGAAGGCGATCGCCGTCGCCAAGACGCCCTATACGCTGCAATTCAATGACCTGATCAACAGCGCCAACGGTCCCTGGGCGGGCTTCACCAACGCAGCCATCTTCGGAAGCGATGTCGATGGTGCATTCTCCAATGCCCAATCGGAGATGCAGTCGATCATCGACAACGCGCAACAATAATCGACCCATGAACGCCGGGGGGCTTCGACACTCCCCGGTCCCTCCATCGCAACATCGGGAGCATTCCATGGCTGGCCCTGGAGCTATCGCAACCGCGCGTCCGCGAAAACGGCGAAAGCGTGCCGGCTGGCATGGGTTTCTGTACATAGCGCCGGCCATGGCGCTCGTTATCGTCTTCTTCGTGCTGCCCGTGGTCTTTACTTTCTGGATGAGCTTCCACAACTGGCCATTGCTCGGCAATCCCCGCTGGATCGGCTTCGGCAATTATGTCCGCATGATCTCGGACGTGCGTTTCATGGGGGCGCTGCGCTTTACCGCCTATTACACCGTCGTCGTCACCATCGCGATCTTCGCCGTCGCCTTTCCGCTCGCCTTCTTCGTCGAAAAGCACAAGCCCTTCGTCGGCTTCTACCGAACGATCATCTTCCTTCCCGTCGTCGTCGGGCTCGCGACGGCCTCGCTGCTCTGGGTCTGGCTCGCCAATGTCGACGCCGGCTTCTTCGCACCCGTGGCAATGGCGCTTGGTCTTGTCGACAAGCGACCGAACCTGCTTGCCGATTTCGACATGGCCTTCGCAACCATCATCGTCATGGTGGTCTGGAAGATCGCTGGCTTCACCATGATCATTCTGCTGACCGGCCTGCAGGCAATCCCCTCCGAACTGACTGAGGCCGCTCGCATCGATGGCGCCAAGCGCTGGCAGCGCTTCCGGCATCTGACCCTGCCGCTGATGCGCCGCACGATCGCGCTGGCGCTGATCATTTCCATCACCGGCTCGGTGCTTGCCTTCGATCAATTCTACATCATGACATCAGGCGGCCCGCAGAACCGGATGATCTCGGTCGTCTACTACATCTTCAACCAGTCCTTCGTGTCCTTCAATCTCGGCTATGGCGCGGCACTCTCGATCGCGCTCCTCGTCATCCTGGTGCTGATCAGCATCGTCCAGCTCTGGCTGCTGCGTGTCGGGGAGGACAAGCAATGATCCAGGCCATGACCACCGCAAAGGAACGCCGCGCAAGGCGCAAGCTCTTAAATGGCATCGGCTATCACGGCATCGGCGTTGTCATCGTTATCTTCTTCTTCGCGCCGTTCGCCATCGCACTGCTGTCGTCATTCCGGCATGGAACCGAAGCCAGCCTTCCGCCCTTGCCGCCGTGGCCGACGACCGGCTTCAGCTTCGACGCCTATCGCTCGCTCGATGGCTTCGGCGCCGGGGTCATTCAGCACACGCTGAATTCGCTCTTCGTCTCCGTCACAACCGTGCTTCTGACCGTCATCGTCAGCCTGCTCGCCGGCTATGGCTTTTCGCGCTATCGCTTTCCCTTCAAGGGCGCGCTCTTCATCCTGATCATCGCAACGCTGATGATCCCCTTCCAGTCAATCCTGACACCGCTCTTCATCATCCTGGCACGGCTCGGCCTCAACAATTCGCTGATCGGGCTGACGCTCGTCTATGTGACGCTGCAGCTTCCCTTCTCGGTCTTCATGATGCGCAACGCCTTCGACGCCGTGCCGAAGGAAATCGAGGAAGCGGCACGCATCGACGGCGCACGCGATCTGAAGCTTCTCTTTCGCGTCCTCTTCCCCTTGGTGCTGCCGGGTGTCGCGACCGTTGCGATCTTCGCCTTCCTCAATGCCTGGAACGAGTTCCTGGCCGCGTTGGTGCTCTTGTCGAGCAATGAGAAATTCACCCTGCCGGTGCTGATGATCGCCGTTAGGACCGGTCGCCTCGGTGCCGTCAACTGGGGTGCGGTCCAGGCCGGCATCGCCGTCATGACCATCCCCTGCGTCATCGTCTTCCTGCTTCTGCAACGCTACTACATGCGCGGGCTCATGGCCGGCGCGGTGAAATAACCCTTTCAACAACGGATCAAAGCCATGTCTGACAAGCAAAGCCGCCAGTTTCGCCCCCTGCCCGTTCCGAATGTCGAGCTTGCTGGCCTTTTCGGCGCTCGCCAGGATGCCATCTGCAATTCCACCGCAGCAACCTTGCTCGACCGCTGCGTCGAGGCCGGCATGATCAAGGCCATCGACGTCGACCAACCAAGCCCTGGCATCGTCATTCCCTTGCAGACCTGGTCAGGCTCGACGCAGATGTTCTGGGACAGCGATCTCGGCAAGTCGATCGAAACCATCGCCTATTCCCTCTATCGCCGCCCCAATACCGAATTGGAGGCGCGTGCGGACGCCATCATCGACATGTATGAGAAGCTGCAGCAGGAGGACGGCTATCTGAACGCCTGGTTCCAGCGCGTTCAGCCGGGCCGTCGCTGGACCAACCTGCGCGATCATCACGAACTCTATTGCGCCGGCCATCTGATCGAGGCGGCCGTCGCCTATTACCAGGCGACGGGCAAGCGCAAGCTGCTCGACATCATGAGCCGTTTTGCCGATTACATGATCACCGTTTTCGGCCATGGCGAAGGCCAGCTGCGCGGCTATTGCGGCCATGAAGAGGTGGAACTCGCACTGGTCAAGCTCGGCCGCGTCACCGGTGAGAAGAAGTATCTCGATCTCGCCAAATACTTCATCGACGAGCGCGGCCAGGAACCGCATTTCTTCACCGAGGAAGCGCTTCGCGACGGCCGCGATCCGAAGAATTTCGTGCAGAAGACCTACGAATACAGCCAGTCGCACCTGCCGGTGCGCCAACAGACCAAGGTCGTCGGCCATGCCGTGCGCGCCATGTATCTCTATTCCGGCATGGCCGATATTGCTACGGAATATAACGACGATACGCTGACTGCAGCACTCGAGACGCTTTGGGACGATCTGACGACCAAGCAGATGTATGTGACCGGCGGCATCGGGCCGGCTGCCTCGAACGAAGGCTTCACCGACTATTACGATCTGCCGAACGAAAGCGCCTATGCCGAGACCTGCGCCTCCGTCGGCCTGGTCTTCTGGGCCAGCCGCATGCTCGGTCGCGGCCCGAACCGCCGCTATGCCGATATCATGGAAGTGGCGCTCTATAACGGTGCCATGGCGGGTCTGTCGCAGGACGGCAAGACCTTCTTCTACGAAAACCCGCTGGAGAGCGCCGGCAAGCATCATCGCTGGACCTGGCACCATTGCCCCTGCTGCCCGCCCAATATCGCGCGCCTGCTCGCCTCCGTCGGCTCCTATATGTATGCCGCGGCCGACAATGAGATCGCCGTCCACCTCTACGGCGAGAGCAAGGCCCGCGTGCCACTCGCTGGCGGCGTGAACGTGCAGCTTTCCCAGACGACGCGCTATCCATGGGACGGCGCCATTCGCTTCGAGGTCAATCCAGATCGCGCAGCCAAATTCGCACTATCGCTGCGCATTCCCGAATGGGCCGAGGGCGCGACGCTCGCAATCCATGGTGCACCGGTCGATTTGGCAGCGATCACCGTCGATGGCTATGCCCGCATCGAGCGCGAGTGGAAGGCGGGCGACAGCGTCGACCTCACCCTTCCGCTGATCCCGCGCACGCTGTTTGCCAATCCAAAAGTCCGCCAGGATGCCGGACGCGCGGCCCTGATGCGGGGTCCGCTCGTCTATTGCGTCGAAACCACCGACAATGGCCATGACCTCAACGGCATTTCGCTTTCGAGTGATCCGGCCACCGCCAAGACAACGGAAATTGCCGCACTGGAGGGGGCGGTGGCGCTCGATGTTTCGGTCATGCGCGATGAGGCGGACTGGGGCTCCGACCTTTACCGGACCACATCACCGAAAAGGACCGCCTCCACTGCGCGTTTCGTGCCCTATCATCTCTGGGATAATCGCGATCCGGGCGAGATGCTGGTCTGGATCCGCGCCGATCAGCTGCAGCGCGGAGCCTGACATGACGAAGAACGGCATGCGCCTGACCGGCGTCCGCAAGAGTTTCGGCGGGCTGGAGGTCATTCATGGCATCGATCTCGACATACCGGAAGGCGCTTTCGTCGTCTTCGTCGGCCCCTCCGGCTGTGGCAAATCCACGCTGCTGCGCATGATTGCCGGGCTGGAGGAAGTGACCGACGGCGAGATCGCCATCAAGGGCCGAGATGTCACCGATCTCGATCCGTCCGAGCGCGGCATCGCCATGGTCTTCCAGTCCTATGCGCTCTACCCACATATGAGCGTTCGTGACAATCTCGGTTTCGGGCTGAAAATGGCCCGGACCGATGCATCCGAAATCGAAAGACGCGTGCGCTCCGCCGCCGCGATCCTCAAGATCGACCATCTATTGGACCGCCGCCCGGGACAGCTTTCCGGCGGCCAGCGTCAGCGCGTCGCCATCGGACGCGCCATCGTTCGCGAACCGGATGTCTTTCTCTTCGACGAGCCGCTCTCTAACCTCGACGCGGAACTTCGCGTCTCCATGCGCATCGAAATTGCCCGGCTGCATCGCGAACTCGGCAATACGATGATCTATGTCACCCATGACCAGACCGAGGCCATGACGCTCGCCGACAGGATCGTCGTGCTGAGGGACGGCCGGATCGAGCAGGTGGGCAGTCCGCGCGAGGTCTATGAGGATCCGGCCAACAGTTTCGTGGCCGGCTTCATCGGCTCGCCAAGGATGAACATGATCGAAGCAACGTGGTCCGGCGACGGGACAGCGACGGTCGGAAACGGCAGCATGAAGGTCGACCTTTCACAGACTAAGCCCTCAGCGGGCGAAAAGATCCTGCTTGGCATGCGCCCCGAACATTTCGTCGTCGCGCCAAATGCGGCCGACGCCGTGCGGGTAACAGTCGACGTCACCGAATATCTGGGCGGCACCCGCTATCTCTACTGTCAGACAGAGGACGGCCAGGCGATCATCGCCGAATATCGCGACGGACCGGAGATCGAGCGCGGCGATATGCTCCATCTGCATTGCCCGCCCGAACGTCGACGCTATTTCGACAAGCAGGGAGGACGGCTGCGGTAGAATCTCGTCTGTTTAATCCGCTAACTCATCGGGCTGCCATTGAGACAGCCGCTGATGGTTGAATGTCTGTGAGAGGTTCAAGCCGCCTTGCTGACCCGCACCGGAACGGACTTATACGACGGCGTGCCGCTTTCCTTGTCCTGGTAGTCGATCGGGATCAGGCAATTTGCCTCCGGGTAATAGGCAGCGACGGAGCCCTCGGAAATATCGTAGGAAATCGCCGTCAGCTTCAAGAGCCGCTTGCCGCCTGAGGGAAGCGCGGTCTCGATCTCGACGAGATCACCGTGTTCCAGCCCTTTCGCCTTCAAATCCCTATCGTTCATGAACAGAACGTCGCGGCGGCCGAAGACGCCGCGATAGCGGTCGTCGAGGCCATAGATCGTCGTATTGTACTGGTCGTGGCTGCGGATCGTTGCCAGCTTGAGGATCGTCCCGTCCGAGAGCGAAATATCTTCGTTGAGGCCGGAAAACAGCTTGAATTCCGCCTTGCCGGAAGGCGTCTTCCAGACCCGCTCCGTCGGACCGATCGGCAGGCGGAAGCCACCCGGCACGCGGATGCGCTCGTTATAGTCGGCGAAATCCGGATAGACCACTTCGATCTTGTCGCGGATCAGATCGTAGTCGGTGATGAGCTCCATCCAGGCGACCTTGCTGTTCGGCAGGGTCGCCTGCGCTATTCCAGCGACGATCGCAGGTTCCGAGCGCAGCTGATCGGAGGCCGGCTTCAGCCGCCCGCGCGACGCATGCACCATCGACATGGAATCCTCGATCGTCACCGATTGAGCGCCGGTCGCCTGAACGTCCTGCTCGGTGCGGCCAAGCACGGGGAACAGGAAGGATTCCTTGCCAATAAGCAGATTGGAGCGGTTGAGCTTGGTGTTCATATGAACGGCAAGATCGAGCTTGCGCATAGCCTCGGCACACAAGTCCGGATCGGGAAGCGCGATCGAGAAATTGCCGCCGAGGCAGATGAGCACCTTGGAGCGCCCCTCCGCCATCGCCTGCATGGCGGCGACGGCATCGTGACCATGATGAGCCGGCGCGGTGAAACCGAATGCCCGTTCGATGCCCTCGATCAATGCGGGCGTCGGCTTCTCGGTGATCCCGACGGTACGATTGCCCTGCACGTTGGAATGGCCGCGCAGCGGGCAGATGCCGGCACCGGACCTGCCGAAATTGCCGCGCAGCAGCAAGAGATTGGCGATCTGCTGGACATTCGCCGTCCCCTTGGCATGTTGCGTGATGCCCATGCCATAAGCAACGATCGTTGCCTTCGACTTGGCATAGATCTCCGCTACCCTTTCCAGATCGGCGCGGGCAAGACCCGAAACCCGCTCGATATCGGCCCACTCCGTCTGGCTGATATCGGCAACAAGGGCGTCGAAGCCGGCGGTGTGTTCGGCAATGAAGGCGTGATCGAGAACGTCAGGAGAGGTTTCGGCCAGCGCCAGGACTGCCTTCATGACGCCCTTGAGCGCGGCGGCATCGCCGCCGATCTTCACCTGATAATAGGACGAGGCGATCCGGGTCGAGCTGAAGGTTCCCATCTCGATCGGATCCTGCGGATCGGCAAAACGCTCCAGCGCCCGCTCCTTCAAAGGGTTGAAGACGATGATCGGCACGCCTCGCCGCGAGCATTCATGAAGCGTGCCCATCATGCGCGGATGGTTGGTGCCGGGATTGTGCCCCATGGAGATGATCAGATCGCATTCGTCGAAATCGTCGAGCGATACGGTGCCCTTGCCGATGCCGATCGATTGCGGCAGACCGACGCTGGTCGCCTCGTGACACATGTTCGAGCAATCGGGGAAATTGCTGGTGCCGTATTCGCGCGCGAAGATCTGGAAGAGGAAGGCCGCCTCGTTGGAAGCGCGGCCGGATGTATAGAATTCGACCATGTCGGGATCGGGCTGGCTGCGCATGACTTCGCCGATGCGGGCAAAAGCATCTTCCCAGGCAATCGGCCGGTAGGTGTCGGATGCCCGATCATAGACCATCGGATGGGTCAATCGGCCGGCATTCTCGAGCTCGTAGTCGCTCCAGGTCAGAAGTTCGCTGACCGTGTGTTCGGCGAAGAATTCCGGCGTTACACGCTTGTTCGTCGCTTCCCAGGTAACCGCTTTGGCACCGTTTTCACAGAATTGGAAGGTGGAGGTGTGCTCTTTGTCGGGCCATGCGCACCCCGGGCAATCGAAGCCTGTGGGCTTGTTGGTGCGCAGGAGAAGGCCCGGCGCCTCGGTGATGTCCATCTGCTGGCGCACCGCCTTGGCCGTGGCCTTCAATGCACCCCAACCGCCGGCAGGGCTGTTGTAGGGACGAATACCGGGGACTTCACGCTTCTGCGCCATCATACGCTCCTTCGGCTACCCAAACGGCTTCCTCCCAAAGGTCGGGCCTACAAGAAATAAGCTTGCGACATCAGGGAGTAAAGCACAATCAAGCGGTGATGGATCGAACAATCGCCACCGGCGATGAACCCATGCAAAGCGCTAGTTCCTGAAGACCAGGCAGGAGCCGCCTTGCTGCCGGATCTGAGTGCATACGGCATCCGCTTCTTCCCGTGTTTGCCGCCCTATGCGCGCCGCATAGCGGACTCGGCGGCCGAAATCGGCATTGCGCTGACGTACGATCAAGGGCTTTTCGGCATTCAGCGGAGACGGCAACTTGCGGATATTCGCGGTAAATAGGCGCCGCGCGGCATCCAGCTGAAAATGCTCGGCCAATTGCGCGCCCCATGGCGCCCAGGGCCGCTCCTGCTCAAAAGGCGTCGGTTTCAGGCGCCGGCTCTGAGCAAGCGCGACGCAGGAATCGACGAACGGCTTGCTCTTATCCAGCACCGGGGCTGCGATATCGGGCGGATCGTCGCGCCATTCTTCGACACTGTGAGCAGTGATCGCGCTCACATAGTTACGCGTCTCATAGGGAAGCCCGCCGGCATTGAGGAAATTGGCAAGACCGCCCTCACCGGCATTATACGCAGCAGCAGCAAGACCGAGATTGCCGAAACGGTCGCGCAACTCATCAAGATAGGTCGCCGCCTTGCCGAGCGCTTCAAGCGCATCATAGCTGTCGCGAACGCCGCGCAGCTTCGCCGTTCCCGGCATGAATTGCGCGATGCCTCGCGCCCCCTTGGGGCTGATGGCATCGGAGCGAAACAGGCTTTCGCGCCAGACGAGCCGTGCGAGATAATCCGGCGGCAGATGGTTGGTATGAGCGAAATATTCGATGGCCGTGCACAGATCGCGATTGTAGCTGTCCTTGCGCAGGCACAGCGTTTCGCCCGTCTTCGTCGTCATCGGTCCGGAAATGCAGACGGGAGGCGCAACTCGCCATTCCGGCTGAGCGATTGCGGGGCTGTAAGCAAGGGCACTAATGGCAAATGCGACCGCAAAAGCGACGATGATGCCGACGAAGCCTGCCCGATACTGCCTGCCTGCCATATAAGCGATATCCGTCCGAGACCAACCGATCGCAACTTCGCGGCCTCTTCATATCATCGATCGACGGAAGCGAAAACCTCTCACGCGACAGCCAGCGCTAAGGCCTGTTACTCCGCGAGGCGGCCGCCGCGCATCGGCGCCGGCACGCCCGTCGTGCCGGGAAAGCTGATCGGCAGGCCACGCAGAACGCGCACCGCGAGAAACGCAAAGCACTCCGCCTCGACAGCATCGCCGCGCCAGCCGAGATCTTCGGCAAAGATCGGCTCGACTCCGGCCCGGCTTTTCAGCATCGACATGATCGTCGGATTGTGCCGGCCGCCGCCGCTGACGACGACCTTGGTGGGCCTGCGCGGCAGCAGGTCCAGCGCCTTGCCGACGGCGCTTGCCGTGAAGGCTGAAAGCGTGGCGGCGCCATCTTCCGGGCTGAGGCCATCCGCCATGGCGGCGCCGAAATCGAACCGATCCAGCGACTTCGGATAGGGTGCAGTCAGATAGGGATGCTGCAGCAGCCGCTCGAGCCGCGCCTCATCGACCTTGCCGGCAGCTCCAAGCGCACCGTCACGGTCCATTTCGCCGAGCCCGCGGGACTTGATGAAATCATTGAGCGGCGCATTGGCGGGACCGGTATCAAAGGCAACGAAATTGCCCTCGCCATCCCACCAGGTGACATTGGCAACGCCGCCGAGATTGAGAATGGCCGCCTCTCCTGCTGCACCCGCCCCGCGCAGCAGCGCGGTATGATAGGCAGCAGCAAGCGGCGCGCCCTGCCCGCCGGCACGCATGTCGGCCGAGCGGAAATCATAGGCGACCTTGGTGCCGAGAATAGAACGCATCAGCTCGCCGTCCCCAAGCTGGCGCGTCTGCCCAAGCCGGTCCTTCTGCGGCGCGCGATGCAGCACGGTCTGGCCATGAAAGCCGACGACGCCGATGTCTGCCATCGCCATACCGTTGCTTTCGACGAGCTCCCGCACCGCCTCCGACTGCGCTCGCGTCAAGGCTTCCTCGGCCGCCTTGAAGATCGCCGGTTCGGCTCCCTCGAAATTCCATGCGCGCGCCTGCCGCAACGTCTCTTCCAGCAGCTCTCGAATCCAGCTGGGATAAGGAGCCAGAACATAGGGGCCGAACTCCTCGATGCGCTCGCCGTCGGTCTTCAGCATGGCGACATCGATATTGCCGTCGAGGACGGTTCCGGTCATCAGACCGACTGCCCAGATTGGTTCCATAGTCAGGCTCCTATGCTGCGTTGACGAGATCGCTGACGGTCTGACGAAGCGCCAGGATGCCGCTGTCGAAGTGGCGCGTCGGATGGATGCGGTTGGTAAGGAGGGTCCAGGCTCGGCCTTGGTCGAAATCGACCCAGAGAGCCACGCCGGTAAATCCCGTATGGCCGATCGTGCCGGGCGAGCAGAGAGCGCCGCCATGCCAACCGTCATGGGGCCGTTCCCAGCCATGGGTGCGCGTCGCCGAAAGCGGCTGGCGCATCAGGGCGATCGACTGTGCAGATGCGCCGCTACCATCGAGTAGGCCTTTGGCGAAATCGAGGATTGCGTCAGCCGTTCCAAAGAGCCCGGCATGACCGGCACCCTGCAGCGCGGAGCAGTTGTCGTCATGGACTTCGCCCGACAGGACGCGATGGCGCCAGGTGCAGTCCTCCGTAGCCGCCGATGATTCTGGCGGCGCGGAAAAAGCAAATCCCGGGCCTGCATCCATGGCGCGGATCGTCTTCCCATTCAGCCGCTCCAGCGCAAGGCCAAGCAAAATGAAATTGATATCGGAATAGACGGGCGGCCCGGCGCGCCATTCGCGCTGCAGGATGAAGGCGCGCAGAAGCTCTGGATCCCGGCCATAGGTGTAGATTGGCTCGACTGCCGGAAACGGCGTCTGATGACCGAGACATTGGCGGAACGTCACCTTCCGCTCCCAGGCTTCGGCACTATACTGGCGCAGATCGGGCAGAAGTTCTGTAAGCGGCGCGTCGAGATCGATCGTGCCAGCCTCGGCCAGGGCCAGGATGCGCGGCGTGGTGAAAATGACCTTGGTGAGCGACGCAAGGTCGAACCAGGTGTCGACCAGCATCGGCCTGGCGCTCGGCACCTTCTGTGCCGAACCGACGGCGCGGACCTGCCTGATACCGTCGAGATCGATCATGCCAAGCACACCGCCGGGGATGCGGGACGTTGCAACCGATTGTTCGAGCGGTACAAAGGCCCGGTCGAAACGCTCCTGAAACTGCATCCTCGTCCCTGCCATCCCAGCTCCTTGCGACTTCGTTCAGGCTTCCACGAGAGCGATATGATCCGCCGCGAAGCGACGCCACTCCGGTACAGTCGGCTCGAAGCCCAAGGGGCGCACCAGCGACGGAACCTGGCGGGTGTCGAGCGTGAAGTTTTCCTTGCGCCGCGCCACCGTCGGAACCGCCGCGATCAACCGCCTGGTATAGGAATGCTTGGGTTCCGACAAGACCGAGGCGGCATCGCCAATCTCGACGATCTGCCCGGCATAGATCACCGCGATGCGATGGGCGATGCGTTCCACAACAGCCATGTCATGCGAGATGAAGAGATAGGCAAGACCATATTCGCGCTGCAGCTCGATCAACAAGCTTAAAACCTGGGCCTGGACCGAGACGTCAAGCGCGGAAACCGCCTCATCAAGCACCAGCACTGAGGGATTCAGCATCAGGGCACGAGCGATGCACAGCCTTTGCCGCTGGCCGCCGGAAAATTCGTGCGGATAGCGTTCGAGAGCGTTTTCTGGCAATCCCACGCGCTTCAAAAGCATGACCATGCGGTCTCGCGTCTCGACTGAGATGCGGCCGCCCGCGGCGATCACCGGTTCGGCAAGGATGCTATCGATGCGCAGTCTCGGATTGAGCGAAGCGTATGGGTTCTGGAAGACCATCTGCACCGCGCTGGTGCGATCCGCCGCCTTGCCGCTATTCGTCGTAAAGGTGCCGCGGGTCGATTTCACCAATCCGAGGATCGCGCGGGCCGTGGTGGATTTACCCGATCCGCTCTCGCCGACGATTGCCAGCGTCTCGCCCGGCATCAGGTCGAAACCGACGCCTTCGACGGCATGAACGGCGCCGCTCGACTGCCGAAGGAGGCCGCCCTTGACCGGAAAACGGACGGTCAAGCCATCGACCTTCAATGCCGGCTGGGACGACACCTCGTCCCGTTGAAAATCGGTGCGTGCAGCCTGTCCCGAGGCAAAATGCGGAACGGAATGCAATAGATGCTGCGTATAGGGATGGGTTGGATGATCGAGGATCTGATTAAGCTCGCCCTGCTCCACCGCTTCGCCCGCCTGCATCACCATCACCTTGTCGGCAATGCCGGCGACAAGCCCGATATCGTGGGTGATGAAGATCATCGACATGCCGGTCTCGCGCTTCAATTCGGCGAGCAGCGCCATGATCTGCGCCTGCACGGTGACATCGAGCGCTGTCGTCGGCTCATCGGCAATCAATAGACGAGGATTGCAGGCAAGCGCCGTTGCGATCATTACGCGCTGCAGCATGCCGCCGGAAAGCTGGTTCGGGCAATAGGTCAGCCGCCGCGCCGCGTCCGGAATACGCACGCGATCCAGCGCGTCCTTGGCAGCAGCCTTTGCCTGCTTGCCGGTCAGGCCGCGGTGCAGCCGGAAGGATTCTTCAATCTGCGTGCCGATGGTCAAAACCGGATTGAGGGAGGTCATCGGCTCCTGGAAGATCATGCCGATCTCGGCACCACGGATCTTCGTCAGTTCCGCTTCACCCGCCTTGGTGAGATCGAGGATACTGTTGTCGCCACGCTTGAGCCGGATCGAGCCGCCGATAATGCGGCCACCGCCGAAATCGACGAGGCGATTGATTGACAGTGCCGTTACCGACTTGCCCGAGCCGCTCTCGCCGACGATCGCCAGCGTCTCGCCCGCTTCGAGATCGAAGCTGACACCGCGGACAATGGGATGGGCCTCCGCATTGCGCCCGAAGCCGACGCTGAGATCGGAGACGGAAAGAAGCGGTGTCATACCGTCGACCTCCGCATCTTCGGATCAAGGATATCGCGCAGAGCATCGCCGAGCAGGTTGAAGCCGAGAATGGAAATCATGATGGTCACGCCGGGGAAGATCAGCAGCCAAGGCGCCGTTTCCATAAGATTGCGACTGTCGCTCAGCATCAGACCTAGCGACGAGGCCGGCGGCTGCGTTCCCAGGCCGAGGAAGCTGAGACCCGCCTCCGTCAGCAGCGACCAGGCGAGCGCCAGTGTTACCTGCACCGTCAAGGGTGCGACGAGATTGAGCAGGAGATGCCGCGTCAGAATATAGGACCTGCTGCTGCCGAAGGTACGGGCGGCATCGACAAAATCGCGTGCCTTCAGAGAAAGGGCCGGGCCGCGCACGACGCGGGTGAAGATCGGCGTATAAACGATCGCGATCGCGGCGACGCTGGTCCAGGTACCAGGGCCGACAATGGCGATGATCAGCAGCGCCAGCAGGATCGCCGGGAAGGCTAAAAGCACATCCATCGCGCGCATGATAACGCCATCCCAGCGTTTGCCCGACCATGCCGCCGTCAGGCCAAGCACGGTGCCGATCAGGGTAGCGACGGCGACGGAAAAGAAGGCGACTGTGAAGGATTCACCGATGCCGTGCATCAGGCGGCTCGCGACATCGCGGCCGAAGAGGTCCGTGCCCATCCAATATGTGAGGCTCGGCGCATGCAAGCGGTCGATGCGGTTCTGCATCAGCGGATCGTGCGGGGTCACACCGAGCGTGCCGAGAATGGCAAGCAGGATATAGATGAGGACGATGACGCCGCCGATCCGGCCGCTCATATGTCCGAAGATGGCTCTGACGATCCGCATCAGCCTTCCCCCAGG
This sequence comes from Rhizobium aureum, assembly GCF_030182495.1. Classification (NCBI taxonomy): domain Bacteria; kingdom Pseudomonadati; phylum Pseudomonadota; class Alphaproteobacteria; order Hyphomicrobiales; family Rhizobiaceae; genus Rhizobium; species Rhizobium aureum. The sequence continues at coordinate 303,614 of NZ_JAQJCI010000006.1, read as the reverse complement.
CGAACGCGCGGATCGAGTGCGACATAGGCGAGATCGACGAGCAGATTGACGATCATGAAATTGAAGGCAATGAACAGCACGCTGCCCTGCACCAGCGCGTAATCGCGCTGCAGGATGGCATCGAGCACCATTCGGCCGAGCCCCGGCAGGGCATAGATCTGCTCGACCAGCACGGCACCACCGAGCAGGTAGCCGAATTCGACACCGCTCAGCGTAACGACGGGGATCAGCGCATTCGGTAGCGCATGCCGCCAGATGACGCCACGCGCCGGCACGCCACGGCTGCGGGCGGTGCGCACATAGTCATCGCTCAGGACATCGAGCATCGCCGAGCGCACGACGCGCGTCACCGACGCGGCGAAAGCAAAACCGAGGGTCAATGCGGGCAGGATCATCTGGCCGAGATTTTCAAGCGGGTTCTCCCAAAGGGGTGTGAAGGCGCCCATGGTCGGCAATACGCGAAATCCCGCCGACAAGGCATAGATCAGCAGCAGTCCGAGAACGAAGTTTGGCGTGGACTGCCCGATCATGGCGACGATGCGCACGGCAAGATCGGACAGTTTTTCATTGCGCGTGGCGGCAAAGACGCCCGCCGGCAGGCCGATGGCAAGCGCGATCACCATGGAAAGCAAGGCAAGCTCGAGCGTCAGCGGAAAGCGTTCCAGGATGATGTCGAGCACCGGCTTCCCGTAGGTGACGGAAATGCCGAGATTGCCCTGGAATACACCGAGCAGCCAGTGCCAGTACTGGATCGGCCAGGACTGATCGATGCCGAAATAGGCGGCAAGAGCCTCTCGCTGCTCCGGCGTCAGCAGGCCCGCATTGGTTCCGAGCATTGCCGTAATCGCATCGCCCGGCACCAGCCGGATGGCGACGAAGACGAAGATGGACACGCCCAGCATGATCAGCGGGAATGTCATCAGCCGGCGCGTCAGATACGACATTATAATTCCTCTAAAACAATTTCAGCTGAACCAAGACGTGAACTTACGGCCGAAATTGCGTAAAAACAAAGAGATAGAGCACTTCCATAACGTCATTTGAAAGGGAAATGCTCTAGCTCCCGATCGTCGTTACTTGATCGTGACTTTGCTCAGGCCGAACAACGAGCCGGTCGGCGTCGGCACGAAGCCCTCGACGTTCTTCTGCTCGGCGGTGTAGCCGTAGGCCGTGTAGAGCCAGATCCAGGGTGAGACCTCGACAAGATGCTTTTCAAATTCGGCGAAGATCTCCTTGCGCTTGGCCGGATCGGTTTCGGCGCGGCCCTTCTGCATCAGGCTGTCGAGCGTATCGTCGATATAGTTGGCGACCTTCTGCAGGTTGCCGGTCTTGGTCCAGTAACGGTTATACATCGAATAGGGGTCGGCACTGCCGCCATTGAGCGCCACGGCCATGTCGAAATTGCCCTTCAGCCAGGTGTCGACATAGACGTTGAGTTCCATCACCTTGATGTCGAGCTTGATGCCGATTTCGGCGAGCTGCGACTGAATGACCTGCGCTTCGGCCGTGGCTGTCGGCGGCTCGCCGGTTGCGGCGATCACGGTCGCCGAGAAGCCGTTGGCAAAGCCGGCATCGGCCATCAACTTCTTCGCTTTGGCGACATCGCGCGTGTAGCAGAAGAGCTTGCTGGGATCGGTGGCGTAGAGCGGCATCGTCAGCGGGCCGGTCACCTTGCCCTCGCCGAGTGCTGCCGTATCCATCACGTCCTTGCGGTCGATGGCGCAGGAGATCGCCTGGCGCACGGCCAGCTGATCCATGGGTTTACGCAACGGATTGAGCTGCAGAACGTTGTAGGAGAGCACCGGCGTGCGGGTGAGCTGCAGCTTCGGCTCCTTCGGCACCAGCGTTGCCACGAGCGGATCGTTCAGCAGCGCGAAATCGATCTGGCCGGTGCGGAGCGACGCAAGGATCGCGGTTTCATCCGGCAGCACGCTGATGTTGATGCCATCGACGCCGGTGGCGCCGCCCGCCCAATCCTTGTTGGCGCTCAAGACTTCCTTGGAGTTCGGAACCCAACTGTCGAGCTTGAAGGGGCCGGAGCCAATCGCCTTCGTGCCGATGGTGCCGGCTGCGATTTCGCTGGCCGGCACGACGGCAGCATTGAGGCTCGTCATGGCAGTCAGAAGCGGAACGTCGGGCTGCGACAGGTTGAAAACGACGGTATTGGCATCGGGCGTATCGATGCTCGCGATCGACAGGAAGTTCGCGCGGGCGACAGCGCCGGTCGCCTGATCGAGAATGCGCTGGAAGGAGGCCTTGACGTCGGCCGACGTGACAGCTGCGCCGTTCTGGAATTTGGCCTTTGCATTGAGTTTGAAGGTCAACTGCTTGCCGTCGGGCGAGAACTGCCAGCTCTCGGCGACACCGGGCACGATCTGCAGATTGCCATCGAGGCGAACGAGGGGCTCATAGATCAGTTCCAGCAGGCGGATGGAGGAGAAGGCGGTCTGCTTATGCGGATCAAGGCCGGTTGCGTCCTGCGACCATGCCATGCGCAACGTCGCTGCCTCTACGGGCATAGCAACCGTCGCCAGACCGATCCCCACGGCCAGCGCCACACCCGAAATCAGCTTCTTTCCAAAATTCCCTTCCACTTTCAGTCCTCCAAATTTTTTAAATGTCCCCGACCGATTTTGGCCCATTGATTGCCGTCGCGGCATGCCGCGATGGTTGTCTCAAGCAGTCCTGGCGTTGATGGCCTTGCGCAGGAATCCATCAGCGTTTTGCAATGCCGTGCGGGCTTCTTCAATGCCCATCCCGGTAATTTCCATGAGAATGGCTAGCTTGACGTCATTGCCGGTGAGATCAAGCACCCGGCGGGCCTCCTGCTGGGTGCAACCGGTCGCTTGCATGACGATGCGCGAGGCGCGCGCCACCAGCTTCTTGTTGCTGGCGCTGACGTCGACCATCAGGTTCTGATAGCTCTTGCCGATGCGGATCATGCTTGCTGTCGTCAGCATGTTGAGAATGAGTTTCTGCGCCGTGCCGGATTTCAGCCGGGTCGAACCGGTCAGGATTTCCGGGCCGACAACGGGCGAGATCGCCAGATCGGCAATGCCGGCGATGATGGAATTGGGATTGCAGGAGAGCGCGACGGTAAAGGCACCGATACTCTTGGCGTAGTTCAGGCCACCGATCACATAGGGCGTGCGGCCACTGACGGCGATGCCGACGACGACATCATCCTTGCTCAGCTTGATCTCTTCCAATGCCTGGCGCCCTTGGGCCGGATCATCCTCCGCACCCTCGATCGAGCGCCGCAGCGCATCCGGGCCGCCAGCGATCAGGCCGATGACCATATCCGGCGGCACGCTGAAAGTGGGCGGGCATTCGGAGGCGTCGAGAACGCCGAGACGGCCGCTGGTGCCGGCCCCCATATAGATCAGCCGTCCGCCCTTCTGGAAGGTGGCGACGATCTGATTGACGGCGGCGGCAATCGCTGGGATCACCTTCTCGACGGCGAGGGGCACCGTCTGATCTTCGTAGTTGATTTCACGCAGGATATCGAAGGTCGGCAACAGATCGATATGCATCGTATTCGGATTGCGCCCTTCGGAAACCAATTGTTCCAGTTCGGATATCAACGTCTGTTCTGTCATGGGCCTGCTCGCGAAATAACGCTTCGATATCAACAGCTCGCAGTGGCAAGTTCGATCACTTTAATATCGAACACGCCACAGCAAGGATCGGTTTTCAGTCAGACGGCCGATCAAAATCAGCCAGGGCTCGGGCGGCCTTTTCGGCTCCGCTTCCTGCCCACTCCCTGTTTACCTTGGTTAACACTATGTCTGATTATTCCTTTCGTCAATCTATAAAGGAATAAAATATTCCAATTCTGCCGCGCAAATTCACCACTGCGATTATGCGGCGACAGCACACAGCGGGTAAGTGTGATTTACCGACCGACGCCAGCTAACGCTTCGACTCCAGATCAGTCAGCTTGATCGTAGACGTCGCCATCATCGCGCTGGTTGCCATTCATTGTGGAGATAGCGATCATTCCGATCTGAAAACCGCCGGAAGATCAGCCGATACGTCGAGCGGCTGAAAATGCCGCAAGTTCTCGGTGATGACCGTCAGGTCATAAGCCCGCGCCGTCGCTGCAATGATAATGTCGCCGAGGCCAGGATTGTGGCCCTTGCTCAGGGCGTCGTCTTCCAGAGCACCGGCGATCCGCGCAACCACCGCATCCATGGGTAGGATACGATCGCTGAAACTGTGCGTGATGAAATCGAGCCAGTCAGAGAGACGCTTGGCTCGCTCAGTTCCGCCACGACGATGAAGGGAGCGTATTCCCTTTTCGATCTCCGACACGGACATGGCCGACAGAAAGAGCGCATCGGCTTCGCCCTGATTGTGGAACCAGATCCGGATGGCATCGGAGGGCGGCACCTTATCCGGCGCAAACCTGCTGATAATAGTCGTATCGAGCAGGTACTCCGTCACAGATCAACGTCCCTCATTTTTGAGGAGTTTCGATCCAGATCGACACCACCGGGGAAGGTGAGCAGGAAATCCCCGAAATTCGGCCTTGGCTTCTTCAGAGCCTTCTTCGCGGCCTCTGCCGCTTCGACCGACACAAGTACGGCAGCGGGCTTCCCGTGGCGCGTAATGGTGACAAAATCACCGTTGGCGGCCTCATCGACCAGATTGGCAAAGCCTGCCTTTGCCTCTGCTACGCTAATTGTTGACATCACGGCCCTCAATCTAAAATGACCATATATAGTCAAAATAGGGCCTACCGTCGTTGGAATCAAGGGGAAAGAGAAAGACGTCTATTGCATCCCAGGTCATTCGGTTCGAGAGCCGCAAATTGCCTGTCTTGCCAAAATGATCGCACCGGATACCGCGTCACCATCGCTGGGTTTCAATCGACGGCGTACATCGGGCGAGAGCCAGGGCTCGAGCGGGCTTGCGAGACCGCCGAGCAGGCAGACGCGCGGCGCACCTTTTTCGAACAGGGTGCGAACCAGAGTATCGATATGGCCGGCCGCGCTTTGCACGATCCGCCGCGCGGCAGCATCGCCCTGATCGGCATGCCTAAGGACCATGGGCGCAAGAGCGGCATAATCCGTCGCCGATGCCCGGTCCATCCAAGCGACCGCCTCCATCGGATCGTTCTGAAAGCGTTGCATGATTTCGGCCAGCAATGCGGTCTTCTGTTCACGGCCGTCATGGGCACGCAATACAAGCTGCACGGCCTTCAGCCCGAGATAGGCGCCGCTGCCTTCATCCGAAATGGGAAAACCATAGCCGCCGACCCGCAATTGCCGTCCTTCGACAAGGCCGAGGCCGATCGAGCCCGTCCCAGCAATGACAATGGCACCATCGCGACCGGAATGCGCGCCGAGGCAGGCGCCCTCGCCGTCGCTGATAAAATGGATACTGGCAAAGGGATGTTCGATCGCCTTCAGTGCGGCAAGGGCGCCCTTGCGGCCGATCCCGGCCAAACCGACACCGACATGGACGCGCCCAAGATCGGAGGCATTCAGCCCCGCCTCCTCGATAGCGGCATCGAAGGCACGCGAAATCGATGCCCATGCTTCAGTGATCCCGAACCGGGTCGTTGCCGGCCCGGACAATCCCTGCCCCAAGACCGTGCCTTCAGCATCCTCGATGCGAGCCCGGCAGCCGGTGCCACCGCCGTCAATGCCGAGGAAATAGGGAGCGTTTTCCGATGCGGCCGTCATGATGTCAGCCGTTCGATATCGGCGCCGCAGAGGCGCAGCTTGCGATCGAGCTGCTCGTAACCGCGGTCGAGATGATAGACACGGTTGACGATGGTTTCGCCCTTGGACACGAGGGCGGCGAGAACCAGCGACACGGATGCCCTGAGGTCCGTCGCCATCACCTGCGCGCCCTTGAGCGGCGCACCGCCGCGCACCAGTGCCGTCGTGCCCTGCAGGGTGATGTTGGCGCCCAGCCGCGTCAGCTCCGGTACATGCATGAAGCGGTTTTCGAATACCGTTTCGCGGATCAGCGACGCGCCTTCCGCACAGCAGGCCAGAGCCATGAACTGTGCCTGCAGATCCGTCGGGAAGCCGGGATAGGGTTCGGTGGTGATATCGGCTCCCTTGAGCGGACCGTCTCGCGAGACAACGAGACCCCGATCGCTCGGCCAGACACTCACTCCCATAGCCTCAAGCGCCTGGACGACCGAAGCCAGATTTTCCAGCCGTGCATGGATAAGTTCGAGCTGACCGCCGGTGATCGCGGCTGCTATGGCATAGGTGCCGGCTTCGATGCGGTCAGGGATACCGTGATGCTTGGCGAACCGCCAATCGGTGTCACCATCGATGAAGATGCGATGGGTTCCCGCTCCTTCGATCCGTGCACCCATGGCGCAAAGACAAGCCGCGAGATCAGCCACCTCCGGCTCACGGGCGGCATTCAGGATCTCGGTTTCGCCCTTGGCCGCGCAGGCGGCCATCATGGCCGTCTCCGTCGCGCCGACGGATGGCGAGCTCAGCACGATCCGTGCGCCCTTCAGCCCGCTCGGCGCCGAGGCGACGATCAGGCCGCTTTCGATCGCGATATCGGCGCCCAAAGTCGCCAGGGCCTTGATATGCATATCGACGGGCCGGGCGCCAATGGCACAGCCGCCCGGAAGCGAAACACGCGCATGGCCGAAGCGGGCAAGCAGCGGCGCCAGCACCAGCACAGTCGCCCGCATGCGCCGGACCGTATCATAGGAGGTCTCCTTCGAGACGATCTCGCTCGCATCGACCGTCGTGCCATGCGGCCCGCGTGCGATCTTGGCGCCGTGCAGCGCAATAACGCCGAGCATGTTCTCGACGTCGCTGACGGCGGGCAGGTTCGTGAGCTCCAGCGGATGTGGGCTCAAGAGCGCTGCGGCGATCTGCGGCAAGGCGGCGTTCTTGGCGCCGGCGATGGTCACCGCGCCCTGCAACCTTTTGCCGCCGGAGATGCGAAGTCTGTCCATGATGAAAATCCGTCGAGGAAAAGGTGAGGACGCCACGAGTCCTTCACGCGTCTCCTCCAAAGACTAATCGGCCATTCCAGAGTGTCAACCGGATTTGGAATTTTTTATTCCAACCTGCTGTGATAATGTCCGATCGCACGAAGCGAGATTGCCGAGCTTGAACCGGATGCTATTTTCGATGCGCTCGTGTCAGTGGGTAAAGCGGCCTTGATGGCTTGAAGGGACAAATGTCGATCTTAAAGAAAATCAGCGCGCAGCTGGAAAGCATGGCCCCCGCCGATCGTCAGATCGGACAGTTCATCATCGACAATCCCGATCAGATGCTGCGCCTCTCCTCCGCCGCTCTCGCGGCGGAAACCGGCCGCAGCCAGTCGAGTGTCGTGAAATTCAGCCAGAAGCTCGGCTATGCCGGTTATCAGGAAATGAAGCTTGCCGTCAGCGAGGCGAAAGCGCAGGAATGGCAGGCGCCGGCCGGCATGATCCATGGCACGATCGAGGTGGGCGACGGCTATCTCACAATCCTGCAGAAGCTGCTCGGCAGCAAGATGCAGGCCATGCAGCAGACCATTTCCGTCAACAACGAAGCCGATATCGAAAAGGCGCTCGAAGCGCTGCATGATGCCCGGCGCATCCATCTGGCCGGCGTCGGCGCCTCGTCGCTGGTGGCGCGCGATTTTTCCTACAAGCTGATGAAGCTCGGCCGTAACGTGCTGCATGATAGCGACAGCCATGTGCAGATGGCCAACGCATCGACGCTTGGGCCTGACGACCTGCTCTTTGCGCTGTCCTATTCCGGCGCCAGCATCGAGACGCTGCGGATTGCAGAGCTGGCAAGCCAGCGCCAGGCGACCGTCATTGCCGTCACCGGGTTGCAGGACAACCCGCTTGCCCGCGTCGCCGATATCTGCCTCCATACCGTCGGCGACGAGGATCGCGTGCGGTCGTCGGCGATCACCGCCCGCGACGCACAGTTGATGCTGACCGACCTGCTGTTCATTCTCCTGGTGCAGCGTCAGCCTGACGCCAACGACTATGTCCATAACAGCGAGACGGCCGTTTCCGTGCTGAAGGCCAAGCGTCTTTCGTAAGATCGCGCTCCGGTAACCAAGCTGTGACGACCGCAACCCTGTACGATGGTGATTTCGGGACGTAGCTTGGCGATCCAAGCAAATCATACCGGAGACATTCCATGGACCTTGGCCTCAAGGATAAAATCGTTCTGATCACGGGCGGCTCGAAGGGCATCGGTTTTGCCTGCGCCGAGCTCTTCCTGCAGGAAGGCGCACGGGTTGCGATCTGCTCGCGCTCGCAGTCCAATATCGATGCCGCCCTCTCCAGGCTTCCCGGCACACGCGGCTACGCCGCCGACCTGGTCTCCGACGAGCAGGCACTTGCCGTGGTGAACAAGGTCGAGTCCGATGTCGGCCCGATCGATATCCTCGTCAACAGCGCAGGTGCCGCGGCACGCACGCCGGCGGATGAGCTGACGCCTGCCATCTGGCGGGCTGCGATGGATGCGAAGTATTTTTCCTACATCAACGTGATCGATCCCGTCATCAAACGCATGGGCGCGCGCGGCTCAGGTGCCGTCATCAATATCATCGGTAATGGCGGCAAGATCGCCTCGCCCGTCCACCTGGCCGGTGGATCGGCCAATGCCGCCCTGATGCTCGCAAGCGTCGGCCTTGCCAACGCCTATGCCGGCAAAGGTGTGCGTGTCGTCGGCCTCAATCCTGGCCTCACCGAGACGGACCGTGTCGCCGAGGGCCTGAAGGCGGCCGTGAAGGCTTCCGGCTTGACCGAGAAGGAAGCGCTAGCGGATGCCCTTAAGCGCATCCCGATCGGCCGCATGGCCGATCCAGGCGACATCGCCAATGTCGTTGCTTTCCTGAGTTCGGCCAAGGCCGGCTATGTCACCGGCGTCGTGATCAGCATGGACGGCGCGCAGGTGCCGGTCGTGGTGTGAAAGCTGAGCAGCGACTTGGTCGCATCAGAATCAAGGAGTAAATTTGGCTTACGTGTTCACCGGGATCAACTTGATCGAGACCCTTTTGCATTGAAGAAGCGATATACACGTGCTATCTAGATCGTTCATCTAGAAAGGCAGCGATCATGGCGTTGAGCATCAAGACTGAAGAGGCGGATCGGCTGGCGCGGGAATTATCCCGCCTGACCGGCGAAACCATGACCGACGCCATTACCCAGGCCATGCGCGAGCGGCTTGAACGGCTGCGTGCCGAGCAGGAGACACAGGGCGACTATGCTGCCCGTATGAAAGCTTTCGTCCGCCGGCGCGCCGGCCGCTACGATCGGCGACCCGTCACGAAACAGGAATGGGATGAAGCGGTCGGCGACACAGCTGAAGAACTCGATTTCCCCCGATGATGATCGTTGATGCGTCTGCCATCATAGCGATCATGTTCGAGGAGGCGGAAGCTTCAGACTGCGTGATGGCCCTCCAGACGGACGCTCAGCGTCTCATATCGGCTGTGAATTACGTCGAAGCCGGCACGGTCATGGCGGGCAGGATCAAAGAAGGAGACCGGTATGAGGCGATTGCCGATCTAGACGAGTTTTTGACCGAATTCCGCATCGGGATTGCCTCGATAGACGAAAATCTCGCGCGAGCCGCGATGAAGGCCCGTGTGAAATACGGTAAGGGTTTCGGCACGCGAGGCGGCCTGAATTTCGGCGATTGCTTCGCCTATGCCCTTGCCAAACGACATTCAGCCCCTTTGCTCTATGTCGGAGATGATTTTGCGTTGACCGACGTGCAATCCGCATTGACGAAATAAATGACCAACTGGAAGCTGGGCTGCCAGCAACCTTGCGTTGCCGACAGCCCAAAATGTAGAAGCTCGCTCTGCCTCAGGCCGCAGCCTTCCAGTCCAGCCCGATATCGAGCGTCGGCGCACTATGCGTCAGCCAGCCGACGGAGATGAGATCGACGCCGGTAGCGGCGATTGCGGAAGCCGTTGCCGGCGTAATGCGGCCGGAGGCTTCCGTGATGGCCCGGCCGCCGACAATATCAACTGCCTCGCGCAGTTGATCCGGTGTCATGTTGTCGAGCAGCACGGCGTCGACACCCTCCTGCATCGCTTCGCGAAGCTGCGCGAGCGTATCCACTTCGACTTCGATCTTGACCATATGACCGACGCCCGCCTTGGCGCGGCGGATGGCTTCGGCGATACCCCCGGCAATGGCGACATGATTATCCTTGATCAACACGGCGTCATAGAGCGCGAAGCGATGGTTCATGCCGCCGCCGGCGCGCACGGCGTATTTTTCCAGGGCCCTGAGGCCCGGCGTCGTCTTGCGCGTGCAGACGATCGATGCCTTCGTGCCGGCGATCGCCTCGACGATGCTGCCGGTCACGGAGGCAATACCGGAGAGATGGCCGAGGAAATTGAGCGCGGTGCGTTCCGCTGTCAGCAGGCCGCGGGATGGTCCTTCGATCGTCGCGATGACCTCACCGACATCAACCTTCGTACCGTCGGGCACATGACGGGTCATGGCGATGGCGGGATCGACCAGCTGGAAGGCCAGCTCGGAGGCATCGAGGCCCGCGACCACGCCCGGCTCGCGGGGTACCATAGCAACGCGGGACCGATGTTCCGCCGGAATGACGGCGGTGGACGTTACGTCGCCGGCAAGGCCGAGATCTTCGACAAGCGCATTGCGCACAAGCGGCTCAACGATCACGCGCGGGAGGGGAGCAAGCGTCATGTCAGGCACTCCTTGCCATCGAATAGGGAACGACGGACCGGGCGATATCGAGGGCGTCGGTGAGATACATCATGCGGCGCTGCGCGTATTGCAGTTTCAGCGGAAAATCCGTGCGCGCATGGGCGCCGCGTGATTCCATCCGGAGACTTGCGAAGACGGCGATCAGCAAGGCCACCAGCGCAGGGTTAGTTGCCGTGCTTTCGTTCTCACAAAGCGGCAGAAGGGCCGCGATCGCGCCATGGATGGCACCGGCATTGCGCAACACGCCGAGATGCCGCGACACAATCGGCCGGACGGTCGTCGGGTCTGGCGCGAATGTCTCGGGATGTTGCTTCGGCAATCTTGCGAGGCTTGCATCCGTGCCAGCGATATCGCGCGCCGCCCGCATGCCCATGACCGCGGCCTCGAGCAGGGAGTTGCTGGCAAGGCGGTTGGCGCCGTGCAAGCCGGTGGAAGCCGCCTCGCCGACAACCCATAGGCCGGGAACCGAACTGCGGCCGCTCTCGTCGGTCGCAACGCCGCCCATGTGATAGTGAACGGCCGGACGCACCGGGATGAGATCGCTCGACGGATCAACGCCCGCCTCGTGGCAAAGGGCCTCGATGACTGGAAAGCGCGCGGCGAAACGATTGCCGAGCGCGCCTCGCGCATCGAGGAAGACCCGACCGCCGCGGGCGATTTCCGCGCTGATGGCACGGGCAACCACATCGCGCGGTGCAAGCTCGGCACCTTCGACACCGGCCATGAAGCGCTCGCCGCTTTCATTGACGAGCAGCGCGCCCTCGCCGCGAACCGCCTCGCTGACAAGCGCCAGGGGGCGACGGCGGCTGTCGAGCGCCGTCGGATGAAATTGCACGAACTCCATATCGGCAAGCCGTGCCCCGGCCCGTGCCGCAAGCGCAATCCCCTGCCCGAAATTGCCAACCGGATTGGTCGTGGCATCGAAGAGACCGCCGATGCCGCCGGTAGCAAGGACGATACGGGAGGACGGCAAGACGATATTGCCCTTGCCGGTCAGGCACAGAAGGCCGGCGACGCGATCCCCATCCAGCAACAGGCGTTGCGCCTGACAGCCCTCGAGCACCGTGATGGATGGCGCGCGGGCGACCGCCTCGGCGAGCGCGCGGACGATGGCAGCCCCCGAACCATCGCCCCTGGAATGCACGATACGTCGAAGCGAATGGGCAGCTTCGAGGCCGAGGGACAATTCGCCGGCATCGTTGCGGTCGAACTCGACGCCCAAACGCTCCAGCGCCGCAATGGCCGCAGGCGCTTCGGCGACGATCCTTGCCGCCACTTTCGCGTCGCAAAGCCCGTCGCCGGCGACAAGCGTATCGGCGAGATGCAGGGCTGCACTATCGCCCTTGCCGATACTGGCGGCGATGCCGCCCTGTGCCCAGGCGCTCGACGTTTCCGCTCCGATCAGGGCACGGGTGACGATAACGGCCGGCTCGGGCGCCAGCGTCAGCGCCGTCATCAATCCGGCAAGGCCGCTGCCGACGATGACGACGCGGCCGCCAAGTTCTTCGAGGATCTCGCTCATATCGCCAGCATCCTTTCTACCGCCCGACGGGCGTCGGCGGCAATTGCCGGGTCGACCGTCACCTCATGCCGCCCTTCTTCCAGGGCCTTGCGGATGTTGCCGAGGGTGATGCGCTTCATATGCGGGCAGAGATTGCAGGGCCGGATGAACTCGACGTCCGGATGATGCACAGCGACATTGTCGCTCATCGAACATTCGGTGAGCAAGACGACGCGCGACGGACGTTTCTTGCCGACATAGTCGGACATGACGGCAGTCGAGCCGGCGAAGTCCGCCGCCTCGACGACATCGGGCGGGCATTCCGGATGAGCCAGCACGGTTACGCCGGGATAATTCTCACGGAGCTGGCGTATATCGTCCGCTGTGAAGAGTTCGTGAACCTCGCAATGCCCATGCCAGGCGATGAGCTCGACATTGGTTTCGCGCGCGACGTTGCGCGCAAGATATTCATCCGGCAGCATCAGCACCTTCGGCACGCCGAGCGATTCCACCACCTGCCGGGCATTGCCCGAAGTACAGCAGATATCGGAAGCCGCCTTCACGGCTGCCGACGTATTGACGTAGGTGACGACGGGAACGCCGGGATGAGCCTGACGCAGCAAGGCGATATCCTCCGGCGTGATCGATTCCGCGAGGGAGCAACCGGCCTCCAGATCAGGGATCAAAACGGTCTTTTCCGGGTTCAGTAGCTTGGCAGTCTCTGCCATGAAGTGCACGCCGGCCAGGACGATGATGTCGGCATCGACCTCCACGGCCTTCCGCGCAAGCGCGAGACTGTCGCCGACGATATCGGCAACACCATGGAAGATTTCCGGTGTCTGATAGTTGTGGGCGAGAATGACGGCATTGTGCCGCCGCTTCAAACCAAGGATCGCCTCGACGTCGTCCTGGAATGACAGCCATTCGGCTTTCGGGATGACGCGGCTGACACGATCGTAGAGTGGGGATGCGGATACGGGAAGATTCATGACCGGCTCCTTATTATACTCATTTTGAGTATATTATGAGCAAATAGATATTCTCAGTGTGAGCATATGTCAATTGCGGGAGAGGGGTAATTTCGTTCCGGCGAATTCACGCTCTTCAAGCACGGCGCGGCGGAAGCGGAAGAGCTTGGCGGGACGGCCGCCGGTTTCGCTTTCAGTGCCGCCGGTTTCCTCGACCAGCTCCTGCTGCTCGATAAGCCGGCGGAAATTCTGCTTGTGCAGCGTCAGGCCGGCGAGCGCCTCGACCGTCTTCTGCAATTGCAGCAGCGTAAAATTCTCGGGCATGAGCTCGAAGACGACGGGACGGTACTTGATCTTGGCCCGCAGCCGGGCCATGCCGGTCGCAAGGATGCGGCGATGATCGGCAAACATCGACCGGCCGAAATTATGCTTGAGATCGCAGCCCGCCTCGGCAACGAGCCCTGCTTCGTAGAGCAGTTCATAGCGCTGCAGAACGAGATCCTCGTTCCATGCCGCACCATTCAGCCCGAAATCGAAGTCGGCCCGCCGGCGGCGCTGGCCCCTGCGCATCGCGTCCTCCTCGATCCAGGATGTGAGCCGAGCGGCGATATCGTCCAGCATCGCCGGTCGCCCGCCCCGATGATCCTCCCAAGGGAGATATTCATACCAGCCATGCCAGCCCGGCGTTCCGCCCCCGGGGGCCGCCTGCTCGCGCACGAGCCCCAGATAGCTGATGGAAATCGTGCGCCCGCCGAGAATTTCGTTGTTTCGATCGCGATCAGCAAACGTGTAGAGCTGCTCCAGATAGCCGACAGGGTGGGCCGTCTGTTCCTGAATCCATTCGCGCAATCCGCTCTGCAGCGTGCGATGTCCGAGTTCAAACGGGCCGGATGGCAAGGCATCGCCCGACCGAACCGTCATCACCCTTGGATCGCCGCCCGTAACGGCCGTCAAAACTGCGATCAACTCGGCATGCGCAAGCCCGATGGTCAAGCGAACTCCATGATTTGTTTGCCTGTAAACCTTGTCGCATGAAGTAAGACACAAGCCAATGCGGGTTCTGGTACGCTCCACACCTCACATCGGTCCGAAAAGCCGACAGGCTAACGGCTCACATAATCCGGATATTGCTCGCAAATGAGATCGACGATCGACAAGGTGCCTGACAAATGCCGGCGCAGAGCAGCGACGGCGGCTTCCGCATCGGCCGAGCGGACAGTATCGACCACGGCTTGATGATCGACAATGATCTGCTCGAGCTTGCCTGGCATTGGCAGGTTGAGCATGCGCAGCCGGTCGAGATGCACGCTTTGGCGCCGGACCGTAGACCAGAGACCGAGAATGCCGGCCCGCTCATAGAGAACGCGATGGAAATCCTTGTCGAGCATGTCGAAGAGATCATAGGTTTCCTGTGACGCCATATGCTTCTGGCGCGCCAGGATGCCTTCGAGGATTGCTGCGGTTTCCGCAGGCGAATCCGCAGCCAGCCTGCGGACCGCCTCGAGTTCGATCGACAATCGCAGGAAATGCGCCTCGGTCGCGTTGCGAATATCGATCCTCGCAACGACAGTCGCATATTGCGGATAGACCTCCACCAGCCCCTCCTCCTCAAGCCGGATCAGGGCATCGCGCACGGGGGTCTGGCTGACATTGAATTCGCGTTGCAGCGAGATGCGCGACAAGACTGTCGTTGGCGGCAGGCTCATCGAAAGAATGCGTGATCGCAGGATCTCCAGAATCTGAGGCGCGACTTGGCGGGAGCGATCAAGGGCAAATTCCTTCGGATTGAGCTTCACCGGCGGCCTTTCTGGTCAAGAGCGTCTACTCATTAAGCACAATTCATGGCTTGATGCACTGATACATTAGTGCTTTAGTGAGCCGACGCCAACCTCATTTCTGGCAGTTGGCGCAATCAACAGGATTGAGCGTGCAGATGTCGCAGCCAGCAATCGGAATTGTGCGACGCTTACATCGCCCCACTCTTCGCCCCTCGTTAAAGACAAGGCGCAAATACGATGAACAGCAGGAAGAAGCCCCAGGACTTGCGCAGTGCCAGATGGTTTGCGCCTGATGATCTCAGAAGCTCGGGACACCGCTCACGCACGATGCAGATGGGCTATGCGCCCGAAGAATGGACCGATAAGCCCGTCATCGCCATCCTGAACACATGGTCCGACGCCAATCCCTGCCATGCGCATTTCAAGCATCGCGTCGAGGACGTCAAACGCGGCATCCTGCAAGCCGGCGGCTTCCCTCTGGAACTGCCTGCCCTTTCGCTGTCGGAAAGCTATGTGAAGCCGACGACCATGCTCTATCGCAACATGCTGGCGATGGAAGCAGAAGAACTCTTGCGCTCGCACCCTGTCGACGGCGCCGTGCTGATGGGCGGCTGCGACAAGACCACGCCCGGCCTCGTCATGGGCGCGCTTTCCATGGGGCTGCCGATGATCTACCTCCCGGCCGGCCCGATGCTGCGCGGCAATTATCGCGGCGAATATCTGGGGTCGGGATCCGATGCCTGGAAATTCTGGGATGAGCGCCGCGCCGGCACCATTTCGGAGAAGGAATGGGTCGATGTCGAGGCCGGCATCGCCCGCTCCTATGGTCACTGCATGACCATGGGCACGGCAAGCACGATGACGGCGATCGCCGAGGCGCTGGGCCTCAACCTGCCTGGTGCAAGCTCGATCCCCGCGCCGGATGCCAATCACATCCGCATGTCATCAGCTGTCGGCCGGCGTATCGTCGAGATGGTTTGGGAAGATCTGGTCCCCTCGAAGATCGTCACGCAGGCCGCCGTCAACAATGCGGTTGCGGTGGCGATGGCGACGGGCTGTTCCACCAATGCCGTCGTGCATCTGATCGCGATGGCCAGGCGCGCCGGCATCAATCTCTCGCTCGACGATCTCGACAAGGCAGGGCGCACGACGCCGGTGCTCGCCAATATCAGACCGACCGGCAAGACCTATCTGATGGAGGATTTCTACTATGCCGGCGGCCTGCGCGCGCTGATGGCGAAGCTCTCTTCCAAGCTCGATCTCTCGGCGCTGACCGTCTCCGGCGTCACCCTCGGCGAGACGCTGGAGGGGGCGAAATGCTACAATGACGACGTCATCCGCTCGCTCGACAATCCGGTCTATCATGAGGGGTCGCTTGCGGTGCTGAAGGGCAATCTTGCGCCGACCGGCGCCGTCATCAAACCGGCCGCCTGCGACCCACGCTTCCACAAGCATCAGGGACCGGCACTGGTCTTCGACAGCTATCCGGAGATGAAGGCGGCCGTCGACAACGAGAATCTCGACATCACACCCGACCACGTCATGGTACTGCGCGGCGCCGGCCCGCAAGGCGGCCCCGGCATGCCGGAATGGGGAATGCTGCCGATCCCGAAAGCACTGCTGAAGAAGGGCTACAGGGACATGCTCCGCCTCTCCGATGCCCGCATGAGCGGCACGAGCTATGGCGCCTGCATCCTGCACGTCTCGCCGGAATCTTATGTCGGCGGCCCGCTGGCGCTGCTGCGCAACGGCGATATCGTTCGTCTTGATCTCGAGGCGCGGCGCATCGACATGCTTGTCGACGAGGACGAGCTGAAGCGGCGGCGCGATGCCTGGGTCAAGCCGGCGGAAAAATTCGGCCGCGGCTATGGCTGGATGTTCTCGCGCCATGTGGCGCAGGCCGATACCGGCTGCGATTTCGACTTCCTGGAACGCAGCTTCGGCCCGACGCCGGGCGAACCCGACATCTATTGATCACGAGGGATTTATCGCATGAGCAATTTTGTGCTGAGCAATGAGACGCGCGACAAGCTGATGGGCGTCGCAACACCGACGATCGCCACCGCACTTTTCCGGCGTGGCCTGCGCAACCAATTCATTCAGGATGTGCGGCCGCTCTCACCGAAGAAGGCGAACATGGTCGGCCAGGCCTTCACGCTGCGCTATATTCCGGCGCGAGAGGACCTGAACACGCTCGAAGTCTTCCGCAACCCCGAGCATCCGCAACGGGCCGCCGTCGAACAATGCCCGCCCGGCTTCGTACTGGTCATGGATAGCCGCAAGGATGCACGCGCCGCCTCGGCCGGCTCCATTCTCATCTCGCGCCTACAGGTACGTGGCGTGGCCGGCGTCGTCACCGATGGCGGCTTGCGCGACAGCCCGGAAATCGCCGCCCTCGACATTCCCTCCTATCATCACCGCCCGTCCGCGCCGACGAACCTGACGCTGCATCAGGCCATCGAAATCAATGGCCCGATCGGCTGCGGCGATGTGGCGGTTTTCCCAGGCGACGTTCTCGTCGGCGACAATGAGGGCGTCATCGTCATTCCGGCGCACCTTGCCGATGAAATCGCCACTGAGACCGTGGAAATGACGGCCTATGAGGATTTCGTCACCGAGGAAGTCATGAACGGCGCGACCATCATCGGTCTTTATCCTGCGACCAGCGACGCCCCGAGACAGAAATTCGCCGAATGGCGAAAGAGGAAGGGCCGATAAAACCACATTAGGTCACGCAGCCGGCGGATTTGCCCGGCTGCGGTCCCTCAATTACTCTTCCTTGACCAGCTTCAAGACCAGCTGCTGGAGATTGCCGCCGTCGCTGAATTCGACCTTGTCGAAGTCGCTGTTTTTCTGCCGCTCTTTGCTGGAAATCTCCCCGAGCCGTTTTGTGAGCTCGACGCGGATCTTGCTGCATTTCGGGTCATCCGGCACGGAGAAGCCGACGCTCACGGCTTCGATCTCCTTGACCATGTCCTTGATGAAGCCGCCATGCACACGCTCATGCGCTTCGACCCCGGCGATGAATTTTTGCCAGCTTTTGCGGGTCGAAGCGGGCAATTGCGCCGAAGGTTTCGGCAATGTGTAAGTGATGATCAGCTTCGGTATGTTGACCGTGATCATGCAGGCGCCATCCGGCTGCGGTTCGTATTTCCGGGTCCAGGTCAGCTTGAAATCGGTATGGGCAATCGCCCTCACCTTGGGTCCGAGCAAGGGACCGCGCTCGCCGATCGAATCGTAGAGTTCACGCCCCGATCTTCCGGCAATCGCGTAGGTCTTGACGGTCTCGATCGGCTGCCAATCCGCCTGTGCTGCAAAAGGATAAAAAGCGATGCCCATCGCCACCATACCCAACGCAATATCTGATTTCACCAAGATCCCCATGCATCGCCGCACGCAAGCGCGGCAAATTAGCTGGCGCGATCAACCATGACAATGCGGCCCGTGTCAAACGGCCGAGGTCGATTGCAACAGGTCTTCGGCATCTTCACGCTCCATATCGAAAACCCGTTTGCCAATCGCAAAGCTGAAACCGTTGCGGGCGAAGGCGGATAATTCCTTTGCCTTGCGCTTCTCGTCGAGGTCACCGCGCCGGAAGGGGCCGAAGCCACGCTTCCGGGCAAAGATGACGGCGGAATGGAGATCATCGACCTCCTCCACGGCCGCAACGACCGTTTCACCGGCAATTCCCTTGGATGCGAGCTTGAAGGCGATGGCTTTCCTCGACTTGCCTGATCGAACTGCCGAACGCGTGCTGATCTCGGCATAGGCGACGTCATCGAGCACCTTCAGCTCATAAGCGAATTTGACGGCAAAATCGGCAAGCGCCCTGACCTGTGTATCGTTGATATCCTCGAACTTCTGCCGCGCCTTTTTAGCGATCGCATCGAACAGCTGCTTTTCAGTCATCATCCGGCGTTCGAGGCGATAGATGGTGGAGTTGCGTGCCCAGGAGAGCATGCGGCTTGTCGGCGCTTCATCCATGAAGGGGGACATTCGAGAAGAGAGGAATCATCACGGAGAATTTTACGCGAGCAAGGCCAACCAGGCAATGAATGCACTTGGTAATCATGGGATGATTGGCTATGGTGTCTCTGCGGCCACGGCATTGAAACGCCGAGCGTCGAACCCCCATCGACGGTGGAGGCCGTCTCAAGCATCACATTGCTATGGATCACGGAGCCTGCGGCTTTCCCGACCGCTTTGCCGATCGGGCACCAGCGCTCCGTTCAGAGGAGGCAGAAATGGATTATCGCAAGCTCGGCCCAAGCGGGGCCGTTGTCACGGCCTATTGCCTTGGCACCATGACTTTCGGCGCGGAAGCAGACGAGGCCGCATCGCATAAACTTCTTGACGATTATTTCGCATGGGGCGGCAATTTCATCGACACCGCCGATGTCTACAGCGCCGGCAAGTCTGAGGAGATCATCGGCCGCTGGCTGAAAGCTCGCCCCGCCGAGGCCCGCCAGGCCATCATCGCAACCAAGGGCCGTTTCCCAATGGGCAACGGTCCGAACGATCTCGGTCTGTCGCGTCGTCATCTCGGCCAGGCGCTGGACGATTCCCTGCGCCGTCTCGGCATCGAACATATCGATCTTTATCAGATGCATGCCTGGGATGCCCTGACGCCGATCGAGGAGACGTTGCGGTTTCTCGACGATGCCGTGCGCGCCGGCAAGATCGGCTATTACGGCTTCTCCAATTACGTCGGCTGGCATATCGCCAAGGCCGTCGAGATCGCCAAGGCACAGGGCTACACGCGGCCGGTGACGCTGCAGCCGCAATATAATCTGCTCGTTCGCGACATCGAACTCGAGATCGTCGATGCCTGCCTTGATGCCGGCTTGGGCCTGCTTCCCTGGTCGCCACTTGGCGGCGGATGGCTAACAGGCAAATACAAGCGCGACGAAATGCCGACCGGCGCCACGCGGCTTGGCGAGAACCCCAACCGCGGCAGCGAATCCTTTGCTCCACGCAACGCACAGGAGCGCACCTGGGCGATCATCGCCGCCGTGGAGGAGATCGCCAAGGCGCGTGGCGTTACCATGGCGCAGGTGGCGCTTGCCTGGACAGCAGCCCGGCCCGCGGTCACCTCCGTTATCCTCGGCGCCCGCACGCGTGAGCAGCTTGCCGACAATCTGGGTGCGGCCGAACTGAAGCTCACGGAGGCGGAAATGGACAGGCTGAACGAGATCAGCGCTCCTCAGCCCGCCGCCTATCCTTATGGCGAGAGCGGCAGGAACCAGCGCCATCGCAAGATGGAGGGCGGCCGCTAAATGCTGTTGGCGGCGGGACAGCCAATTTGCTCCGCCGCCTTCGTTGCCATGGTCCACAGGAATACCTGCCGCGTCAGACCAGCGGCGGATTGAGTCTCGCAAAGCCTTCCTGACGCCGATACGGAAAATAGGGATAGGGAGCCGTCAGCTCGCTCACCTTGTCCAACTTCTCGATCTGCTCTTTCGAAAGCGTCCAGCCGACCGCGCCGAGATTCTGGCGCAACTGCTCCTCATTGCGCGCGCCGATGATGACGCTTGCAACCGTCGGCCGGGACAGCAGCCAGTTGATCGCGATCTGCGGCACGCTCTTTCCGGTCTCGACAGCAATCTCATCCAGCACATCGACAATATCGAACAGCTTCTCGTCATCGACGGGCGGGCCGAATGACGCCGTCTCATGCAAGCGGCTCTTTTCGGGCAATGGCTGGCCGCGGCGGATCTTGCCAGTGAGCCTGCCCCATGCCAGCGGACTCCAGACCAGGGCGCCGACGTTCTGATCATGACCCAGCGGCATCAATTCCCATTCGTAATCGCGGCCAGCGAGCGAATAATAGACCTGATGGGCGACATGGCGTGCGTAGCCGTACTTCTCGGAGATCGCGAGCGATTTCATCAGCTCCCAGCCGGCGAAGTTGGAAGCGCCGATGTAGCGGATCTTTCCCGCCTTCACCAAGCCATCGAGTGTGGAAAGCGTTTCCTCAATGGGCGTCGAGGCATCGAAAGCATGCAATTGTAAAAGGTCGATGTAATCGGTCCCGAGACGCCGCAAGGCGGCGTCGACCGATGTGATCAATCGCGAACGCGAACTCCCCCAGTCGGCCGGCCCGTCGCCCATCGGCAGTGCTGTCTTCGTCGAGATCAGCACGGCATCCCGCCTGCCCCGGATCGCTTGGCCGAGCACCTCCTCCGATGCGCCTGCCGAATAGACATCCGCCGTATCGAAGAGATTGACGCCCGCCTCCAGGCAGATGTCGACCAGACGGCGCGCTTCCGTCGCATCCGTCGAACCCCAGGCGCTGAAGAGGAGCCCGCTACCGGCAAACGTGCCGGCGCCGAAACTGAGCACGGGGACGCGCAGGCCGGAGGCGCCGAGATTTCTGTAGTCCATCGTCTATCTCCTGTTGGTTCTTCAGATAGATAGACTGCTAAAAAGGCATGATATAGATTGCCGATCAGAAATTGATTTGTGATTTTAATTCATCATGAGCCGCCAAGAAATCAATCGTTCCGGCGAAATGGAAGTCTTCGTGCGCGCCGTGGAGCTTGGTGGCTTCACTGCCGCCGCCATGGCCTGCCGCATGACGCCCTCGGCGGTCAGCAAACTCATCACGAGGCTGGAAAGGCGTCTCGGCGCCCGTCTCATCAACCGCTCGACACGGCGGCTGCAGCTAACCCCCGAGGGCTGCGCATTCTTCGAACGGAGCGTTGCCATCCTCGCCGATATCGCCGAGGCCGAACGCCACGCCTCGGCGGGAGAGCAGGCTGCCGGCCATATCCGCATCAACACCAGCGGCTCCTTCGGCAATCATGTGCTGGCCCCGCTTGTGCCCGCCTTCATGGCGCTGCACCCGAATATCTCATTGGAGATTTTTCACACAGACCGGATCGTCGACCTGATGGAAGAGCGGGCCGATGTCGCAATCCGCGCCGGACCGCTGAAGAGCTCCAGTCTGACGGCCCGCAAGCTTGGAGCAGCGCGTAAGGTCATCGTCGCCTCGCCAGCTTATCTGCAGCGGCACGGCACGCCCCGCTCCTTAAGAGAACTGGAGAAACATTGCCGCATCGGTTTTGCCTATTCCCGCGCAATCGAAGGCTGGCCGTTGCTGGTAGACGGCGAGATCGCGACGGTACCGCCCCCTCGCAGTCTGCAGGTGAGCGACGGAGAGGCCATGCGCCACCTTGCGCTCGGTGGTGCCGGTCTGGCACGGCTTGCCGCCTTCACCGTCGGATCGGATATCGCGGCTGGTCGCCTGCTGCCGGTCCTTGAAGAGCTAAACCCCGGCGATATCGAGGAGTTCCATGCCGTCTATATCGGCCAGGGCGGCCCGCTGCCGGCCCGCGTGCGCGCGCTGCTGGAGTTTCTGCGTGAAAACGTCAGCCTTTGAAAAGAGTGATGCGGCTTTTGGAGCCGCATCACCTTTTTTGCAAATTTCAACCGCTGATCCCCATCAGGCTGATGGCTGGCGGGTCTTGCGCAGATAGGGCAACACCGTGTCGAACGAGCCGAAACGGGCAATAGCGTCTTCGTTGGAGACGGCTGCCGTGATGATGACGTCTTCGCCCTGCTGCCAGTTTGCCGGTGTGGCAACCTGATGCTTCGATGTCAGCTGGATCGAGTCGATCGCACGCAGGATTTCTCCGAAATTGCGGCCCGTCGTCATCGGATAGGTGAGGATCAGCTTGATCTTCTTGTCGGGCCCGATGACGAAGACGGAGCGCACGGTGGCGTTGTCGGCCGGCGTGCGGCCTTCCGAACTCTCGCCCGCACCGGCCGGCAGCATGTCATAGAGCTTGGCGACGTTGAGGTCCTTGTCGCCGATCAGCGGATAGTCGACATCGAAACCGGTCGCCGTCTTGATGTCGTTCTTCCAGCGACCGTGACTTTCGACGGGATCGACAGAGATGCCAATGATCTTGACGCCGCGCTTGCGGAATTCGCCTTCCAAGCCGGCCATCGCGCCGAGCTCTGTCGTGCAGACCGGCGTGAAGTTCTTCGGATGCGAAAAGAGCACGGCCCAGCCATTACCGATCCAGTCATGGAACTTAATCTCGCCCTGTGTCGTCTCGGCCGTAAAATCCGGGGCGATATCGTTGATGCGCAAACTCATTGTCTTACCTCCAAAGTTCTGCCCCCGTTGCTCGCCTTGAATGCGCCGATGTGGGGTACGATCAGAACATCCGCAGCACAATGGCGTCGAACGTTCGATATGAAAAGCCTTCTTTTAAATGGAAACGGCGACAGCCCTCGAAAACCCCTGCGGCTGGCGATGTCTGCTGCGGCTCTTCAGTATTTCCAGGAAGCCATAACCGCTTGGCCAGCGCCCGAAGCCGCTGGCAATATTGATGTGCCCCGCAAGGCCGATATTGCGGACATCGGAATTCCAGAGCCGCCCGAACAAGGTCAGCCGGTCGAGCCTCATATAGATATCGTTCAGGCTTCCGATCGTGATGCTGGGAAAAGGCAAGGCTTCCGTCGGCATCGTGCCGAAGGAAAGATGCCCGGCATGCAGGGCTTCCGTCACCGGAATGTCGCAGGGTGCGACGAGCAGCGCTCCCTTGACCCTTCGCGCGGCCGGACGGCCGGCCAATCTTGCCGTCAATACGCAGCCCAGGCTGTGCGCCACGATATAGGCATCGCCGGCCTCTTCCAGCGCTTCCTCCAGCCTTTCCATCCAGCTGCCGAGATGGGGAAAATCCCAATCGTCCTGCTCGACTAGTTGGACATCCTGATGATCCTGCAGCCAGTGACGCTGCCAATGCCCCTCACCCGAGCCAAAGAGACCCGGCACGATCAGTACTCTGGTCATGGAAGCCTCGCGACGAATAACGATAGGAAACTCAATTCGCGACACGACATCAAAGGCACCTCCTTTCAATACCAGGGCGCCGGCGTGGAGCACCAGTAATAGATCTCGTAGTCACGGGCGGAGAGTTCTCGTTCCCGCTCCACAGATTCAACCCAGTCAACGGACCGCGTGCGAACATCCACCCTCTGCAGCGCGGGACCGGCAAAAATCGTCTTCAGGCGGCTGATGACATTCCATCTCATGTAAGCCTCCATTCCGGTGACAAATCCAAGACGTTCGGGCGTCACCGCCCATCATTCCGCAGCGGCAAGCCTCGTCACCGGATGCGGGAAAAAGGCCCCGAGCTCGCCGACAACCTCGTTGATGCGGTTGGCCAGCGGCTCTGACGACACCTTGTAGTCGGCGAAATCGCGATCCGATGCATAGACCGCCGTCGGCAAGGTATGGGCCATGAAGAAGCCGAAGAGCGGCCGCAGCTGATGTTCGACCATCAGCGCATGCCGGTCTCCACCGCCGGTCGCCGTGATGATGATCGGCTTGGCCCGCAGCTCATGCGGATCGATGAGGTCGATCAGATGCTTGAACAGTCCGGGATAGGATCCCTTGAAGGTCGGCGAACCGATGACGAGAGCATCGGCCGACACGATCTCATCGATGACGCTTCTCGCCTGATCGTCCAGATCTTTGCGCCATTTCGCCAGTCCGAGCGAGGCGCCGACATCGTGCAGATCGTAAACCCTGTTGGTGAAGCCATATTGCTCGCTTGCCAGGTCGGCAACGGTCTGCACCAGCGCGTAGGTCTTCGACGGCCTGTTGAAGCTGCCGGCAAAGCCGACGAGTTTGGGCGCACTCATTCTCATCCTTTCGCTCATCCCTTTCGGAAATCACATGCGTTTTCGATAATGCGAATATTGTCCACAAAAATGGTAGATTAAAAGGAACGGTGATCTCCTGGGCCACTGGAAACGGAAAATCTCTTCCCGCCTCATGCCCTCCGGCGTCACTGCTTAGGCTGCCGGCTGGTCAACCCGGCTCGCAGGGCCTCAGCACCTACTCATCGAGCAGCGGCGGGCGCCATCTTTGCCAAGCGAAGTGCATATGATGAAACACGTGCCACGGATCGCGACACGTGCTCCCAGTACTGACGCTGTCATCAATTGATCGGCTTTTTGGCAAAGGCTATCGAACCAGCAAGCGGGACTGAAAACGTCGTTTCAGCGCCTGCTGGCGGCTGCAATGGCGAAGATTGCGCTACCACCGATGCTGTAATGCTCAATGCTTGAGCACGACTTTACCCTGTGCTCCCCTGGCGACCGCATCTTGGGCCAAGCCCAATTCCTCCAGGGCAAAAACCTGCGAAATCGGTATCAGCAGCAATCCTCGCGCTGCAGCGTCGAGAACCGCGTCAAGCGTTGCGGCATCGGTTCGATGATAGAGCTCGCGGATGGCCACGCGGTTGCCTTGGTTGGCGTCCTCGGGTACTGGAACAATGCTTGCGACCTGGCCGCCATCGACCACATTTTCGATGAGATTTTTAGCCACCGGCGCAGCGGCGCTGATGGCATATTGAAAGCTGGGGCTCTTTGCCGGCACGGTAATGTCCACGCCTTCCCCGACCAGCTCGCGCGCCTCGCCCATCCGCTCGGGCCGAACGCCCGCGACCGGCTGGGCACCTATTTGCTTGAGATATTGGATGGCGGCACGGCCGACGGAGCCGAGCGCACCCGAGATCAATACCCGGTCACCTGTCTTGACACCCAAGGCATCCACAGTCTGTCTCCCGGTCAGGCCAGCCTTTACCAATGCCGCTCCCTGCTCGAAACTCAACGCAGCGGGCAGCTTGGCAACGGAGGTGGCTGGAACGAGCCCGAATTCGGCATGCGCTCCTTTGCCATTCGCGGGGAAATCGACTACGACGCGATCGCCAACCGCCAACCCTTCGACACCTTCGCCAATGTCTGCAATCGTGCCGGCGGCGTCCCCGCCTAGAACCGCCGGGAGCGGAAGCGGAATGTATTGCGACATGAAACCCTGGCGCAAAATGAGATCGAACGGATTGACGGCCGATGCCTCGATCTTGATCAAAACCTCGCCGGCACCCGGCTTTGGCGCAGGAATATCGCCGATTTCGAATTGATCGATGTCGCCATAGGATTTCAGAAGCACAGCCTTCATTGCTTGTCTCCATGGGTTCGCTATGGCCTCTACGGATTCCGGCTCCTGTGCAGAGCGTCGAGGAGGCCAATGAATGGGCTACCGGATCGGCAAGAAACGCCGACCGCTATTCAGATCGCTTGGATGACACGCTCCCATCGAATGACGGGAGCGCATTGGCTTCATGCTCGTTCCGTGAGCGATACCTGTTTCGAAGAGCCGCGCAGGGCGTTGTCCAATGCCCAGCTGCCGGCGCCGGCAAAGGCGATATAGAGGAAGATGAAGCAAAACATGATGGCGGCCTCACCCATGTTGAGCGCCGGCCAGAAGCCCTGAGGTGCATGCGCCATCCAATAAGCGGCCGCCATTTCGCCCGATGCGACAAAGGCAGCGATGCGCGTATAGAGACCGATGGTCATCAGCAGGCCGGTGACGATTTCAATGGCGCCGGCGGCGAGCATGATGGCCGGCAACGGATAGCTTACGCCGGGAATTGCCGCTGGGAACTGGAAGAACTTCATGGTCGCATGTTCAAGGAACAGCAGCGCGGTGACGATCCGCAAAATCCCGAGAACATGGGGCGTCCATTTGGTGGTATTCAACATAGTGCTTCTCCTGATTGGCCGTTGAGTGCATCAACCGGCGATGGATTTGAGTTTGAGATTTTCCGTCCGGAGGCCCCGTCAGCGGCGTGAGTACGCTTCGACAGCTCGCTCATTTGGCTGATCCGTCGGCTGCCACCAATGCCGGTACATCGCCGAAGCGGAAGCTGGATGCCGTAAGCCCGCCTGCAAAATCGGTCTGGTGATAGGTGACGGCGCCCGGTTCATCCCTTGCCGCGCCGACAGCCACCATCAACGGAATGAGATGATCCTCGCGTGGATGTGCCGCGCGGGCAGATGGTGCCTGTTCCCATTCGAGCAGCAGCTTTGCGCGCTCATAGGCGGACGAATGGACCAGGATCTGCTGGAGCCAGGCGTCAAACTGCCGGGATGGTTCGTAGCCCTCCTTCCCGCGCATTGCGGGAAGATTATGATAACTGAGGCCGCTTCCGATGATCAGAACGCCCTCGTCGCGCAGCGGGGCCAGCGCGCGCCCGACTTCAAGGTGCAGGGCGGGATCGTAGCCGGCATCGAGCGAAAGCTGAACGACCGGAACATCTTCTTCGGGATAGAGCGGCTTGAGAATGCTGAAGGTGCCATGGTCGAAGCCTCGGGTCGGATTGAGCCCTGCCTCGATGCCGCGTTCCTGCAGCAATGCCTGCACGCTCCTGGCAAGTTCCGGCGAGCCGGGCGCGCCGTATTTGATGCTGTAAAGATATTCCGGAAAGCCGTGATAGTCGTAGACCATCCCCGGATGGGCACCTGATGATATGGCGAAACCATGCTCTTCCCAGTGACCGGAAACGACCAGTACTGCCTGGACCGTATTGCCGAGCTCAAGACGCATGTCGATCAAGGATTGCTCGAGCTTGTCGAAATTACTGCGGAAATCACCGGTCATATATGGCCAGGGACCGCCGCCATGGCTGATGAAATAGGTTGGGAGGCGAAACTTATTCACGGTGTTGCATCCTTTCGAGGCGACTGCCACCAGCCTCAAAACCAGAGAGGTGATGAGTTACGCAGCGTCGCGCAATGCAAATTGATCTTTCATTATCATTGATCAATGCGACTTACATTGAAGGAACATTTCCTCTATGTTGATGATCTATGGATACGTTGATGAGCCTGCGGGTCTTTTGCACGGTGGCTGAGCTGAAGAGCTTTACCGCCGCAGCCGATCGCCTTGGTCTCTCGCCTGCAATGGCGAGCAAACATGTCATGCATCTGGAAAATCGGCTGGGCACTCGCTTGCTGAACCGAACCAGCCGCCATGTCAGCATGACGGAGAGCGGTATGCTCTACTTCAACCAGAGCCGACAAATGCTTGACGGCCTTGACGAAGTGGAAGCGGCCGTCAGCAACGTCACCGTCATGCCGCGCGGAACCTTGAGATTGAGCGCTCCGGTGTGGATAGCAAATGCGCTTGTCGCACGCGCGCTCGCCGAATATCACCAGCGCTATCCGGACGTGCGCTTCGACATGGATCTCAGCGGCCGGATCGTCAATCTGGTCGACGAAGGCTTCGATCTTGCCCTGCGTGCGACAACACCGGGGCGGCTCGATCCCGGCCTCGTCGCACGTCCCTTGTTGCAGGTCCCTTTTCACCTCGTGGGATCGCCCGCTTATCTCGCGCGCACCGGGCGTCCGGCCGAGGTGAGCAATCTCAATGGTCATTCACTGCTGGCCTATAGCGGCATGAATGCGAGTGGCAATTTCGCACTCGATGGGAGGAAAGGCCCTGAAACAGTGAGCTTCCGCACGGTCATGCAAAGCGAAAACGAAATCATGCTGCATCTGGCAGCATTGGAAGGCATGGGCCTGGTCTTTTTGCCGGTATGGATGACACAGGCCGACGTCGCCGATGGCCACTTGGAAATGGTTCTGCCTGAGGATGTGACATTCAAAGCCACCCTGCATGCGGTCTATCCCACCAGAAAATACCTTTCCGCCAAAGTTCGCACCTTCATCGATTTCCTCGCCTCCCGAAAAAGCCTTTGCCCGATGTCGGCCGAGACTCAATTGGCGACATAGGCCTGCCTGATCTGCAAGTCACGCCAGGGCGGCACAGCAAGAAAGCGGAACGGACGCGGGCGTTTCCGCTTATCCGCCCATAGCGCTCCCATCCTTGGCGATAGCGGCGAAAAAACTTGCCGCCGGGGCTGGGCGGAAAAACAATGCACGCTATCTGATGCATATGAGTGGGGAGAAATATTAGATCGGTGGAGGAGCTGGTCCGGCACCAAGGAAGAGGTTTCTCATGCCCAATTCAGTTTTGAATGCTCTTGGACAACCGCTTTACTATAGCGGTACGTCGACAGGTTTCTTTTCCGCCACCGGCTCGGGACCGACCCTCTACGGTACCGCTGGCAATGATTCCATATGGGGCGACAACACCGTCAACGTAACGCTAATGGGCGGCACAGGCGACGACATCTATTATATCTACTCGAGCAACAATCGGGTCTATGAAGCCCCCAATGCCGGCATCGATACCATCAACACCTGGATGGATTACACGCTGCCCGCCAATGTCGAAAATCTTACCGTCACGGGTGACAACCGTCACGCCTATGGCAACGACGCCGACAACATCATCACCGGCGGTAGCGGCAGCCAGACCATCGACGGACGCGGCGGCAACGATGTGCTCATTGGCGGCGGCGGGGCTGATACCTTCCTCATCACCAAGGGTAACGGCAGCGATCTCATCGCCGACTTCAGCGATGACGACAAGGTTCGGCTCAATCAATACGGCCTGACGTCCTTCGATCAGGTTGTCAGCCATTCCACGCAGGAAGGCGCCAATGTCCGGCTCGATCTCGGCAATGGCGAAAGTCTGGTCTTCGCCAACAAGACCATCTCCGATCTGCATGAAGATCAGTTTCAGCTCGGGCTCGACAGAGCATCGCTGACGCAGACTTTTTCGGACGATTTCAATACGCTGTCGCTGCACGAGGGAACGCAGGGCACCTGGGATGCGAAATATTCCTGGGCGCCGGACAAGGGCAGCAGCCTGAATGACGAGCTGCAATGGTACATCAATCCGTCCTACGCGCCGACTGCATCCGTAAACCCATTTTCCGTCTCGGACGGCGTTCTGACCATCACGGCGAAACAGACGCCGGATGCGTTGAAATCGACCGTCGAGAACCATGATTACACCTCCGGCCTTCTGACCACCCACTCCACCTTCTCCCAGACCTATGGCTATTTCGAAATGCGGGCGGAGATGCCGCATAATCAGGGCGTCTGGCCAGCCTTCTGGCTGCTGCCGGAGGATGGCTCATGGCCGCCGGAGCTCGATGTCGTGGAAATGCGTGGGCAGAACCCCACCACTGTCAATGTGACTGTTCATTCGAATGCCACCGGCGAGCACACGAAAACGTCCATTCCAGTGGAAGTCCCAAGCACGAACGGCTTCCACAATTACGGCGTGCTCTGGGACAAGGATCAGATCGTCTGGTATTTCGACGACGTCGCCGTCGCCCATGCCGATACGCCGGCTGATATGCACGGCCCGATGTATATGCTCGTCGATCTCGCCGTCGGCGGCGTGGCGGGCACGCCGACTGATGGACTCCCGAACGGGTCCGAGATGAAGATCGACTATATCAAGGCCTATTCCCTGGACGATCATGCCGCCCAGCTCACCACCTCGGCCCAATCAGCCCATACGACGGACTGGCATATCTGAGCGGTCTCGGAACTCGACGCACTCCAGAGCGGCCGTCCGACGCAAATCGGGCGGCCGCTGGGAAGAGACTGTAACCCGGTCGAAACCACCCTAATCCTCCCTGAACGCCCGCCGGATCTGGTCGGTCATCGGCTTTGTCAGATAGGCAAGAACACTTCTCTCGCCCGTCTGCAGAAAGGCCTCCACAGGCATGCCGGGCAGCGGTGTAAGCTGCCCCAGCCGATCCCATTCCGGCTTTGCCACCTTGACCCGTACGACATAATAGCTTTGTCCCGAACGCTGATCCGTCGTCAGGTCCGCCGAGATCGTATCGACATGCCCGTTCAGCTCCGGGGTGATCCGCTGATTGAAGGCGGGAAAGCGCAGGGATACCGCCTGGCCCACGGTAATCTGGTCGATATCCTGCGGCGCAAGTTTCAACTCCGCTACCAGCGCATCCTTATCCGGGACTATCTGCAGGATCGCTTCTGCCGGCGAAATGACTGCCCCTTCGGCATGGATGCTCAGCTGATCGACGATCCCTGACTGCGGCGCCTTGATGTCGATCCGCTTCAGATCGTCCTCGGCGGCGATAAGGCGCTCGGCAAACTGACCGCTATCGCTTTCCGCCTGGCGCAATTGCTCGGATACTTCCGAACTGCGGTCAGCATCGATCTGCAGGATCTGCAGCTCGGTTTCCGCAATCTTGCCTTTGGTCTGGGCGATCGACGAGACGAGGTTTCCGAGATCGCCGTTCAGCGAAGCGCTTTCCCGCTGCAGCGAATAGACCTTCGTCGCCGAAATGATGCCCTGATCGAGCAAGCCTTGGAGACTGCCGAGCTCCTTGGCGATGAGCGCGATCTCCTGGCGTTTGCCCTCTTCCTGGGCGACGAGACCGTCAATCTCCTGCCTGAGCTGCTGAATGCGCTCGTGAAGCTGCGATTTCTGCCCGTCGCGCGATATCTGACGATCGCGAAAGAGCCGGCGCTCGCCTGCCAGAATAGCCGCGACATCTGCGTCAGTAGCGTCCGAGAGAAGTTCGGTGGGAAAGGCGATATCCTGCCTGCCGTCGCGCTCCGCCGCCAGACGCGCCGTGCGGGCGGAAAGCTCGTTCAGCCGCTTGCGGATGATGGCAAGGTTGGCCTTGGTCTGCGTGTCGTCCAGGCGCACGAGCACCTGGCCGGCCGCGACATGATCGCCGTTCTTCACCAGGATCGCGCGGGCGATCCCGCCTTTCAGGTGCTTCACCGGCTTCACATAGCTGTCCACGACAAGCGTGCCCGAGGCAATCACCGCTCCGGAAATCCTGGTCGCCGCCGCAAGGCCGCCCATCACACCAAACAGCAGCGCTACGGCCGCCACCACAAGCAGGGACAGGCGGCGGATCGTCCGTTCGGTCGATGGCGAAGCCTTGTCGGTCATCCGTGCGTCTCCCCGCCGGCAACGGCAAAATGCGTCGTTCCGACCTGCTTGGGCGATGGCCCGAGTATGTCTTTCTTCGGACCGAACGCCTGAACCTGACCGCCGGCAACGATCATGACGGTATCGGCAGCGGCCAGGGCGCTTGGCCTGTGGGCAATGACGATCGCGATGGCGCCGCGCTTCCGCACGCCTGCGAGGGCCTCGGTCAGCGCGGCCTCTCCCTCCGCATCCAGATTGGAGTTCGGCTCATCGAGAACCACCAGGAATGGATCGTTGTAAAGCGCTCTCGCCAGGGCTATGCGCTGCCTCTGCCCGGCTGAAAGGCGCGATCCGCTCTCGCCGATCCTCGTATCGAAGCCATCCGGAAGCTTGACGATCATGTCGTAAACCCCCGCAGCCTTCGCCGCAGCGATGATCGGCTTCGTATCCACTTCCTCGGCAAACCGGGAAATGTTTTCGGCGATCGAGCCGTCGAACAGGTCCACATCCTGCGGCAGATAGCCGATATGCCGACCGAGTTCGTCGCTATTCCATTGCGACAGCGCGGCACGATCGAGCCGCACGGCGCCAAGGGGAACCGGCCATAGGCCGGCGATCGCCCGCGCAAGGGAGGACTTGCCCGACGCGCTCGGACCGATGACGCCGAGCACCGTGCCCGACGATATCCTGAACGAGATATTGCGCAGGATGAGATCGCGGCTGCCTGGAGAAGTAACGCTGATATTCTCGACGCTAAGCTCGCGCGACGGCGGCGGCAAAGCGAAGGCCTGCTGCTCGGGCGGCACGACGTCGAGGAGCGCGGCAAGCCGCACCCAGCCCTGACGCGCGGCGACAAGGCCTTTCCACTGGCCGATCGCGAGCTCGACGGGCGCCAGCGCCCGTGTCACCAGGATCGAACTGGCAATGATGATGCCACCCGTCGCCTCCTGCCGAATGACGAGGATCGCCCCGACGGCGAGAACGCCGGACTGAAGCATCATGCGCGCCATCTTGGCAGCGATTGTGAGTGCCCCGACGATCGTGCTCGCCGCCAGCTGATGTCGGAGATAGTCGCCGTTCATGGCCGCCCACTTCTCGCTCAGACGGCCAACAAACCCCATGGCAATGGCCGCCTCCCAATTGCGTCGCGCCGCCTGGGCGAAACCGAGACGCATGGCCGAAGACTTGGCCGCCGCCTCAGCCGGTCGACGCGACAGCAGTTCGGCAAGCACTGTAATGCCGACGAGCAAAAGGGCACCACACAGAGCCGTGAAGCCGATCCAGAAATGGAACAGAAAGCAAAGGATCAGATAGAACGGCACCCACGGCAGATCGAAAAGCGCCGTCGAGCCGTTACCAGAAAGGAAGGAACGAATCTGCTCGAGATCGCGGACCGATTGCAAGCCGTCGTCCGACGTCTGTTTCCTGGTTGGCAGGAACAGGAGCGAGCGGAAGACCTTTTTGTTCAATCGTTCATCAAGCGACATGCCGATACGAACAAGCAGCATGGAACGCAGGAACTCGATAATGCCTTGGAACAGGAAGAGGACCGCAACGATGATGACGAGGCCGGACAATGTCGGCAGGCTGCGGCTCGGAATGACCCGGTCATAGACCTGCAGCATGAAGAAAGAGCCGGTCAAGGCCAATATATTGATGGCGGCACTCGCCAGCGCGATACCGGCGAAGGCCTTGCGAAGCGCCGACAGCATCAACGCGATAAATGTCCGCGGAGGGTCTTTCGGGACGGCAAGCACCTTGGCTTTATCCTCAATATTAGCCGTCGTGCACGGCAGGGATCGACATGACGTCCAAAGTACCGCCTCCCGCTCGGCGCCATGAACCCGCAAAGCGATCGGGAGCGGTCTCCGCCACCACGCCCTCTTCACGCCTAACCTTCGACGATCCCATCCAATTCAGGAAATCGAAATCTACGGAACGCAATTTCGATGAACCCAAGCTTATCATGGAACGCCTTATCCCTTTCCGGGACGATTGGGCCATGAAATGGGGCAGCAGCCGATTCCGGCAAGATGCCTGATCCATCAACATTGAGACGCGGGCGGCGTCTTGCCGCCTGCGTCCCGCATTCAATCGAATTTCTCCGTCGTGTCTGCCTTGCCTTTGACCCAATAGCCCGATGCCTTGATCCAGCTCAGCGGATAACCGCGTTCCTCGACGAGGTAGGAGCGCAGGGCGCGCGTGACGGAAGCCTCGGCGGCGATCCAGACGAAAGTGCCGGAAACCACATCGATCGACTGCAATATCTTCAAGAGAGGGGATGGATCGGTCGCCTCCGAAAGGGGCCGATGCGCCCAGTGCATATCAAGCTGCGCGTCGGTTTGAAATGCTTGATGTTCGTGAGCATCCGCAACCGCGGCGATCGCCGTTATGCGCGCAGCCGCAGGCGCCTCCTCAATCCGGCGGCCGATGGCCGGCAGCGCCGTCTCGTCGCCGATGAGCAGCCAGTTCTCGATATCTGCGGACACTACGGCCGAGCCGCGGGGACCGCCGATCTCCAGCCTGTCGCCGACGCGGGCGTCGAGCGCCCATTGCGTGGCGGGGCCTGCCTCATGGACGGCAAAATCGAGGACGAGCGTGCGCGCGTCGGTGTCGTAATGGCGGGGCGTATAATCACGCCGCTCCATCTCCTCGCCCGCGCCGGCTACGAAAACCTTGATGTGGTCGTCGGGCGCCAGGCTGACGAAATCGGCAAGGTCTTCGCCGGTCAGCCGAATGCGCAGCATGCCGGGCGTGATCCTCTCGATTGCCGTTACCGTCAAAGAGCGCCGCTTCAGCTCATGCCGCACGCGCTCGATCTTCGGGGCGGAGATGGCCGGGTTGGAATTATGAGGGGTATCCATCGGTGTCCTTTCGAGGCGCTTCGATCTCGATCCGCAGGACACAGTCGCGCAGACCGAAGCCGCAGAGCCGTTCGATCATACGCGTTGAGTGACGTTAACGCTTACGTGGCAGAGCAAGGCCCTGCCAATCTGACATTTTTATAGAAGAAGAGCCCTCGCCCCGCAACGAAAAGATGATAAATTTAGGCAAGTTTTTTGCGCCTCAGCATAACGTGATCGCAGCCCTCCGCGAATGGATCGGCACAGCCGTTTCGAGCCGTGCCGATCCCGTTGGATTACTGCAGCGCCTTCTCCATCAGCCGTGCCAGACGTTCGGCAAAAGCGCGCGGATCGGCAGGCTTGTCGCCATCCAGCACGCGGGCCTGATCGAGCAAAAGGAAGGCGGCATCATCGCGCAGGGCCGGTGAATCGGCCTTGGCGGCAATGGCCTTGACGACAGGATGATCCATGTTGATTTCCAGGATCGGTTTGGCGCCGGACTGTAGACGGCCGGCGCCCTGCAAGATCTTCTCCAACTGGCGATCATAACCCTGCTCGGAGGCAACGAGGCAGACGGCGCTTTCAATCAGACGGTCGGATGCGCGCACATCGGAGACCTCATCGGCCAGCTTCTGCTTGGCATAGTCCAGGAATGCCTGGACTTCGGCGGGCGCGCTTTCGCTTTCAGGCTTGTCTTCGTCCTGCTTCTTGAACTGGGCAAGATCAGCAGAGCCCTGCGTAATCGATTTGAAGCTCTTGCCTTCAAATTCCGGGGCGTTGGTCACCCAGAAGCTATCGACGGAATCGGTCAGCAACAGGACTTCGATGCCGCGGGCACGGAAACCTTCAAGCTGGGGCGAAGCCTTCAGCTGCTCCAGGCTGCCACCGACGAGATAGTAGATCGACTGCTGGCCTTCCTTGGCATCCTTGATGTAGTCGGCAAGCGAGCGATAGCCGTCGCCCGACGTCGTGGTGCGGAAGCGCGAAAGTGCCAGAAGCTGAGAACGACGTTCGAAGTCCTCATAGATGCCTTCCTTGATGAGACTGCCAAAATTCTCCCAGATCTTCAGGAAGGCGTCATGATCGCTCTCCGCCTGTTTCTCGATCGCCGTGATGATGCGATTAGTCACACCCTTGCGGATCGCCGTCAGGATCGGGCTTTCCTGGATCATCTCGCGCGAGACGTTGAGCGGCAGGTCCGACGTGTCGACCAGCCCGCGCACGAAGCGGAGATAGCGCGGCAGCAATTCGGCTTCATCGGTGATGAAGACGCGCTTCACATAGAGCTTCATGCGGCCCTTGCGATCGGGATCGAAGAGGTCAAAGGGCTGCGAGCCAGGCACGAAAGCGAGCGCTGAATATTCATGGCGCCCCTCAGCGCGGAAATGCACCGTCAGCGCCGGCTCGTCATACTGGCCGGAAACGCCGCGATAGAAATCGGTATATTCCTCGGCCGTGATATCGTTCTTCGATTTCGTCCAGAGCGCGGTGCCGTCGGTGAGCTGCGTCGCTTCCTCGCCGGGCTTTTCGGCGATCTTGATCGGCACCGGCACATGGCCGGACTGTTCCTTGACGATGCGCTCGACGCTCCAGCGCGAAGCGTAGCTCTTGGCATCTTCCATCAGATGCAGCGTGATGCGGGTGCCGCGCGCCGGCGCTTCGCTGACATCGACGGGCGCAACGCTGTAGCCGCCCTTGCCATCGGAAGACCAAAGCCAGGCATCTTCCGCACCGGCGCGCCGCGAGACGACATCGACGCGGTCGGCCACCATGAAGCAGGAATAGAAGCCGACGCCGAACTGGCCGATAAGCTGCGCGCCCTCGCCCTGCTTATTGGCCTCGATGCGCTCCATGAAGGCGCGCGTGCCGGAACGGGCGATCGTGCCCAGCGCCTCGATCATCTCGTCGCGGCTCATGCCGATGCCGTTATCTTCGACGACGAGTTTGCTGCCATCGGCGTCGAGCGTCAGCAGGATGCCGCTGTCGGGATCGTTCGCAAGCAGGCCGGGCTGCGCGATCGCCTCATAGCGCAGCTTCTCGCAGGCATCGGCCGCATTCGAGATCAGCTCGCGCAGGAAGACATCCTTGTCCGAATAAACCGAGTGAACCATCATATGCAGAAGGCGGGCAACGTCGGCCTCGAAGACGTGGCTCTCGGCGGTCATTTCTGCGGCGGTGGTTGTCATATGCGTCTAGTCTCCTGGGAATGTTGAACGTCGCGCCGAACAGGTGGCGGAAGACGAGGGAAATTTCAAGCTTGCGTTGTCATGCCAGACTCAAAATGGGCGAATGGCCTTTCTTTCACGGTTAGAAATCATCGGTCCGGCAATGTCTGTATTTGGATCTATCATGCAGGATT
Source organism: Rhizobium aureum (assembly GCF_030182495.1). Taxonomy (NCBI): domain Bacteria; kingdom Pseudomonadati; phylum Pseudomonadota; class Alphaproteobacteria; order Hyphomicrobiales; family Rhizobiaceae; genus Rhizobium; species Rhizobium aureum. The sequence goes on along the minus strand of NZ_JAQJCI010000006.1, from coordinate 266,839 downwards.
GACATCTGTACGGCGCAGCTGCGGCGCGGTGCCGCAGGGATTGCCATAAATTTGGCGGAGGCCGGGCCAAGATCGAAATCGTCGCATCGACAGGTTTCGAAGCCATTCGTTCGAAAACCCGTCGGAGATGTTCTTCAAGCAAAGGAGACCATTGTGCAAACCCTCCGCAATACACTTCTCATCGGCGCTGGTCTTATCGCCGCCGCAGGATTGGCGGGTCAGGCATTCGCTCAGCAGAAGACCGAGCAATCCGCCCAGATGCATCAAATGACGGTCCGCTTGCCGGACGGCTCACTGGAGGTGATCCGCTATAGCGGCGATCAGCCTCCAGTTATATCGTTTCGAGGCAATCCCGATGCGGCTTCCTCCCTCATTGCCGCCTTCGATCCATTCGACGACGCCTCGCCCTTCGCCGACATGGAGCGCATCTCGGCCGCCATGGATCGGGAGATGGCGGCCATGTTGCACAACGCGCCGCTCTTGGCGCAATGGCCCGATGGCGCGGATAACCTCACGAAGATAGAGCTCTCCCGCCTTCCTCCAGGTGCTCAGGGATATACGATGATTTCTACGACATCGGGCAAGGGCACCTGCACGCGAACCATGCAATATTTCAGCACGGGGAGCGGCAAGCCGCAGGTCAAGACAAGCAGTTCGGGAAGCTGCGGCACGCTGCGGGGCTCGGGGGCCACGCCCGCGCACGCCATTGCGCCACAGCCGTCATCCAAGCGCCAGCCCTCCGGTATAATCGAGGCCTCTTATCAGCCGAATTCGAAGACGATGAGAACGGCAGGGCTGTTCTAGGATAAGGTTCCGGCGCAGGCAGCTTCAATATTGGCAGATTCGACATCGCAAACGGGATGCCCGAAGAGGGCATCCCGTTTGCTTTCGCGTGCATGCCGCTCTCCGTGCGGCAACCACACGGAGATTGCCATCCAAAAGGTGTTGCTGTAATAACTTGAGTATAATTTGAAGGATTAAAGCGGGAAAGCGACGCCGGAAGCTGCGAATGACGTTTCAACCACGAATGCAAAACAAGATCGGAGGCTTTTCCGTGATCGGCGGCATGCATCGCCGCCGATGGAACGGCATGGTTGCCGACATCTGGAACGTCAATTGCGCGGCACAGGCCGGCGGGTACTATGTCGCGAGGGACCCGCGGCTTTTCATCCTGCTGGAGCAGCGCGGCCCAGGCACGACCAATGTCCGCCCGTCGCCACGCGCACAAGGCCGGCTGCAGAATTACGATAGCGGACGCATCTCCTACATTCCCGCTGGCATGGAGCTCTGGGTCGACATGGCAGGCGTCGAGTTCGTGCGCCACCTCGATATTCATTTCGATGCTGGCATTGTCAGCCAGCGCCTGATGGAACATATCGACCCGGCGCGGCTCGACCGTCCGCAGCTGCATTTCAACGACCCGCGGGTGATGGCGCTTGCCGAGCTGATCGCGGCCGAGTGCGAAAACCCCGAGCCGCTGCACGATCTCTATGGCGACGGCCTGACACTTTCGCTGTTGATCAATGTTCTGCAACTGCGCGGCACCCGGCCCCGCAAGCGCAGCGGTCTCGCCACCTGGCAGCTGCGCCGTGCGGTGGACTATATCGAAGAGAACTGCACGCGCGCCATCCGGCTGGAAGAACTGGCCGAATTGACCGGCCTCTCGCAATCGCATTTCAGCCATGCCTTCAAGGCGTCCACAGGTGTGCCGCCGCATCAGTGGCAAACGCAGGCCAGGCTCGAAAAGGCCAAGCATCTGCTCCTGAACAGCGAGATGCCGCTAACGACCGTCGCCGTCGAAACCGGCTTTGCCGATCAGGCGCATTTCACCCGCGTCTTCCGAAAGAATGTCGGTACCGCGCCGGCGAGTTGGAAACGCAGCAAGCTGGCCTGAAAACCACAGTCTGCGAGCAATTGTATCTCTCGCGGAGAATTGCCCAAAAACATTCAATTTTCCCCGTTACAGACAAGCCGCGCCGGTAAATATGAGTTAACTCCTCACCTTATTGAGGGATCGGCTGTCATAGCCGAACGGGCGCAAGAATTCGGGACAAATAGCGGAAATGCAGGGATTGAAGCAGGACGTATCGCGGGCGCGGCTCATGGCGACGGGCGTAGCCATTTTGGCACTTCTGGCAGGCTCTCAGGCCAACGCGCAGGAAAAGCCGACCGAGCTGCAGCCGTTGGTCATTCAAGGCTCGCAAGAGAAGAGCGAAGCCAGCGGCACGGCCCCGGTCAAGGGCTATGTCGCCAAGAAGACCACGGCGGGCTCGAAATCCGACACGCCGATCACCGAGGTGCCGCAATCGGTTTCTGTCATCGGCCAACAGGAAATGCAGGATCGCGGCATCACCAACCAGGTCGACGAGGCGCTGCGCTACACGCCGGGCGTCACCACGCAGCCCTTCGGCAATGACGGCGATACTGACTGGTTCTACATCCGCGGCTTCGATGCGACGCAGAGCGGCGTCTTCATGAATGGCCTGACGCTCTACAGCTACGGCTTCGGCGGCTTCCAGATCGATCCGTTCATGCTCGAGCGCGTCGAAGTGCTGAAGGGTCCGTCCTCCGTACTTTACGGCGGCTCCAATCCCGGCGGCCTCGTCAACATGGTCCGCAAGGAGCCGACCGACGATCCCTATTATTATACTGAGATCGGCATCAACAATCTCGGCAACGCCTTCGTCGGCTTCGACTTCTCCGACAAGCTTTCGGCCGACGGCGTCTATCGCTACCGCCTGACCGGCAAGATCGCCGGCGGCGACACCTATAGCGACGGCACCCACGATCTGCGCGGCTTCATCATGCCGCAGGTCACCATCTCGCCGGACGATTCCACCAAGCTGACCGTCTTCGGCATGCTGAGCGGTCTTGACGAAATCCACAGCGGCAATGGCTTCTTCCCCTATGTCGGCACCGTGGTCGATGCACCCTTCGGCAAGATTAAGCGCGATGCCTTCTATGGCGAACGCAGTATCGACAATCTGAAATATGCCCAGCAGATGCTCGGCTATGAATTCTCGCATGATTTCGACGGCGGCTGGACCGTGTCGCAGAATGCGCGCTACGGTCACCTCTACAAGCGCGAGGAAGGCCCGTATCTGAACGGCTATGTGGATGGCAATCCGCTCAGCCCAGGCTACGACGATCCCAACTACATGCTGAACCGCATCGGTTTCTTCGAGCGCTCCAAGGTCGATACCTTCTCCGTCGACACCCGTGCGGAAAACAAGTTCGACACCGGTCCCTTAAGCCACGATTTCCTGATCGGCACCGACTACTCGATCTACCGCCTCGACCAGATACAGGCCTGCTGCGGCTCCAACCCGATCAGCGCCATCAATCCGGTCTACGGCACCGCTCAAGGTACGAACTTCGTCTATCTCAACCAGGTGCTGACGCAGCAGCAATTGGGCGTCTATACGCAGGACCAGATCCGCTTCGGCGGCGGCTGGCTGGTGACGCTCAACGGCCGCTACGACTTCGTCGACACCAATTCCGATGCAAAGGTCGGCACCACCTACAGCTCGAACGACAGCGCACCGAGCGGCCGCGTGGGCCTCGCCTACGAATTCGCCAACGGCATCACGCCCTATGTCAGCGCCGGCACCTTCTTCCGGCCGCTGGTCGGCACCAGCGTCACCGGCGGAGGGCTGCTTCCGGAAAAGGGCGAGCAGTACGAAGCGGGCGTCAAATACGAGCCGGACTTCATCGACGGCCTGTTCACGGCGTCCATCTTCCAGATCGATCGCAAGAACATGGCTCTGACCGATCCTGTCACCTTCCTGCAGCGACAGGTCGGCGAGGTCCGTTCGCGCGGCGTGGAATTCGAAGGCAAGGTCAATCTGGACGAAAACTGGAAGCTGCTCGGCTCCTACTCCTATACCGATCTCGAAGTCACCAAGGACCTGGACTCCTCCATCGTCGGCAACTCGCCCTATCTGGTGCCGAACTCCACGGCGTCGCTCTGGCTCGACTACGCCTTCACCAGCGACGCCCTTGACGGCCTTAGCATCGGTGCCGGCGTGCGCTACCAGGGCAAGTCCTGGGCGGACCAGGCCAACACCCTGCGCGTGCCTTCGGCAACGCTCTTCGATGCGGGCATCCGCTACGAGAAGAAGGGCTGGGGTGCAGCGCTCAACGTTTCGAACCTGTTCGACAAGGAATATGTCTCGGGTTGCGCCGGCGAGAACGTCTGCGGCTACGGCGAAGCGAGAACCGTTACCTTCAAGCTCAGCAAGAAGTGGTAAGTTGATAATAAAGGTATACTTTGTTTTTCAATGATGGCAAGGAACCGGGGATTGCTGCAAGGCAATCCCCGCACCGATTTGAAACCAGAGGCGACGCCAGCATGACGGCAAGAAGCGCTCACAGGCTATCACGTCGGCAACTGCTAGCCATGACGGGTGCCGCTGCGCTTATCGGTTTGACGCCAGCGCGCGCCACGACGAGCCGACGTGTCGCGACGCTCGATTGGGCCATTCTGGAAACCCTACTGGCGCTTGGCGCCAATGTGGTCGCCGGCACCGAGCTGCTGCAGTTCCGAGACCTTGCCGTCACGCCGGCTATTCCCGCTGATGTCGCCGATCTCGGGCTGCGCGGAACGCCGAATTTCGAGGTCCTTTATGCCGCCAAGCCTGAGCTGATCCTCAACTCCAATTTCTATGCCTGGGCCGACGATCGCCTGCGCCTGATCGCCCCGGTCGAGAGCCATGCCGTCTATCGGCCAGGAGCCAGCCCCTACCGGCTTTCCGAAGAGATGACGCTTGCGATCGCAGAGCGGCTCGAGCTTCCGACCGGCCGTGCGCTCGTCGAGGCCTTGCGGCAAAAGCTGGAGGCCTATCGCGTCAGCTTCGGCAAGGGCGATCATCGCCCGATCCTGCCGATCAACCTCGGCGACGCCAGGCATTTCCGCGTTTTCGGCTCCGACAGCATGTTCGGAGAGGTCCTGGCCCGCACCGGGCTTGCCAATGCCTGGCCGGACCTCACGAGCTATTCGGCGACCGCGCCCGTTGGCATCGAGCGGCTGGCCGCCATACCGGACACGTGGATCGTCCTGATCCCGCCACATCCCGCCGAAGCCTTGGCCGAACTCCGGCAAAGCGCATTCTGGAAGGCGCTCCCGCCGGTACAGCAAGGCCGCGTTCTCCTGCTCGGCTCCATCAATCCCTATGGTGCGCTGCCCGCAGCGGAGCGCTTCGCCGATCTGCTTGCGGGAGGGCTCGCCCGTGCATGGAATGGCTGATCGCCGCATGATTGCCAGAGACATGATTGGCGGGGATAGGCCGCTGATGCGCAATGCCACCCTGCTTGCTGCCGTCTGCATCCTTGCCTTTGCGGCGCTCGTCTTCCTGCGGCCGAAGCTTGCCGCGGATACGCCCGATGCTGCAGCGCTCAATCACATCCTGCTCATCGATAGCCTGCTGCCGCGCTCGGCGATCGCGATCATCGCTGGCGCAGCGCTCGGCCTTTCCGGCGCTCTGCTGCAAAGGATCTTGCGCAACCCGATCGCCGATGCATCGACCCTTGGGATCGCCGCCGGCTCGCAGCTGGCGATGACGATCGCCGTTGGCCTCTTTCCGCTTCTCCTCGGCTTGCCGCGGGAAATGTCCGCCTTTGCCGGCGGGCTTGCGGCTGTCCTGATCGTTCTTGCTCTGAGCTGGCGTCGCAGCCTCGATCCGGTGACTGTAGCACTCTGCGGCATGATGGTGACATTGGTCGCGACCGCACTCAGCGTCACCATCATTCTTGCACGTGGCGAATACGCCATGTCCGTCTTTATCTGGGGTGCGGGCGCGCTCAATCAGCAGAGCTGGGATGGCGTCGTCACGCTTGTCCCTCGCCTTGCTATTGGCTTTGCAGCAGCCCTCCTACTCGTTCGCCCGCTCACGGTCATGAGCCTGGACGATAATAGCGCAAAGAGCCTCGGCCTGGCCTTGCACGGCATGCGCTTTACTGTTCTGGCACTCGCCGTCTGGCTCGCAGCCTCGGTGACGGCGCAAGTCGGCATCATCGGCTTTCTCGGCCTTGCAGCGCCGCATCTGGCAAGATTTTGTGGTGCACGCGGCACCAGGCAACTGCTGATTGCCGCGCCGCTTGCCGGCGCCGGGCTGTTGTTCCTTACGGATTGCGTCGTCCAGCTTCTGTCGCCGGGATTTACCGATCTCGCCCCGACAGGGGCGGCGACCGCACTTCTCGGCGGACCGCTCCTGTTTCTACTCTTGCCGCGCCTGCATTCGCGCAGCGCACCGCACGCCGATGGCATCCCACCGGCACGGCGAAACCTTGCCGCTCCCGGGCGGGCGCTTGTCTTGCTCGCCGTCGGCTTCATTCTTCTGCTGGTCTTTGCTCTGTCGGTCGGACGCGGCATCGAGGGTTGGCAGGTGGCGCTCGGCAGCCGGTTCTCGGAGCTTTTGCCTTTTCGCCTGCCACGCACTATCGTTGCAGCGACTGCCGGCGCGATGCTGGCCGCAGCCGGCTTCATCATGCAGCGTCTGACCGCCAATCCGCTTGCAAGCCCCGAGGTCCTCGGCGTCAGTGCTGGCGGTGGCGCCGGACTGACGGCGGCCCTCTTCCTGTTCGTCTTCCCCTCGCCCGCCATCACCATCACGGCGATGACGCTCGGAGCGTTGATTGCATTCCTTACCATCATGGCATTCAGCGCTCGCGGCGGCTTTGGTTCGGAGCGTCTGCTGCTCTCCGGCATTGCGATCGGTGCGCTGTCGATGGCGATCGTCACGATCGTTCTTTCGCGTGGCGACTTGCGCGGTTATCTGCTACTGAGCTGGCTGTCGGGCTCCACCAACCGCGCCGGCTCCTTCGAGGCCTGGACCGGTGTCATTTCGGCCGCCCTCCTCATACCGGCATTGCCCGTCCTGCGGCGGTGGTTCGACATCCTGCCGCTTGGCGGCGACGTCTCCCGCTCCGTCGGCCTGTCGGTCGCGGCAAGCCGGTTGACTTTGGCGGTACTGGCAGCCCTCCTGACCGCGATCCCCTCTTTCCTCGTCGGCCCGCTTAGTTTGACAGGGCTGATCGCGCCGCATCTGGCCCGCCTTATCGGCTTCCGCGAGACGGTCAAGCAATTGCTGGCCAGCCTGCTGCTTGGCGCCATGCTGCTCGTGCTGGCCGATTGGCTGTCGCGAATGGTGATCTTTCCCTACGAGGTTCCCGTCGGTCTGTTCGCAGCCCTGATCGGCGGCCCCTATCTCATCTGGTTCCTGACCCGCAAAGAGACTAAGCAATGATGCATGCCAGGGATTTCACCGCTTCCGGCGTGGCCACACATAAGGATGCCGGCCTGCTGCTGGATCAGTTCTGCGCGCGGTTTGCCGAGCATGTCACTATCACGCGGAGCGAGGCCGGAGCCCGCCTCGACACCGTCATCGGCAGCGCCGACATCGCCGTCAGCAGCGATCGCCTCGACATCAAGCTGCGCTGCCCGACAGCGGCGATGCTCTTCACGATCCGCAGCATGGTCGCCGAAAACCTGTTCGAACTTTCCACCGGCAACACGCTCGCCCTCAATTGGGCCGATGGGCCACAACCATCAGCCATACCGAACTTCCGCCAAATCAGGGTCGCCGATGCCCACGATATCACCCCGCATATGCGCCGCGTCGTCGTCGCGACCGATGATGCCGGGCATTTCGTCGAGGGCGGCATGCATGTTCGCCTGCTCATTCCACCGAAGGGTCGCGAGCCGGTCTGGCCGCATACGGAGCCGGACGGCCGCATCCATTGGCCGAAGGGCGATGATGCACTGACCATCCGCGCCTATACAATCCGCAGCATCGATCTTGCCCGCGGCGAGATGAACATCGATTTCGTCGTGCATGAAGGTGACAACGTTCCTGGAGCGAACTGGGCGATGACTGCCCGCCCGGGCGATCGCGCCGGCCTCATCGGCCCCGGCGGCGGCGGCGTGCCGACAGCGCGCAAGCTCATCCTCGCCGGCGACGAAACCGCGCTGCCGGCCATCGCCCGCATCGCGGCCTCCGTGCCTGCCGATGCCGAGCTGCGGATCTTTCTCGAGGTCGCCGGCAAGCAAGAAGAGCAGCCGCTGACATCAAGCGCATCGATGGATGTCAGCTGGCTGCATCGCAACGGCGCGGCCGCCGGGACGACCGATACGCTTGAACGCATTCTGCGCGACATCGTGCCTGCGGCCGATCCGGAGACCTTTGTCTGGGCCGCGTGCGAACAGAAGCAGGCCCGTGCCGTCCGCGCTTTCGTCAAGAGCGAGATCGCCAGGGATCCCGGCACGTTCAGCATAGCCGCCTATTGGCAGCGTTGATGAGGAAATAGTCAGAACAGGTCGAAGTAGCCCAATATTTAGGCTATGTTTTAAATCGCCCAATATTTCAGCGAGCAACACTTGTTCGCCTTGCTGCATTGCGCCATAAAGATGGCATGAGCCGTCTCGATCTGACCATTCTTGTGATCGATGAAAACACCATCCGGGCCTCGATCATCGAGGAAGGCCTGCGGGAGGCTGGTCATGCGCGGGTGACGGTCATCCATGAAGTGCAGGGCGTGGCGCGCACGATCGAGACACTTCACCCTGATGTCATCATCATCGATCTTGAAAATCCGAACCGCGACATGATGGAACATCTGTTTCAGCTGACGCGAACCGTGGGCCGGCCGATCGCCATGTTCGTCGACCGCTCCGATACGGCCTCGATCGAAGCAGCCGTCGAGGCCGGCGTTTCGGCCTATATCGTCGACGGTCTGAAGAAGGAGCGGGTCAAGCCGATCCTCGATATGGCGGTCAGCCGCTTCAACGCCTTCAGCCGATTGCAACGGGAATTGGCGGAGGCCAAGTCGGCGCTGGAGGAACGCAAGATCGTCGAGCGCGCCAAGGGCATCCTCATGAAGATGCGCGGACTTTCGGAAGATGAGGCCTTTGCGCTGCTGCGGCAGACGGCCATGAACGAGAAGAAGAAAATGTCCGAGATCGCGCAAAGCGTCGTGACGGCAGCGGGATTGCTGATGTGAGCGCGCTGAGACCAACCTCGTCCGCCACGCGCGCATGGGAGACATCGGAGTGAACATGAGAATGCAGGCAGCCCATTTCGCCAGTGCTCGCAAGGCAGGCAGTAGCAACCCTGCCGCGCCTGCGCGAATTGCAAGCGAAGGCCCGCGCACACTGCGTGCAGGCTTCATTCCACTGGTCGATGCTTCAGTTCTGATCGCGGCCGCGGAATTCGGTTTCGCGCGCAAGGAGGGAATCGCGCTCGATCTCATCAAGGATGTTTCCTGGGCCAATATCCGAGACCGGCTTGCCTTTCGTCAGTTCGATATCGCCCATATGCTCTCGCCCATGCCGGTCGCGGCGATGCTGGGGCTCGGCTCGAATCCCTCGCCGACGATTACGCCATTCTCGCTCGGCAACGGCGGCAATGCCATCACGCTGTCGACACGGCTCTTCGAGCGCATGTGCAACGACACCGGCCTCTCCGACCACGCCAGCGCATTGGAAAATTCGCAGGCGTTCGCAAAGGTGGTCGGCACGATGAAAGCACGCGGCGAGCAGCCGCCGACACTCGGCATGACCTATCCGTTCTCATCGCATAACTACGAGTTCCGCTATTGGCTGGCCGCCGGCGGCATCGATCCCGACCGGGACGTGAAGCTTGTCGTCGTACCGCCGCCGCTGACTTCCGATGCCCTTGCGGCCGGAGCAATCGACGGCTTTTGTGTCGGCGCGCCATGGAACATGGTCGCCTCCGAGCGTGGCGTCGGCCGCATCGTTGCCGCCAAGCAGGACATATGGCCCTCGGCGCCGGAAAAGGTGATCGGCATGCGCCCGGAATGGGCAGAAAGCCACCCCGAAATCGTTTCGCGCCTCATCGTGGCGCTCGACGCGGCAGCGCGCTGGTGCGACAAAGCAGAAAATCATGATGCCCTTGCCGAAGCACTTGCCGATCAGCGCTATATCGCAGCGCCTGTCGGCATTATCCGCCACGTGCTGGCGGGCGAGTTCAATCTCGACGCCAAGGGCAATCGGCGGGTGATCGACCGATATTTCAGCTTTCATGCCGGCTTCGCCAATTACCCGCGCCCGAGCCTGGCCCTGTGGATATTCAGCCAGATGGTGCGCTGGGGGCAAAGCGCGCTTTCCAAGCAGAACATGGCGATGGCGGCTTCCGCCTATCGATCGGACCTCTACCGGCTAGCCCTTGGAAACGAGGCCTCGCCCGATGACGCAGATATCCGCATAGAGGGCGACAGGGATGGCGACCGCTTCATGGACGGTCACGTTTTCGATCCCGCAGACCTGGCGAGCTATATCGACGGCTTCGCGGTGAAGACGACGAGTGCGGCGCAATTTTCCGCCGACGATATTTAGTCGGCGGCTCTGCACTGCACAGAATAAACGCAGGGTTCCAGGCAGGATGGCAACCATCCGCCCAAAATTTTAGCAGCTTCAGCATTCGCACACAAAACAGCCAAGGCCGGTATTAACTGAAATAATTACATGATTTCAGTGCATTAACAACAATATCGAAAACTGGCACGCAGCTTGCTTATCTAGTTTCGCTTCGGTCAACGGCGATCGAAGCACGCAATGCGCTGATAACGCGCTCGCAAAGACATCGACGTCGCAAGGTTCTTGCCCCGAGGATTTCCTTCCTGTCCCGGGCTGCATCGACCGAGCGGCGTTTTTTTATGTCCAAAATCCACGCGTCACGAGCAAAACAAGGGGAAACTGCAAGTGAAGAAGATCCTGTCCGGTGGTATTACGCGCCGAAACCTTTTGAAGACATCCGCCACGGCAGCCCTGATCGGCGCCGTCAGGACGGCTTTCCCCTCCGGCGCCTTCGCAGCAACCGCCGGACCTGAAGTGTCGGATGTGAAGCTTGGTTACATCGCGCTAACGGATGCCGCGCCGCTGGTCATTGCCAAGGAAAAAGGCCTGTTCGAAAAGCATGGCCTTTCCAACGTCGATGTGGCCAAGCAGGCATCCTGGGGTGCAACCCGCGACAACCTCGTGCTTGGCGGGGCGGCAAACGGCATCGACGGCGCCCATATTCTCTCGCCGCTCCCCTATCTCATACACACCGGCAACGTAACGCAGAACAACCAGCCCGTGCCGATGGCGATCCTCGCGCGTCTCAATTACGACAGCCAGGGCATTTCGGTCGCAAAGGAATATGCGGAAACCGGCGTGCAGCTTGACGCATCCGGGCTGAAAGCCGCCTTCGATGCGAAAAGAGCCGCAGGCAAAGAGATCAAGGCGGCCATGACCTTCCCGGGCGGCACGCATGATCTGTGGATCCGCTATTGGCTGGCCGCCGGCGGCATCCATCCCGACAAGGACGTCTCGACCATCGTCGTGCCGCCGCCGCAGATGGTGGCGAACATGAAGGTCGGCAACATGGACGTCTTCTGCGTCGGCGAGCCTTGGAACGAGCAGCTCGTCAATCAGGGGATCGGCTTTACAGCCTGTACGACCGGCGAAATCTGGAAGGGCCACCCGGAAAAAGCGCTCGGCATGCGCGCAGACTGGATCGAGAAGAATCCGAATGCCGCCAAGGCCCTGCTGATGGCGGTCATGGAAGCCCAGCAATGGTGCGACAGCATGGATAACAAGGAGGAGATGGCGACCATCCTCGGCAAGCGGCAATGGTTCAACGTGCCGCCAAAGGATGTAATCGGCCGCCTCAAGGGCGACATCAACTACGGCAACGGCCGGATCGCCAAGGGTACCGATCTTTACATGAAGTTCTGGAAGGGCGGCGTTTCCTATCCCTATCATAGCCATGACGCCTGGTTCATTGCCGAAAACATTCGCTGGGGCAAGTTCGCTCCCAATACCGACATCAAGACGCTGGTCGGCCAGGTGAACCGCCAGGATATCTGGCGCGACGCGGCCAAGGATCTCGGCGTTGCCTCAGCCGATATTCCCGCATCGACCTCACGCGGCAAAGAGACCTTCTTCGACGGCAAGGTTTTCGATCCCGAAAACCCCACTGCCTATCTCGAAAGCCTCTCGATCAAGGTGGCGTCGTGATGGTCGGCACTCTCTTCCAAAAAGGATTCGTTCAATGTCCGTAACCGCCCGCAAACAGCAAGCCGCCGTTGCGCAAGCGCCTGCTCCCGCAAAGAGCCATGTCGTGACATTGGCGGTCCACCCGGCTCGGCGCATCGATCCAGGTCGTATCGCCGTCTCGGTCTTGCGCAGCGTCCTGCCGCCCCTGGTAGTCCTGGTGCTTCTGCTCGCTATCTGGCAGCTGCTCTGTGAGCAGCCGGGCGCAAGCCTGCCGCCGCCTTCGCAGGTCTGGCAGGACAGCTACGACCTCATCGTCTATCCGTTCTTCTATAATGGACCGCAGGATATCGGGCTTGCCTGGCGCGTGCTCGTCTCGCTGCAACGCGTCGCCTATGGCTTCGGCCTTGCGGCCGTTGCCGGCGTGCTGATCGGTGCGGTGATCGGACAATCGGTCTGGGCGATGCGTGGGCTCGATCCGATCTTCCAGGTACTGCGCACCGTGCCGCCGCTGGCGTGGCTGCCGCTGTCGCTCGCGGCCTTCCAGAATTCCAACCCGTCGGCGATTTTCGTGATCTTCATCACCTCGATCTGGCCAGTCATCATCAACACGGCGGTCGGCGTTCGCAACATTCCGCAGGATTATCGCAACGTCGCCAAGGTGCTGCGGCTGAACCAGATCGAATTCTTCTTCCGCATCATGGTGCCGGCGGCCGCCCCCTACATCTTCACGGGTCTTCGCATCGGCGCAGGCCTCTCCTGGCTAGCGATCGTTGCCGCCGAAATGCTAACCGGCGGTGTCGGCATCGGCTTCTTCATCTGGGACGCGTGGAACTCGTCGCGCCTGCCCGACATCATCGTCGCGCTCGCTTATATCGGCATCACCGGCTTTGTCCTCGACCGTCTGGTCGCAGGCCTTGGTGCTGTCGTGACCCGCGGCGTGACTGGCAATTGAGGAGAACAGGATGAGCGCCTATCTGAAGCTCGATCATATCGACAAGTATTTCGACCGCGGCGGCCAGCGTGCCGAAGTCCTGAAGGGCATCGAACTCGTCATCGACAAGGGCGAATTCGTGTCGATCATCGGCCATTCGGGCTGCGGCAAATCCACCCTGCTGAACCTCATTGCCGGCCTGACGCCGGTCTCTGCCGGCGCGGTGCTGCTTGAGAACCGCGAGGTGAACTCACCGGGTCCTGATCGGGCCGTGGTCTTCCAGAACCACAGCCTACTGCCCTGGCTCAGCGTCTACGAGAACGTCAATCTCGCCGTTTCGAAGGTGTTCCGTGGCACCAAAAGTAAGGCCGAGCGTCATGACTGGGTCATGCGCAACCTCGATCTCGTGCAGATGGCACATGCCAAGGACAAGCGTCCCTCGGAAATCTCCGGCGGCATGAAGCAGCGTGTCGGCATTGCCCGCGCGCTCGCCATGCAGCCCAAGATCCTGTTGCTCGACGAGCCCTTCGGGGCACTGGATGCGCTCACCCGCGCCCATCTTCAGGATGCCGTCATGGAAATCCATGGCCGCCTCGGCAGCACCATGGTGATGATCACCCATGATGTCGATGAAGCCGTATTGCTCTCCGACCGCATCGTCATGATGACCAACGGCCCGGCTGCCCATATCGGCGATATCCTCGAAGTGCCGATCCCGCGGCCGCGCAACCGCATCGAGCTTGCGTCCGACAGAACCTACCTCAAATGCCGCGAGGCCGTGCTGAAGTTCCTCTACGAACGCCACCGCTTCGTTGAAGCCGCGGAGTGATACCATGACCCAGAAACTCGTCATCATCGGCAACGGCATGGCGCCAGGGCGCATGCTGGAGCACCTGCTGGAAAAAGCGCCGGATCTCTATCAGGTCACGATCTTCAACGCCGAGCCGCGCGTCAATTACGACCGCATCATGCTGTCGCCGGTTCTTTCCGGCGAAAAGGACTTCGAGCAGATTATCATCCATGGCGACGGCTGGTACATCAAGCACGGCATCACCCTCTACAAGGGACACAAGATCGTCGCCATCGACCGGGTGGCAAAGACGGTCACCTCCGATCATGGCGTGACCGAGAGCTATGACAAGCTTGTCATCGCAACCGGTTCCGTCCCCTTCATCATTCCGGTTCCGGGCAAGGAATTGCGTGGGGTCATCACCTATCGCGATCTAGACGATGTGCAGGCCATGCTGCTTGCGGCTCAGTCGCGCGAGAAGGCCGTTGTCATCGGCGGCGGCCTGCTCGGTCTCGAAGCCGCCGCCGGCCTCAGCCTGCGTGGTATGGATGTCACCGTTCTCCATGTGCAGCCGACGCTGATGGAACGTCAGCTCGATCCGGCCGCCGGCTATCTCCTGCAAAAGGCCGTCGAGGAGCGCGGCATCAAGGTCATCACCAAGGCCAACACCAAGGCGATCATCGGTGATGGCAAGGTCGAGGGGATCGAACTCGACGACGGCCGCGTGATCCCGGCCACGCTCGTCGTCATGGCCGTCGGGATCCGTCCCAATGTCGGCCTTGCCAAGGAAGCCGGCATCGCCGTCAACCGCGGCATCGTCGTCGATGACGGCATGCAGACCTCGGACGGCTCGATCATGGCACTTGGCGAATGTGCCGAAGTTGGCGGCATGGTCTATGGGCTCGTTGCCCCACTCTACGAGATGGCGCGTGTGGCCGCCTCGCATCTGGCCGGCGATACGAGCGCCGCTTTCGTACACTCGGACACGCCGACAAAGCTCAAGGTCACGGGCATCGACCTGTTCTCGCTCGGCGACTTCGCCGATGGCGACGACCGCGAAGAGATCGTCCTGCGCGATGCGGCGGCCGGGGTCTATAAGCGCCTCGTGCTGAAAGACAACAAGATCATCGGCACCGTGCTTTACGGCGAGACGGCCGACGGCGCCTGGTTCAACGACCTGAAGAAGAAGGCGATCGATATCTCCGATATGCGCGAAACCCTGATCTTCGGCCAGGCCTATCAGGGAGGGTCACCGCTGGACCCTATGGCGGCCGTTGCAGCCTTGCCGGATGATGCGGAGATCTGCGGCTGCAACGGCGTCTGCAAGGGCAAGATCACCTCGACGATCACGGCCAAGGGCCTGACCTCACTCGACGACGTGCGCGCCCACACGAAGGCTTCGGCCTCCTGCGGCTCCTGCACCGGACTCGTCGAACAGCTGATGTCGATCACGCTCGGCGACAGCTACAATCCTGCCACCGTCCAGCCGATGTGCACCTGCACCGAGCTCGGCCATGACGATGTCAGAAGGCTGATAAAAGCCAAGGGCCTGAAGACCATTCCTGCCGTCATGCAGGAGCTTGAATGGAAGACCTCCTGCGGCTGCGCGAAATGCCGCCCGGCGTTGAATTACTACCTCGTCTGCGACTGGCCGGATGAATATGCCGACGACTATCAGTCGCGCTTCATCAATGAGCGCGTCCACGCCAACATCCAGAAGGACGGCACTTATTCCGTCGTGCCGCGCATGTGGGGTGGCGTCACCAGCTCGAACGAGCTGCGGGCCATCGCCGATGTCGTCGACAAGTTCGAGATCCCGATGGTGAAGGTCACCGGCGGTCAGCGCATCGACTTGCTTGGCGTGCAGAAGGAGGACCTGCCCGCCGTCTGGGCCGACCTCGGCAAGGCCGGTTTCATCTCCGGCCAGGCTTATGCCAAGGGCCTGCGCACGGTGAAGACCTGCGTCGGCTCCGACTGGTGCCGCTTCGGAACGCAGGATTCGACCGGCCTCGGCATCCGCATCGAGAAGTTCATGTGGGGCTCGTGGACGCCGGCGAAGGTGAAGATGGCGGTTTCCGGCTGTCCGCGCAATTGTGCCGAGGCGACCTGCAAGGATGTCGGCGTCATCTGCGTCGACAGCGGCTTCGAAATCCACTTCGCCGGTGCCGCCGGTCTCGACATCAAGGGCACGGAAGTGCTGGGCCTCGTCAAGACGGAAGACGAGGCGCTTGAACATATCGTGGCGCTGACGCAGATGTACCGCGAACAGGCCCGCTACCTCGAACGTATCTACAAATGGGCCAAGCGCATCGGCCTCGACGAAATCCGCCGCCAGATCATGGGTGATGCCGAAAAGCGCAAGGCCTATTACGAGCGCTTCGTCTTCAGCCAGAAATTCGCGCAGGTCGACCCCTGGTCCGAGCGCGTCTCCGGTAAGGACAAACACGAGTTCAAGCCGATGGCGACAGTCGGCTTCCCGCAGGCCGCCGAGTGAGGAGATGAATATGAATTGGATCGAAATCGGCGACATCTCCGACATCCCGCCTCGCGGCGCACGCTGCGTGAAAACCCCGCAGGGCAAGATCGCCGTGTTCCGCACGGCCGAAAACGAGGTCTTCGCCATCGAGGACCACTGCCCACACAAGGGCGGCCCGCTCTCGGAGGGCATCGTCCACGGGAAAGCCGTGACCTGCCCGCTGCACAACTGGGTGATCTCGCTCGAAACCGGCAAGGCACTTGGAGCCGACCAGGGCGAGGTGCGGACCATTCCCGTCCGCAACGAGGACGGCGCGCTTTTCATCGCGCTCGAAAGCCTGATGATGGCGGCGGAGTGACGATGACGGTGCGCGGGAAAAATCCCCCCCCTCTGTCAGCTTCGCTGACATCTCCCCCACAAGGGGGGAGATTGGCCGGAGCGAGACGTCACCTTTATCGAGCCAAAACGGAAAGATCGGCAAAAACGGCACCAGGTGATCTCCCCCCTTGTGGGGGAGATGTCCCGCAGGGACAGAGGGGGGTGTTCTCCCAGGCTCTAACCTTCATGGACGCAATCCATGTCCATTGAAACCAAAACCACCTGCCCCTATTGCGGCGTCGGATGCGGCGTCATCGCCAAGGTCGACCATGACGGCAAGGTTTCCGTCAAAGGCGACCCTGACCACCCTGCCAACTTCGGACGCCTGTGCTCGAAGGGCTCCGCCCTTGCCGAAACGATCGACCTCGACGGACGCCTGCTCCATCCGGAAATTGCCGGCCAGAGGGCAAGCTGGGACGAGGCGCTTGATCTGGTCGCGAAACGCTTCAGTGAGACGATTGCCGAGCATGGCCCTGATGCCGTTGGCTTCTACGTCTCCGGCCAGCTGCTGACGGAGGATTATTACGTTGCCAACAAGCTGATGAAGGGCTTTATCGGCTCGGGCAATATCGACACGAATTCGCGGCTCTGCATGTCATCCTCGGTCGCCGGTCATCGCCGCGCCTTCGGTTCGGATACGGTGCCGGGCACTTACGAGGACATCGAGCTTGCCGACCTCATCATCCTCACCGGCTCCAATCTAGCCTGGTGCCACCCGGTCATCTACCAGCGACTGGCGGCGGCAAAGGCGGCACGGCCGGCGATGAAGATCGTCGTCGTCGACCCGCGCCGGACCATGACCTGCGATATCGCCGATCTGCATCTGGCGATCCGGCCGGATGGCGACGTTGCCCTTTTCCTGGGCCTGTTCGAGCATTTGATCACAAGCAACACCATCGACCAGAATTACATTGCCGAGCATACCGGCAGCTTTGCCGAGGCTTTCGCCGCCGCCGGCGCCCTGTCGTTCAACCGCATGCTTGAACTGACGGGCTTGCCCGCCATGCAGCTTCGCGAATTCTACCGGCTGTTTGCACAGACGGAGAAGGTCGTGACCTGCTACAGCCAGGGCGTCAACCAATCCTCATCCGGCACCGACAAGGTCAACGCCATCATCAATTGCCATCTCGCGACCGGCCGCATCGGCCGGCCCGGCATGGGACCCTTCTCGCTGACCGGCCAGCCGAATGCTATGGGCGGCCGCGAGGTCGGCGGTCTCGCCAACATGCTTGCCGCTCACATGGCGATCGAGAATGCCGGGGATCGCGATCGCGTGCAGCGCTTCTGGCAGTCGCCGCGGATTGCCGGAAAGCCGGGATTGAAGGCGGTCGACATGTTTCGCGCCGTCGCCGACGGCCGCATCAAGGCATTGTGGATCATGGCGACCAACCCGGTCGTCTCCATGCCGGACGCCGATGCCGTCGAGGCGGCCATCAAGGCCTGCCCCTTCGTCGTCGTCTCCGACATCCTGCGCGAGACGGATACGACGCGGCACGCGCGTGTGTTGCTGCCCTCGCTGGGTTGGGGCGAAAAGGACGGCACCGTCACCAATTCCGAACGGCGGATGTCCAGGCAGCGCCGGTTTCTGGCAGCCCCGGGCGAAGCCAGGCCCGACTGGTGGCAAATGGCCGAAGTCGGCCGCCGCATGGGATTTTCCCAAGCCTTTTCCTTTCGTACGAATGCGGAGATCTTCGCCGAGCACGCAGGTCTTTCCGGCTTCGAAAACGAGGGAAGCCGGGACTTCGACATCGGCGCTTATCAAGCGATCGCCACAGAAGAATACGACGCGCTCACGCCGTTCCAATGGCCACAGCCAGCCGGGGCGGCACCACGGATCACCCGCTTCTTCGCAGATGGCGGATTTTATCACTCCGATCGCAAGGCGCGCTTCATCGCCATAGCCCCCCCGGCAACCGATCGAACCGATAGCCGCTTCCCCCTGACGCTCAATACCGGGCGCGTTCGCGATCACTGGCACACGATGACGCGCACCGGCAAGAGCGCGCGGCTATCGGCCCACATCGCCGAGCCCTTCGCCGAGATCCATCCGCGCGACGCGATCGAGATCGGGGTCGCCGAAGCCGGCCTGGTCGAAATCGAAAGCCCGCACGGCAAGGTGATCGTCCGCGCCTTGGTGACGGAGCGGCAGGCGCGCGGCAGCCTCTTCGTACCGATGCACTGGAACGACAGCTTCGCCGCCAAAGCCCGTATCGACGCCGTGGTCGCTCCCGTTACGGACCCGATTTCCGGCCAGCCCGCGTCGAAGAATATCGCAGTCCGCGCCCGCCGCTTCCAGGCCTCGCATTATTGCTTCGCGGTCTCAACAGCAAAGCCGCACGATCTCGACAGCGCCTATTGGGCGCTTGCCAGGGCCGATGGCGGCTGGCGGACGGAACTTGCATTCGATCTGGCGCCTGACGACTGGGTCGGCTGGTGCCGCATGACATTCGACATACCTGCCGATCTCGAGCCGCTCGGCTATGCCGATCAGACCTCCGGAGACCTGCGTCTTGCCTTCTTCGATGGCGAGCGGCTGCTTGCGGCTCTCTTCGTCGCGCGGCAGCCTGTAGCCGTGGCCAGAAACTGGGCGATCGCCCAGCTTTCGGCACCGCATGGCAATCTCAGCAAACGGTTTGCGCTCATCGCCGGCAGACCGGGAGCCGATACGATCGACGCCGGTGCGACGGTCTGCTCCTGCTTCGGCGTCGGCGTCAATCAGATCGTCGCGGCCATTCGGGGCGGTTGCCATAGCGTGGAAGCCGTCGGCAGGGAGCTCAATGCCGGAACCAATTGCGGCTCCTGCCGCGCCGAGATCCGCACCATCATCGACGGCTGTCTTGCCGCGGCGGCGGAATAATCGCCTTACCCTGAAAGCCCATAAACACGAGCATCCGCCATAGACTCCAGTTCCGCCTCAAGCCGAGCGGTGCTAGAACTACAAAAATAGACGCATGATTTCGCTTTCTTTTATACTCGGGGGAGGATGGGAGCGGATGGAGATTGCAGGCCAGAAGGTTCAACTCAGCTACGGCGTCGAGCCCGGCATACGTTTCGCGGTTCTTCTCGACGGCAATGGCGGCTGTCGCGAGATTGGCGCAGCCGGCCTGCAGAACTGGAAGCCCGCGGATGGCGTTCTCTGGGTCCATCTCGAGCGTAATCATGATGCTGCGGCAGCATGGGTAATGAGCAGTGGCGGCTTCGATCCACTCGTCGCCGATGCCCTGCTGGAAGACGAATCCCGCCCCCGCGTCGAGCCGGTTGACGACGGCCTGCTGATCATCCTTCGCGGCGTGTGCGCCGCTCCTCCTGAGGATGTCGAAGGCGCCGCGGAGGAGCTGGATCTCGTGCCCATTCATGCCTGGGTGGACGAGAACCGTGTCGTGACGCTTCGCGACAGAGGACATTACATCACAGCCCTTCGCGATATTCGCCAGGCGCTGGGGAAAGGCAAAGGGCCCAAGCGTACCGGCGAACTGCTTGCTCTCGTCAGCGACAAGCTCGTGAGGGACCTGGAGCCCGTTCTTGATCAGATGGATGAGGAAGTGGACGAGCTGGATGAGCTGATCTTCCATGGCGAAGCAGCCGAAGTCCGCGAGCGGCTGAAGCTGCTTCGCCGCCAGGCCGTGCAGCTGCGCCGTTATCTTTCGCCGCAGCGCGATGCCCTCACCCGCATCGAACATGACGACGCCCCCTGGCTTGCCGAGCGCGATAAACTCCGAATGCGCGAGGTCATCGACAAGCTGATGCGCTGCATCGAATATCTCGACGCGATCCGTGACCGGACAAGCATTCTGCACGACGACCTTTCCACCGTCATCAGCGAGCGCATCGCCCGCAACTCAAACCGGCTTGCAGCGCTCGCTGCGCTCCTCCTGCCTCCGAGTGTCGTCGCCGGTCTTTTCGGCATGAATGTCGGCGGCATTCCAGGCGTCAACGACACCTGGGCGTTCGTCATCATCGTCGCTTTGGTCGCCGTTACCTCCGTCATTACCCTTTATGTGCTAAAGCGCATCAATTGGCTGTGACTGCGGCGGAACCGTCGATGTCTTTGCAGCGTTCTCCATCAATTCCCGTGAAAAGGCTTTCACCATGCGCCGACAGGCATGCCTTCTCGCAATCCTTGCAGGGTTTTGTGCTGCAGCTCCCGCAGCTGCGGATGAGAGTGGATTTCTGGAACCGTTGAACGGCAGCTGGACGGGAACCGGCAAGGTGCTTCGAACAATCGGCAGCCCACCCATTAATGTCTCCTGCGGATTCGACATCAACGCACCGGGTACTTCGATTTCCATGAGAGGGAACTGCCGCGGCCTTCTCATCATCAGCCGTGCGATTTCGGCGCAGCTCACGGCCCGGGGAAACCGATATTCCGGCACCTATACCGGCCCATCCGGCGCGACATCGCAGCTTTCGGGCAGCAGGCAGGGCGATGTCATCAATCTGGCGGTGAACTGGGCTCGCCTCGTCAATGGCGACAGGAATGCCAATATGATCATCCGCAGACAGGGTAGCGGCCAGCTGACGCTGAGGACCATCGACAAGGATCCGACCTCCGGCCAATCCATCATTACCAGTGAGATCAACCTGCGCCGCCAGTAGCGATCCAGGCAGCCAAACAATCGGCCGATCGAAGTCTCGGCCCATCGAAGCCGGGCAATCGCATAGGGGCATGCCGGCGCCACAAGTTCCTCCCCTGAGGGAAGAAGGAATGCCCTGTCGATGGCAATCGGCCTGAGCTCCTGCCTTGCTTGACTTTGTGTGTCCAATATGAGAACATAAAGTGAACAAATGGAGATTTCCATGACCAAGGCAGAACAAGTCATCGAACGTGCAATGACCTTTGTCGCTGTCTCGAAGGCACTTCGGGAGCGCGAACAAGAACGGCGCGCCACCTGGACGCGCCGTGTCGAAATCAGCCGGCCGCTACCGCCCTTGCCGCGCGCCGTTCAGCTCTCGTTGAAACTCGACAGCTGAAATGGTGGGGGCGGTAACAGCACCCGGCAGGCTGTGAAGCGCCCGCCAAAAGGCGGGCGCACTGCTCTTGGATTGCTTCAGGCCTTGAAGAAGGCCAGCAGATCCGCATTGATGATGTCCGCATGCGTAGTGGCCATGCCGTGTGGGAAGCCCTTGTAGACCTTGAGCGTGCCGTTCTTCAGGAGCTTCGAGGAGAGAAGCGCCGAATCCGCGATCGGCACGATCTGGTCATCGTCGCCATGCATGACGAGCGTCGGCACTTCGATCTTCTTCAGATCTTCGGTGAAATCGGTTTCCGAGAAGGCCTTGATGCAATCATAATGGGCCTTGGTGCCGCCCATCATGCCCTGACGCCACCAATTGTCGATCACGCCCTGCGAAACGACGGCGCCGGGGCGGTTGAAACCATAGAACGGTCCCGCCGGAATATCGCGGAAGAACTGGGCGCGGTTGGCCGCAAGCGCGGCGCGGAAACCATCGAAGACTTCCAGCGGCAGGCCGCCGGGGTTCTTTTCGGATTTGACCATGATCGGCGGCACTGCGCCGATCAGCACAGCCTTCGAAACACGACCATGACCGCCATACTGCGCCACATAGCGGGCAACTTCGCCGCCGCCCGTGGAATGGCCAACATGGATGGCGCCCTTGAGGTCGAGATGCTCGGCAAGTGCTGCCACATCGGCGGCGTATGTATCCATCTCGTTGCCGGTTGCCGTCTGGCTGGAGCGGCCGTGGCCGCGGCGGTCATGGGCGATGACGCGGTAGCCCTGATGAAGGAAGAAGAGCATCTGGGCGTCCCAATCGTCGGAACTCAAGGGCCATCCGTGATGGAAGACGATCGGCTGGCCTGTTCCCCAATCCTTGTAGAAGATCTGCGTGCCGTCCTTGGTGGTGATCGTGCTGCTGCTCATTGTGTCCTTACCTTTCGAAGTTGGTTGCTTTGTAGAGGCTTGTGCAGGTTGAGCGAATGGGGTGATGGCTGCAGCGGCGGCAAGGCCGAGCCCGGCCGTCATAACGCCCCGGCGGGTAGCTTGATGGATCGACTGGCTCATTTCAATCTCCATTAAATGTTATTGCGCGATTTATTATCGCGATAAACATATGCATAAGACCTTTCTTTTGCCTTGTCTACCTAAAAAATATCTCGCAATCATTTATCGCGATAAATAAATAGTGTTGCGATGGCGGCGCAAAGACAGGCAAAACAAACACTCGCCACCCGATCTCGTATGGATCAAGGCTTGGCACGCCCTTGCGCGTGAAAACTATTGCATCGGCCTATCGGCAAAATGCGATATCGCGAATTCCGCAACTCTCGCATTCGACTTTCTGGCATCGTCGAGCCAGAAGGGGAAAATCTGCCACTGATGGATCATGCCCGGCCAGATTTCCAGATTCACGCTGCCACCTGCCTGACGCACCTTGTCCGCCAGCCTCGTGCTGTCGTCGAGCAGCGTCTCGCGCGAACCGACTTGTATCAGCAGCGGCGGAAAGCCGGAGAAATTGCCATAGAGCGGCGATATGTCCGAATCGTCGAGGGATCGATCCCGAACGAATGCATTGCGGATGAGGGTGAGCTCGTCCTTGCCCATGAATGGATCCTCGGACGCATTGGTCACCAGCGAGGCTCCTGTTCCCGCAAAGTCGGTGACCGGGCTCATTGCGACGATAGCCGCAGGCAGCGGCCCTCTCAGGTGGAGCTGGTTGAGAACGACCTCGATGGCCAAGGTTGCGCCGACCGATTCGCCGGCAATAACGATATTGCCGGCCTTGTATCCCGACGTCAGAAGCCAGCGATAGGCCGCAACGGCATCGTCCCTTTGCGCGGGAAAGCTACTCTCCGGCGCAAGGCGATAATCGATCAGCAGGACATCGGCCGATGCCGCCTTGGCAAGCGCGCCCGCGATGTTGATATGCGTTCGGAGCGAACCGCTGTAGAAGCCGCCGCCATGCAGGTAGAGAACGGCGCGCCGACCGATCGGATGATGCAATCGCGCGGGCCATATCAAATCGCCATCGACACCATTGGCATCGACATGCCGTATCTGCACGCGCATCGGACCTGGCGTCGATGCCATGAGCCTTTCGAAACCGGCACGCCGCTGCACAAGGTCCGCGCCTGACATGGCATTGCTGTCGCGCAATGTGCCTATGAGCTTTTCCACTTGCTCGCTCGACGCCTTGGTCTGCGGCGCCATCTCGGATGTCTCGGCAGCGACAACCGGGAATATCGGAGAAAGACTTGCGCTGATCAGGCCTGCGCCGATCAGGATTGTCGTCGCCATGAAGACGCGTGACACACAGCGAAATGATCGGAACCAGTTCATCAAATGAGCTTTTTTCCCCGCAAGGCCGTGGACGATGTCATGATCCCACGGTCGCAGAAAAGCTATTTGTGTCAAGTATGATGGGTGACGTGAGACTGGAATTCCATTTGCCCGTCCGCCCATCACGACCTCGACATGATCAACCTACGATCGCCTCCCTATCGGCGCTCCGTTTCATTCAGGTGACAATGCCGGTGGACAAATCGATGCTCATCCGGGCTGGTGTCGGGCGGCCGCAAGGCGAGCCATGATCGCCTCTCGCGCCGTCCTCGAGCCGGCAAGGCGCGCCTTGGTTCCTGCTAGCACCTCGGCGCTGGCCTCTTCCGGCAATCCGGAATGAAACGGCGGCTCCGGCGCATATTCCAGCGACAACTGGATGCCTTCGGCTTCCTCCCGGCCACGCAAGGCGGCAACGATCGTCAGTCCGAAATCGATGCCGGCAGTCACGCCGCCCGCCGTAAGGAGATTGCCGTCCCGCACGACGCGCCCCGGCGTGGCGATGGCTCCGAAACTCTCGAGGAAATCGCACGCATTCCAATGGGTCGTCGCCTTCTTGCCCTTGAGCAGACCGGCCGCGCCGAGGACGAGAGCCCCGGTGCACACCGACGTCACGAAGCGGGCTCGGGCTGCCTGCTTCCGGATGAAACCGAGGACCGCTTCATCCTCCAGCAGTGCATTGACCCCGACGCCTCCGGGGACGCAGATCACATCGAGCGGCGGGCATTCGGCAAACGTCGTCGTCGGTTGCAACACCAGCTTCGTCGCCGAAACGACAGGCGACGCATCCTTCCAGATGAGATGCACCTCGGCATCATCCATGGAGGCGAATACCTCGTAAGGTGCGGTCAGATCGAGTTGCTGGACGCCTGGAAAGGCAAGCAGGCCGAAGCGAATGGTCATGACATGTCTCCGATGATTGATTTTTCCAAACCTATGCGACAACGATCTGGCATATTTGCCAAACCACCGTCATTTCTTGCCAATCATGCGCCGCATCGAAATTCTCGCTTTTGACAACGCCCAGCTGCTTGACATTACCGGCCCGCTGCAGGTCTTTACCAGCGCCAACGAGGCGGTGCTCGGGCTCGGTCGGCCGAAACCCTACGAGGCTGTCGTGGTGGCGGAACACACGCAGACCCGAACCAGCTCGGGCCTGGCGCTCGTGACCGCGCCGCTTAACGATACCGGTGGTCCGCTCGACACCTTGATCATCGCCGGCGGCTGGGGCGTCAATAAAGCTTGCGACAATCTCGGCCTGATCGAATGGGTACGCCGGCGAGCCGTGAGCGCCCGGCGGATAGCTTCCGTCTGCAGCGGCGCCTTTCTGCTTGCAGAAGCCGGTCTTCTGGACGGGCGACGGGCGGCGACCCATTGGAACCGTTGCGAAGAATTCGCCAGGCGCTTTCCGCAGGTGAAGCTCGAGCCCGATCCGATCTTCGTCCAGGACGGGCAGATCTGGAGTTCCGCCGGCGTCACCGCCGGCATCGATCTTTCCCTCGCCTTGATCGAGGCAGACCTTGGCCGTACGCTGGCACTTTCGGTCGCGCGCGAACTCGTCGTCTTTCTGAAGCGTCCTGGCGGTCAGGCGCAATTCAGTACGACGCTAAAGCTTCAGGAAGGCGGCGAACGCTTCGACCGTCTGCATGGCTGGATCATGGACAATCTGCGCACCGATCTTTCCCTGCCGGCGCTCGCCGAGCAGGCGAATATGAGCGCACGCAGCTTCTCGCGCCATTACCTGAAGGCGACCGGGCGCACGCCCGCGCGAGCCGTCGAGGAAATCCGCATCGAAGCGGCCCGCCGCCTTCTGGAGGACGGCCTGAGCGTGCATCAGGTACGCATGCGCTGCGGCTTCACATCGGAAGAGACCATGCGCCGCAATTTCATGCGGAAATTCGGGACCACGCCGCAGGCATTTCGCGACCATTTTGCTTAAGGGTTGACTGCGACGGCCAACATTTGCCCGCACCTCAAGCGAAGTGGCCTTTCTGCATAAATATGGTCGCTGCGCTCTTTCCCCGACATTCGAAGTCGGCGTAGGCTGCAGCGATCGGAATCCACACAAGGCTTAAGCAGGATGGCGACCCATCGTTTCATTCCCAACACCTATCACAATATCATCGGTTCGCTGCCACCGGCCTTGCATGTTGCCGATGGCGATACGGTTATTACCGAAACGCTCGATGCCGCCGGCTACGACAAGCATGATGTCCGCCAGATATCCGGCCCCAATCCGATGAACGGCCCGATCTTCGTCGAGGGCGCTGAGCCGGGAGATTCTCTCAAGGTCGAGATCGTCGCAATGGTGCCGACGCGCGATACGGGCTTCACCGGCAGCGTGGTCGCCGCCAATGTCGTCGATCCACAGGATGTCCGGGCGCTACCGGCACGCGAGAAGGTGATCTGGCAGATCGACCGCCAGAATCTCACGGCACGATTGGCCGAACCGGTGGCGGGTCTCGAAACCCTTACGCTGCCGCTCGCTCCGATGATCGGCTGCTTCGGGGTCGCACCATCGCTTGGCCAGGCAATATCGACCGCCACCAGCGGCGAATTCGGCGGTAACATGGATTATCGGCTGCTCGGACCGGGCACGACCGTCTGGTTCCCGGTCTCAGCACCCGGGGCGCTCTTCTTTCTGGGCGATTGTCATGCGGTGCAAGGCGACGGCGAGATCGTCGGCACCGGGATCGAAACCACGTTCGAAGTGACGGTGCGCCTCAGCGTCGAAAAGAAAAGGACGATTATCTGGCCACGCGGCGAGACGACGGAGGATATCTTCACCATCGGCAATGCCCGGCCGCTCGATCAAGCCCTGCAGCATGCCACCAGCGAAATGCTGCGCTGGCTCGGCTCCGATTACGGCCTCGACAAGACGGCGGCGAGCCACCTTCTCGGCCAGGTGGTACGCTATGATGTCGGCAACGTCTTCGACCCTGCCTATACCATGGCCTGCCGCGTTTCGAAAAACTGGCTGAAACGTCGATAAAGCGCCGGCCTGATATCAGCCTGCATCCTGCGACAGGTCACGCCTCTGGCGTGACACGTTGCTCTCCTGCCGCTCGCGCGCCATGCGGCTGACGGCGGCCCGCAATTGCGGATGACGCGACATGAAGAGATTGAAGTCACGGCGGTCCAGCACGAAGAGCTGACAGAAATCGACGGCGACGACGTCGGCCGTGCGGCGTGCGCCGGTCAGTAGCGCCATTTCGCCGAAGAAGGAGCCGGCGCCGAGCCGGATCTCGTCATCCTCCAGCTGTACCTCGACCGCACCGGAGGCGATGAAGAACATGCTGTCGCCGCGATCCCCGGTTCGAATGACGCGGTCACCCGGCGAGGCCGATCGCGGCCGGAAGAGCAGCAGCAGCTCCTCATGCTCGTTATCGTCAAGTTCGGCAAACATCGGGAAAGTTTCGATGAGCTGCTCGATTTCGAGATGATGCTGGCGATCGCGCTCCTCGCGCTGCTTGTTGATCGCGGTCAGTTGACGACGCAGGCCGTCCTGCTTGGCCATGCCGTATTTATTTGCCAGGAACGGCCAGCGGGCAAAGGTCCACTTTTCCAGCTTCTCCGTGGCGTAGAAGGCCAATGGATTGAGCGTGATCGACAGGATCGCGCCGGCAAGGATGAGATCCTGCCCTTCCCGTGTCAGCAACCCCAGCGAAACGCCGAGCCCCGCCAGAATGAAGGAGAATTCGCCGATCTGTGCCAGACCTGCCGCAACGGCAAAGCCGATGCTGGCGGGATAGCGCAGCAACAGCACGACGCCGAAGGCGATCAGCGACTTGCCCAGCATGATCAGCGCAAGTACGCCGATGATCATCAGCGGTTCGCGGATCAGGACCGAGGGATCGAAAAGCATGCCGACGGATACGAAGAACAGCACCGAAAAGGCATTCTGCAACGGTAGCGAGTCGGCTGCCGCCCTGTGGCTGAGATGCGATTCACTCATCACGAGGCCGGCAAAGAAGGCACCCAGCGCAAACGACACGCCGAAGATTTCCGCAGCGCCGAAGGCAATGCCGAGCGCGATCGCCAGAACCGACAGCGTGAAGAGCTCGCGCGAGCCTGTGCGGGCAACCGAGGTCAAAAGCCAAGGCACCACGCGCGGCCCGATGAAGATCGCAACGGCTGCGAAGGCGGCCACCTTGAGGAGCGTCATGCCGATCGTCAGCCAGATCGAGCCGGAAGCGGCATGTTCGCCCGCATCGACGTGACCACCCAGAACGCCGGCAAAAGCAGGCAGCAGCACGAGCGCCAGCACCATGGCCAGATCTTCGACGATCAGCCAGCCGACAGCGACGCGGCCATTGGTCGAACTGACCAGATTGCGCTCTTCCAGCGCCTTCAACAGCACGACGGTACTGGCAACGGCAAGGCTGAGACCGAAGACCACGCCGGCGCCGACGCTCCAGCCCCATAGCGACGTCAACCCGACACCCAGCACCGTCGCGATTGCGATCTGTCCGATGGCGCCCGGAATGGCGACGCCGCGCACCGCCAGAAGGTCGGCGGCGGAGAAGTGCAGGCCAACGCCGAACATCAGCAGAATGACGCCGATCTCGGCCAACTGCGACGCCAGCGACACATCGGCGACAAAGCCCGGTGTCGACGAGCCGATGATGACACCGGCCACCAGATAGCCGACCAGCGGCGGCAGATGCAGCCTGTCGGCCAGATAGCCGAAAATGGCCGCGAACACGAAGCCGGCGGCAATCAATGCGATCAATGCAACGTCGTGCGGCACGGCGGTCCTTCCCGTTTCACGGCGTTAAAGCCTATTCCCTCTGTTGAAGGCTACCTAGCATCGCTTTTGCCGGGCCGTCTACCGGGTCGTATGCAACTGAGGAAAAACATCGCCTTGCCGATACACGGAACCCGGTATCAGGCTCAAGGCAAGGCGATGTGACA
This sequence comes from Rhizobium aureum, assembly GCF_030182495.1. Classification (NCBI taxonomy): domain Bacteria; kingdom Pseudomonadati; phylum Pseudomonadota; class Alphaproteobacteria; order Hyphomicrobiales; family Rhizobiaceae; genus Rhizobium; species Rhizobium aureum. The sequence goes on along the minus strand of NZ_JAQJCI010000006.1, from coordinate 238,060 downwards.
GCTGAAGCTTACTGATCCAGAACGATCTGCAACTTGACGTCCGTAGGCCGTGCCTCGACGGCTCGGTCGAAGGCCTTGATGGAATCCTCGAAGACAAAGGTTTCCGAGATCAGCGGCTTCAGATCGACGCGGCCGGATGCGATCAGCGCGATGGAACGTTCGTACTGATGCGCATAGCGGAAGATCGTCTCGATGCGAATTTCCTTGGTCGAAGCCGTCGAAACGTCGAAGCCGACCGGATTGACCGGCAAGCCGACGGCAACGATGACGCCGCCGGGACGCGGCAGTGCCATGACGGTTTCCCAAGCCTTCGGCGAACCCGAGCATTCGAAGACGACATCGGCGCCCCAGCCGTCCGTGAGCCGGCTGACCTCTTCCACCAGGTTGTTCTCGCGAATGTTGACGGGGATGACGCCCTGATACTGAGCGGCGATATCGAGCTTTGGCTGGGCAAGATCGGCAACGATCGCCCGTGCACAGCCGCCGGCAAGTGCTGCGACCGCAACCATGATGCCGATCGGACCGGCACCGAGCACGACAGCGGTGTCGCCGGGCGTGATGCGGGCCTTGGTCGCCGCCTGCATGCCCACCGCGAAGGGCTCGACCATCGCACCTTCCGCAAAGCTGACATTGTCGGGTAGCCTGAAAGTATAGTTGGCCGGATGAACGACGAAGGGCGTGAGAACGCCATGGATCGGCGGTGTCGCCCAGAAGGTGACGGCCGGATCGACATTGTACATGCCGAGGCGGCTAGCCTTCGAATTGGCATCGGGAATGCCGGGTTCCATGCAGACCCGGTCGCCGACTTTCAGATGCGTCACGCCGGCACCGACTTCGACCACCGTGCCCGCTGCTTCATGGCCGAGCACCATCGGCGCGTTGACGACGAAGGGGCCGATTTTGCCATGCGTATAGTAGTGCACGTCGGATCCGCAGACGCCGACGGTATGGATCTTGATCTTCACCTCGCCTTGCCCGACCTCCTGCGGCAGATCGATATCGCGGATCGACAGTTCATGCTGACGCTCCAAAACTAGGGCACGCATCTTGCTCATCGCCTCTTCCTCTTTCCAAGCAACCAACGCCCCGCTGACACAGGGACGAAACCTTTGTCCGTTATATCGTGTGAGCTGACGTCACAAAACGATCTTTAAGCGATGCCGATAAACTTCCGCCGCCCTCCTGCAGGCAACAGTTCATCAGCATTAATATTAGGAATTCCTTATTCTTTAGCTCCCTATTGCCAATATTGACTGGAGTTCCATTTCTTGCCTTTCTAATAATAGAGAAGGAGGGGCTCATTATGACAGTATATGATTGGACCGGTCAGCGCGCCCGCCGGATGAAGATGCTGCGTGCGGCAAGCTTCGCAATGCTTCTGATCATCCTGATGGCGATACCCGTGATATTGCTGCACTACAACATCATCGAATACCCGCACTGACCACTTCGGAAAGACATGATCGTCAAGCCGCCTTCCTCGCCATTTTCGGCTTGCGCGAGACATTGTCACCTGCCCTGCGGTCCAGCGGCAGGCAGTCCAGTACGGCTAGCAGCGCAATGATACCCAGCATGACGAAAGCCAAGCGGAATTCGATGGCAACGACGCCGCTTGCACCAAGCGGCGCGCTGATTGCCTGGCCGATGCGGATGCCGATGGCGCCGACGGCGATGCCCATGCCCATGGTCAGCTGAAAGGCCGTGCTGAACAGCGTGTTGGCGCCTGTCATCTGCAGCGGCGGAATATCGGCAAAAGCGATCGTATTCAGCGCGGTGAAGTGCATCGACCGGCACATGCCGCCGATGAACAGCACCGGCACGATGAACCAGAGAGGCGTATCAGGCGAAAACAGCGCACAGGCCGCGATGAAGATGGCATTGAGGATGCCGTTGACGATCAGGACCGGCTTGAAGCCGAAGCGGCGCAGGATGGGCGTTGTTGCCGGCTTCATCGCCAGATTGCCGGCAAAGACGGCGAGCGTCAGCATGCCGGCGTGAAAGGCGCTGAGCCCGAAGCCGACCTGTAGCATCAGCGGCAGCAGAAAGGGAACCGCACCGATCGCGGTGCGGAACAGCGATCCGCCTGAGATGGTGATGGCGAAGGTAGGCAGCTTCAGCCCCGAGAGATCGATGAGCGGATGCTCCGTCCGGAGAAAATGGAATACGGCAACGGCAAGCAGGACGAAGCCTGCAAGCACATAGGCCCAGGCCTCCAGCCATAGCGGTTCCGGCCGCCCGATCAGCTCCAACCCATACATCAGGCTCGCCAGACCAATGCCGCTGACGATGAAGCCGATCCAATCGAAAGGCGGACGCGCCGTACTCTTGGTTTCGGGAATGAGCATGAGCGAAAAGACAAAGGCGAGAATGCCGAGCGGCAGATTGAGGAAGAAGATCCAGCGCCAGCTTGCATGGTCGGTGATGAAGCCGCCGAGCGGCGGCCCGAGGATCGGCGCCACCAGCGCCGGCCAGGTGATCGTTGCGATAGCCGAAATCAGCTTGTCCTTCGGCGTGTTGTTCAAAACGACCAATCTGCCCACCGGCACCATCATCGCCCCGCCGATGCCCTGCAGGATGCGCATGGCGACGAAGGAGCCGACACCATTGGCAAAGCCGCACAGGACCGAGGCGAGCGTGAAGACGACGACCGCCGTCGTGAAGACAAGCCGCGCGCCGAAACGATCGCTGATCCAGCCGCTGATCGGAATGAAGACGCCAAGCGTCAGCAGATAGGCACTCATGCCGATATTGAGATCGACGGGGCGGGCACCGAAGGAAACGGCCATCTGCGGCAATGCAGTCGCGATGACGGTGCCGTCGAGATTTTCCATGAAGAAGGCACCTGCCACCAGCAATGCAATCAACAACGACCGGGACCCGGTCTCTTGTCGCTCCTCCCTGTGCCCACGCGTGGACATGTCATTCATCTGTCGGCCACTCCGAATCCGCCTCGCACCCGAATGCATTTAATCGGTTCGGGAACGTTTACGATAGGCCGAAATCGTCCCATCAATCGATTGGGCGATCACGTTTCGCGAAGCGGAGGGCACGCAATTTGATCGGCAAGCCGACCGCTCTCGATCCAAACACGCGTCATGCGAGGCGTGCCGGCAGGTTCATGTTGGTGAACGGAGCGATCAATCCGCCGCCAGTAGGCATGCATGCGCAAGACATGCTAGGGTTTTTCGTCGGAAGAAGGCCGCAGGGAGAACTACAGGATCAACGTCATAACAATATGGAACAGCCCCAAACTAACCGAGACACGGTTTTAAGCCTCCCAATGGGTCTAGGCTGACGAGTGTCTTCGCAACGGCGCATCAATAAGGAACAAGAGCCCCATAATGAAACATGGCCACGACGCATTGATCCCCCCGGCGACGCCGGAGTCAAAACTGATCGTAACCCAATCGCCCTTCGACGCCTTTGTGCGAAAATACGGTACGATCCCGCGGCGCGGCGTCTTCGGCTATTTCGTCCATGAGCTCGGCCGCCGTATCGTGCGCAGCGACTATCCTGTCGGCACGACGCTGCCGAACGAACCGGACCTCGTCGAACAGTTCGGCATCAGCCGCACCGTCATTCGCGAAGCGATGAAATGCCTTGCCGGCAAGGGGTTGGTGGAGATCAAGACCCGCGTCGGCACACGCGTCAAGGAACGTTCCAACTGGCATCACCTCGATACGGATGTCATGGTCTGGTACTACGAAACCGGCCCATCGGTCGAAATCATGCGTTCGATCAAGGATTTGCGGCTGGCGCTCGAGCCGGAAGCCACCGCCCGCGCAGCTCTGCGCCGCACCGAGAGCGACATTGCCGCGATCAGTTCCGCCTACGAGGAGATGGCGTCCACCATCGGCGACGTCAATAGCAATGCCGATGCCGATCTGCGCTTCCATACGGCGATCTTCGCCGCCACGCACAACATGATCTATTCGCAGCTGATCGACCTGATCGCCGTCGGGATCTACGCCAACCGCACTCTTTCCGGCCAGGAAGACATAGCCGAAGGCCAAAAGCGTGCCCTGCCCCTTCATAAGGCCATCCTCGACGCCATCGTCGCGCAGGATACGGATGCTGCAATCAAGGCATCGAGAAACCTGCTGGATGCCTGGCTTGCCCGCGACTACGGCTTCTGACGCGGGTTAGTGAGTCATCGCATCCCGGGCATCCGTCTTGGGGACGGACGATCCGCGACCAGCGTCACGCGTGACCGGGATAAGCCAAATGGTCGCGCAGGTCGTCAAGGCGACGATGACGACGCCCCAGAAACTCCAGTGCAATGCGGCATTGAAGACGCCCCGAATTGCGGGATCGCCGACAAGATCGGAAAGGCCGGTCGGCTGGTTGAGGATATCGTGGAGCTTCGCTGCCAGCTCACCGCTGCCGTAATGCGCGATACCGATATTCATAATCGCACCGAGCGCGGTTGCGCCAAGCGTGTTGCCGAGACTGCGTGAGAAGATGATCGATGCGGTGGCACTGCCGCGCATCGACCATTCGACGCTTTCCTGCACCAACACCACGCTGGTGAGGCTGATAAGGCCCATGCCGAAACCCATCAGGAACGAGCCGATGCCGGCAATCAGCGGACTGCTTTCCGGTGTCAGCAACAGCAGGAAGAGCGAGCCGAAGGGAAACATCAGACTGCCGGCGCGCAAGGTCGTGCGGATACCGAAGGTGCGGAAGAAGCGGCTTGCAAGCATGACGGCGAGTGGCCAGCCGACGATCAGCATGGTGAGCGTAAAACCTGCCTCGAGCGGCGAACGGCCGAGCACGCCCTGAACGTAGATCGGCAGGACCGTGGTCAGACCGATGAGCGCCATGCCGGCAAGCAGGGTGGCAGCATTGCTGGTGGCAATCAGCCGCCGGCTCCAGAGAGCGATCGAGATGATCGGCTCAGGCGCGCGCCGCTCCTGCCGCAGGAACAGGACGCCGGAGACGACGAAGACGATCGCAAGGGGACAGAGAACGGCAAAGCCCGCATCGGTCTCCGTCAGGATCACGAGCAGCGACACGATGGATATCGAAAACAGGATGGTGCCGAGATAGTCGATCTTTGCTTCGCGCGGCGTGATGGACTCATGCAGAAAGATCATGAAACCGGCAATGGCGAGTACGCCAAGCGGAAGGTTGATCCAGAAGATCCAGGCCCAGGAGAGGTTGTCGACAATGATGCCGCCGGCAAGCGGGCCGATGACAGCGGAGATCGCCCAGACGCTGGCAAGCGCACCCTGCACCTTCGCACGCTCTTCCAGCTTGTAGAGATCGCCCACGACCGTCATCGTTACGGGCTGAATGGCACCCGCACCAAGCCCCTGCAGCAGCCTGAAGACGATGAGCGAGGCCATCGACCAGGCAAAGCCTGCAAGCGTCGACCCCAGCAGAAAGATGAGGATGCCGCAGACGAGCATGGGCTTGCGGCCGAAAATGTCGGAGAGCTTACCATAGATGACCGTCGTGGTGGACTGCGCCAGGAGAAAGGCGGAAAAAACCCAGCTGTAATAGGTGAAGCCGCCGAGCTGGCCGACGATACGCGGCATGGCAGTCGCGACGATTGTCGCCTCCACAGCGACCATGAAGGTCGCGAGCATGATCGAGACAATGACCAACGGGCGTCTCGAGCGATCGACCGTGCTGGACATGGCATTCCTTTCTGACTGCTGCACCCGATGTCGAAGACGCACAGGCCGCGATTAAGGCCATGGTCGAGCGCTTAGCTGTTGGGATCGAAGTCTAGGGACAAGGACGATTGGAGGACGGAGCCCTGCGGAATCGTTATAATAAGCTTTGCATATTGATGCCGGTCGATGTCAACTGGCTAAACGCCGGCGCGTTTGCTTCTTGACTGGCGCAGCTGCCTGAAGTCTCGGAACATCGGATCCAACAGCACTACCGCAGCCGTTGACGATATCACATAATTGCGCCTTAATGAATTAACTTCTTCAGCTTTGTTCATTTTTTGAACTTATCTGCGGCAGTGCCAACTGAAATTCCAACGGAGCGCAGAATTGCTCACCTCTTCCCAGCAGCAGCTCTTGCGGGTCATCGGCCAGTCAGGTCCTTTGAGCCGCACGGTTTTGGCGGCATCCATGGGCTTGAGCAAAGCCGCCATGAGCGGAATTGCGCGCGATCTGATTTCCCTTGGCGTCCTCCGGGAGACGGAAACCATCTACGGTCAGGGCCGCCCGTCGATCCTTTTGGATCTGCATCCGGAGGGCGCCTTCTTCGTCGGGATTTCGCTGCTGGAAGATCCGGCACCCCTGGTGCTCAGCGATTTCAACGGCAATATCATCGCGCGCCAGACCATGCCATTGTCCCGCGACCCTGATGCCATCGCCGAGATGATCGCCGATACGCTGCCGAAACTGCTCGCAGAACGAGAAGACGCCGACCGTAAGCTTTCCGGTCTCGGCGTGGCGCTCTCCGGCTTCGTCGACGAGAAGCAGGCAAATTGCGTCAAATCCACCCTGCTCGGATGGCAGGACGTGCCGCTTGCCGGCATCATCAGGCAGAAGACCGGCATCGACACCTTCATCGAGAACGACGCCAAGGCGGTCGCCGTCAGCGAGAAGCTGTTCGGCAGCGCCCGCGACGTGCAGAATTTCAGCGTCGTTTCCTTCGACGACGGCATTGGCTGCGCCCATTTCGTCGGCGGAAAACTCTATCGCGGCAATCATGGCGGCGCCGGCGAGATTGCCCATTGCACCATAGAACCCAACGGTTCGCCCTGCCGCTGCGGCAAGCGCGGCTGCCTGGACACCGTGGCCTCTCTGAAGGCGATCAAGGAAATGGCGAAGGCGGAGGGCCTTGCCTGCCATTCTCTCGATGATCTCGAGACGGAAGCGTCCATCGGCAATGCTGCGGCGATCCGCATTCTGCATCGGGCCGGCAGCGCGCTTGGACTGGCGATTGCCCATCTGATCCAGTTCAACGACCCCGGCCTGATCTTGATCACCCACGTCGAGGGGCGGTTCGATGGCCTGCTCGGCACCGTCATGCGGCAGGCAGCCGAAGCCAATGTCCTGCCGCGCTATGCCGGCCAGACGCCGATCCGCACGCATCGCGTCGATGGCGATGTCTGGGCGCGGGGCGCTGCCAGCATCGCCGCCCATAATTTCCTGATTGGTCCCACTCCCTATTGAGGTTCCCATGCGCATCGCCGTCGGAGGCATTCATATCGAATGCAGCACCTACAATCCGGTCCTGAACGAAGAGAAGGATTTTCGCATCCTGCGCGGCGCCGAGCTGACGGCAGCCCCCTACTTCGCCTTTCTTAAGGATTACGATGGCGAATTCCTGCCGACCATTCATGCCAGAGCGATCGCCGGCGGCCCGGTCGCGCGCCACACCTACGAGGCCTTCAAGGCGGAATTCCTGGAAAGGCTGAAAGCGTTGCTGCCGCTTGATGGGCTCTATCTCGCCATGCACGGCGCCATGTATGTCGAGGGCATGGAAGATGCCGAAGGCGACTGGATCAATGCCGCCCGCGCCGTCGTCGGCGACGATTGCATGGTCTCGGCGAGCTACGACCTGCACGGCAATGTCACCCAGCGCATCATCGACGCGCTCGACATGTATTCCACCTATCGCACGGCGCCGCATATCGATGTCGAGGAAACCATGCGCCGCGCCGTCAGGATGCTGACGGAAAGCCTGAAGACCGGCGTCAAGCCGATCCTGCTCTGGGCACCGATCCCCGTCGTGCTGCCGGGCGAGCGCACCAGCACCGTCGATCAACCTGCCAAGGGCCTTTACGACATGCTGCCCGGTATCGATGCCATCGACGGCGTCTGGGATGCGTCTTTGATGGTCGGCTATGTCTGGGCAGACGAGCCACGCGCGACGGCCGCCGCCATCATGACCGGCACGGACCGCGCCGTTCTCGAGCGCGAGGCAAAGCGCCTAGCGCAGGCCTATTGGGATGCACGCAAAGATTTCGTTTTCGGCTCGGAAACCGGCTCGATCGGGGAATGTGTCGCAAGAGCGATTGCGAGCACGACCGCGCCCGTGGTTCTGGCGGAATCCGGCGACAATCCGACTGGCGGCGGGGTCGGTGACCGCGCCGACGTACTGGCGGAGCTGATTGCCAAGGGAGCGCAAGGCGTCATCTTCGCCGGCATTGCCGACAAGGCGGCGACAGAAACCTGCTACGCCGCCGGCCTCGGCGCCACGCTCGATCTTTCTGTCGGCGCATCACTCGACACGAAAGGCAGCAAGCCGGTGAAAGGCCGCTTCACCGTTAAGTATCTGCTGGAGACGACCGAAGCGAGCGACATGCAAGCCGTGGTTTCCATCGGCGGCATAGACCTCGTCCTGTCGGCCAAGCGCCGTCCCTATCACAATATTGCCGACTTCACCCGTCTTGGGCTCGATCCGCACAAGGCGAAGATCATCGTCGTCAAATCCGGCTACCTCTCGCCGGAACTGGCGCCGATCGCCAATCCGAATCTGATGGCGCTGTCGCCCGGTGTCGTCGACCAGTTCGTCGAGCGCCTGCCGCGCCTGCGCAAGCAGAAGCCGACCTACCCCTTCGACAAGGATTTCGACTTCACACCCGAAACGGCTCTTTCGGCGCGCGCCCTCCTTCGTTGAAAAGCCTAGGGAAGCGCCACGGATCACTCGGAAGACCGGCGCCAGACGGCGGGAGCGGACATCAGCCGCAAACCTTCCAACCGGCCCGAAGATCGAGATCGACGGCCATTGCGCCTTTTCGTTAACGCAAGCCGAAGGTTACCTCTTGCCTGCTAAATTTCGCCGCGCTAAATTACGCAAGATTTAGTTGTATTTTGCCGACATCAGCTCGGTGGCCGCTCCGTTAACCCGATCCTCTCGTATGCTGACATGATTTGGAATCATCGCATAACCCGTATTGTCGTCGGCCTGCTGCTGTTGGCGCTTGCAATTGTCGTCTCCCTGCCGGCAATCACTGGCTATACAAGTCGTGACGGCACCGTCAATGCTCGGCTGGCTCTCGTCAATGCGCCTATAGATGGCGTGATCTCAGGTGAGCCCGTCAAAGTCGGCGCACCCGTCAAAGCCGGTCAAAACCTCGTGGAAATCAGCAACCCGCGCGTGAACCGGGCGGTTCTGGCTTCGCTTGAAGCAGAGCGCAACACCGCCCACGACCGTGTGATTGCCCTGAAAAAGGAACGCGACGACCTCTCGCAGCTTCGCGAACAACTGAGCAATCGCTTGGCGATCTTCAAGCAAGCCACGATTTCGAACCTCGAACGTGAAGTTGAGATCCTCAGAAAGAGAGTGGAGGTTTCACAGGCACAGGATTTCGCGGCACAGGTGGATCTCGACCGCCGCAAAGATCTCGCTTCAAAGGGCATTCTTACCGAAAGGATGGTCGATGCGGCCCGTGCCGCGGGCGCGGCAACCATCGGTGAGGTCGAAGTGAGCAATCTGACCGTCGATCAATTGCAACAACGGCTGAACGCGGTTCGACAGGGAATCTTTGTGTTCGGAGATGGTCAAAATGACGTCCCGTACTCCCAGCAGCGCCAGGACGAGGTCATCGTCCACATCAGCGATTTGAACTCGCGCATAGCCGAAAATGAAACACGAGCCGCAGAGGTCGAAAAGCAGCTGACCGAGGAGGGCATCCGCGTCAGCAGCCTTGAGTCCGAGACGGCGACGGCACCGTTCGACGGTGTCGTTTGGAGCAGAAGCGTCGTCAACGGCTCCAATGTCGTCCTCAACAATGAGCTCATGCGAATACTGGATTGTCGGGAACTATTTGTCGACATTCTCGTGCCCGAAGTGGATTATGACGAGATCTATCCCGGGCTGACCGCACAGGTTCGCCTACTTGGACGCAGCGATGTTTTCAAGGGCACGGTCACTTCCGTGAAAGGCAGTTCGGCAGCTATGGAAACCGACTCGTTTGCAGCCAGCCTGCCGATTTCATCACAACGCAATGCTCGTATTCGAGTTCGCCTAGAACCATCCGTCATGAACGCCGATTTCGAGAATTTCTGCCAAGTAGGACGAACAGTCCAGGTCCGGTTTCCCAAGCGCGGGATCGGTCTTTCGAACTGGGTCAAGAACCTGTGGTTCAGTATCTTCTAGCTCTCGCTCCGACCTTTATCGTAATGGCTTTCTTTCTCCTGGGGCCATTCAATTGGTCACGCCATCATAGTTGGACCAGGACGATCACCTGCGGCTTCGTCGCAGTTGTCGCACTGCGCTACATGCTTTGGCGCTTAACCCAAACCGTCCTTCCCTATCCCAATGACGGGATCAATTTCTTTTGGGTCTGGCTCGTTTTCATCGTTGAGATGTTGGCCTTCACCGACGTTGTGCTCTTCCTTCTGCTCATGAGCCGCTACGTCAACCGAAGCGTCGAGGCGGACGGGCTAGGCGCTATCTTTTTTGCCCGTGAGAAACGCGAACTGCCGACCGTTGACGTTTTCATTCCCACCTACAATGAGCCGCTCGACGTTCTGGAGAGAACAATCGTAGGCGCTTTGTCGCTCGATTACCCCGCTGACAAACTCAAGGTCTATGTCCTCGACGACCAGCGCCGCGATTGGCTGAAAACCTTTTGCGAACAGAAAAACGCCATTCACGTTACGCGCAGCAACAACGCGCATGCCAAAGCCGGCAACATGAACAATGGCCTGCAAGTCAGTTCGGGTGAATTCATTGCCGTGTTCGATGCCGACTTCGTGCCCTACCGGCACTTTCTTCGTCGCACATTGCCCTTCTTTTCCGATGAAACCATTGGGATCGTCCAGACACCTCAGCATTTTTTCAATGCGGACCCGGTGCAGACGAATCTGGGGCTTGAGAACATCTGGCCGGATGAACAGCGCCTGTTCTTCGACGAAATGGCGCCCAGCCGGGATGGGTGGGACGTCAGCTTCTGCTGTGGCTCATGTTCGATCGCACGACGCAGCGCAATCGACGCGATCGGCGGCTTTCCGACGGAGTCCATCACAGAGGATCTGCTGACCACGCTTTCCATGCTCAACAAGGGTTACAAGACGCGCTATTTGAACGAACGTCTGTCCATGGGACTCGCAGCGGAAAATCTGACGGGCTATTTCGTTCAGCGCGAGCGCTGGTGCCAGGGGGGCATTCAGACGCTTTTCCTGCACAATGGCCCTCTGCGCGGCCCGGGACTATCACTCTTCCAACGTATCATGTTCCTGCCGGCTTCTTGGTTGGTGCAGTATCTGGTGCGCTTGATGATTCTGGTCATCCCGATTGCTTATCTATGGTTCGGACTGCTGCCGCTTTATTTCACGGATGTGGCCGACTATGTCTCCTATCAAGTTCCGCTGCTGACTGCCTATTTCCTTCTCATGCTTTGGATAACGCCAACGCGATATTTGCCGATAATCTCAAGCGCCGTCGGGACCTTTGCGACGTTTCGAATGCTGCCGACCGTCGTGTCGAGCCTGATACGGCCATTCGGCAAGCCGTTCAGGGTGACGCCCAAGGGCAGCGGCAACCAGGCAAACCAATTTGATCGGTATACGTTTTCCTGGATTGCAGCCTTGATCACGATCACCGCCCTCGGACTACTGATCGATCTCGTCCCTGAGACCACGCAAACCCAGGCTGAATTTTCGCCGATCGCGGCCTTTTGGGCAGGCATCAATATCGTCGTTTTGCTCATCGCCTCTCTCATTTGCTTCGAGAAGCCCCAGCGACTGTTCCATGCCTTTAAATTGGACGAGCCGGCCGCAGTAGACGACATTTCCGGCCGGCTGGTCAGCCTGGCGCTGGACAAGGCGGTCGTCGCAGTGCCGGAGGACTCGCAATTCGAGTCGAAATCGGTCTTCTTGCACCTTGAAGGCTTTGCGCCTTTCAGGGCGGAGTTGAGGCAGGTCACGCAGCGACGCAGGAGCATGAGCCGTGGCGGCGACAGGCAAGCATACTATCTCCACCTTCACTTTGATCTTCATGGCCCTATTCGAGACAAAATGATCGTGAAGCTCTACACGGGCGACTATTCGCAGGACATTCCCGACATCGACAAGGTCGCCGTGTCGATCAATCTTCTGCTGCGCTCCTTCGGCCGGGTACGCACATCTTAAAGCAGCGTTGCATCCACGAGCTGATTTGAGCGGTGATACGGACCAATATTTTACCCGTCTACATGAATACTCAAAGAATGAGCGAGCTTGCGGTCTTTCGCCATCTCGAGGCGGTCGTGCCGAAATGAGCGGCATTGTTACGTCAAACGCAAATCCACATGAGGGTGGAGCTTCTTGAGATTTGGCAGGGATTTCATCTGCCAGGGGATTTGCGACGAGCCGCATATGGTGAGGTGAATATCCGGATTCTTGCGTGCTTCGATCGTCAGTTTAGCCAGCAGATTGATACCCGATGAATTCAAAAACTGTAGACCAGTCAGATCGAAAGTCGCTTTGCCACTGCCTCCATAAAGAATCTCCCTGGCCAGATCATAGACAGGCGCGTAGGCGTCAGGACCCGCCATGCGCATGGTCCCGTCGAAATACAAGGTACTGCCTTCGGACCAGACGCGGAATGCTTCTTCTTTGATTTCCATAAAGGGCCTCTCGCGGGTTCACGTCTATGAAATCGCCATCGCGGCATAGGTTTGCAGCTTGATCTGCCTGTGCGGACCATGCTCATCAAAATGCCAGGCCAATTGAGCCTGGTAGTCGCTCATCAGTGTCAACAGTCCTAACCCGGACGCATCGCTTCCTGCAAGAACGCTTGCTTCGATCTGTTCTATAAGGAGATCACCGGGATCACCGGCCGTTACCTTCTGCAACAGTTGTTGGAAGCGGGCAGTCGCTTCACGGTCGATCAGGTTCACGATCCGCATCTTGAAATGATGGGTATCCAGCAAGGCCTCGATAAGGATTTCGCCGGAAGCGCGGAACTTGATGGAATTTTCGATGAGCTCGTTGGTCAGGTAACCGATGTCGTGTCGCACCGTCTTGTACTGGCGCTCGGAAGCGCGGAAACCAAGCGCCATCGTCTCCGCGATAAAATCGGACGTGATGGCCGAATGGCGCCACGCCAAATGCAGCGGACCGTCGAACAGACGGATGCGTAGAGCATTGGCGGCGTCGAACGAAAACAGATCTACCTTGCCGAAAGTTGCCGTTGCCATCTCCTCACCTGTGCCGCATCACCACGAGGGTAATATCGTCATGGATCTTGTGGGTCCCGATGTAGGCCATCAAATCGTCGAGTATGCCCTCGACGACTTCTTCCGCAGTCCCGCCATGCAGCCGGCGCGCATCCTCCAAAAGCCTATCGAAGCCGAACAGCTCGCCCTTTGAATTCTCCGCTTCGGTGACGCCGTCGGTATGCAGGATAACCATGTCGCCTTTCTCGAAAGGCACTTGTCTCGTGTCGATAAAGGGAGCTATGTCGAGCTCAAGGCCGACAGGAAGACCGAGATCGCCCGTGTCTATCCGCTCCACCTTGCCGTCTCGGCGAATAATGATCATGTCTTCGTGCTGACCGGATATCGTCAGTTTCTCGCCGTCATAGTCGAGGAACGACAAGGTTAGATGCTTGTCGGTCCGTGTCCGTTCGATGTTCTTGAAGATTGCACGGTTGAGATCCGTCAGGAATTTTGCCGGATCCATCTCGCCTGCCTCCTGCAGGGCGCGAGCGATCGATTGCACCATCAGCATCAGCACGCCGCTCTCCAGCCCGTGGCCGGTCACGTCGCCGATGCCGATCTTCAGGTTGTTTCCATTTTGCAGAACATCATAATAGTCGCCGCCGACTTCGTCGGCCGGGCGCATATAGGCGGCGATCTCCAGATGCTTGTTGGCCGTCAGCTCCTTGGCCCGCGGCAGGACCATAAGCTGGATCTGCCTGGCGACATTGAGCTCCGCAGCCAGCCGCAGGTTTTCGTTCTTCAATTGGCTGTTGAGAGCTGAAATCTCTTCCTTGGCCGCTTCAATCTCCTTGGTTCGCTCCGAAACGAGGTTTTCGAGGTTTTCGGTGTGGAAACTGATATCCTCCGCCATCCGGTTGAATGCGATGCCGGCCTCCGCCACCTCGTCCCTGGTCGAGATATCGACCCTGACCGAATAATCCTTCGCTTGTATGCGCTTGGCGGCGCTCGCCAGCGCGCTGATGCCGCTGGTGACACGCTTCGAGGCAGCAAACACCGCCGCCGTGACGATGATCAGGGACACCAGGACCGCCATGATCTGATAGAGCAGGATGCGGTTGGTCGCCCGCGATATCTCGTCCTTGGCGGCAATGAGCGAGGCATAGATCTCGCGCTCCGGCACCACTATTCCCAGCGACATGACCTCGCGCTGCACGGGTCCGTCCACCCAAAGATTGGTCGGGGGCAATTGCTTGACAACCACGAGATAGGGAACGTCCTCTCCCTGTTCGCGGAGGCTGATGTGCTGGATCACACCATCGGCGTCGAGCGGCAGCTTGGTGATGGCCGTTTGCATGCTGTTGCGCAAGGACCGGTCGAGGCCGGTAACTCCCTTGGCGGCAGCATCGCTGGCGGCGCGCAAGCCGATGACCTTTTCGCCCACCGGGTTGATTGCAACGACGTTTCCGTTCGACATGGCAAGGAAGCCGAAGCCGGTTTGGGCGACTTTGACGTGTTCAACGATTTCGGCAAGTTGCGTGAGCGTGATATCGGCGCCGGCGGCACCGGCCAAACGATGCCGATCCGGGGTCCAGAGCGGATGAAAAAAGCTGACGATCAGCTTGCCGGTGATGGCGTCGGTATAGGGGGCTGTCTGGGTGATGTAATCGGCAACCGGGCGCGATGATGGGTTGGAGGCCCATTGCTGCCAGGATTCATAGAGGCCCGGAAAAAAGAAGGTCCAGAAGTCTGCGCTATTGTGTCCGGGATAAAGTTTGTCGAAGGTCTGTGCCTGCGTCGTATAGGGCGCAGTCCGGAAAATCGGACGCTCCCTCGGGCCGATATAGTACATCTGTAGCTTCGATGCGCCGTTATGCAGCAAGGAAGGGGCAACCAGATCGAGCACCGCGCTCCATTCTATGTCTGCCTGCACCTGGGGCAGAGGATGATGATCCTTGTCGAGCAGATAACCCCAGACGCTGATGACCGAGGGCGTGCCGGGTGGGTTTTGCGACCATTGGCCAACCGGATCGTAGGTCACCGTTACGGCGCCTGGAGAAGCTCTGCTCATGGCGGCACCGACATCGACACTTCTCGCCGGATCGTCGATCTGTCCCTGAAGCACGCCTGCCAACGCCTTCACATCGGAATGGACCTGGTCGATCAGCAGACCGACTTCTGCGGCGGTGGAATCCGCATAGGAGCGAATGTAATCCTGGCTCGCCTTTTCCAGGCCCTGTCCTACCTCGGTCGTGGCGTTGCGCGAAAGGCGCTGCACGTTCCAAAGCGCAAGGCCACCGCTGACCAAGAGGTCGAACAGAACCGCCCCCCCGACGACGAGCAGAAACTTGGCACGAAATGAACGCAGCCCGAGCCGTTGCTTGGCAATTGGCGTGTCTGTCATAGCGGTTTCTGTCCCGATGAAGCCCAGATCGGCCAGCCGGCATAGCCTCTTGGATGGAGCGCGGCAAAAATATGATCGGCGAAACCTTGCTTGAATCGCTCGATGAATGCGGCCGAATCTCCTCTTCTGACCGCCATTTCATCGGCATAAACATTCTGCCACGCCGTGATGATGTCGGCGAAGTCCTGTGGGTCGCCGTCGAGATTGGTAACCATGAAGCTTTCCATCCGCACATCCTTGAAGCCGGCATCCAACAGCATGCGGCGACCCTTGGGACCCATTTCGACATCCATATCGAAATGGGCGAACAGCTTCGCGACCTCGTTATAGGTCCATTGGATGCTGTCGGCTCTGGGTTCGCCAAGACAATGGGAGTTCTTCTCGTTGGTGATGTAGACCCTGCCGCCCGGCTTGCATATGCGATAGAGCTCCCGAAGCAGAACATCCGGGCGGTCGAAGATCTGCAATGAGTGCCTGCAGGTCACGAAATCGAACTGGTCGCTGTCGAACAGCATCTGGGATGCATCGCCATAGGTATATTCGATATCCTGGACGCCGAAGTCGTCCGCCACCTTGCGGGCATATTCCAGGCTGGGCACCGAATGGTCGAGAGCCACGATCCGCGCCGGCTTGAAATCCTTTCGCAGCAGCATGGCGAAATCGCCGATGCCGCAACAGATGTCGGCGATATGCAAGCCTTCGCGAAGGCCGTGCCGCGGCAGTATCTCGCGCTCGTGCCGCCACGTCATTTTCGTCTGCGTGCGGAGGATCGGTATGAAGCTCTGGTCCTCTACGAATGTCTGCCCGGGATAGAAGGCGGAATCATAGATCTCGACGGTGATATTGGGCGACAGATCGCTCAAATGGCGAAACAGTCGCGATGCCCATGCAACGACGCTCGAAGCGATGACCGTCAGTTTGAGATCGGGCCTCGATCGCGTGGCATCGAGGAGGACATGCGTCAGGGCGCGGAACGCCGTGTTGTTCATATGGGTGACACGCTTCAGATTGACATAGCAGACGCCGTTCACCCTCTCGATGCCGTCGCGCAGCAGCGCGAGATCATCGGCAAGCTCCGCAACCGAACGCGGCCTGAGAACCCCTGCCAGGGAGAATTCCTGATTATTGACGTCAAATTGCGCCGTGAAACGTGCAGAGGAGAGATTGCTCAATTGAGTAGCCTCTCAAGCGCGAGATCCACCACGAAAGTCATCATTCCTGTATCCTGAGGGGACAGTTCGATGTCTGCATCGTAGTTGACGGCAAGGCCGAGAAGGATCGCGTGCTCAGCGCGCGCAGCGTCATCGGTGATGACATCGAGATAGTTTGCCAACGCCAGGCCGTTTCCGATGCGCTCGACGATTGTCTCATATGAATTGCGTTGCTCGGCCGAGCAGGGAAAGGTCAATTCGATCCGTTCGATCGTGCCGTTTCGATAGAAACGACAGCGAAGAACACCGTCGCTCTCCCTGGTGTGGAAGGACATCTCGAAGAGCTCGTTCAGAGCTGCCGAAAGCAGATTGGCATGGCGGATGGAATCGTGGCGATCGTGGCTGACCATGCGGGCCAGATAAGCGGCGCATTGATCGCAATGCGACCAGTCCGCCACCAGGGTCGCCATCTCCATTTCCAGTTCAAGCAATGGCTTGAAAGCCGCGTCCACTTGCCTCTCCATGGTACTCTCGAGAAACTCCCGAATGAAATGCGCTTCGGAAATTCACGGGCTGGCGTGAAATTCGCCGAATGTCGCGATGGATTGAGTGCGCGCGCCCTGCCTTATGAAATCATCAAGCTTGTCAGCGCCGAGCGGAGGGCTGATGCCGTAGCCCTGCAGGCGATCGCAGCCCTCCTTCTGGAGCCAGACTGCCTGCTGCTGCGTTTCGACACCCTCTGCGGTCACCTGCATGTCCAGGCCATGAGCGAGGCCGATCACGGAGCGTACAATGGTTTGCCCTTTGGTATCCTGCAGAAGATCCCTGATGAAATAGCGATCGATCTTGATCGTATCGAAGGGAAAATTCTTGAGGTAGCTGAGCGAAGAATATTCCGTGCCGAAATCATCAAGGGAAATCTGAATGCCGAGCACGTTGAGCGTGTTCAGCGTGTCGAGATTGTTGGTCGTCCGCTCGAGAAGCACGCCTTCGGTGATTTCCAGCTCCAGGCGCTCGGCTGGAAATCCGACGATATCGAGCGTTTGAGAGATGCGATCGGTCAGGCCCGGTGTCAGGAACTCCGCCGGAGAAAGATTGACCGCAAGCGTATAGTGCGCGGGCCATGCCAGGGCCTCGCGGCAGGCTTCCTCCAGCATCCACTGACCAATGTCCCGCATGAGGCCATCGGCTTCGGCCATGGGAATGAAAGCCGCCGGGGGAATGACTCCGAGGGTTGGATGCCGCCAGCGCAGCAACGCCTCGAAACCGACCACATTGGACGGAGGCTTCACCAGCGGCTGATATTCGATGAAGAACTCGTCGCGCTGCAGCGCCACGCGCAGGCTGCGCCGCAGCAGCTCCCTTTGCTCGACCACGATCAGCATGGCCGGATCGAAAGTCCGCGCACGCCGGCGTCCCTCTTGCTTGGCGGCATAAAGGGCGACATCGGCAGCCTTCATCAGCTGCTCCCCCTCATTGCCGTCGCGCGGCGCAATTGCGATCCCGACGCTGACCCCGACGAAGACAGAGATGCCGTTGACCGTGAACGGCTTCTTGAACTCCGCAACCAGCGCTTCCGCCAGTTTTTCTGCCTCGAGGGTTCGTTGCGTGCCGGCCTGGATTATGGCGAACTCATCGCCGGCGAGACGGTAGACCGTTCCGCCCCGGCCGAGCGCATCCTTGATTCTTTCGGCGGCGAGTTTCAGCACGATGTCGCCGGCGCCATGGCCAAGCGTGTCGTTGACGGGCTTGAAATCGTCCAGATCGAGCTGCATCAGCACCGGCCCGATCTTGCCGCTCACCGGAAACAGTTGCGCCAGTGCCGAGCTGAATTGACGGCGATTGGGTAATCCGGTCAAGACATCATGCGTTGCCTGATGGATAAGCAGCGCTTTTTCGTCGTCTGCGGATGGCGGAACATCCTTCGTAATTGCGCCGTTGGTTTCGACAATCAGAAGCCCCGCGCGGATAGAGGAGACGAGGACGCTTGCATTTCGCCGCTTCGGATCGTCAAGCCGGATCGTGCGGGGCTCACCGGTATCGATGACCTGACGAATGAGCTCGGCAAACGCCGGTTTTGCAAGCGTCGGGTAAGCTTCCCACAGCGTCATCTCGTTTCGGAAGGCAAGGCCGATATGCTCTTTGAATCTCTTGGAGGAATCGAGCAGTTTGAGATCGAGATCCCAAAGCGAAATCATCGCCTCTGAACCGTTGGCGGATTCGGACCCATATGGAATTCGCTGCGACCGATCCACTCGGTTCTCGGGCATAGGGCCTCGTCCTCCAAGCCGGCCACGCAAAATCCGGCCATTGTCCAGTTTGATCTGGTGTGTCCGCATCGGCCCCTTCGCATCAACAATCGCAGTCTCATCGAACGACCGGGCGTGAGTCGTAACTTACCAGAACGTAGCAACCGCTTTAAGAGAATATATTACGAGATCTTCATATTTAGCAATGACTGCTGGGCCATATACAGATTAAAGGATGGCGCCAGTATCGGCCTGTTTCATTACCGATCACAACATGGTTGTACTATTGCCTGAACGTAGTTCGGGTTGCGTATCTTCTCCGCATCGGATCCTGCGTCCTGTCTCGTATACTTAGCGAAAGTCATCGCCACGACCGCCGATCCGGCTCTGTCTGTCTCTCGGAGGTGGCTCGCGCGCTTTGCGGAGCGAAGAATGGCAGGTGCAAATTTGCCGCAGCTGAACGCAGCCACCGTTCGGCTGCAACGCAGCATGCCTGCGATCCGTTGATCTATTGGGTGACGCCGTCGCTCGTTATCCAAGATACAAACGCGTTCAACAGCACAGGGTCGAACTGTCCGGTCGATCTGAGCATCGCATAGATTGCTTCATAGGGAGACCACGCGGTCTTATATGGCCTCGTGGTCGTAAGAGCATCGTAGACATCGCAGATTGCAGCGATGCGCGCGGCCTCGGGGATATCGGCTCCGACAAGCCCGTATGGATAGCCGGAGCCATCGAACCTCTCGTGATGATAAAGACAAATATCTAAAACGACTTTCGGTATATTCTTGATTTGCCTGAGAATCTCGTGCCCCAACTCCGGATGTGTCCGGATAAGCATGAGCTCGGCGGTATCCAATGGACCAGATGCCTCCAACAGCTTCGTTGGCAAAGCCATTTTTCCGATGTCGTGCAGTAATCCGCCGAAACCGAGAAGGCCAACCGTATCTTCGCTCAATCCCAAACCGCGGCCGAATGCAATCACCAATGCGCTTACGGCCAGCGAATGAAAGAGAGTTCCCTCCCGACCGTCCTTGGGTTTTTCAGCACCGATTAACGCAACAACATCGGCCGGCCGCCGCGACATAAGCTTTCCCACCACTCTCCCGGCAGAATCATATTGGATATCGCGATAACGCCGTGCCCGATTAAAGAGATGTCGAACGTCCGGTATTGCTTCCTTGACCAGCTGTCTGGCCAGCCTGACCTGCTCTGTGCGATGGGGTAATCGGAAGTCGGCATCAATTCCAAGAGCCGTTGACTTCATCGGCTTTAGAACATCTGCGCCACTATCCGCATCTTGCCTCCGGTCGACCCATATTGTCGCCCGCTGCGCCGTCGGCTTGATATCCATGCGAGATTGCCTCGAAATAGTGTCAATCCCGCTGAAAACCTCATCCGCAGGGCGTTCTCGCTTCCCTGCGAAATTTTTCGTATCCAGCTGATGTAATCCGACTTTCTCCATCACCGGAACCGCCTGCCAGTCATAAAAACTCTAAAATGCGCCAGAAAGATCATTCGCAAGAAATAGGTCCGCGATTCCGCTTACTATAACAATAATTATCGACAATGTCGCGTCGTATTTTATGAAATATTATCAGATCTATAAATTCATCGATCGACATTCGAATTCAATCGACAGTTATGTATTTTAATACTATTGGTTTTTGCAATTTTAATGAGATATATCGAATATAAACTCGGAAATATGCCTATAAACTGATAGGTTTTGAAATTAACCGATGGGATTTGTGCAACTTTCTCGGCAATCAGTTTCGGATTTCGCGGAACTCTCTGCTATTTTCCCAAGTCTATCACGGAGCTGAATGAACGGATCGGCCCTCATGCCGGCTACCGATCAGAGCACAGGCCAGTAAGCGGCGATGGACTTGAGTTTGTTCTTGCACTGCCTGTCGGATGGCCGCTAAGTCATGTGACCGTGGGTGTGAGCTCTGGGCGGACGAGTGACGCCCGCCAGATAGAATTCGAGAATCAAAGGTAATTCAATGACCAGACAGCTTTCTCTTCCTCGTGATCGGATTTCGGTACTTCTATTGGAAGGGATCAGCCAGAGCGCGGTGGACTACTTTGTATCCTCGGGCTACGTCAATCTCACTCATCTGCCAAAGGCCCTCGATGATAAGGACCTCAAAAGCCATATAGCCGAAGCGCATATCATCGGAATTCGCTCACGCACGCAGCTCACAGAGGAAATTTTCAGCTCCGCCAAAAAGCTCATGGCCGTCGGCTGTTTTTCCGTGGGAACAAATCAGGTGGATCTGGATGCAGCCCGCCGACGCGGTATCCCTGTGTTCAACGCTCCCTACTCGAATACGCGGTCGGTCGCTGAGCTTGTCATCGGCGAAATCATCATGCTGACAAGGCGGATTTTCCCGCGTTCGGCTTCCGCTCATCAAGGCGGATGGGACAAGTCAGCTGAAGGCAGTCGCGAGATGCGCGGCAAAACGCTTGGCATCGTGGGTTATGGCAACATCGGCTCGCAGCTTAGCGTTCTTGCGGAAAGCATGGGCATGAACGTTCGCTATTTTGATCCTTCAGACAAGCTTCGCCACGGCAACTCGGAATCCATGGCTTCGCTCGGCGAACTCCTCGAAATCTCGGATTTCGTGACGATGCATGTTCCGGAAACCAGTTCTACGCAAAACATGATAACTGAGGCCGAGCTGCGCAGAATGAAAAAGGGAGCCTTTTTCATCAATAATTCCCGCGGTACCGTGGTCGATCTCGAAGCGCTTGCGAAGGTTTTGAAAGAGGGACATCTCGCAGGGGCGGCTGTCGACGTGTTCCCGAAAGAACCCGCGTCAAACAAAGAGCGCTTCGAAACGCCGCTGCAAGGCCTGGATAACGTGATCCTGACCCCGCATATTGGCGGGTCGACCGAAGAAGCCCAGGAGCGCATTGGTAGGGAGGTTTCCCGCAAGCTCGTCGAATATTCCGATGTCGGCTCGACACTGGGTGCGGTCAACTTTCCCCAGGTTCAATTGCCGCCGCGTCCAAACGGTACACGCTTCATCCATGTCCACGAAAATCGCCCGGGCATCCTAAACAGTTTGAATACGATTTTTTCGTCGCGCGGACTGAACATCGTCGGCGAATTCCTGCAGACGCATGGCGAAACAGGTTACGTGGTTGTCGAAGCCGAAGGCGTTGGCCAGAGAGCGAATGATATACTTGAGGCGCTTCGTCAGATTCCGGGAACGATAAGAGCTCGATTGGTTTACTGACACCGGTTTGACATTGGCATTCTCCACGTGTCCCAACGTCGTTTTATCGCGCAACTGGCAGCGACGCAGGATAATGGCAGCGGCAAATGCGACAATCCGTCGAGGCAAAACATTGATAGTATAGTGTGCTTAGGGTCACAGCTTATTATACGGTGATCAAAATCATTTTGGAGTTGAATGAAATGACCGACAGCGTGCTCGATATTCCGGTAAAGAGAATCGACGGCAGTGATACGACGCTTGCCGACTTTCACGGCAAGGTCATCCTGGTCGTCAACGTCGCGTCCAAATGCGGCCTGACGGTACAGTATGAAGGATTGGAAAAGCTCTATGAGGAGAAACGCGACGAAGGTCTGGTCATCGCCGGCTTCCCCGCCAATGATTTCAAGGGCCAGGAACCGGGCAGCAACGACGAAATACTGAGCTTCTGCACTCTGACCTACGATGTGCAGTTTCCGATGTTTTCCAAGATTGCCGTCACCGGCGAGGAACGCCATCCGCTCTATAACAGCCTCATCGCCTCCGGTGTCGAGACGATCGGAGACGGCCCCATGCGTGAACGGCTGGCGAAACACGGCCTTGAAACCGGGCAAGACGGCGGCATTGTCTGGAATTTCGAAAAATTCCTCATCGGCCGCGATGGCAAGGTTGCCGCCCGTTTTGCTCCGGATATCACTGCGGATGATCCGCGTTTTATTTCCGTTTTGGAAAAAGAACTGGCGCGTGCCGGCTGAAAAATCGCAACACCCTCAATAAGAAACTTCAATTAATTCAAACAAGTAATCTATATCTTCATCAGCGGGGCAAGTATTACTTTATCCCGCCATATCATTGCTTACTGTCTCACCCAGGAGTATTTTGAGGCTTCCGAATATATCGGATGGAACGCTACATCAATTCTGGGAGGAGGATGTCATGCGCGAACCTGATATGCAGAAGCTCGATGCCTTGGTTGGGCGCCTGGTCGGCGATGTCGGCGCGGCGGTCTCGGGTGTGCTGGTGACACTCGGAGATCATCTGGGTCTGTTCAAGGCCATGGCGGACGGAACACCGATGACGTCGGCGGAGCTTGCCGACAAGGTTGGCGTGAAGGAGCGCTATGTGCGTGAATGGCTGTCGGCGCAGGCGGCGGCCGATTATGTCAGCTATGACGACGAAACCGAGCGCTTCTACCTGACGCCGGAGCAGGCCATGGTGTTTGCGGAGGAAAGCAGCCCCGCCTTCTTCAATGGTGCCTTCGACGTGGTTCAATCCATGTGGCTGGATGAGCCGAAGATCGCCAATGCCTTCAAAACCGGCAGCGGCCTCGGCTGGCATGAGCACAGCGCCTGCCTGTTTCGTGGCACGGAGCGGTTCTTCCGGCCGGGCTACAACAGCCATCTCGTTACGGAATGGATACCGGCGCTGGACGGATTGCATGAAAAGCTTCAGGCCGGCGCCGCCGTTGCCGATGTCGGCTGCGGCCACGGCGCCTCGACCATCCTGATGGCGCAGGCCTATCCGAACTCGACCTTCTTCGGCTTCGACTATCATCTGCCCTCGATCGAACGGGCCCAAGCTGCTGCAAAGGAAGCGGGCGTCGACGGACGCATCACGTTCGAGCAGGCAAGTGCCAAGGATTTCCCGGCTGCCGGATACGATCTCGTGGCGATGTTCGATTGCCTGCATGACATGGGCGACCCGGTCGGCGCCGGCAAACATGTCAAGGAAAGCCTCGCCGACGATGGCACCTGGATGATCGTCGAGCCCTTCGCGCATGATTGCCTGAAGGACAACCTCAACCCTGTCGGCCGCGTCTTCTACGGCGCATCGACGATGATCTGCACACCGGCCTCGCTATCGCAGGAAGTCGGGCTGGGTCTGGGTGCACAAGCCGGCGAGTTGAAACTGCGCAAGGTTGCCATGGATGCGGGCTATTCGCACTTCCGCAAGGCGACCGAAACGCCGTTCAACATGGTCTTCGAAGTCAGGGCATGACAATCCTGCCGCGCGCTCGGTCGAACGCGCGGCACGGCGACTTACAGGCGCTGGCCGTCTTCTCCGAACAACGACGCGAGCGTCGGCTGAAAATAGACCGGCTGCTCTCGGTCGAGCGCGACCTCCTCGTCGGCGTCGATGCGCACCGACAGCGTCTCGCTGCCGACCTGGCCCCAGATCAGATTGTCCGACCCCATGGGCTCGACGATGGTGAAAATTGCCGGCAGGCTCGCGGCCCGGCTACCCGCGGGCTGGAACTGCATCTGCTCGGGCCGCACGCCGAGCGTCGCCTTGCGACCTTCGCCCGGCGTGCCGGAAAACTCATAGCCGTTGAGATCGATCTTGCGGCCGTCGGGCAAAGCGAAGGCCGGCACGCCGCCATTGCTCGTCACCTGCCCGGACAGGAAGTTCATCGAGGGAGAACCGACGAAGCCTGCCACGAAGCGATTGACCGGGCGCCGGTAGATTTCCTTCGGCGTGGCGAATTGCTGGATGACGCCGCCGCTCATGACGGCGATGCGATCGGCGAGCGTCAGCGCCTCGATCTGGTCGTGCGTCACATAGATCATGGTGGAGCCGAGGCCGCTGTGCAGGCGCTTCAACTCGACGCGCAGCTCGGTTCTGAGCTTGGCGTCGAGATTGGAGAGCGGCTCGTCGAACAGGAAGACATCGACATCGCGCACGAGCGCGCGACCGATGGCGACACGCTGGCGCTGACCGCCAGACAATTCGCCCGGCCGGCGCTTACGCAAGGGATCGATCTGCAGGATCTGCACGGCGCGGTCGACACGATGGGCAATCTCGTCTTTCGGCATGCCGGCAATGCGCAGCCCGAAGGAAAGATTCCCCTCCACCGTCATCGTCGGATAGAGCGCGTAGGACTGGAATACCATGCCGATGCCGCGATCCTTCGGCTCTTCCCAGGTGACGTTTCTGTCGCCGATCCAGATCTGCCCGTCGGTGATGTCGGTCAGCCCGGCAATCGCATTGAGCAAGGTCGACTTGCCGCAGCCGGACGGGCCGAGCAGCACGATGAACTCGCCCGATTGTATTTCGAGATTGAGCGATTTCAGAACGCTGACGCTGCCGAAATCGATTGCAAGTTCACGAATGGAAACATTGGCCATGAACTATCCCTTGACTGCGCCGGCGGTGATGCCGCGCACGAACCAGCGGCCCGAACCGAAATAGACGATCAGCGGCACCAGGGCGGTGAGGATGGTCGCCGCCATGTTGACGTTGTAGAGCTTCTCGCCCTGGGTGGAGTTGACGATGTTGTTGAGCTGCACGGTCATGGGGAAATTTTCCCGGCCGGCGAAAACGACGCCGAAAAGGAAGTCGTTCCAGATGCCCGTGACCTGCAGGATCGCCGCCACCACCAGGATCGGGATCGACATCGGGATCATCAGCCGAAAGAAGATTTGCCAAAGCCCGGCGCCATCGATGCGGGCCGCCTTGAAGAGCTCCATCGGCAGGCTTGAGTAATAATTGCGGAATAAGAGCGTCAACACCGGCAGGCCGAAGACCGTGTGGGTGATGATGATGCAGGGCAGCGTCGAATAGATGCCGACATCGCGATAGATCAGCACCAGCGGATAGATGAACACCTGATAGGGGATGAAAGCGCCGAGCAGCAGGATGGCAAAGAGCACGTTCGCGCCCCTGACCCGCCAGAAGGACAGTGCGTAACCGGTCAGCGACGAGATCAGGATCGACAGGATCATGCTCGGGATCAGGATCTTCACCGAGTTCCAGAAGCCGACGCTGATGCCACCGCATTCAAGTCCGGTGCAGGCGGTGCTCCACGCCTGTACCCAGGCATCCGCCGTCCACATCTGCGGAAAGGCGAAGATATTGCCCTGGCGGATCTCCGGCATGGATTTGAACGAAGTGACGAGCATCACATAGAGCGGCAGCAGGAAGAACAGTGCCGCGATGACGAGAAAGAGATAGAGGCCGATGCGTCCAGGGGTCAGATGCTGCGGCTTGCGCCCGGTCGGACCCTGCATGGCACCAGTGACGGAAGATGGCATCGTCATCAGTTCCCCCTCGGCTTTTCACGGAAATATTCATAATAGAGCCAGGGCGTCACCAGGATGACCACCGTGATGAACATCACGGTCGATGCCCCGGTCGCAAGGCCGATATTGCCGCGCCCGAAGAGGTAATCCATGATGAATTTCCCGGGCACTTCGGTCGAGATCCCCGGACCGCCGCCGGTGGTCGCCAGCACGAGTTCGTAGACCCTCACGACGGCAATCGCCAGAAGCACGCTGGCAGTGATGATGGTCGGCCTGAGGATCGGGATGACGATGTGCAGATAGACGCGCCAGCTCGGTACGCCGTCGATACGCGTCGCCTTCCACAATTCGCGGTCAACACCGCGCAGGCCGGCCAGCATGATCGCCATGACAAGACCGGATGATTGCCAGATGCCGGCAAGCACGATGACGTAAAGGGCAAGATCGCTCTGGACGATCCAGTCGAAGCGGAACCAGGTGAAGCCGATGCTGTCGGCAACCTTCTGCAGGCCGAGCGTCGGATTCATGATCCACTGCCAGACCAGCCCCGTCACGATGAAGGACATGGCGAAGGGATAGAGAAAGATCGTCCGGAAGGTATTTTCGAAACGCACCTTCTGATCGAGCGCGACCGCCAGCAGAAAGCCGAGGATCAGGCAGCCGGCAATGAACAGAATGCCAAAGAGGACGACGTTCTGCAGCGACAGCAGCCAGCGCGCCGTCGAAAACAACCGCTCATACTGCTTCGTGCCGACGAAAATGTTGACCGGCAGCACCTTGCTGTCCGTGAATGATATCCAGATGTTCCAGACGACCGTGACGACATAGGCGAGAAGCACGATGGCGAAAGCCGGGAACAGGGCCACATAGGGCGAAAAATGCATCTTCCTGCGGCTGACGCTCGCAGGCCTGGCGGCCGCTGGTGCGGCGGCGGCACTCGTGTCTGGGGTGCTCATGGGCGCGCTCCTCCTCAGCATTCATGGAAGCCGGCGGCAGGGATGCCCGCCGCCGCATGGATGTCGATCGAAGCTTACTTCGCCTGTTCAATCACCTGCGCAAACTGCTCGGCGAACTGGTCGGCCGTCATGCTTGGCGTCGTCCAGTACTGGGCGACCAGATCCTGTTCCGTCTGGACGATATCCTGAGCGGTGAGCACATCCGGCGCGAGGATCTGGCGGCTCGGATCCTTGAGCGCAGTCAGGCCCTTCTGGGCGCAGGCATCGAGCTTCGACGTATCGACGTCGAGGCGCACCGGCACGGAACCCTTCTTGGAATTGAAGGCAAGCTGGCCTTCCTTCGACATGATGACCGTCGCCAGCAACGTCTGAGCGTCGGTGGCGGTCTTGTCCTTCAGGACAGGGAAGACGAAGATGTCGCCGCCCATCATGAAGTTGGATTCACCCGGCCCAAGGATGCAGCCGAAATCCTTGTCGGCCACAAGGCCGGCATGGATGAACTCGCCCTTGGCCCAGTCGCCCATGAACTGAATGCCGGCCTTGCCGTCGATCAGCATGCCGGTCGCGACGTTCCAATCACGGTTCGGGCTGCCAGGATCCTGATAGTTGCGCAGCTTGGCGAAGACCTCCGCCACATGCTTGAATTTGTCGGACTTGACCGCATCCGTATCGAGATCCTTCCAGACCTTGGCGTAGAGATCCTTGCCGCCTTCTCCGAGCAGGATGGCATTGAACATCGATTGCAGCTGCCAGGGCTGGCCGCCGACGGCAATCGGGATCAGGCCGGCCGCCTTGATCTTGTCGAGCGCGGCAAACATTTCGTCCCAGGTCTTCGGCTCTTCCGTTACACCGGCCTTGGTGAAGACGGCCTTGGAATAAAAGACCCAGTTCTGGCCGTGGTCGTTGATCGGCGCGCCGTAGATATGGTCTTGAAATTGGATGGCCTGATAGAAGGACGGCGTCAGAACCGATTTCCAATCCTGCTCCTTGGCGAGATCGTCGAGCGGGCGCAGAAGGCCTTGCTGGGCCAATTCGTTCATCTGCGTACCGGTATTGAACTGCATGGCCGTCGGCGGGTTACCGCCGATGATGCGGTTGATGCCGATCGGACGGGCGGTCGAGCCGGATCCGGCAATGGCGGTATCCACCCATTCGCCGCCGGCGGCGTTGAAGGCCTTGGCCAATTCCTTCACGGCTGCGGCCTCACCGCCCGAAGTCCACCAATGCAGGACTTCAGCTTTCTTGCCTTCGGCCAGAGCACCGGTCACGCTCGCTGCAGCCAGCGCCGTGGCGCCGACCAATGTCATCATCAATTTGCGCATGCGTTCCTCCTCCTTTGATAGCGTTCTCCCAACGCCTGTGTTCAGCCGCCGCCGTCCACAGACATCGGGTGCCGAATTCAACGATCCTCCAAAACCGCGCCGCCGGGCCTCCGTTCCCAGCGGCAAGTGGTCAATGCTTCCTCTGGCATTGCCCCTTCGTCAAGCCTGCAACCCGAAAGGACCGCATTTTCCTGAACTCTATAGCGCAGCCTAGGCGAAACGTCCCTCATTAATTGTGCGCGCTATCGGATCCGGGCGGCCGCAACTGCTATGAATTGCAACCACGCCGCGTGATTGGGCAGAACGTTCGAAAGCCGTCATGACTTCCAATGCGTGGAAGGCCAGTTCCGACGATACCCGATGTCGGCGCCCCGAGCGAAGGGAATCCACCATTTCGGCCGCGCCCAATCCGCGCAGGCCGAGATGGCCGGGCATACCTTCGGTGTAGGGATGATCGACCGGAATCTCCCGCCATGCATCGTCCCCATCGCGGAATATTTCGACCTTGCCGGTGAAATTGTTCGGATCCGGCGTCACCATGGTGCCTTCGGAGCCGTAAAGCTCGATCTGATTGTGCCTGTGCTTGATAACGTCGAAGCTGGTGGCGATAGTGACGGTCGCACCGCTATGGAATTCCATCACGCCGGTCAGATGCGTCGGCACCAAGACCTTGATCGTCTCGCCGCGATGCGGATCGGTCTTCACCGTACGTTCGATACGAGTGATCTTCGCCGTGCCGAAGACCTCGCGCACCGGGCCGAGCAGTGCGATCAGGTTGGTGACGTAATAGGGGCCGACATCAAGCATCGGACCGCCGCCACGACCATAGAAGAAGGCGGGATTGGGGTGCCAGTGCTCGTGGCCAGGCAAAAGCAGCATTGCCGTTGCCGAGATCGTCTTGCCGATGCGCCCTTCGTCGAGCAGCCGGCGCGTCAGCTGATGGCCGCCGCCGAGGAAGGTGTCGGGGGCACAGCCAAGCCGCAGATCCCCTGCCCGCGCGATCGCCATCAGGTCTTCCGCTTCGGCCATGGAAATGCCGAGCGGCTTTTCCGAATAGACATGCTTGCCGGCAAGCAGGGCCTTTTTGCTGATGGCATAATGCGAGACCGGCGTCGTCAGGTTGATGATCAGGCCGATTTCCGGGTCGGAAAGCATCGTATCGAGCGCCACGGCTTCGATGCCGAACTGCTCGGCGAGTTTGCGCGCCGATGCGTCGTAGAGATCGTAGACCGATTTCACGCGGATGAAATCGAACATGTGCAGGGTCGCGACATAGGTGGCGCTGATATTGCCGGCGCCGACGATGCCGACTTTCATGGGCTCGTTGCTCATTGGGATTTGCCTCTTACGAAATGGTGATATCAAGCTCTGCGGCAGCGGTGCGCAGATAGCTCATGCCGCGGCGCATCTCGTCGTCGAATTCTGCCGTCGCTTCGCGAAAATGCGTCCAGTGCGAGGCCCCAGGCGCATCTTCCAACTCCAGAGTGATCGGGCCGGAATAGCCGATGGTCCGAAGTGCCGCGAAGATCGCCTTCCAGTCGATCTTGCCGCGTCCCGGCCGCCAATGGGCGTTGGTATGACCCTCGTTGTCGGAAAAATGCGTATTGAAGATGCGATCACCGAGTGCCAGCACGACGTAATGCGGCATGTCGCCGGCCGGAAAGAGATGGCTCGGGTCGAAATTCAGGCCGAGATTGGCAGCGCCGGTGCGCTCGATCAGGCGCAGCATGCCCTGACCGGAACTGACCCAGCGATACGGGTGCGGCTCGATCGCAACCCTGAGATTGGCGGAGGCGGCAA
Organism: Rhizobium aureum; assembly: GCF_030182495.1. Classification (NCBI taxonomy): domain Bacteria; kingdom Pseudomonadati; phylum Pseudomonadota; class Alphaproteobacteria; order Hyphomicrobiales; family Rhizobiaceae; genus Rhizobium; species Rhizobium aureum. The sequence goes on along the minus strand of NZ_JAQJCI010000006.1, from coordinate 207,875 downwards.
TTTCGCAGGCTCTGGCGAAACCTTCGACGACGGCGTCATATTCGCCTGTCCAATCCCATTGCTGCTCGACCGCCGCACTCCATTCCTGCGAAATCGGCCGCTGCAGGATCGGCTTGACCTCGGACTGAAACGGATAGGGCGTCATGCTTGTCACGACCGGCGTGCCGATGGCAGCGGCGACATCCATCCCGCGCTTGTAGCCATTGAGATCGACGGTCGAGACGGCGGCGTTTGCGGCGCGGTTGAACGGCAGATTGAAGAAGAAATTGGTGAGAATCAGCCCCTCCCCGTCGGCGATCGTCTTCAATTCACCAATGGTTTCGGGCGTATAGTAGCTCAGCATGTCCACCGACCATGCCGTCAGCTCGAACCCCTTGCAGCCGGTGCGGGCAAGCCGCCGGAGCGGCGCCTGATAGGGCGGATTCCAATTGAAGGTCCAAATTGGCGATCCGAAAAAAAGCGAGTTTCCGCTCATGTCATCCTCCTCCGCCTCGGAATGCGGCCACCTGTACACGGTAGCTCCGCAGCATTGCCGAAACGACTTGCCCGCAAGCCTCCCAGCCCGCGTTCTCGTCATTCGTAACGTTACGATCACGAAAAAGGGACATCTGTCAACTCGATATTTTCTGGCGCGTCGCAGCGAATTCAGGAAGAATAGGCGAATTCGTAACGTTACGAATACTTTCCGGAAATTCGCTCATATTCGCGCTGCGTCATTGTTTAACCGTGGCGGGCCTGGCTCTGATGATCGACGAAGGCGGCACGGACGACTTCGCGCAGATCGGCCGAATCTTCGCCGGCGATCGCCCGATGCAGAAAGGCGGCCAAACGCTCGCCTATGGCATGGTTCGAATAGTGGAACGTGCTGAGCGGCGGATTGAAAAAGTCCGGCAGCGCCGTGCCGCCGTAAGTGATCAGAGCGAAGTCCTTGCCGGCCTGTCGTCCGGCGTCGCGCAGGCCGGCGAGGAACCCGAGCGCCGCTTCCTCGCTCGCGACGAAAGCGGCGCTCGCTTCAGGTTTCTGCACGGCTATGCGCTTTGCCATCTCGCGACCATTGTCGGGGGTCGCGGAGGTAAAATGAATGCAATCGTCCGGAACATTGAGATGGCGTTCCGCAAAGGTCCTGCGCCAGCCGCGAACGAATTGCAGGCTGTAAGTGAATTGATGGCTGGGCGCGATCAGCAGCGGCATATGGTGCCCGGCATCCAGAAGCAGGCGCGCCGCCTCCGCGCCGATCACCTCATGGTCGAGGTCGATGCTCGGATGAACGCTCAAGAGTTCGGTACGGCCGAAAGTGACAAAGGGCATGCCGACCTCGAGCAGATATTTGACGCGGTCGTCCTGCGGGGTCGTATGCGTGATGACGATACCGTCGACCGATCCTTCTTCGACGATATCACGCACCGTCGCCAAGGGATCATCGGCCTGCAGTTGCGGTGCGATCGTGGTCCGATAACCGCGCGCCTTCATGTAGCGCGAGGCGCCCTCGATCAGCGAGGCGACGACAATGTTCATCTCGCCCTCGCGCCCGAAAGGCAGCACGATACCGATGGCATGGGTCTTGCCGGTGCGAAGATTGACGCCACCGAGATTGGGACGATAGCCGAGCTCGCTTGCCGCCCGCTTGACCAGCTCGATCGTTTCCCGATTGACCTCGGGGCCTTCCTTCAAGGCGCGGCTGACGGTCGTGACGGACAGGCCGAGAGCGGTCGCAACCGTCCGCAGGGTCACGCGCTGGCCCGCCTCCCGCCGCAAACCGCGTCCCATCGCCAGTTCCTGCACTTTCGGCAAATCATTCCGCTCCGTCATATCGGCGCGAGAATGCCTGCAGCCCGACGAGGATGCAAGCACGGGCTGCGCTCAATGTGGGGGAGGGAAATGCGTGCGTGCACCGTCATTCCGAGACTCGTCACGCACATCAGAATACAACCCTAAGCATCGATATTCAGGCGACGTTCAGAAAATCAATTTTAAGCTGCGTATGTTTCATCCTTCTATCACCGGGGAATCTCATGGATAAATATACGAGAACTGTTTTGACGATCATTGCCGTAACGCTTGTCGCCATCGCCATTCAAAACACGATCACGCCGGCGAAAGCCCGCGGCAGCTGTGGCGAAGAGTCGTATAATCCCTGCTTCGTAAAGCTCGTAAACTAACGGAGGCTGGAGCAGTTCACCGTTTCACGGAACTGCCAAACCGCTCTATCTCTTTGTTGTCTCGCAATTCCGGACCGAAAGCCGTTTGTGCAGTTTTCCGGAATTGCTTCAACGTTCGCCGCCCAGCATTCTGAATGCCTGGATCCGCCGGCGCCTTGATGGCAGCAGATCCAAAACCATCGTTCAATATCACGGAGTGAGCATCGGCTTAACCGGAACCATCTTGGTCAGGTCTGTAAGGCGTCAGCTCTGGTCCGCGATCTTGCGCGCAGCCTGGATGGCCGTGCGGGCACCTGCCCGCAGCTGCGCCGTTTCCGTACCGGCAATGACCAGATCGAGGCCGAGCTTCAAATATTGCCCGGCGCGATCGCCGTCGCCGCCAAAGGCGCAGACGATCTTGCCATGGGCGCGGCAGCGCGCGAGCGCGGTTGAAAGCGCCTGGTCGATCGCAGCACTCTCGGGCGCAAGCCGGGCACCATTCGAAAGCGCGATGGAAAGATCCGATGGGCCGATGAAGATGCCGTCGATACCATCAACGGCAAGAATCTCGTCGATCGCGTCGAGCGCTGTCCGGGTTTCGACCATCGCGATGGTAACGGTCAGGCTGTTGGCGCTCTGCAGATAGTCTTCCGCGGAAATGGCGAAATGATTGAGAGCAAGCGAGGGGCCCCAGCTGCGCTCGCCGAGCGGCGGATATTTGGTCGCCTTCACCAGGGCGCGTGCGTCATCTGCGGAATTGATCATCGGCGCGATAATGGCGGAGGCCCCGGCGTCCAGAAGCCGCGATGCCGATGCGAAGTCGCCGACCGGAATGCGGGCAATTGCCGGCTTGCCGGCAAGCCGGACATGCGCAATGCCATTTGCGGCGGAAGCCATATCCCACATGCCGTGCTGCATATCCAGGACGAGCGTATCGAAATCTTCCTGCGCCAGATGGTTGACGAGCATCGCGTCGGGAATACCGACCCAGCCGGAGATCATGCCGCCATTTTCGCGGCGCTTCAGGCGTCCGGCAAAACCGTTAATGTCAATCGTCATCGTCTTTCCTCACCTATCCAGAACAGGCTCTGTCCTTCGAGACATCGGCCGATCACCCAATCATGAATCAACCGCATCGCTGCCCTCGACAATACTCAATTCCCGCTGTCGGACCACTCGAAAGTGATCGCCTGCTGCGCGAGAATCGGAAGAACGGGGCCTTCGCCGCTTGGGCACTCAGCGCCACCTCATATGCGGCAGCACGCAACCGAAAATCACCACTCGGCCAGTTCATCTCTTCCATGACCGCCAAAACACCGTAAAACACTAACGACGCCGCATCGCAGACGGATGGGGGCGGGACACATGGAGAGCATCGAAACCATGCAGCAGCGAGATTTTTTCAAGCCAGGCCGATCTGTCGCGATCTCCGACAAAGGCATGGCGGCAACTTCGCATCCACTGGCTACACTTGCCGCCGTCGACATTCTGCGAGCCGGTGGCAATGCCGTGGACGCTGCAGTCGCCGCAGTCGCACTGCAGTCCGTCATCGACCCGCACATGACGGGTATAGGTGGCGATTGCTTCGCGCTTTACAGCGCTGGCGGCGGTACGCCGGTCGGGCTGAACGGCTCGGGCCGTGCACCGAAGAAGGCAAATCTCGACTATTTCCTCGATAAGGGCTTTAGTGCCATCCCGGACGACAGCCCGCATGCCGTTACCATTCCCGGCGCGATCGATGCATGGTGCCGGCTGATTGGCTCCTATGGCCGGCTGGGCATGGATCGCGTTCTGGCCCCTGCAATCGCGGCTGCGGAAGACGGCTATTGCGTCACGCCGCGCGTCGAACTCGATTGGCGCCGCTACAGTTATCGTGTGGCCAAATATCCGCAAGCGGCTGCCTATTTCCTGCCGAACGGCAAGGCGCCGCGCACCGGCGACCGTATTGCCAACCCGGCGCTTGCCGCCACCCTCAGAGCCGTCGCCAGAGATGGTCGGAACGCATTCTACCGCGGCCCGGTGGCCGAGGAGATCACTGCGCTTCTTCAATCGCTGGGCGGCCTGCACGCGGAAAGCGACTTCGCGGACTACAAGGCTTTCGACACGAAGCCTATTTCCGGCAAGTTCCGTGGCCGGGACCTTTTGGAATGCCCGCCGAACGGCCAGGGCCTGGCGGCGCTGCTGATCACCCGCATTCTCGACGGCTTCGACCTTCGCGATCCCAAGCTTTCCGAAGCCGACCGCATCCACCTGCATGCCGAAGCGACCAAGGCCGGTTACGCCATGCGCGACCAACTGATCTGCGATCCCGACCATCTCACTTTCGACATCGACGAATTGCTGTCCGATCGATCGGTCGCCGCCATGCGGGCGAAGATCAGCCTCGAGCGTGCCGCCGACACCAAGATCTGGGACGGACCGACACATCGCGACACGGTCTATGTCTCCGTCGTCGATCGGGACGGCAACTCCATTTCCCTCATCAATTCCGTGTTCATGGCTTTCGGCAGCGGCATCTATGCGCCTCGCTCGGGCGTCTTGCTACAGAACCGCGGGGCCGGCTTCGTCGTCAAACCGGGCCACCCGAACGCCATCGGTCCCGGCAAGCTGCCCTTCCATACGATCATTCCGGCAATGCTGATGGAAGGTGGCAAGGTGCGCATGAGTTTCGGCGTCATGGGTGGACAATATCAGGCAGCCGGCCATGCCCATATGCTCACCCAGATCCTCGATCGCGATCTCGATCCGCAGCAGGCGAGCGACCAACCGCGCAGCTTCTGTTTCGGCGGCAAGCTCTCGCTCGAGCCGACCATATCGGAGGAAACCAGGCGGGATCTGGAGCGGCGCGGCCACACCGTCGACTGGGCGGATGAACCGATCGGCGGCGCGCAGGCAATCATGATCGATCACGAGCGCGGCATCCTGCTCGGCGCATCCGACCACCGCAAGGATGGCATGGCGCTCGGTTATTGAGCAAAGCACTTTCGGCGGAGGGCATGAGGTCGCCCATCCGCCGGAATTACCGGGGGCGTCAGATGATCCCGCCACCGCCGGCAACGGATGCCGGACGTTCGCTGGCAACCTTGCGGCGATAGCCGCTCGCCCTGTAGGTGGCGACCGGATCGATGGCGCCGCCGGCGCGGCGGCGAGCTTCGGCCAGGATCGGCTCGACATCGGCGCGATAGGCGCGCTTCAGCGTTTCCGACGCCATCAGCGCGTCATTCGCATCCTGATAGCCGTCCAGTGCCTTACGATCGACAATCAGCGCCTGTGCGTAGGCGCGACGAATCTCGTTGGCACTGGAAATCAGGCTTTCGATCGGGTCCGTAACGTTATGCGACTGGTCGATCATATGCGCCGGATTGAAGTCGTTGACCCCGCGCCGCTCGGCATCGACCAGTTCGTTGAAGACGAGGAACAGGCGGTAGGGCTCGATGGCGCCGGCATCGAGATCGTCGTCGCCATACTTGGAATCGTTGAAATGGAAACCGCCGAGCTTGCCGAATTGGATGAGGCGCGCGACGATCATTTCGATATTGGTATTCGGCGCGTGGTGACCGAGATCGACGAGGCACTGCGCCTTGGGGCCGAGGGTCTGCGCGACCAGATAGTTGGTGCCCCAGTCCTGTACGACCGTAGAATAGAAGGCCGGCTCGTACATCTTGTGCTCTGAAAACAGCCGCCAGTCATCCGGCAGTGCCTTGTAGATGTCGGCCATGGCGGCGAGATAGCGCTCGAAGGCCTTGGTGAAATTGGTCTGTCCCGGGAAGTTCGAGCCGTCGCCGATCCACACCGTCAGCGCCTTCGAGCCGAGCGCCTTGCCGATCTCGATGCATTCGATATTGTGTTCGACAGCCTGGGCGCGGGTCGCAGCATCGACGTGGCTCAGCGAACCGAACTTGTAGGAATGGGCCTGACCGGGCGCATCGGAAAAGGTGTTGGAGTTCATGGCGTCAAAGCCGAGGCCGAGTGCATCGCCTTTCGCCTTCAATTCCCTCGCATCGGCCTTGTCCCAGGGAATGTGCAGCGAAACCCTTGGTGTTGCCCGCGTCAGCTGCTGAATGACGGCGCAATCATCGAGCTTGTCGAAGATGCCGCGTGGCTCGCCGGTGCCCGGGAAACGGGCAAAGCGCGTGCCGCCGGTGCCAACGCCCCAGGACGGAACGGCAACGAAGAATTCAGAAACTTTTTTGGTGACGGCTTCGATATCGATGCCGCGGCGGGCGAGCGTGGCGCCGAGCGCCTCATAATCGGATTTCAGCGCGGCGGCGCGCTTGTCGTTTTCTGCAGCGACCAGATCGGGCGCAATTCTAAACTCGGCCATTCTTTCCTCCCATGTACGTCACTCAAAATATCAGCGTCTCGATCAGCTTATTCCCTCTTCTCCCCCGCGGGGAGAAGATGCCCAACGGGCAGATGAGGGGGTAAGGAGCGAAGCGACGACCATCTTGAGCGTGAGCGAAAGATAGAACCGCGTCTGCCGCGCCCCCTCATCCGGCCCTTTGGGCCACCTTCTCCCCGCGGGGGAGAAGGAAGTGCGGCCAACTACCGCGTAAAGCTCTGCGCGTTGCCGGCGTCGACGTTGATGATATTGCCGGTCGATTTGGCGGAAAGGTCCGAAGCCAGGAAATAGATCGCTTCGGCAATGTCCTCGGGAAACACATTCAGCTTCAGCATCGAGCGCTTGCGATAATGTTCCTCCAGTTCGTCCACCTCGATCTTCGAGGAGGCGGCGCGCTGCTCGCGCCACTCGCCATTCCAAATCTTCGAGCCGCGCAACACGGCGTCGGGATTGACCGTGTTCACGCGGATGCCGGCTTCCGCCCCTTCCAGCGCCAGGCAGCGGGCGAGATGAATCTCGGCGGCTTTTGCCGTGCAGTAAGCGGCCGCATTCGGCGAGGAGGCCAAACCGTTCTTGGAGGCGACGAAGACGACATTGCCGCCGAGATTCTGGCGGCGGAACAGCCGGAAGGCTTCGCGCGAAACGAGGAAATAGCCTGTCGCGAGGATATCGATATTGCGGTTCCACATCGAAAGCTCGGTGCTCTCGATCGGCGCGGAAGACGCGATCCCGGCGTTTGAGACCAGAATATCGACGCCGCCAAATTCGACGCAAGCCTCGGCAAAGGAGGAGATGACGGCATCTTCCTTCGTCACGTCGAGCTTGACGCTGCGCACCGCATCGGCACCATATCGCTTGGCGAAATCGGCCTGTGTGCTCTCCAGCGCCGCCTGGTCGATGTCAGCCAGAACCACACAAGCGCCCTCGCCCACCAGGCGCGCGGCGGTGGCGCGACCGATGCCGCCCGCGCCGCCAGTCACGAAAGCGACACGGCCGGCAAGGCTCTTCGGCTTCGGCATGCGCTGCAGCTTCGCCTCTTCCAGCAGCCAATATTCGATATCGAAGGCTTCCTGCTCCGGCAGGCCCTGATATTCGGAAACCGTGGAGGCGCCACGCATGACGTTGATGGCGTTGACATAGAACTCGCCGGCGATACGGGCAGTCGCCTTGTCGCGGGCAAAGGACAGCATGCCGACGCCGGGCACGAGGAAGATCACCGGGTTCGGGTCGCGCATGGCAGGCGAATTGTCGTGCTTGCAATCATTGTAGTAGCGCGCGTAGTCGGCACGATAATCTTCCAGCGCCTTGTCGAGGCCGGCGATGACCGCATCGACATCGGGCTTGGCCGGGTCGAAATCAACGATCAGTGGCCGGATCTTGGTGCGCAAGAAATGGTCCGGGCAGCTGGTGCCGAGCGCGCCGAGCGGGTGAAGGTTCTTCGAATTGACGAATTCGAGCACGGCATCCTGATCGTCGAAATCGCCGAGCTTGCGCTCCGCCTTGCCGATGCGGCCGCGGATTTCAGGCATCAGCCGGGCGGCGATCGCACGACGCTCCGCCTGCGGCAGGCTCTGGGTGATGGCACCGCCGAAAATCGTCTTGCCTTCCGTCTTGGCTGCGAACCATTCGATCGCCTTGTTGACGATCGCGAGCGTCAGCTCGTAGCAGGCTTTGGCATCATCGGCCCAGGTGAAGAGACCATGGCTTTCGAGCACGACGCCCTTGGCATTCGGATGCGCCTTGACGAAGGCTTCGAGATCGAGGCCGAGCTGGAAGCCGGGACGGCGCCAGGGCAGCCAGCCGATATCGTCGCCGAAGATCTCGCGTGTCAGTTCGCGTGAATTCTTCGAGGCGGCGATGGCGATGATGGCATCCGGGTGCATATGGTCGACATGGGTGAACGGCACGAAGCCATGCAGCGGCGTATCGATCGAAGCGGCGCGGGCGTTGAGGTTGAAAGTGCAATGCGGCAGGAAGCCGACCATGCGGTCCTCGTCGGCAACGCCCTGATAGATGTTCTTCAGGCTGTCGAGCTTGTCCTGATAAAGCGTGGCGAAACCGTCGAGCTTGATGGTGCCGACATCGCCGCCGGAGCCTTTGACCCAGAGCACCCTAACCTTCTCGCCGGAGAGCGGATCGGTTTCCATGACCTTGGCCGACGTGTTGCCGCCGCCGTAGTTGGTGATACGCTTGTCGGCACCGAGCAGATTCGACCGATAGAGCAGCTTGCCCGGCTCATCGAGCCCATCAGCATATGCATCGTCCCAACGGTTTTCCAGAAGCTGAACGCCAGCCGCCATGTCATCCTCCCTTGAAATCAAGTCTTTCGGGCGGACCGGATTATGATGGAACCGCCCTTTGTGAGCAGGGTATCGCTCACGTATAGTCGCCTTGTCAATCGAAAACGATCAAATTCGATAATGTTGCGCTGCAATATGAAAGTTTATGATCGTTTATGATTGACACATTGTCGTATTTGCGAAATAACCGCCATCAAGGAGGAGCCGATGCACGAACGTGAACGCCATCGCATTATTCTGAGCGCCGTACAGGAAAAGTCCGTCGTCACGATTCAGGATATTTCCGAGCTGACCGAGGCTTCGGAAGCGACGATACGCCGTGATATCGCTGCCCTGCATGTACAGGGAAAGATCCGGCGGGTGCGCGGCGGCGCGGAATCCATCCATCCTCCTCAGCTTGGGAATCTGGCGGCACGGCCTTTTCGTGTATCCGAAGCCGTCAACATCGATAGGAAGCGCGCAATTGCGCGCAAGGCGGCCGAACTCTGCAATCCCGGTGACGCCATCATCATCAATGGCGGCACGACCACGTTTCAGCTGGTCCACTATATCTCGGCCTTCCGGCTGCAGGTGATGACCAATTCCTTCGCGATCGCCGAACACCTGGTCAAGCATTCGAAGAACAACGTGACGGTGCCGGGCGGCGCGATCTATCGCGAACAAAGCCTGATCCTCTCGCCCTTCGACAACGATACGATCCGGAATTTCTACGCTCAGCGCATGTTCATCGGCGCGCAGGGCGTCGGCCCGCTCGGCATCATGGAAGCCGACGCGCTGGTCATCCAGAGCGAGCAGAAGCTCATGCGCCAGGCCGACGAGCTTGTCGTCATGGTCGATTCGAGCAAGTTCCGCCAGCGCTCCAGTCTGATCCTTTGCCCGCTCGAGCAGGTCTCGACCATCATCACCGACGACGGCATCACCGCCGAGACGGTGCGCATGATCGAGGACGCGGGCATCTCGCTCATCATTGCAAATGTTTCGGCTGAGGCCGAGGAGGAGGATTCCCCGTCGGTCGCATGAGACGCGGCTCAGGCGGGGTGAGCATGCCTATTAACTTTGGGAGGAAGTGACATGAATATTGCAAAGAAACTGGCGATCGGCGTCGCGCTCGCCGCAACGCTTTTCGCCGGCGCGGCCAGTGCAAAAGACGTCAAGATCGGTCTCGTGGTGAAGTCGCTGGGCAACGGCTTCTTTGAAGCCGCCAACAAGGGCGCACAGGAAGCTGCAAAGGATCTGGGCGGCGTGCAGGTGATCTATACCGGCCCGACTTCGACCACGGCCGAAGGTCAGATTGAAGTCATCAACTCGCTGATCGCGCAGGGCGTCGATGCCATCGCGATTTCGGCGAACGATCCTGATGCCGTCGTCCCGGCTCTCAAGAAGGCCACCCAGCGCGGCATCAAGGTGATCTCCTGGGATTCCGGTGTCGCCAAGGCCGGCCGTATCCTGCAGCTGAACCCCTCGTCCAACGAGCTGATCGGCAAGATGTGCCTGACGCTCGCCAAGGATCACCTCGACGGTGGCAAGGGCAATTTCGCCATCCTGTCGGCCACGACGACGTCGACGAACCAGAACATCTGGATCGGCGAGATGAAGAAGCAGCTGAAGGATTTCCCGGGCCTCAACCTGGTGACAACAGTCTATGGTGACGACCTCTCCGACAAGAGCTATCGTGAAGCCCAGGGCCTGTTGACCTCGCATCCGGAAGTCAAAGTCATCGTCGCTCCGACGACGGTCGGCGTGCTCGCCGCTTCGCAGGCCGTCAAGGATGCCGGCAAGATCGGCCAGGTCTACGTGACCGGTCTCGGCCTGCCGTCCGAAATGGCCGGCGCAATCAAGTCTGGGGCGACGAAGGAATTTGCGATCTGGAACCCGATCGATCTCGGCTATTCCGCAACGCAGATTGCCTATCGCCTGGTCAAGGGCGAGACCGACGGCAAGCCGGGCAGCGAGATCAATGCCGGCCGCATGGGCAAGATCAAGGTTGGCGAAAACGGCGAAGCCGCCATGGCCGATCCGTTCGTCTACAACGCTTCGAACATCGATCAGTTCTCCAAGGTTTTCTGATCGAAAATCGAACTCGCAGCTCTCCGGCGGCGTCAGCCGCCGGACCTGGTTTCACTGATCCGGTACATTGCTGATGACCACAGTCCTTCAACGCTCCATCGCGGACACACCAGCCGCGAACAATCAGGCCATTCTGGAAATGCGCGGCATTTCCCAGATCTTTCCTGGCGTCAAGGCGCTGGATGGCGTCAGCATTTCGCTTTATCCCGGCAAGGTGACCGCGCTGATCGGCGAGAACGGCGCGGGTAAATCGACCCTCGTGAAGATTTTGACCGGCATCTACCGTCCGAATGAAGGCGAGATCCTCGTCGATGGCAAGCCGACAGCTTTCGCCAATGCGCAAGCCGCGATCGATGCCGGCGTCACGGCTATTCATCAGGAAACCGTACTCTTCGACGAGCTGACTGTCGCCGAAAACATCTTCCTCGGCCATGCGCCGCGCACGTCCTGGCGCACCATCGACTGGAAGAGTATGAACAGCCGATCGAAAGAGCTTCTGCAATCGCTGGAAAGCGCGATCGATCCGACAACCCGCTTGAAGGACCTCTCCATCGCGCAGCGCCATCTTGTGGCAATTGCACGCGCCTTGTCGATCGAGGCCCGCATCGTCATCATGGACGAGCCCACCGCCGCCCTTTCCCGCAAGGAGATCGACGATCTCTTCCGCATCGTCGAAGGGTTGAAGGCAAAGGGCAAGGCCATCCTCTTCATCAGCCATAAGTTCGACGAACTCTATGAAATCGCCGACAATTTCGTCGTCTTCCGTGACGGCCGCGCCGTCGGTCATGGAGAATTGAAGTCGACGCCGCAGGACGAGATCGTCCGCATGATGGTCGGACGCGACGTCAAGGACGCTTTCCCGAAAGTGCCCGTGACAATCGGCGACACCGTTCTCGAAGTCGACAAATATTGTCACCGCACCGAATTCCGCGATATTTCCTTCAAGCTCAGGCGCGGCGAGATCCTTGGTGTCTACGGCCTGATCGGTGCCGGGCGATCCGAGCTTTGCCAATCGCTCTTCGGCATCACCAAACCGCTGTCCGGACGCCTGACGCTCGACGGACAAGAAATCCAAGTGCGATCGCCGCAGGATGCCATTGCCGCCGGCATCGTCTATGTGCCGGAAGAGCGTGGCCGCCACGGCCTGGCGCTGCCGATGCCGATCTATCAGAACATGTCGCTGCCCTCGCTCGGACGCACCTCGCGCAAGGGCTTCCTGAAGGCGGCCAACGAATTCGCTCTCGCCCGCAAATACGCCGAACGGCTGGATTTGCGCGCGGCCGCGCTTTCCGTGCCTGTGGGAACGCTCTCCGGCGGCAACCAGCAGAAGGTGGTCATCGGCAAGTGGCTCGCGACGCAGCCGAAGATCATCATTCTGGATGAGCCCACCAAGGGGATCGATATCGGCTCGAAGGCCGCCGTCCACGGCTTCATCAGCGAGTTGGCGGCCGAGGGCCTCAGCATCATCATGATCTCCTCCGAACTGCCCGAGATCCTCGGCATGTCGGATCGTGTGCTGGTCATGAAGGAGGGCCAGTCCGCAGGCCTGTTCGAGCGCGAGGGACTGACGCCGGAAACGCTGGTGCGCGCCGCCACCGGCAACGCATAGGGAGGACGGGATGCCACGCATCCTCAAAAAGCGCGAAACACTGCTCGCCATCATCATCGTCGTGATGATCGCCGGTTTCGCAACGCGTGCGGCCGGCTTTGCCGAGCCCGCCAATCTCGCCAATATCTTCAACGACACATCGATCCTCATCATCCTGGCCCTTGCCCAGATGACGGTGATCCTGACGAAGTCGATCGATCTGTCCGTCGCCGCCAATCTGGCTTTGACCGGCATGGCGGTTGCGATGCTGAATGCGGCCTATCCCGATATTCCGCTGATCGCCCTCGTTATTACCGCGATCCTGATGGGTGCGGTTCTCGGCGCCATCAACGGTTATCTCGTCTGGGCGCTGGAAATCCCGCCGATCGTCGTCACGCTCGGCACCCTGACGATCTATCGCGGCATGGCCTTCGTGCTCTCGGGGGGCGCCTGGGTCAATGCGCATCAATTCACGCCGATTTTCCTGAACGTGCCGCGCACGCCACTTCTCGGCCTGCCGGTGCTTGCCTGGATCGGCATCGCGATCGTGCTGATGATGTATCTGGTGCTGCGCTATACGCAGTTCGGCCGCTCGGCCTATGCGAGCGGCGGCAACCCGGTTGCCGCCGTCTATGCCGGTATCGATGTCGGCTGGACGCGCTTCCTCGCCTTCGTCCTCTCCGGCGCGCTCGCGGGGCTGAGCGGCTATCTCTGGGTGTCGCGCTATGCCGTCGCCTATGTCGATATCGCCAACGGCTTCGAACTCGATAGCGTGGCTGCCTGCGTCATCGGCGGTATCTCTATTGCCGGCGGCGTCGGTTCGGTCGCCGGCGCGGTCTTGGGCGCCCTCTTCCTTGGCGTCATCAAGAACGCACTTCCGGTCATCGGCATCTCGCCGTTCACGCAGATGGCGATATCAGGCACCGTCATCATTCTTGCCGTCGTCTTCAACGCCCGGCGCGAACGCAACCGCGGCCGCATCATCCTGCGCGATCAGGCCGCAAAGGACACCGCCAGCCAGGGAGCACACGCATGAGCAACGGTTCGCAAGCGGCAGCCGCGGAAAAGCGCGTCATTCCGGATCGCCTCGGCACCCCCTTCAAGCGCGTCATGGCAAGCTGGGAAACGCTGCTCTTTGGCATCGCGGTCGCGATCTTCATCTTCAACTCGCTGGCTTCGCCCTATTTCCTCGATCCCTTCAATCTCTCGGACGCGACCTTCAATTTCACCGAAAAGGCGATGATCGCCTTTGCCATGGCGCTGCTGGTGATTGCTGGCGAAATCGACCTCTCGGTCGCAGCCATCATCGCACTCGCCTCGACGGCCATGGGCGCAGCCGCGCAACTGGGCGTCGACACGCCCGGCCTCGTCGCGATCGGCATCGGCGTCGGCCTCGTCTGCGGCATCTTCAACGGCTTCCTGGTTTCGGTGCTGAAGCTGCCGTCGATCGTCGTCACCATCGGCACGATGAGCCTGTTTCGCGGCATTTCCTATATCGTGCTGGGCGACCAGGCCTATGGCAATTATCCGGATAGTTTCGCCTATTTTGGCCAGGGTTATGTCGTCTGGGTCTTCTCCTTCGAATTCGTGCTCTTCATCGTGCTTGCGATCGCCTTCGCGATCCTGCTGCATGCGACGAATTTCGGCCGGCAGGTCTATACGATCGGCAACAATGATTTCGCGGCGCGTTTCTCCGGCATTCCGGTCGAGCGGGTCAAATTCATCCTGTTTCTCCTGACGGGCATCATGAGCGGCATTGCCGCCGTCTGCCTCACCTCGCGCCTCGGCTCGACACGCCCTTCGATCGCGCTCGGCTGGGAACTGGAGGTGGTGACCATGGTCGTGCTCGGCGGCGTGTCGATCCTCGGCGGTTCAGGCACGATCGGCGGCGTCGTCATCGCCGCCTTCGTCATGGGCCTCGTCACCTTCGGCCTCGGCCTGCTCAATGTTCCCGGCATCGTCATGTCGATCTTCATCGGCCTCCTCCTCATCATCACCATCGCGCTGCCGATCATTGCCCGGCGCATCAGGACCATGAGCTCCAAATGACTGTTGTTCTCGAACGCCACGCCTTCAAAATGACGCTCAATCCTGGCATGGAAGCTGAATACCGGAAGCGGCATGATGAAATCTGGCCCGAGCTGGTCGATCTGCTGCATCGGGCCGGCGTCAGCGACTATTCGATCCATCTAGACCGCGAGACGAACACGCTCTTCGGCGTGCTGACACGACCGAAGGATCACGCCATGGCGAGCCTGCCAGAGCATCCGCTCATGAAGAAGTGGTGGGCGCATATGGCCGACATCATGGCAACCAATCCTGACAATTCGCCTGTTCAGAGCGACCTGATCACGGTTTTTCATCTGCCATGAGCACGACCCGAGCCTATCGCCATATCGCGGTCATCGATATCGGCAAGACCAACGCCAAGGTCGTCGTGCTCGATGCAGAAACAGGTGCCGAGATTGCCGCCGTCAAGACTGCGAACAGCGTTTTGAAATCAGGCCCGTACCCGCACTACGATATCGAAGGGCTGTGGGATTTCATCGTCTCTGCCCTCAAGGGTTTTGCCGCCACACCGGAATTCGATGCCATATCGATCACCACGCACGGCGCATCCGCTGTGATGCTGGCGGCGGATGGCAGCCTTGCCATGCCGGTTCTCGACTACGAGCACGGCTATCCTCAAGCCGTTCAGGATGCCTATGCGCAATTGCGGCCGGACTTCAGCGAGACGTTTTCACCCGGGCTGTCGGCCGGGCTGAATGTCGGTGCGCAGATTCATTATCTGAAAAAGACCTTCCCGGCGGATTTCGCCCGCGTCGCGACGATCCTGACCTATCCGCAATATTGGGCGTTTCGCCTGACCGGCGTTACTGCTAACGAGGTGACCTCGCTCGGCTGCCATACCGATCTCTGGAATCCGACGACGCAAAGCTACTCCTCCCTCGTCGACACGCTTGGCATCCGCGCTTTGATGGCGCCCGTCCGCTCGGCTTTCGACGCACTCGGGCCGGTCTTGCCGCCGCTTGCCGCCGAAATGGGGCTGGCAAAGGCGGTGCTTGTCTATTGCGGCATCCATGACTCCAACGCCTCGCTTCTGCCGCATCTGGTGGAAAACGAAGCCCCCTTTGCGGTCGTCTCGACGGGAACCTGGGTCATCAGCTTCGGCGCCGGGGGCGATCTCGACCATCTCGATGCCAATCGCGACGCGCTCGCCAATGTCGATGCCTATGGCCGCGCCGTCCCGTCGGGGCGCTTCATGGGCGGCCGTGAGTTCGAGATCCTCCTGGCCGATATCAGTCCTGCGCCGGCCGATGCCGTCGAAAGCGCCCTCGAAACGGTGATCGAGAAAGGCCTCATGCTGTTGCCCAATGTGGTCGAGGGCTCCGGTCCGTTTCCGGGCAGGAAAATGCGATGGATCGGCAACACCACTGACTCCGTCGAACGGCTCGCAGCCGTCAGCCTCTATCTCGCCATGATGACGGAAGCCTGCCTTGATCTGATCGGCGCCAAGGGGCCAATCTTCGTCGAAGGGCCGTTTGCTTTCAATCGTGCCTATCTCGTCGCACTGGCTGCGGTAACCGGCAAGAACGTCATTGCCTTGCCGGGTTCGACCGGGACAAGCCAGGGCGCGGCCCTGCTGACGGGAATTCGCCCACCTTCCGCCACGGAAAACGTGCCGATCTGCGCGGATTTGCGCGGATTACGACACTACAGGCACGCTTGGCAGAAAGCTGTGGAAGATTAGTTTCGGCTGAATGAAGTCCGGCGGTAAATTGCAGCCCAACGCCTCGACCCTTGATTGCGGAAATATAGCAACCAGCCGACGATGAGGAATCGCGAAAAATCGTCAAAATTGTCTTTGCGACGGTTATTTTCTTGCGGAATCGTCGCAATATTCCTACACAAAATACCCTCATGAGCGCTTTCGAGATCAAAAAATGTCCGAAGGCGATCATCGGCTTCGATATCAGCTCTGTCTCTTTAAAAGAACGCCTCACGGCAGGTTGCGCGTCGAGACAGGCGATTGCGGGCGGTTTCAAAAGGCGCTGCCGCGTCCATCCAAGGAGAGCTAACATGAGTCTGAAGACATTGACGGCCGCGACCTTCGTCGCTTCGCTGGCCTTCGCACCTCTCGCGCATGCGGACATCACCATCGGCCTCATCGCGCCGCTGACCGGCCCGGTCGCTGCCTATGGCGAGCAGGTCAAGAATGGCGCGCAGACTGCCGTCGACGAAATCAACAAGAGCGGCGGCGTTCTTGGCCAGAAGCTCGTTCTGAAGCTCGGCGATGATGCCGGCGATCCGAAGCAGGGCGTCTCCGTCGCCAACGGCTTCGTCGGCGAGAGCGTCCGCTTCGTCGTCGGCCCGGTTACGTCAGGCGTTGCCATTCCGGTTTCCGACGCGCTGGCCGAAAACGGCATCCTGATGGTCACGCCGACCGCGACTGCCCCGGGCCTGACCAACCGCGGCCTGACCAATGTCCTGCGTACCTGCGGCCGAGATGACCAGCAGGCCGTCGTTGCCGGCGAATATGTCGTGAAGAACTTCAAGGACAAGAAGATCGCGATCCTCAACGACAAGGGCGCCTACGGCAAGGGCCTGGCGGACGCCTTCAAGGCAGCGATCAACAAGGGCGGCGTCACCGAAGTCGTCAACGACTCGCTGACCCCCGGCGAGAAGGACTACAGCGCTCTGACGACAAAGCTGAAGCAGGCCGGCGTCGAAGTGATCTACTTCGGCGGCTATCATCCGGAGGCAGGTCTGCTGGCCCGCCAGCTGCACGACATCTCCGTCAAGGCTCAGATCATCGGCGGCGACGGCCTGTCCAACACCGAATATTGGGCAATCGCCAACGATTCGGCTGCCGGCACGCTCTTCACCAATGCATCCGACGCCCTGAAGAACCCGGCTTCGCAGAGCGCCGTTGCCGCCCTGAAAGCACGCAACATTCCGGCCGAAGCCTTCACGCTCAACGCCTATGCTGCCGTCGAAGTGCTGAAAGCCGGCATCGAGAAGGCTGGCAAGGCAGATGATGCCGAAGCCGTCGGTACCGCTCTGAAGAAGGGCGAGCCGGTCGACACCGCCATCGGCAAGGTCACCTACGGCGAAACCGGCGACCTGACCTCGCAGAGCTTCTCGCTCTACAAGTGGGAAGGCGGCAAGATCGTTTCGGCCGAATAAGCCGCTACTTCATCGCTTTGAAAGAAAGCCGGGCCATTTCTTGGCCCGGTTTTTTATTGGCGATGGTGCCTCGGCCGCCGCAGCTCAGCAAACGGCGCGGAAGCGTTCGATGCAGGTGGAAAGAACCTTTTCACCCGGCCGTTTCCACCAATTGTTCTGAGAGAAGATCTCGACCTCCTGCAGGCCGAAAAAACCGGCTTTCTCGATCTCGGCGCGGATACGCTTCAGGTCGATGACGCCGTCCCCCATCATGCCGCGATCGAGCAGCAGGTCCGTGGTCGGTACCAGCCAGTCGCAGATGTGATGGGCTAAAATTCGGCCTCCGGCACCGGCGCGGGCGATCTGCTCATGAAGCTTGGGGTCCCACCAGACATGGTAGACGTCGATCGCGACACCGATGCCATCGCCCAGAAGATCGCAGATGTCGAGCGCCTGCTCCAGCGTGTTCACGCAGGCGCGGTCGGCCGCATACATCGGGTGCAGCGGCTCGATCGCGATCGGAATGCCGGCACTGCGGGCATGCGGCAGGATCGCCGCGATACCGTCCGCCACCATCTGACGGGCATGGGCGATATCCCTCGATCCCTCCGGCAAGCCGCCGACGACGAGAACGAGGCAATCGGCATTCAGCGTCGCCGCTTCGTCGATCGCCCGCTTGTTGTCATCGATCGCGGCTGCCCTGCCCTCGGCATCTGCTGCAGGAAACATGCCACCGCGGCAAAGGCCGGTCACCTTGAGCCTGTTGTCGGAAACGATGCGAGCGGCTTCGGAAAGTCCGATCTTATGGACCTGATCACGCCATGGCGCGATGGCGACGATATCCTGCTTCAGGCAGGCTTCCACCGCCTGGCGCATGTCATATTGCTGGCGCACCGTCGCCAGATTGATGGACAGACCCTCTATGGCCATCGTGATGATCCTCCCCCGATCTTACCCGCTAATCGATGCCGACGGTGGCAAGGATTGCCTTCATCCGATAGACGGCCAGATCGGGATCACGCAGGACCCGCGCCGTATCGGCCAGCCGGAACAGCTCCGAGAGATGCTGGATCGAACGGGCACTCTGCTGGCCGCCGAGCATCTGGAAATGGTCCTGGAAGCCATTGAGATAAGCGAGGAAGACGACACCGGTCTTGTAGAAGCGCGTCGGTGCCTTGAAGATATGACGCGATAGCGGAACAGTCGGCGCCAGGATCGCATGGAAGGCGTCGAGATCGTTCTCAGCAAGCTTTGCGAGAGCCGCGCTCGCCGCCGGCGCGATGGCATCGAAGATGCCGAGCAGGGCATGCGAATAGCCCTGCTCGTCACCGGCGATCAGTTCGGCATAGTTGAAATCGTCACCGGTATACATCTTGACCGACGGATCGAGCCGGCGGCGCATGACAATTTCCTTCTCCGCCGACAGCAGCGAAATCTTCACGCCATCGACCTTGGCCGCATTCTGATTGATGATCGCTGTCGCCGTCTCCATGGCGCGCATATCGTCGGCCGAGCCCCAATAGCCCGCCAGGGCCGGATCGAACATCGACCCGAGCCAGTGAATGATGACGGGCTCTTTGACCTGCCCGAGGATGCGATCATAGACCCTCATATAATCGTCCGGGCTCTTGGCGGCTGCGACAAGCGCCCGGCTCGCCATCAGAATGACGCGGCCGCCCTGCCCTTCCACATAGACAATCTGCTCCTCATAGGCGCGGATGACGTCATCGATCATGACGCCGGCAGCGGGCTGAAGATGATCGGTGCCTGCGCCATAGGCGATCACCGCATCCGACCGGCCGCGGGCGGCCGACTGCGCATGGGCAATCAGCTCTTTCGCACCGGCCCAGTCGAGCCCCATGCCGCGTTGCGCGGTATCCATCGCTTCCGCCACACCGAGACCAAGACCCCAGAGATATTCGCGAAAGGCAATCGTGCGTTCCCAGTCGATGTTGCGGTCGAGCCAGGGATCGTTGTCGGCAAGCGCGTCGACCACGACATGCGCGGCGGCATAGGCGACGCGATTGAAATGATGACCGCCAGCCGGCTTCACAGGCGCGATCAAAGGCTCGTTGGCGGGCGTGAAGGCGGCGATGGAGCCGTCCGTCGTCGGCAAGCGAAGGCTTTTCGTCATCAGACTAGCCTCCTAGCGGGCCGAAAGCGAGGGCACGTCGACCCAGCGACGTTCCGCCCAGCTCTTCTGTGCCAGTTCCGCCAGTTGCACACCCTTGGCGCCCTCGCGAAGCGTGAACTTCCACGGCGCGCCCTCGGCGACATGGCATAGGAACTGCTCCCATTGCGCCTTGAAACCATTGTCGAAGGCCTGCGTGTCCGGCACCTCTTCCCAGGTGTCGAAGAAATTGATCGGCTGCGGCTGATCGGGATTCCAAACCGGTTTCGGCGTATTGACGCGATGCTGCGTCCAACAGCGCATCAGGCCGCAGACGGCCGAACCATGCGTGCCGTCGACCTGGAAGGTAACGAGATCGTCGCGGCGAACTCTGACCGCCCAGGAGGAGTTGATATGGGCGATGACGCCGCCTTCGAGCTCGAAGGTTGCATAGGCGGCATCGTCGGCATCGGCGACATAGGTGTTGCCATTCTCGTCGACGCGGCTTGGAATATGCGTAGCGCCGAGGCAGCTGACCGACTTGACCTCGCCAAACAGATTATCGAGCACATAGCGCCAATGCGGCAGCATATCGAGGATCATGCCGCCGCCGTCCTTTTTGCGGTAATTCCACGACGGACGCTGCGCCTTCACGCCCCAGTCACCCTCGAAGACCCAATAGCCGAACTCGCCGCGCACCGAGAGGATCTTGCCGAAGAAGCCGCTGTCGCGCAGCATGGCAATCTTGCGCAGACCCGGCAGGAACAGCTTGTCCTGGACGACACCGTTCTTGACGCCGCGACGCTCTGCCGAGGCAGCAACCGACAGCGCCTCCTCCAGCGTCTCCGAGATCGGCTTTTCGCAATAGACATGCTTGCCGGCGGCAATCGCCTTTTCGAGAAGCTCGACGCGCATTTGCGTCGAACCGGCATCGAAGAAGATCGTGTTGTCGGGATCGGCAAGAGCGGCGTCGAGATCGGTCGTGGTCTTCGACAGTCCGTGCTCGCGGGCGATGGCCTCGATCTTTTCGGCGTTGCGGCCGACAAGCACCGGTTCGGGCATCAGCCTGTCGCCGTTCGACAGCAGCACGCCGCCCTGTTCGCGGATCGCCAGGATGGAGCGCACGAGGTGCTGATTGTAGCCCATGCGGCCGGTGATGCCGTGCATGATGATGCCGATCGGCTTCGTTGCCATAAGTCATTCCTCCCGTAAATAACTATATAGTTACATAACTGGCATGAGGAAGTCATGCTGTCAACGGCCATCGTCAGTGACCGCGGCAACAGGGATCCATGATCATCCGCTTATCGGGATGGAGTGCCTGGAGCACTAAACCGAAACATGTACCCGGTTTTTGGACGGCATCAGGCTCTACTTGTTTGATTCCAGCGCAGATTCGGTTTTCAGGGCGGTTCGTCCTGAAATCATCCGGCGCTAGGGGCGCAGATAGGCGAAAATGACGTCGACGATATGCTCGCCCCACCCCTCGATTTCGGCCTTTTCGGAAAGATTGCGGCGGAAGATCGTCGAGAGCGTCCAGCGGTTCGTCAGGAAGAACGAGCCGAGTGCCGCAATGCTCATATAGATTTTCACCGGATCGCAGCCGGCGCGGAAGACACCGGCTGCAGCACCCCGGTCGAGCAAGCCGGAAATTTCGGCGACGAGCGGCGAATGCAGCTCGAAAATACGCGCCGAACGCTTCAGGAAGCGCGCCTTGTGCATGTTTTCCGTGCTGAGAATCCCGAGGAATTCGGGATGATCCAGAAAATACCGCCAGGTGAAGACGACGAGATCCCGCATGCCGTCCTCGGGCGAGCGATGCGAGAGATCGAGCCGTGCTTCCGCCGAGCGGATGGCGATATAGCTGCCCTCCAGAACGGCGACATAGAGCGCATCCTTGCCGCCGAAATAGTGATAGAGCATCCGCTTGTTGATCTTGGCGCGTTCGGCAATGGCATCAACGCGCGCGCCGCCATAGCCACGCTCGGCAAATTCCTTGGTTGCGGCTGCGAGGATCGCCTTGCTGGTGCGTTCCGCATCCCTGAGGCGAGGCCGTTCCGGAGCTGCGCGCGCGGTCGTTTTCTTTTCATTTTCAGAGTCTGCGCTCTTTGCGCTGCGCTTTACAATTTTGGCTTCCGACATCATGGCTCCCGGCGGCATTTCATAGGGCTTATGCGGTCTTTCCTCGCGCCGATAAGTAACCGATCATCGCATAAGTTGACAGTCCCTGGCGAATCGAGAGCAATAGTAACCATATGGTTATATCGGTTTAAATGGGAGTATGGCGGCAAAAGCGTCCGAAAACGAGGAGTTCGCGCTTTTGCCGAAACCGGCCGGAGAAACCGCAACGATCTTGCTTTCGGCCCCGGTGCGGCTTTAGAGAGCAATAGGCAAGTGGCAGCGGACGAGCATGACTGAGAAGCAAATCGCAATCATAGGCGGTGGACCTGCGGGGCTGATGGCGGCGGAGACCTTATCCCTGCTCGGCCATCGCGTCGTGGTCTACGACAGCATGCCGACGGTCGCGCGCAAGTTCCTGCTGGCGGGGAAATCGGGTCTCAACATCACCCATTCGGAAGATTACGGCCTTTTCGCCGACCGGTTCGGCGCGGCTTCGACCCGATTGCGCGCCGCGCTCGACGGCTTCACACCCGACGATGTCAGGGCCTGGGCGCAGGGCCTGGGAACCGAAACCTTTATTGGCTCATCCGGGCGCGTCTTCCCGAAAGTCATGAAGGCATCGCCGCTGCTGCGCGCCTGGCTGGCGCGGCTGGAGGCGCGAGGCGTCAGTATCCTGACACGGCATCGTTGGTCTGGCTTCGACGACGGCTGCCTGCTGTTCGAAACGCCGCGGGGAGGCGAGGCCGTTCGACATGATGCCGTTCTGCTCGCGCTCGGCGGTGCAAGCTATGCCCGGCTGGGTTCGGACGCGGCATGGGTCAGCTGGCTTCGCGATAAGGGGATCGATATCGCCGCCTTCCAGCCGGCCAATTGCGGCTTCGACGTGACCTGGAGCGCGCCGTTCAGCGAACGCTTTGCCGGCGAACCCCTCAAGGCCGTCACCGCGACATCGGATACCGGAACTTTCCCCGGCGAATTCGTCATCTCGAAAACCGGGATCGAGGGCAGCCTCGTCTATGCGCATGCCACCGCGCTGCGCGATCGCCTGACGAAGAAGGAGTACGCATCGCTTGTTGTCGATCTGGCACCCGGACGCAACGAGGAGCGTTTGACACGCGACCTGGCACGGCAGGATCCCAAAGCCAGTTTCTCCAACCGGTTGCGCAAGGGTGCCGGCATCGAGGGCGTCAAGGCGGGCCTGCTGCGCGAGCTTGCCGATCCGGCTGCACTGTCTCATCCGGAAAGTCTTGCCCACCTGATCAAGGCGCTGCCGATTCCGCTGCTGAGGCCAAGGCCGATCGCCGAAGCCATTTCGTCGGCCGGCGGCGTGCGTTGGGCGGAACTCGACAGTGGATACATGCTAAAAAAACTCCCCGGCATGTTCGTTGCCGGCGAGATGATCGATTGGGAGGCGCCGACGGGAGGCTACCTGCTCACGGCCTGCTTTGCGACCGGGCGTGCGGCAGCCAAGGGCATGGATGCCTGGCTCAAGAGCCGCTGACCGAAGCCCGAACGGCTGACCTTCAGCCGAGCCGCCCTTTCTCCATCAGCCAGGCGACCGATTCCTGAACGGCTTGCAGCGACGTATAGCGCGGCCTGTAACCAAGCAGCCGCTCCGCCTTGGCAATCGAGCAATTCGGACTGCGGGCAATATGCTCCCAGGTCGCCTGCGCATCCTCCGGCGCCTGGCCTTCCGCCCATTTCTCATAGGGTAGGAACTCCAGCTTCGGCTCATGTCCGAACCAGCGCGACATGGCTTCGGCATAGCCTCGTAACGTCAGCGCGCCGCCTGAAACCGCATGAAAGGCCTCCCCCGTCGAGACGCGCCAATTGGCGATCGCGCCCATGAACATCTGCGCGACGTCATCGGCATGGACATGATGGACCGTCTCCAGGCCGAAATTCGGAAGTGCCAGTGTTTCGCCGCGCGCCAATGTCGAGAATGCCGACGGATTGAAATGCCCGGCCGGATTGAGGGGTGCCCAGCCCGGACCGACAATATGGCCGGGATGGATCAGGGTCGCGGGAAATCCCCGGCGGCGCGCCTCTTCCAGCAAATATGCCTCGATGGCGGCCTTCTGTGTGCCATAGTCACCGAACGGCCGCTTCGGCGCCTCCTCCGGCGTCGGAACGATGGTCGAAAAGCCATGCGTCCAGATCGTGCCCGTGTGCAGGAAATGGCCGACATGGCCGACAAGCGTTTCCGCCAGATGCCTTGCGCTATCGAGCGTGAAGCAGATCATGTCGATGACGATATCCGGCTTCAATGCGCGGATGGCCGGACCGAAGCTGCCATCCTTTTCCATGACAGCACGATCCATCACCAATGTCTCGGCCTCGTTCCAAGCCTTGTTCGGCGAATAGGGCTTGGCCTGTCCGCGGCTGATCGCCACCACTTCATGCCCTGCTTCGACCAGTCGCGGCACAAGATAGGTGCCGACATGGCCGGTGGCGCCGATAATCACCGTGCGCGTCATGATATCCTCCCAGTCGTCAAGATCGAAATCGGCTGCTACCGAAGTTCAAGATATGATCAGCGTATGAGAATAGGCGCGAACGCCGCTTTGTCACCCTCCCGCTGGAGAAAGTCGTATTTTTCCCGCGACTGCATCGCAACGATCGGTACCCGCTCAAACAAACGGGTACCGAGATCGTGCCTAGCAAAGCTCTATGATGGCGCAGCCATAGGCGTCGAGCGACAGAGTGCCGGATATCGCCTTGCCGTTGTCAAGCAGATCGATCCCGGCCGGGACGTCGCGCAATTCGGCGCGCTGGTCGAGATAGTTCTGCAGAAAAAGCAGGCGTCGCTCGTCGTTCTGGCGCATCGTCACTTCGACGCCATCGGGCAGATTGCCGACAAGAGGCGCGATTCCCGCTTCCGCAAAGGTTCGATCGGCCAAAGCATCCGTCAGCTCCGGTGTCAGATAGGTGCCGAGATAAAGCACGCGGCCCTTGCCGACCCGGCGCAGGCTTGCCATCGGCATACCTTCGGCATAGCGGTTCGACCATGTCGCAATCACCTCGACATCATCCGTCACCGTCAGGTTCTCGTAGAAATATGCGGCCTCGATCTCACGGTTGCCGAAAGTGAAGCGGCGAGCGCGACGATGGGATTCCGCCGGACGATTTGGGGGAATGACAAGCCCGCCCGATCGCGACATGACGTCGAATAGACCCTTGGCGTCGGGGGCTGCCAGGCGACCGAAATCCTCGACCTTGACGCCCGTCAACCGCGTCAGCGACGCGCCCGGCGCGGCCTCGCGGATGACATGATTGTTTTCATCACGCGTGCCGGTGCGCGCGCCGATGACGACGGTGCCGCCGTCCCGGGCGAAGGCCTCAAGCCTCTCGGTCCAACCGTCCTTCCACATCACCCAATGCGGCACATAAAGCAATTTCAGCCGCGACAGATCGTCTTCCGGATGGATGAAGCCGCAGGCAATGCCGCGATCGTAGCAATATTGATGCAGCTGAACGGCATCGTCCTGTGGGCTCGGCAGCCCGATCGAATAGGTCTTGTGCGCCTCCTGATTGTCGAAATCCGAGCCGGCGATGCCGACATCCATGCGCACATAGGTACCAAGGATCTTATCCTTGAGCGTCGTCATCTCGGTCGCGAAGCGCTTGGCTTCGTCGTAACGATGACGGGGCACATCGTCATGATCGATGATGCCCATCCAGTAGATTTCCGCGCCGAAATGCGCCGGGCGCCAGCGGAAGAACATGAGGCCGTCGGCGCCGCGCGCAACGGACGACATGGCCATGCGCCGCATTTCGCCCGGCTCCGGCGTCAGCGTACAGAAGCCCGGCTGGCTGCCGAACCCGGACTGCTGCTCGGGCACGATGTAGTTTCCTGAGAACCCGCGGCAGATGTCGAGGTGAAGCGCCTGTACCTTGGCGTGATTTCCGATGCGCTGGAATTCGTCATAGAGCATCGGATAGATGTCGTAGCCGACGAAATCGAGATCGGTGGAAAACTGTCCGCGAAAATCGATGTCGCGAAGGCCGCCGAGATTGTGAAAGATGAACCACTCGGGCTTCGTCGCCCGCAGGATTTCCACCTGATCGTGCTGGAAGCGGGCCGTCGCGAAGGCGAGGAAGCGATGGTAGTCCTGGACATGGCCGGGGCTTGGGAAGGTGGGACCGAATTCGATCGGAAGCACGACCTGGTCGAAATCGTCATAGGCGGTTGCCCAGAAATCGCCGCCCCAGGCGAAATTGAGCTTGTCGATGGTCCCGTACTTTTCCGCCAGAAACGCCTGGAACTCCGAAAGCGTCGCCGCAGAGAAGGATTCCGGCATGCTGGTGTTGAGCTCATTGTCCGTCTGCCAGCCGATGACATGGGGATGATCGCGATAGTGCTCGGCCATCGCCTTCGTGATGCGCTTGCTGTGCTCGCGGAAAACCGGGCTTGCCGTATCGGCATGCTGGCGCGAACCGTGGCTCATTATCCGGCCATTGCCATCGACACGAAGGATTTCGGGATGCGCCGCCGTCAGCCAGCGTGGTGGGGTCGCCGTCGGCGTGCACATGATGGTATCGATGCCGTGGCGCGCCAGAACCTCGATGGCACGGTCGAAGAGATCGAAAGCGAACATGCCGAGCTTCGGCTCGAAAAGATGCCACGCAAATTCGCCGAGACGCACGACATTGAAGCCGGCTTCGGCCATGCGCTTGGCGTCCCGCTCCCAATAGCCCTCATCGACATGTTCCGGATAATGCGGCGCTCCCACAAGAAACCTGTCGGTCTTGATGGTCCGCCATACGGAAAGGTCGGTCTTGCTGCTACTCACTGACATGATATCAGGCTCCTGAACTATTATTTATCGAGAACTGGCTTGCGGACGGTGATGGTTCGTTCGTCCTGGCCGGAGAAAAGGTAGATTTCCTTGGGATCGATGCTGAGACCGATCGGCGCGTCGTTGGCAATGCCGGCGACATGGCCGATCTGTACGGTGATGTTGCCGGTGCCGCTTTCGGAACCGATGCATTGCAGCGCGCCTGCATCGACATAAAGAATGGTCTCGCGCCCGAGATGCTCGACGAGACGGACTTGGCCGGAAATCGGAGCCCCCGTGGATTGTCCCTCGGCGATAGCGATGTTCTCGGGCCGGATGCCGAAGGTTAGCTTTTCTCCCTGCCGAACCGCACAGCCGGGCGCGAGTTCGACAGCCACCGGCGCAAGGCCGGGCGCGGAGACGATCACGCCGTGTCCGGAAACCTGATCGACCGTCACCGTGAAGAAATTCATCCTCGGCGCACCGAGGAATCCGGCCACAAAGAGATTTTCCGGATTGCGATAGAGCTCCAGCGGCGAGCCCACCTGCTCGATGATGCCGCGGTTGAGAACCACGATCCGGCTCGCCATCGTCATGGCTTCGATCTGGTCATGCGTGACATAGACCATGGTCGCGCCAAGCTCGGCATGCAGGCCACTCAATTCGACACGCATCTGCGTGCGCAACGCCGCATCGAGATTGGATAGCGGCTCGTCGAACAGGAAAACATCCGGGGAGCGGGTAATGGCGCGGCCGATCGCGACGCGCTGGCGCTGCCCGCCGGACAGTTGCTTCGGCCTCTTGTCGAGCTGATCGGTAATCCTCAGGATCTTGGCGGCACGCGCCACCGCCGCATCGATCTCCGCCTTCTGCCGCTTGGCCATGCGCAGGCCGAAGCCCATGTTCTCGGCGACGGTCATATGCGGATAGAGCGCGTAGGACTGGAACACCATGGCAATGCCGCGCTCGCCCGGCTCGGCCGTGGTGACATCGCGGCCGTTGATCAGGATTTGGCCGGAAGAGATCGTCTCCAGCCCGGCAATCGACTTCAGCAATGTCGACTTGCCGCAGCCGGAGGGGCCGACCATGACAATGAATTCGCCCTGCTCGACGGAAAGATCGATACCGCGCAGCGCATGATAGGCGCCGTAGTTCTTATTGATGTGGCGTAGTTCGAGACTGGTCATGCTTGTAGGCTCGCAAGGAAGGGAGTGACACGGAGGGCGGATGTGGCGGAAGGAATACTCATCCCTTCACCGCGCCCATAGTGAGCCCGGCAATGAAATGCCGCTGCATCAGGAAGAACATGACGACCGGCGGCACCGCGACGACGATGGTGCCGGCGGAGATCAGGTTCCAGGCCGAAACCCACTCGCCGCGCAGATTGGCAAGTCCGGCCGTGACGGGCTTCACCGTATCGCTGATGGTCAGCACCACCGCCCAGAAATAATCGTTCCATACGAAGGTGAAGATGAGGATCGCGAGCGCCGCCAGTGCCGGGCGCACCAGCGGCACGACGACATGAACCAGTGTCTGGAAAGGCGTCGCCCCCTCCGCTCTTGCGGCCTGAAACAGCTCGTCCGGCAGAGCGGCGATGAAGTTGCGCATGAAAAGCGTCGCAAAACCAGTCTGGAAGGCAATGTGGAAGATGATCAGCGCTACAGGCGTGTCGTAGAGGCCGATGCGCACCATCAGATCGCGCACCGGGATCATCATGATCTGATAGGGCAGGAAATTGCCGCCGACGAACAGGGCAAATACCAGCATGTTGCCACGGAAGCGATAACGCGCCAGCACGAAGCCCGCGAGCGTGCTCAGGATCAGCACGCCGAGGACAGCCGGCAGGGTGATCATCAGGCTGTTGAGGAAATAGCGCGCCATCGGCGTCTGGGTGAAGACGGACGTATAGTTCTCCACCAGGCCAAACTGCGTCGGCCAGCCCCAGAGATTGCCGCCCATGACATCCTGCGTCGAGCGGAACGACGTCAGGATGATGGCAAACAGCGGGCAGAGCCAGAGGATCAGGATTGCGAGCACGGCAATGAAATAGAAGCGACGCCGCCAGATGGCATCTTCGGCAATTGGGCGCGGATACATCAGGCCCCTCTTTCTTCGATGCGAATGATGCGCGTGAGATACCAGGCGATGAATACCGCCATGATCACGAACAGGACCGAGGCGATCGCGGCGCCGTAGCCGAAGCGATAGGAGAAGATCGACTGCTCGAACATCTGGTAGGCAAGCACTTCGGACGAGCCGAAAGGACCGCCCTGCGTCATGACCGAGACCATGTCGAACGAGCGCAGCGCACCGACGACGGTGACGGCGATCGCGATGAAGGTGACCTGCGTCAGCTGCGGCAGGACGATGTGGCGCAGCATGTTCCAGCCCCTTGCTCCATCGACGCGACCGGCGCCGATCAGTTCCTCGCTGAGATTGTTGAGCCCGGCGAGGTAGAGCACCATGCAAAAGGCGATCTGCGGCCAGAGCGCTGCAATCACGATCGCGAAGGTGACGAAATGCTCGTCCGACAGGACGGCGGGTGCGGTCGCGCCGAAAAAGCCGAAGATCAGCGCCAGCAGGCCGAGTTGCGGCGTATAGACCCAGGTAAAGACGACGCCGACGGCAACCGAAGCCAGTACCAGCGGAATGAAGAAGAGCGACTTCATGAGCCGCATGCCGCGAATCTTCTGATTGACCAAGAGGGCGATCGCCAGTCCGAGCGGCGGCGCTGCCATGAACATGACCAGCCAGATGATGTTGTTCTTCAGCGAGACATAGAATTGCGGGTCGTTGAACAGCTCGGCATAATTGCCGAAGCCGATCCAGACCATCGGACTGAAGCCATCCCATTCGTGCAGGCTGATCCAGAGGCTTTCTATCGCCGACCACAGGATCACGATCGAAAAGAGAACGGCCGCAGGCAATATCAGCAAAGTCGGGGTGAGCCACCAGCGATGGCGGCGCCAAAATGTCATCATCTTATCCTCTTTCGGTATGGGCAGGCGGAGCGGCAGCCCCGCCTGCCGGTCGCTGGGAGGAAGGTCAGATCTTGTAGATGCGCTTGCGCGTACCTTCGAGCCGCTTCAGGATCGCATCGCGCCGCTCGGGCTTCGCCATGAACTCCTGGAAGCCGACGAGGCCGGCCTGGGCCATGTCGGGATCGCTATCGCGGTCGTAATATTGCGAGGTACCCTGCACTGTCTTCAGCGTTTCGACTGCAGCGTTGACGAGCGGGTCCTTGCTCGGCGGCAGATCGTTGCGGGGCGGCACGTTGCCGCCAGGCTCCAGATAAGGGCCGAGATTTTCCGGCCGGTAGAAATAGGCGAGGAATTCGCGCGCGCCCTGCTTGTTCTTGGCATTGGCCGGGATATGAACCGAGTTCAGCGAAAACTCCTCGAAACGGCCGATCTTCGGATCGATCGTCGGGAAGGGAGCGAAAGCAAGCTGGTCGAGCTCTTCCTTCGGGAAAGTAGAGCGGACAAAGGCGCCGAGGTTCATCATGCCGGCCTTCTTCTGCGACAACAGCGCGCCCGCCTCCTGCCAGCCGAAAGATGTGTTGTTCGGCGTAAAGAAACCTTGCTTGATCAGGGTTTCCCACATGTCGAACACCGGCTTCAGCGCCGGATCGAGATAGCTCATCTCGCCGTTCATCAACGCCATATGCTTGTCGAGACCGTTTATGCGCAGGTTCATCTGATCGAACCACCCGGCGGCAGGCCACAATTCCTTCGTGCCCATCGCGATCGGCGTCAGATTGGCGCTCTTGCATTTCGCGCCATAGGCCAGGAAATCATCCCAACTTGCCGGTACGGCAGTGCCGAGCTGGGCGAAGACATCCTTGCGATAGAACATACCCCAGAGCGTGCCGCCCGTCGGCAGACCGTATTGCTTGCCGTCGACCGTGACCGAACCGGCCGCCGCGCCAAGAACATCCTTATACTTCTCTTTTTCGAAGAGATCGGAAATGTCGTCGAACAGGCCGCGCTTGACGAAGGCGCGCATGCGGTTTCCCGAGAACCAAAAGCAGATATCGGGCGCACCGGCGACCAGATAGTTGCGGATCGCGGTTTTGTGCGCCTCATGATCCATATTGTTGATCACGACCTTAACGCCGGCCTGCTTGCCGAAATCGTCTGCCATCTTGCGCAGGATCGCCAGTGCATCGGCGTTGTTCTCGTCGGAAATGATGTTGATGTCTTGCGCCTGTGCAATGGCGGGCATGGGAAAACCGGTGAAGGCGGCGGCGGAAACCGCTCCCGCACCCTTCAAAAAGGCACGCCGGCTTGCCGGCCTTCCAAGCAAATTGAAAGTCATTTGGACTCCTCCCGTTGTGGTATCTATCCTCATCCTTAATCAGCAGACCGGACGGAATGCGCGGCGGCCGCCCCCTCCTGCCGCCTGCGCAATGGTCGCAAAAAACCTGCCGCCGCAATGCATTTGCACTGCCCGGAACCCTCGGTTCGAGAAACCTTGTCCTATTGCTGACTTCTTCGTGCTTGCGCACGTGCCGGATGTTGATCGACAAGTGAAGTTATGCATAAGTCTGAAGCGGACGCAATAATTAATTTACAAAATTAAGAAAGAGAAATCGTGAGCCTGAAAGGCGACCAGAGCACTTCGCGAGCCCTCAACCGGCGGCTCATCCTGAACCTTCTGCGGCAGGAAGGGCCGAAAAGCCGCGCCGAAATCGCAACGATCACCGGCCTCAGTCCAGCGGCCGTCACCTTCGTCATTGCCGACTTGATCGAGGAGGGCCACGTCACCGAAGGCAAGGCCGTGGCCGGGCTTTCGGGCCGGCGTCCCATACCCGTCGAGATCAATTATGCCAATGGGTTGGCGATCGGGTTCAAGCTGATGGTCGGCTCCGCCGAATGCGTCGTCACCGATCTTGCAACCAACCCGCTCGCGTCCTGCCGCCTATCGCTTGGCGACAACAAGCCGGAAAATGTTGCAACGACGCTGGCCCAAGCCGTGCCCCAGCTTGTCAAGGCTGCAGGGCGCCCCCATGCGCGGCTGGCAGGCATTGGCGTTTCCATGCCAGGCGTCATCGACAACAACCAGGCCGTCTGCGTGCGCAGCTTTCGTTTCAAGTGGAACAATGTACCTTTCGCATCGATGGTCGCGCAAAAGGTCAAGGTGCCGGTCTGGCTCGAGGACGACACGAATGCCTATGCCATTGCCCAACAGCTCTTTGGCCCGGGAAGGCACCATCGCAATATGGCCGTGCTTGCGATCGGCGTCGGCATCAGCTGTGCCATCATCGTCGACGGAAAACTCTACCGCGGGGCCCATGGCGCAGCCGGCAAATTCGGCCACACCTTGCATGAGGAGAACGGCCGGCTGTGCGAATGCGGCAAGCGCGGCTGCCTGATGGCCTATTATTCCGAACCCTCCATGCTTCGCACATGGCGCGAGGCGACCAATCGGGATAGCAGCCACAACCTCTCCGACATGCTGGAATCAGCAAAGGCGGGAGATGCGGAGGTCGACAGAATCCTGCACGAAGCCGGCGCCGGGATCGGCAAGGCGCTCGCCAACCTCGTCAACATCACGGATCCCGAAGTCATCGTCGTCGGCGGCGAGGCCGTTTCGTTCGGCGATGCTCTTTTCGGCCCCCTGGAAGCCAGCATGGCGGCTCGCACCTTTTTCGCCTCGCCACCGCTTCTGCCCGATTGGGAAGACAATTCCTGGGCGCGCGGCGCAGCCGCCCTCGTCACCCAGAAATTTTTCGACTTCGAGACGGCCGACGGAACAACCGGAATGAGTGAACCGGCAACGCCAACCTATCTCGCATGATCGGTCGCACCTGAGATCCCGTTCGAGTACCCGTCAATCTGGATGGAAAACCGCCGAAGAGGGTGCATTCCGCAGCGGGCTCGCTCAGCCCTTGGTGGCGCCTGCCGTCAGACCGCCCACGAACAGGTTCTGGAAAAACAGGAACAGGAGAGCGACCGGAATTGTCATCACCATGGAGGCGGCCATCACCGCTCCCCAATCGGTGTTGAACTCGGTCGAAAATTCCGCAAGCCCGATCGGCAGAGTCTTGACCGAGGAATCCGTCGCAAAGCAGAGCGCGAAGATGAATTCGTTCCAGGTGGTCACGAAGGCATAGACGACGACAGCCACCAGGCCAGGCGTGGACAGCGGAAGCGTGATGCGGAAGAGCACGCCGAGGCGGGAGGCGCCGTCGATCGTCGCCGCCTCTTCCAGCTCGACGGGTATCGCCTTGAAATAGCTGGTCAGCATCCAGACGCTGAGCGGCAGGGTGATGATCATATAGACCAGGATCAGGCCCCAATAGGTGTTGACCAAATGCAGATAGCGCAGCGTGATGAAGAGCGGCACGATGATCGCCGCGGTCGGGAGCAATTGGCCGATCAGCACGAGCGACTGCAAAAGCCGCCGGCCGCGGAATTCGAAACGGGCAAAGCCGTAGGAAGCGAAAATCGCCAGGATGAGTGCAAGACCCGTGGAACCGACTGAGATCACGGCGCTGTTCAGGAAGTAGCGCGGGATATTCGAACTGAAGATGACATTGATATAGTTGCCGAACGTTGGCGCTGCGGGGAGCCAATGCGGCGGCACAGTATAGAGTTCCGGAAGCGTCTTGATCGAAGATAGTGCCATCCAGGCGAAGGGGAAGAGGCAGACGGCCATAAGGACGAGCGAGCAGACCGCAATCGTCAGCGTTGCAAGGCGACTTCTCCCCATCATCGGGCCTCTCCCGGCCTTGTCGTCAGCACCCTCAGGTAGATCGCCACCAGCACAGCCGCCACCAGAAAGAAGATGACCGATAGGGCAGCGGCCTGATTGAACTGGAAACTCTCGAAAGCGAGCCGAAAAATCTGGATCGGCGTGATCAGCGTCTTGTTCGCCGGTCCGCCTTTGGTGATGGCATAGATGAGCGTGATCGAATTGAGCCCCCAGATCACCAGCAGCAGTGTCACCGCCGTGATGACCGGGCGCACCTGCGGCAGCGTCACATGCCAAACCTCTTCCCAGAAATTGGCACCATCGACCTTGGCGGCTTCGTAGAGTTCCTTCGGGATCGCCTGCAGGCCGGCCAGAACCATGATGGCCACGAACGGAAACAGTTTCCAGACATTGATGGCGATCAGAACGGGCATGACGGTGCCGCTATCGGTCAGCCAGCTGACGGGTGCCGGGATGATGCCGGCGCCTGTCATCATGTAGTTGATGATGCCGAATTCAGTGTGGAACATCCATGCCCAGGTGGTCGCCGCAACGATGCCAGGAACGACCCAGGGGATCAGCGTTATCGAGCGCAGGACGGCGCGCCCGGTGAAGTGCTGGTTGAGCAGAATAGCTGTGGCGGTGCCGAGCACGACCTGAAAGACGATCGAGCCGCCGACGAAGTAGATCAGGTTGAAGAAGGCCTGCCGCGTGACCGGCGGACGCAGCACATTGGCAAAATTCCGGCCGGTGAAGGCGCCCTGCGAATTGGTGACGCTGAGCAGGATCGTGTAGGCGATCGGATAGGCGATCAGCATGGCCAGCACGATCATGGCGGGCAGGACAAACAGAAGACCTGTAGATGGGCGGCCCATGGGTCGGCCTTTCCTGTGATGCTGCGGGAATGTCACTCAGGGCAATTCCAGGAAAAGTGCGCAGCGGTTTTCCGCCCGGAATTGCGAGAAAACAAGAAGATGGAGCGGTTCAGAGATTCGGTGAAAAAGCTGAACCGCTCCAATGTCCATGGCGCGGGCGGCAGCTTGACGCCGTCGCGTCAAAACCACGTCGCTCAGTCCCTGCCATCAGCTATCAAGCAGCGCTTGAATTTCGTCCTTCGCCTGATCCATGGCGGCTTGCGCATCCTGATCGCCTGAGAGCACGCGCTGCACGCCGTCGAACAGGGCTTGCGAAATCTCCACCCAGCGCGGCGTATTCGGTGCCGGCCGGCCGAAGGGAAGCATCGCCGCGAACTGTTTGAGCATCGGATCCTGGAACCGCGGCTGAGACAGTGCCGAAGCGCGGGCCGGGAAGGTGTCGGTGAAGAAACCCTGATTGTCCGAGGTGGCGAGAAACTTGATGAACTTGCGGGCATCATCAGGGTTCTTGGCATCCTTCGGGATCACATAACTCCAGCCACCGATGATGCCGGCGGTCTGCTTGCCATCCGGATGCGGCGTTGCCATGGCGCCCAGCTTCAGATCGGGCTTTGCCTGCATGATCGGGGCAATGTCGAATTGACCGGCCTGATACATGGATACCTTGCCGGCGATGAAGAGCTGACGGTTGGCAATGCCATCATTCTGCAGGGTCGAATCCGGCGAGTACTTGTTCTTATAGAAGTCCGTATAGAATTTGACAGCGGCAACAGCCTCCGGCGAATTGACGACGGCGGTCTTTCCATCGGCGCTGATGACATCCCCGCCATTCATCCAGATCAGCGGCAGCAGGCGGGTCACCGTATTGCCGACCTCCCCGCCGCCGGTGATCGCCATACCGAACTTTCCGCCCGTCGTCAGCTTCCTTGCCGCATCCGTCCACTGATCCCAGGTCTGCGGCGGATTGGCGGGATCGAGGCCGGCAGCTTTGAAGTCTTCCATATTGTAGAGCACGCCGACACATTCGACACGGTAGGGTATGCCATAGAGCTTGCCGTCATAGGTGTCGTAGGTGATCGCCGCCTTGTTATAATCGCCCTTGTCTTCGATGATGTCATCGACAGGCAGAACGAGCCCGTTATGGGCATAGCCCTGAATCCAGGGATGCTGCACCTCGATGATATCCGGCGTCGCGCCAGACTGCAGGGCAGTCAGGATACGCTGCGGCAAACCGTTTGCCGTGGTGATCTCCATCTTGATGGTAATGTCGGGGTTTGCCTTCTTAAAATCGGCCGCGAGCTTTTCGGCTCGCGCCTGGCCCCAGTTCGGTGTCCACCAGACGACCTCGCCGGCCCATGCGCTGCTGCATGTCAGCGCCGAGACCGCGACGGCCG
The DNA here is from genome assembly GCF_030182495.1 of Rhizobium aureum. Classification (NCBI taxonomy): domain Bacteria; kingdom Pseudomonadati; phylum Pseudomonadota; class Alphaproteobacteria; order Hyphomicrobiales; family Rhizobiaceae; genus Rhizobium; species Rhizobium aureum. The sequence continues at coordinate 172,300 of NZ_JAQJCI010000006.1, read as the reverse complement.
CAACGACCGTCATCCTCATCTTGTCCATTGCCTCCTCCTTCACGCGAGATGTCCGTCGCGCCTGTGTCCTGACCTTTCATGCCATTGGCATAGACAAGGTGGCTCCTCTTTCCACCCGGTCCCGCTCATTCCGGTCAATCAATTGCGTCCATCCTTCCCGACGCGCGAGAAGGTCGCCGCCCCTGCCGCGACACCGCTCGTATTCATGCTGCCGTCGAACAGCGGCACGTCGTATGGGGCGTAGGGATAGCGCGCGCAGGCTTCTTCGTTCAGCTCAACGCCCAACCCCGGTGCCGTCGGCGCAAGGATCGCGCCATCCTCGAATTGCAGCGTCTCGCGCACGAGTTCCTTGCGCCAGGGCACGTCGATCGAGACGGTTTCGAATACCGAAAAGTTCGGGATGGCGACCGACATGTGCAGTGTCATCGCATTCATGACGGGTCCGACCGGGTTGTGCGGCGCGACTGGGATAAGATGGTAATGCGCCATGTGGGCGATACGCTTCGTCTCGCCGAGACCCCCGGCATGGGAAACATCCGGCTGCAACACGTCCACTGCCTTCTTGGCCAGCGCCTCGAGGAAGCGGGTGGGCTCGTACCAGCGCTCGCCGGCGGCAATCGGCACCGAACTTGCCGCGCGCACGTCGGCCAGCGCATCGATGCTTTCCGGCGGTGTCGGCTCCTCGATCCAGCGCAGATCAAACCGTGCAAGCTCGCGGCACATGGCAATCGCCGTCGGCACGTTCAACCGGCCATGCACGTCGAGCATAAGGTCCACATCCGGACCGACCGCATCGCGCACCGCCGCGACGATATCGATCGTCTGCCGGCGTTGCTTGCCATTCATTTCGAGATCGGCGACATCGAAAGGATCCCACTTAAGGGCGCGGTATCCCATGGCCACAGCCTCGCGGGCCTTTCGCGCATATTGATCCGGCGTCACGGCGCCAAAGAACCAGTGATTGGCGTAGCATTCGACCCGATCGCGATATTTCCCGCCGAGAAGTTCGAATGCCGGGACCCCGAGTGCCTTTCCCTTGATATCGAGAAGGGCCGCCTCTATCGCGCCGAGGGCGGTGCGAAAGACCGCGCCTGTCCGCCAATAGGAATCGCGATGCAGCTGCTCGACGATCGCATCGACGGCAAACGGGTCGCGCCCGATCAGCACACGTTCCAACTCCTCCAGTGCGGAGACGACCGTCTTGGTCTTCCATTCGAGTGTCGCCTCGCCGACGCCCTCCAGCCCCTCATCGGTATAGAGCTTCACAAAGACGAAGTTGGTCCGCGAAACATTTGCGACGAAGACCTTCTGCGCCGTAATTTTCATGGCTTCCTCCCGGCCGCAGGTCTCGCAAGCCGCTTACCTGTCTTGATGTCAGCGAACGGATCAAAGCCGTCCGTATTTCGCATAGATGTCGGCGACATCGCCGCCGGCACGGATCTCGTCGCGCGACCTGTTTTCGATCGTCAGAACCTCTTCCGCGCGTGCCAGAACGGCGTCGACCCTATCGGCGGGAATGACCATCACGCCATCCATATCGCCGAAAAGCCAATCGCCCGGGTTGACCCTGATCTGTGAGGTCAAGGTGCCGGTGACGGAAATCGGGACCTCGATGCCGCTGATGCGGGTGCGGCCGCGCGACTCGATGGGCGAGAGATAGCGGGTAAAGACCGGCCAGTCCTCCATTCCCATGAGAATATTGCCGTCTCGGATTCCGCCGTCAACGACGACGCCGACTGCGCCACGCGCCTTCGAAGCGGTGCTCATCAACTCACCCCAGTGACCGGCCTTGCATTCGCCCGCGGCTGAGATCAGCACGACACAGCCTGAATACATGCGGCGGAAGAAGGTGAAGGTTTTGACCTCTTCGAGATCATATTCCTCATCGGTACGCATATCGACCGTCGCGGCGACCGTGAAGGCAGGGCCGGCGATGCGCATCGCACGGTCGAGCGGCCGAATGCCGAGATCCATGCATTGATTGGGCAACCCCATCTCGTCGAGGATATCATAGACTGCCGCGGTATAAAGTTTGTTGAACCGCTCGGCCCTGCCTGCGACGTCCGCATGCTGCGTAACCATGGCCTGCCTCCTCCAGCTGAGCCCATTCTGCAAGCGCGTCTGGAAACCGCCGCCTCCACGATCGTTTCCTATTTGAACTTTATCAGTTCTCTAATGAATGATAATAGAAGGCTCGCAGGTTTGTCAATCGCCGCTGGGTGGATCCAGGCGGCAACGCCGCGGAGGGGGCGGCGCCTCCTATGACGCCGATATGAAGAGGAGCGGAAATGAAGATCGTCGACCTCAAATGCGCCATCATCGGCAAGAGCCCGATCGTGCGCATCGTCACCGATGAAGGCGTTTCCGGCTATGGCCAGGCCGAAACGTGGAAGCCCTATCTAAAGCCGCATATCCTTGCCTTCCGGGAGGCGCTGATCGGCGAGGATCCGACCAATGTCGAGCGTGTCATGTTGAAGATCCGCCAGCGCGGAAGCTTCAAGCCCTGGGGCGCGGCCGTCAGCGTCATCGAGATGGCGCTCTGGGATGTAGCGGGCAAAGCGGCAAACCTGCCGGTGCACAAACTGCTTGGTGGGCGCGTGCGCGACCGCATTCGCGTCTACAACGGCTCCATTCGCTTTCCAATCAGCGGTTACGAGCCGGAGCACATGGCCGACGATCTGAAGAAGATGATGGATCTGCCTGAAGGATTCACTATCATCAAACAGCCGATCGGCTTCCATTCACCGATGAAGCGGATTCCGGATTTCTATTACGGCGAACCCAATGCCAGCCCCTTCCACGGCGCACTCGACCGTGGTCCGATCACGGAAAAGGGCCTGCGCCATCTGGTCGATTGTGTTGCCGCGATGAAGGAAGTCGCCGGCGACAGGATCGGGCTGGCGCTCGATTGCGGCCCGGGATGGATGCTGTCCGATGCGATCCGTCTTGCCCGCATGCTGGAGCCCTATCATCTGCTGTGGATCGAGGACCTGCTCTCCGGCGACTATACGCCTTGGGTCAATGCCGGCGTCTATCGTGAACTGACATGCGCGAGCACGACGCCGATCCATACCGGCGAGCAAATCTATCTGCGCCAGAACTTCAAGGAACTGATCGAAGGCCAAGCGGTCAATGTCGTCGGCCCCGATCCGGCCGATGTCGGCGGCATCGCCGAACTCAAATGGATCGCCGAATATGCCGATCTTCATTCGATCATGATGGCGCCGCACGGGACGGCGAACGGCTTGCTCGGCCTCGGCGCGCTCATCCAGGTATGCGCCACCCTGCCTCACAATTTCATCGCCTTCGAGTATACGACCGGCGACCCGGACTGGTGGTACGACATCGTCGAGGGCCTGCCGCAGACGATCGTCAAGGATGGCTTTGTCGATGTCATCGAACGACCAGGCATGGGCGTCGACCTCTTACCCGAACGCGCAAGACTATATCTCGCGGAAGACGACCAAACATTCTTCGATTGATTGGCTGCCCGCCTCGCCCCGATCCAACGTCAGCGGGCAACAGCTCAGAGGGACGGCCAATTGTCATTTGACATCCCGATTTTTTGATTCCTATAGTTGGTCTATTGTGAACTGTATCTTGTTCATATGAGAACAGGTCTGCGGCGAGCTGGAGGAGCGGAACGCTGGCGGCCTGAGGAGGAGGCTCATGGGAATCCGATGGAGCCGCGTCGTCCCGCATCTGGCTGTTGCGCCGGCGGCGCTGTTGACGCTTGTGTTTTTCATTGGAGCGATAGGCTGGACCGTCTATCTCTCCTTCACGGCATCGAGGCGCTTTCCCGACTATGAACTCGTCGGCTGGAAGCAATATTGGCGGCTTTTCCACGATCCTTCCTGGATCCTGTCCCTGCAGAACCTCGCCATCTTTGCCGTGGGGAGCCTGCTGTCGATCGTAACGGGTTTTATCCTTGCCGCCTTGATCGACAAGGAGGTGCACGGGGAAGGCATCTTCCGCACGGTTTTTCTCTATCCGCTCGCCGTTTCGCTGATCGTCACCGGGCTCGTCTGGCGCTGGCTCTTCAATCCGGAGCTCGGCATCGAGAACGTGCTTCACTCGATGGGTTGGCAGAGCGCTTCCTTCAACTGGCTCGCAAGCCAGGACACGGTCATGTTCGGTGTCATCCTGGCGGCGGTCTGGCAATCGACCGGCTTCTTCATGGCGCTCATGCTTGCCGGCCTGAAGTCGATCAACACCGAGATCTGGCAGGCCGCGCGCCTCGATGGCGTCCCCTTCTGGCGGCTCTATATCGAGGTCATCATCCCTATGATGAAACTCACCTTCTTGACCTGCATCATCCTGCTCTGCATCGGCGTGGTGAAGGCCTATGACATCATCGTCGCAATGACCAATGGCGGACCAGGCGGCGCATCGGTCATGCCGGCCTATTTCGTGATCGACGCCTATTGGCAGAAGCAGAATCTCGGCTTCGCCTCTGCGGGCGCGGCCGTCATGCTGCTGACGACTCTCGCCCTCTTCCTGCCGCTCGTCGTCATCACGGCTATCAGGCAAAGGAGGGCGGCATGACGGCAATTTCCGCCGCAGCGCAATCCGGTCGAGAAACGAAAGCGCGCCGGCGCCCGCTGATCCGGCCAAGCCGGGTGGTGATCTTCATCTTCCTGCTGATGGCAGCCGCGTTTTTCGCGGTTCCGCTTTATGTCATCGTCGTGACGTCCTTCAAGACGATGGATCAGATCCGCGAAGGGCAGATATTCTCCCTGCCTTCGCCGTGGACGACCGAAGCCTGGTCCTATGCCTGGACGCAGGCCTGTTCCGGCATGAACTGCAACGGCGTGCGTATCGGTTTCGTCAATTCGCTCTATATTCTTGCCCCGAGCCTCGTGCTGACGATCTCGCTATCGATCGTCACCGGCTACGGGTTGGCGCTGTGGAATGTCAAATGGGCGAACGGCTTCCTGTTCGTTCTCTTCATATGCGCCTTCGTGCCGTTCCAGATCATCATGTATCCGCTGATCAAGATCACCGGCGCGCTGCATATTTACGGCACCACCTTTGGCATCGCCGTCATTCACAGCGTCCTGTCCCTGCCCTTCCTGACACTGATCTTCCGGAATTATTTCCGGGGCATGCCGCCGCAGATCATCGCGGCCGCCATGATCGATTCCGGTTCTTTCTGGCGGATCTTCTTCGAGATCGTTCTGCCGATGTCGGGCAATATCATGATCGTCGTCCTGATCCTGATGATCACCGGCATCTGGAACGACTTTCTGGTCGGCCTGACCTTCGGCGCACAGGACGCACAGCCGATGACGGTCGTGCTCAACAACATCACGGTGACGACCACGGGCGCCAAGAACTATGCGGTCGACATGGCCTCGGCGCTGCTCACGGCCCTGCCGCCGCTCGTCATCTACTTCGTCCTCGGCAGGTTCTTCGTGCAGGGCATCACCGCCGGCGCCATCAAGGGATAGGGGCATGCCTTCCATCGCATTCAACAATATCGTCAAGAAATTCGGCGCTCTCACGGTCATCGAGAACCTGAACCTCAGCATCGGCGACGGCGAATTTCTGGTGCTGCTCGGCCCTTCCGGCTGTGGCAAGACAACGCTTCTCAATCTTCTGGCAGGCCTGCTCGAAATCGACGACGGTGAAATCCTCATCGATGAGCGGGACGTCAGCTACCTCGATCCCAAGGATCGCGGCCTTGCCATGGTCTTCCAGTCCTACGCGCTCTATCCGACCAAGACAGTACGCGGGAATATGAATTTCGGACTGTCTTCGCGCGGCATCACGAAAGAAGAGGCGGACAAGCGGATCGCCTGGGCATCCAAGCTGCTGCAGATCGAACATCTTCTCGACCGCAAGCCCTCGCAGCTTTCCGGCGGCCAGCGCCAGCGTGTCGCGATTGGCCGGGCGCTTGTCAAGCAATATGGCGTCTGCCTGTTCGACGAGCCGCTTTCCAACCTTGACGCCAAGCTGCGCAACGAAATGCGCATGGAGATCAAGAAGCTCCATAACCAGCTCAAGAATACCGTCGTCTACGTGACCCATGATCAGGTCGAGGCGATGACCATGGCGACCAAGATTGCCGTGATGAACAAGGGGGTCATTCAGCAATTCGGCACGCCTGATGAAATCTACAATGAGCCGGCCAATCTGTTTGTCGCCGATTTTGTCGGTTCCCCGGCCATGAACCTGCTCGACTGCACCGTCAGTCGTGACGGCGGCGACCTCGTTGCGGTGGATGAGAAGAGCGGCATCCGCATCGGGCTTGGCGAATACAAGTGGAAGGCGAAGGCTGCCGAAGGCAAACCCGTGAAGATCGGGTTCCGGGCCGAAGAGCTTCTGATCGAGGAGCGTCAGGACGCGGGAAACACCGTTCGCTTCGACTGCCCGGTTGAATATTTCGAGAAATCCGGGCCTGACGCCTTCGCTTTCCTGACCATGTCGGGAAAGAGCATCGCCGTACGCATCGATGGGCGTGACGCAAATCGCTATCGCAGCCAGCCAGCTCTGCCCGTCTATCTGCCGCTCACCAAGCTGAACGTCTTTGACGCTCCGACCGGCCAGCGGCTGTGACCAGATCAAGAAAGGGAGGAATATTGCATGACGAAATGGAAATCCCTGCAGAGGCTGTCCCTCTTGCTTGCCGCGACCACTCTTGCCGCAAGCGCCTGGGCAGATGAGGTCGTGGTCTATCACACCTGGTCGAAACCATCTGAGATCGCGGCGCTCACCGTTCTGCGGCAGGCGTGGGCCAAGGACGGTCACCAATGGAAAGACCTGTCCATCGCCCATGACTCCGGCGCCAATGTCAGCCTGATGAACATGATCACCGGCGGCAACCCGCCCGCGATCTTCATGAATTCCGATCCCGGCATCTATCGGGATCTGAACAAGCAAGGCCTCGGCGTACCGCTCACCAAGCTGTTCGACAGCATCGGCGCCACGAAGAACTTCCCGCCGTCCGTCTTGAAGAACATCACCGTGGACGGGGAAATCATGAAGGCGCCGGCAACGGTGCATATCGACGGGATGATCTATTACAACAAGCATGTCGCCGAAGCGGCCGGCGTCGATCCGAAGTCCTGGAAATCGCTCGACGACCTCTTCGCGGCCTTCGACAAGGTCAAGGCCGCCGGCTACATCCCGATCGCCCAGGGCGGCGATCAGTTCCAGAAGGCCTATCTGCTGCAGGCACTGATCGCATCGGAAGAAGGCCCCGATATCTACAATCGGTTCTACGGTGAAAAGCCCGACCGCACCGTCATCGATACGCCGGAAATGCGCGCGGCGCTGAAGCGCTTCCGCCAGATTGCCGAGCACACCGATCCGGGCTCGCCCAACCGCCAGTGGAACGATACGACCAATCTGGTCATCACCGGCAAGGCTCTGTTGCAGATCCATGGCGATTGGATGAAGGGTGAGTTCCTGGCCGCCCACCAGAAGCTTGGCGAGGATTTCGACTGCATGAATATCCCCGGAACCAAGGCCGTGGTCGTGACGGTCGATTCCTGGGGCTTCCTCAATACCAATAATGCCGAGACCGCCAAGGCCCAGGAAGACTTCGCCAAGCTCGATGTCGACCCGAAGCTGAATGCCGAATTCGTCCTGAAGAAAGGCGCAAGCCCTGTTCGTATCGACGCGGATACGACGAATCTCGATGCCTGCAACAAGCTCGTTCTGGAAACGCTGAAAGACCCGACAAAGCAGGTCTCCAACCCCTTCAATACGGCTGATGCCGACTGGTATCGCACCATCTGGCAGGAAGCCGACAAATATTGGAGCGATCCGAAGCGCACGGACGACCAGTTCGTGCGGGCGATGCAGGACGCCTATGACCAGATCTTCTAGAGTAATTCCAAGAAAAGCGCATAACGGTTTTCCGTCCGGAATTGCGTTGGGACAAAAAGCTGGAGCGTTTTCGCAATTCGAAGAAAAGCAGAAACGCTCTAAACCCCGCGACGAGAGAACCCGGCAGATAACCGCCGGGCCCTTTTGGATTATCTGCTATCGAGGAAGACAACAGCCCGTTCAGGCTGATTCATCATGCAATCTCCTGATGGCCTGGAGCTGAATGCAATCCGGCGCCATCTCCATGACTTCGATCTGCGTGCCATCGGGATCCTCGATCCATGCGCCGCGATTGCCATCGATGCCGATCTTCGTCGGCCTTGGCTTACTGGGGTGAATGCCCACCTTCGCAAGCTCTTCGAACGTCTTGTCGATGTCTTCAACGGTGAGGCAAATATGGAAGATGCCAATGACGTCCGGGCCGGCTTCCGGCCGCTTTATCCCCTTCGGGAAAAGCTCGAGATATTGATCGTCGTTGATCCTCAAATAGACGATCCACGCCTCGCCCTGATCATTGAGCAGACGCGTCATCTCGCGAAAGCCGAGCTTCTGGTAAAAGGCCAGCGACTTGTCGAGATCATTGACGCGCAATGCGATATGACCGAGATGCCTGAAAAGATCCATGGCTCAGACCAGTCCCTTGATGCGGCGAATAGCGGCCGTCTGCATGGCGTCTGCGCCGAGCTGCATCAGCTCGATGCGGTTGCCTTCCGGATCTGCGATCCAAGCCTGGTAATTGTTGTCGACACCGAGCTTCTTTTCCGCCGTCAGGACGACGCCGCGGCTGGTGATATCGGCGATCGCCTCATCGATATTCTCAACCTCGAGGCAGAGATGATTGTATCCGACATTGGCAAATGGCGGTGCGCCATCGCCGACGCCCTCCGGAAACAATTCGATGAACTGCGTGTCGGTGATCCGCAGATAGACGATCCACAGGCGGCCGTCACGATCGAGCCGGAACATTTCGTCGAAGCCCAGCTTGTTGACATAGAAGTCAAGCGAGCGGTCGATGTCCTTTACGCTGACAGCCACATGTCCGATCGATTTCACACTCTTCATTGCATCCTCCTCCGTAATTCCGTTTCGCCGCGCGTGCCGGCGCAGCCACTCGCCAAACCTCCGATCCGGCGTCTTTTTCGAAACGCTGTGCCGCGATTAAATCGACATGACGTTTCTTATTTGAACTGATATAAGTTCATCTAAGAATTTACCGGCATTCTCATGTCGGAGTCAATGGAAGGGAGCCGCGATTGCGTGAACTCCACGGATTGCTTAAGGAAGGCTGGGTATTGCCTGGTAGGCTTGGCAGGATTTCTATGACAGACATTAGTGAAGACGCCGCGCAAAAGTATCGTATCCCCGTCATCGAACAGATGGTGGAGGTGTTCGCGTTGCTGGAGCGCACGCCTGAGGGCGCGACGATCCGGGATGTCGTCAAGGCAGTGAAGCTGTCGCGCACCACCGTCTACCGCATGCTGAATACGCTGAGCGCCCATGACTTCGTGCATCGCTCACCAGCGGGAAGCTATACGCTCGGCAGGCGCCTTCTCACACTTGCAGCCCATGTCGCTCCCACCGTTGCAAGTTACGATCTCCTGGCGATCGCGCAGCCGCATCTGAACAGGATTTCCGAACTTCTTGGCGAAGGCAGCAAGCTGACGGTGCCCTCAGGTGACAATATCCTGGTTGTTGCCTCGGCGCAGGGCCATGGCCAATATGCGCTCTCGGCAACGGCAGGCCAGCGGCTGCCGTTTCATGCGGGTGCCGCCGGCAAGATCCTGCTTGCCTTCTCCTTGCAGGAGGACATTGAGCGGCGCCTGACGAAGCTGGAGCGCTTTACCAACCAGACGATTACGGACCCAAACAAAATGCTCGAAGAGCTTGCGCTGATCCGCAAGCAGAATTGGGCGCGGGACATGGGCGAGCAGATGTCCGGCGTCCATGCAATCGCGGCCCCCGTAAGGGATCACCAGGACACGGTCATTGCAGCCGTCAGCGTTCCTTTCGTCACGGGCGTCGACGAGAAGCGCGTGGCAGAGATCAGGCAAGCCGTGATCGCAGCAGCACAATCGATCACCAACGATATCCGATCGGCAACACCCGAGATGCCGTCAGCGCATCTGGCTGCTGAGAAGCCCGCAATCAAGCGAACAAATCAAGGAATGGCGGCAAAGCCGAAGCAGCGATAGCTACTGATTTCGATTGAAACGGCAAGCTGAAATTTCGATCTGCGGTTCTTCCTTGATGCCTTCAAATGGGAGGAGCGAAGTGATTGCGGAACGGGCGGCAGAGATGCGGGGTCCCGACAGGTGAATGCGGCTGCACATCATTGACATCTTGTGCCGTTGTCATAGCAATTCGACGTCATAGGCTAAGATCGGGCATGCAGAGGAAATCACGTGAAAAGACGCATGTTGCTCATCCTGGGGCTATCGGCATTCATCGCGACTTCTGTTTCAGCCGGTCGACTGACCGGCCATTCGACCCTGGCCCAATGGGAGAACAGCCGAAGAGGTGATCAGGTGGCTTTGGCAAGGGATATACTTGCCAGAACGGCTGGGCGAGATGTCGGCAAAGCAGCGGACCTGATGATTTGTATAGAGAAAGTCGCCAGAGACCCGGCCCACGCTAACATACCGCTTCATAAGATCGCGTCGCCGTGTCTGGTTTTGATCGGCGCCGAGTGACTTTTCGATTTCATCGATGCGCTTAATCCGGATTTAGCGCCTAAACCTAACGGACACACGACATTTTCCGGATTGCAATGAAAAAGTAAAATCCACAGGGAGACGACATGAATGGCAGAAATGCCATTCTGTTTGCATGTTTCGGACATTCGATATTTTGTCACATCCATGTCATGAAATACGTCGACACCTCGTGCCGGATCAAAAGCGGGTACCCAGATGGATTATTTCAGACGCTTCAACTTTCTGTTCGCAACGCCCACCTTTGACAATGAGGATCTGGAGGGTGCCCGCTACAACCAGATCGTCGAGGAGATAGAACGCTCCGGCTTCGAAGTGGTGCGCGCGCGCAATCTCGAAGATGCGGAGATCGCCGTGCAGACGGACGCAGCGATCGGCTGCATGCTGGTCGACTGGGGCAAGAAAGGCCTGGAAGGCAAGACGGCCGCCCTCATCAACCTCATGCGCCGGCGCGGCCTCGAATTCCCGATCATCCTGCTGATCCGCCGCAAGCGCTTCGAGGATGTGCCGGTCGAGGTCCTCGATTTCATCGACGGCTATGTCTTCCTGTCCGAAGAGACGCCCGCCTTCATCGCCAAGAGCCTCATCAGCCGGCTCAAGCAATATGCCGAAACGCTGAAGACGCCGTTTTTCGGTGCGCTGGTCGATTATGCCGAGGAGGGCAACCATCTCTGGACCTGCCCGGGCCACAATGGCGGCATCTTCTACAGCCGCAGCCCCATCGGCCGTGTCTTCATGGAGCATCTGGGCGAAGCGGTGTTTCGCGACGACCTCGACAATTCCGTGCTCGACCTCGGCGACCTTCTGACCCACGAGGGACCGGCTCTCGCCGCGCAAAAGGAAGCGGCCAAGATCTTCGGCGCCGAGAAGACCTATTTCGTGCTGAACGGCACCTCCACCTCCAACAAGGTTGCTCTGTCAGCCCTCGTCACCGATGGCGATCTCGTGCTGTTCGATCGCAACAATCATAAGGCCGCCCATCACGGCGCCCTGATGATCTCGGGCGGCATTCCGGTCTATCTGCCGACCAGACGCAATCTTTATGGGCTGATCGGCCCCATGGATTTCGCTGAAATGGACGAGGACGCGCTGCGCGAGCGCATCCGCACGCATCCATTGGTGAAAGATCCGGAGGCTTACAAGAAGCCGCGCCCGTTCCGCGTCGCTGTCGTGGAGCAATGCACCTATGACGGCACCATCCACAATGCCGAGATGATCCTCAAGCGCATCGGCCACCTGTGCGATTACATCCTCTTCGACGAGGCATGGGCGGGCTTCATGAAGTTTCATCCGCTTTATGCCGGGCGCTTTGCCATGGGTCTTTCGGACCTCGGCCCGGATGCGCCCGGTATCATCGCCACGCAATCGACCCATAAGCAGCTCGCCAGCTTCTCGCAGGCCTCGCAGATTCACATGAAGGATAGGCACATCACCGGCCAGAAGCGCCGCGTGGAGCACCGGCGCTTCAACGAAAGCTTCATGCAGCACGCCTCGACCTCGCCCTTCTATCCGCTGTTTGCCTCTCTCGATGTCGGCGCGCAGATGATGAAGGGCCGCTCGGGCGAAGTGCTCTGGGACGACACGATCCGCCTCGGCATCGAATTGCGCAAGAAGATCCGCGCCGTGCGCCGCGAATTCGAGGAGAAGGAACATCGTCCGGAGCGCCGCTGGTTCTTCGAGCCCTTCGTGCCGGACCGGGTGGCGATCCCGGATGTCTCCAGCCCAGGCGCGGTGCATGACGTAGCGTGGGAGAGTATTGCCACGGACCAGCTTGCCACCAATGCAGCCTTTTGGCATCTGACGCCGGGCGCGGCATGGCACGGTTTTTCGGCGATGGAGCCGGGCTTTGCCATGACCGATCCGAACAAGCTCACCCTGCTCACCCCCGGCTTCGACCGGGCGAGCGGAAAATACACCGAGCACGGCATACCGGCGCCCGTGGTCGCGCAATATCTGCGCGAAAACCGCATCGTTGCGGAAAAGAACGACCTCAATTCGCTGCTGTTCCTGCTCACGCCCGGTGTGGAGGCCAGCAAGGCCGGCACTTTGATCAGCGGCCTCGTCGCCTTCAAGAAACTCCATGACGACAATGCTTTGCTGGAGGAAGCTATCCCGGAATTCTACCGGCGCCGTCCGGGCCGTTATGCAGGCGTGCGGCTTCGCGATCTGTGCAGGGACATGCACAACTTCTTCCGCCAGGCCGATGTCAGCGCGCTCCAGACGAAGCAGTTTTCCGCCGACCACCTGCCGCCGATGGCCATGTCGCCGCATGATGCCGCACGCTGCCTGGTGCGCAACGATGTGGACTATCTGCCGATCGACGCCATTGCCGGCCGCATCGCAACGACACCCTTCGTCGTCTACCCGCCGGGGATCGCGACCATCGTGCCCGGCGAGCGCCTGACGGAGCAGGCAAAGCCGATGATCGACTATCTCAAGATGTTCGAGACCTGCTTCAACACCTTCCCCGGCTTCGAGGTGGAGATCCAGGGGCTCTATCGCGAGATCGACGCATCCGGCAAAATCCGACTCTATACCTACGTCGTCGCGGAATAGGCTCGAAAGTTCGGATTGGTCATGAAGCAGGATAAAACAATCGTCGTTCGCCCATCCCGGGAGAGCGACGTCGATGCGATGTTGGCGATCTATCGCCGCCATATTCACCGTGGCGTCGAGGCTGGGGTTGATGATAGCGACACGCCGCAACCGGACGATCTGCGCGAACGGCGCAAGAATTTGAAGGACCGCCGCTTCCCGCATGTCGTTGCGATCGAAGGTGAGAAGGTCGTCGGCTATGCCTATGTTGTGCTGTTCCGCAAGCGCCCGGCCTATCGCTACACCGTCAAGCATTCGATCTATGTGCATCACGACCATGTCGGCCAGGGCGTCGGGAGCCTGCTCATGCGCGGGCTGATGGACGCCTGCGCTGCGGCCGGCTTCCGGCAGATGATCGGCTATATCGACGCAGACAATGTCGCTTCGCTGGCCTTGCACGAACGCTTCGGCTTCGTTCGCGTCGGCCTGCTGCCGGCGGTTGCCTATCGCTACGGCCGCTGGGCCGACACGGTCATGGTTCAGCGCTCACTCGCCTCCGGCTCGACCACCCCACCGCCACCGCCGGCCCTCTCCACCCGCTGAAACCAGTGGAATCGATGCCCAAGCATGGTTGGTGCATTCGCCAGGCGCGGCGGTGGACGTCTCTTGGCATGACACGAAAGCGGAGGGAGAACATCGATCGCTTGATCCTTACTCCGCCTTTGCAGGCCAACGAGGCGGCAAGGGACACGCTTTCCTGGCCTCGGCCCGGACGCGATTGCGGGCAACCTGCGCCCTATTGCGCCGGCTTTCGCAAATGCCGCCCAAAATTGAAGCCGTCACCATCGAGAATTTCGGCATCGGGTCCATCAGAGGACGTGAACATAGCGCCGGCTTAAACCTGCATTTTACGAAATAGATATCCAAGTAACGCAACAATCCAACCGTGTGACGACGCCACGCCATCGGTTCGGGAAACACCAACAGATCATTAACATTTCGCAACCACTCTAAAACTATCCGAAGGGACGATCACGTAACAACAAGCATTCACAATCATCGGGGAAGCAATTGAAGAGCGCAGATAAGAATACGGAAGTATTGCTATCGGAAGTTGATGACTCGAATAGCTTGACAAGCAATCTGTCTGCATCGCCATTGAGCGCGGCCCTCCTATTTCTTGGGCCGATTGCCGCCGCCGCTTTATTGATGGCTGGCTTTCCACATGCATTCTCCCCCTCATGGACACCCTTCGTCTTGATGGGCGCAAGCATCCCCGTAATCAGCTTTGTTCTTTTGCAACAGCGGGCAGAACAGCGCAATAAAATCGAGTTCATGTTCAATCTGTCATGGATTGTTTGGGTCGTGATAAGTTTGGCTACCGTCTCCTACTGCCTGAACGCTGGAACCCAAGAATTCGGGGAATCGCTTGCGCAACTCAATCCTGGATGGTTGACGCTTATCTTCGGGTGGTTCTTCGCGACCGCCTGCGGTCGCGTGGCCCTATCAATCAGTAAATTGTTGCATTCATGACTGTCGCACAACGCCCAAGCGAGATGGCACATGGACCATTTGGAATACATGGAAAGGCCTCCATGTGGCAGATGTTCGACAGCGTTCGGCGATTTATGGCGGTACCGGTCGACAATCCCGAGCTGTTGAAAGCACAATACCGCGCTTTCTCGCGCCAGATGCCGATGATGTACTTCATCCTGATGTCGAGCACCTGGGCGGTTGCCGCGACGCACATGATGATTGCCCCGGCTTGGCTCACGATTGGAGCTCCTGTTGTCCTTACATTGGCATCCATATTCCGCGTCCGCCATTGGTGGCGGTCGCGTCACATGGATCCAACGCCGGAGGTGGCGTTGCATGCTCTGAGACGGACCAATCGCCTTGCTTTCGCAATTGCCCTTACCTTTACCGCCTGGTCGTTCCTGCTCTTTCCCTACGGCGATGCATATACCCGTTCGCATTTGGCCTTTTACATGGCCATCACGGTGATTTCCTGCATCTTCAGCCTAATGCATCTTCGCTCGGCAGCCATAACCGTGACTGCAATCGTCAATGGCGCCTTCATCATCTTCTTCTGTGCGACCGGACAGCCAACCTTCATTGCGACCGCGATCAACATCGCGTTGGTATCGATTGGCATGCTCGTCATCCTCAACATCAATTATCGCGATTTTGCGCGCATGGTGAATACGCAGACGGAAGCGCGTCGACGCGAGGAAGCGCAAAGCCGTTTGCTGCGGATGATCGATGACATGCCTGTCGCCGTGATGACGGTTGAGCCCGAAACGCTGATCATCAACTACGCCAACGAGACCTCCAAACACCTCATACGCAAGATCGAGCATCTGCTGCCGATAAAGGCAGACGAACTGCTTGGCACCTCGATCGATGTCTTCCATAGGAATCCGGAGCATCAACGCCGCATTCTCGCAGATCCGGCAAATCTGCCTCATAATGCCCGCATCAAGCTCGGGCCGGAAGTGCTCGACCTCAGGATTTCGGCAATCACCGCCGATGACGGAAGCTTTCTGGGGCCGATGCTCAGCTGGGCGATCGTCACCAAGGAAGTGGAGGCAGAGGGACGTATACGCCAGCTCGCGCATTACGACACGCTGACGGGACTCGCAAACCGTACAACGTTCAATGCGCAATTTGACGCGGGCCTCGGCGCGGTGGACCATGGGTCTTCGCTGCTATTCATAGACCTAGACGGCTTCAAGCTGGTCAACGATACCAAAGGCCATCGCATCGGCGATGCCCTGCTGAAAGCGGTCGCCGATCGACTGCGCGCCATTTGCGCAGCCCCCGCCATGACGATCGGCCGGCTCGGCGGCGATGAATTTGCCGTTCTGGTTCCATATGCCGACCCCTTGGGGGTGGCGCGGCTGGCCGGCCGGATCATCGATGCCCTCTCCATGCCGTTCGATCTCGACCAAGCAAATCAGGTTCAAATCGGCGCATCGATCGGCATCGTGCACGCGCCAATGCATGGAGAAACGGGAGAAGCTTTGCTCGCTCGGGCCGACATCGCCCTCTATGCGGCAAAGGCCGCCGGCAAGGGCGCGTATAAGGTGTTTTCCGAAGAGATGGAAAATCGAATCCAGGAAAGCATTCAGCTTCAAACGACATTACGCGCGTCCTTGCGGGACGGCCGGGGATTGTTCGTCTTCTATCAGCCGATCGTCGATATCGACAGCAACAAGGTCACGGCACGCGAAGCATTGATCCGCTGGCATCACCCGCAAAGGGGGTGGATCTCACCTGCGGAATTCATTCCAGTCGCAGAGCAGAACGGATTGATCGAGCAGCTTGGCGAGTTCGTCCTGAGGACAGCATGTCGGGATGCCGTCCAATGGGAGGATGGCGCGCGCGTGGCCGTCAATGTATCGGCCTGCCAACTCGGCAAGGGCACGATCGTCTCCACGGTGTTGTCGGCGCTGGCATCTTCCGGCCTTTCGCCGGAACGGCTCGAAATTGAGGTGACGGAAACTGCGATCTTCGATGACGAGCAAGGGGGCATTGGAGATCTGCGCCGTATACACGACCTGGGGGTTCGTGTGGCACTGGACGATTTTGGAACCGGTTACTCGTCCCTCACGCATCTGCGAGCCTTCCCCTTCGACAAGATCAAGATCGATGGTTCGTTCGTGAGGGATGCCGTGAAGCGCCCGGAATCTGCTGCTGTCGTCCGGGCGATTGCCGATCTCGGCAAGCGGCTTGGTGTCACGACCGTCGCCGAGGGCGTGGAGACGGAAGCGCATCTTCAATGCGTTCTGACCGAAGGATGCAGCGAGGTTCAGGGCTATTTCTTTGGTCACCCGGAACCGAGCCGGACCGATGCCGATGCAGTCATGGCCCTTAACGCGGCTGTAGCAGCCACGAGAATCCTCTCGGACGTCTAGCCTTTCCGCCAATAGGGAACGATAACCGTCCCGCGGATGGTATGGCTATCAACGCAGCCCCACCGCATTCGCGCGCGTGTCGCTTGGGCTCTCTCCGAACATGCTGCGATAGATAATGGAGAACCTGCCCGGATGAAAGAAACCCCATGTCGCGCAGACTTCGCGAACGGATTGCCGATTCAACGGATCTCGCAATTGATCGCGCGCAGCTTTCAGCCTGATTGTGCGCAGATAGGCACCCGGCGACGTTTTTCTGAATGCTTTGAACCCCATCTGCAGGGCACGAAGCGAAACGCCGACATCGTCCGCCACCATCGACATGGTGAAGGGCTCGGTAATATTGGCGTGCATATAGTCTATGGCACGGCGCACATGCCACGGCGCGATCATCGACACCTTCTCCTTGCTCAGATGGCAGGAAAGACGATGCTGGCCAAATCTGATGACAAGATCGGCAAGCGTTTCGCTCATCGCCGACACGGCAAGTGGGGAGGATAAGAGCGGCCCATCATTGCGCATGCCCTGGATGATCGTTTGTGCCAGGTTGCCGATGAGCTGGCCGGCGGGTGTTGCAAGATCGAGAACGGGTTCCAGATCCAACGAATCGAGGATCGGCGTTTCCAGAAGTGAAGCCAGCATTCGCTTGACGACTTTCCAGTCCAGCAAGAGAGCGTCCAGGCTAATCGGCTCGCCCAGAAGCAAGCGATCGCGAGCCTCATGGTTGTTCGCCATGAGAATATGCCCGGCGCCACCTTCGGCGACCCTTCTTCCAATGCTCAGCCGCAACGAACCTGCGCGGGGGATATAAAGCCCAAGATGTTGCGGGGTTTCATCGAGCGTCCGGACTTCCCATGGACTTTCATATGCCGAATGGACCGCTGTAAGGGACCCGCTTCTTCTGAGATCCGCCGCCCAGGTAAAAGCCCGGTCCTTGCCCAATGGCTTGGCGTCAAAGACGCCATAGGCTCCTGAAAACGCCTCGACCATCGACTCGAAATCACTGCCCTTATGCGTCGGCGTGAAATCAAAAGATAACGCGCCATAGGAGCGCGCAACATTGTCGAGGCTCAACGATACCATGCAGCTTGGCTCTTACCCCCCTTACCTACTCATCATTCGCGCATCTCGCCTGGGATGTCGCAACGCCGATATGATGCCCCGAATGCTCCGATACCGCCCCTTTTACCGGGACGGGATTGGCGCGATCTCCGCTGGCCGGGCCGATCTTGATGAAGTAAGCAGGACCGGCAGATCGGGGATCGGGTTTCTCAGCTTGACAAAAACAAGCGCCTTTAAAAGATTCACACTTATAGTGTAAATTAAAATGGTCAAAAAATGAAGTATAATCCGCTAGACCATGTCGCCGTCCATTTCTTGCGGGATCTTCAACCTCCACGCGTGGCTTCCCGCAACGAACGGGATCTGCTGCGGCTGATCTGGAAGGCTCCCGGTATCGAGCGTTCCGATCTGACCGAGCCGCTCGACCTCACTCAACAGTCCCTGCATCGAATTGTCGGGCGGCTGCATGATCGAGGCATGATTGCCTTTTCCGCATCGGAAGCCCGTCGTCCCGGACCGCCAAGCCCTGGACTGACGCTGTGCAGAGACTGGTGCTTGACACTCGGAATCTCAGTGAATGTCGGCTCAATCGGCCTTTGCCTCATGGGTTTCGGAGAGCCTTTGGAAAACGTGGAAATTCCACAGGCAGGGTCCTCGCTTCCGGCTGAATTGGACCGGATCGAAGCCGCGCTCGAAGACCTTCTTATTCGCCAACACGCCAAGCGCAGCGATATCCTCGGTATCGGCTTGGCAGTCTCCGGCCACCGCATGCTGGAAACAGCCTTCAATTGTCCGCTGCCGCTGGCGCACTGGTCATTGATCGACCTGGCGCCGATTGTCGGCAAGCAGCTTGGCTTGCCGGTCTGGGCCGATAATGTTGCCAGGACCGCGGCCCTGGCGGAGGCGATCTTTGGCGTCGGCCGCGATGCTCCGGACTTCGCCTATATCGCGCATCTTCATGGTTATGGCGGCGGTCTAGTTTCCGGAGGCATGCCGTTTCGCGGCAGTTTCGGCAATGCCGGCGAATTTTCGGTTCTCTTCGAGCGTCAAGACTACGGCGACCGCCCGGCACTTGGTGTCCTGCTGGAACACCTTCGCGCCAAAGGATACGCGGATCTGACGTTGCGGGATCTCAAACGCGAAGAACTGCTGAATTCGAATGATGTCGCCGAATGGGTCGATCGCGTGATGCCGGCGCATAATCGCGCCATCAACGCGATCTGTGCGGTATTCGACCCCGCCTTGATCGTGCTCGGCGGCGAGCTTCCGCATCGGCTGGCAAGAATGATGATCGAACGGACCGAGATCAACAATCTGCCTCGCCATGGCGCATTGCGGGACATGCCTAAGCTGACCGTAGCGGAGATGACCGATTCCCCCGGTGCCATCGGCGCGGCATTGGTTCCCCTGTTCGAGACTGTGTTGTGACGGCCTCCGCTTGCGGCGACATCGCAGTGTATTCAAAACGATCCATCCGAATGCGCAATGTCCCAGGTGCGCGACCCGATCTCACTCGATTACCGGCGCTCATGAAGCGGGACGCCTCCAACGACACATAGCCCGAAAAATTTCCGACCTCTGTCGGTATGTCCCTCCATCGACCGTCCTTGGGGCATCAACCAATTTCAAACCGGAGGAATATCGTGGAAAATACTCAATCGACCTGGCAGACCGCCGCCATTCTCATCGCCCGCCTGATCTTCGCGTCCGTCTTCCTGATGGCTGTATCATTCAAGTTCATGGACATGGGCGCGACCGCAGGCTACATCGCAGCCGCCGGCTTTCCGTTGCCGCTGTTCCTGGCCTGGTGTGCGGCGGCCCTCGAGGCACAGCTGGTCATAGCCTTCCTCAGCGGAGCCTTCTTCACCCCGGCGGCGATCATCGCAGCCATCTATGTCATCTTCCTTGGCTTCTCATTCCACGGGCCGTCGCACTGGGCAGGTAACCAGGCCGAATTCGGCTTTTTCGTCGATCACTTTACGTTCGTGGCTGGCCTGCTCTTCGCCGCCGTGCATGGACCGGGCAGCGTGCTTGTCGCCCCGGTGGGCCGGCCGGCCCGAAAAGCCGAGTAATATCCTCCGTGCTGATGGTGAAAAGCATGCGGGTTTGCGAAGCGGCTCCAATCATCGAGCCGCTTTTTCCGGCTGCCGTGCCGGTGGTCTTGCCATCACACTCGAACGCCCTTGGCCCGTGGTGTGACGGATGATCGGATCTAAAATGAATAATCCAGTTCAGTAGGAAATCCGCCCATCGACGATAGGCGACGGTCCCGAGGAAAATTGCTGTTTCAGCACTTGCCTTGCATCATCGCTGATAATCGACATGGGGGCTGCGACTGCGACTTTCGCTGCCGATCCCGCGAGGTCTGCCGTTCGAACGGCCGCCATCCCCACGCGGTCCGCAAGCGAGACTTGCCCGGTATCCAGCGACTGCCCCGCCAGCCGCCGTCCAAGCAACTGGACCATGTCGCGATTGTCCGCAAACGCATTATGACCGAGCGCATCGTCCGGCTTGACGGAACTTGTATCGATGACCGTGATCCCGAGCTTCGCTAGATCCGCGGCATAGGGCGTCGAGTCAAAGCCGCCGACACGATTGACGCCGCCGGACAGCCATCGCGAAACCTGCAGGGCTTTGTCCTTGGTCGAGGAAAAGATCGTGAAATGCGGGCGTTGCGCCCCCATCTCGATCATCTGCCGGCGGAACACGTCGATATCGATGTCGGGCGATGCCAGGATGACATTCTTCACCTTCGCCGGAATCGTCTTGTTGCGCATGGCGACGCCACGCAACGCCTCCACCGTCAGCCAGGATCCCATAGAGTGGGCGAGGATCGTCACCTCCCCGACATCCAGACTTTTGGCGGCTTGCAGGATCAGATCCTCCAGTGCTCGCCGTGAGAAATTCGTGCTCTCCTTGTCATAGAGATAGTCGAAGACGTTGCCGCGAGAGGGCCACGTGAAGAGGATCGGCGCGGCATCCGTTCCGGAATCATGCATGATCTGAGCGAAACGAAAGACGGCGTCGGAATAGGTGTTGTTGAAGCCGTGCACGAAAATGACGACCTGCCGCTTGGCGTTGCGGTTCTTGCTGAACCATTCAAGAACGTCGCGTTCGGATGCCACCCTCCCGACCTTCATAACCGCGAATTCCTTTGCGGGATTGGCCGGCACATGCGATGGCCATTGTACCTCGCCGATTTTGCGGTTTCGATCCGGAGGAATGGAAACGACGATATCGTTGAAGGATATCGCCGTTCCGCGCTCGCCGGAATAGAGTTCGCCCGGTTTGTCGGTCGGCCGGCGAGTGGTGGCTGCCATGATATCAACGGTGCTTGTGCCCGGCGTTGCCGCCGCAAGCGGCTGGAGAACATTCTCCAACCGCCCCGCACACCCCGCCAATGCCGACAGGGTCATCAGCACGGCAAAGCCCGTTCTTCCAACCGTCAACATCGGATCCCCTCTTCAGTGCTGCGCGCTGTCGCGGGGAATTCGGAACCAGGCAACATACAAGGCGGGGAGGAAGAGCAGCGTCAGAACCGTACCGACGACAATGCCGCCCATCATCGCATAGGCCATCGGTCCCCAGAATATTTCCCTGGAGATCGGGATCAGCGCGAGCGTTGCGGCTGCCGCCGTCAGCATGATGGGCCGCATCCGGTGCTCCGTCGCCTCGATGACGGCCTGCCAAGGTGGCACGCCCTCGCTTCGAAGGTGCTCGATCTGCACGATGAGGATCACCGAGTTACGGATCAGAATGCCGATCAGAGCAAGTACGCCAAGGATCGCAACGAATCCCAGCGGCGCATTGCTGAGCAACAAGGCCGCGACGACGCCGATCAAAGCCAACGGTGCGACGGCGAAGACCAGAAAGAGCCTGTTGAAGCTCTGCAGCTGGATCATCAGGATCGTCGCCATGATGAACAGCATCAGCGGTGCGACGGCGACGATCGGCCCCTGCGCTTTCGCGCTTTCCTCGACCGAACCGCCGTCAACGATGTGGTATCCGGTTGGAAGGGCCTTGCGGAACTCGTCGACTTTCGGCTTCAATTCGTTGACGATCGTCGCCGGCTGCGTTGGTCCGACGACCGCAGCCTTGATGGTGATGGTCGGTATGCGGGTGCGCCGCCAAATCGTTGGCTGCTCCAATTCATAGTGGAAATTCGCAACTGCGGACAACGGCACGGACTTGCCATTGGAACCGCCGAGCTGCAGGTTCTGCAGCGTCTCGATCGAACCTCGCTCGGAGGTCTGAGCGCGGCCGATCACATCGACAAGATAGATGTCATCCCGGATCTGCGTGGCCGCGGATCCCTCGACGATGCTGTTCAGCGCCGTTGCAATGTCCTGCGACGAGACGCCCAGTTGCCGTGCCTTGTCCTGAAGCACATCGACCTTGACCACGCGCGAGGGTTCATTCCAATCGAATGTCATGTTGGACAATAGAGGATGCTGACCGACGATACCGGCGAATTTCTGCGAGATATCTCTTACCTTCTGGATATCCGGCCCGCTGACGCGATATTGCACCGGCTTGCCGACCGGAGGCCCGATATCGAGCAGCTTCACGAAGGCATCGGTTCCGGGGAAGGTCTTCGTCAGATAATCCTGCAGTTCGGCTTTGACCTTGTCGCGAACATCGAGTCCCTTGGTGACGATCACGGTTTGACCGAACGAGACATCGGGCGTCTGCACGTCAAAGGACAGGATGAAGCGAGGCGCCCCTTGGCCGACATAGCTCGTCCAGTGATCGATGTCCTTGTTGTTCGCCAGCATCTCGCGTTCGAACCTGGCCATCTGCTTGTTCGTCTCCGAAATCGAGCTGTTCTGCGGCAGGTTCCAGTCGACGACCAGCTCAGGTCTGTCGGAAGAGGGGAAGAACTGTTGCTGCACGAGGCTCATCCCGCCGACGGAAAGAGCGAAGCCTATTACGGTGGCGGCGATCGTAATCCAGCGCCAGCGCAGGGCCATACGCAGGAGCCATGCGAAGGCCCGTGTAAAACGCCCTTTCTGCTCGTGATGAGATTTCATGGTCTTCGGAAGGATCGTCACACCCAGAAGCGGCGTGAACAACACCGCAACAATCCATGAGACCAGGAGCGAAACGGCAATGACTACGAACAGAGTGAAGGTGAATTCGCCAGCAGCGCTGGTATTGAGGCCGACGGGGATGAAGCCTGCGACCGTCACGAGCGTGCCCGTCAACATTGGAAAGGCGGTCGAGGTGTAGACGTAGGTCGCTGCCTTTCTCAGATCGTCGCCCATTTCCAGTCGGGCTACCATCATTTCCACCGCAATCATGGCATCGTCGACAAGAAGGCCAAGGGCGATGATCAGCGCCCCAAGCGAAATACGCTGCATGGAAATGCCGGTATATGCCATAACGAGAAAGGTAATCGCCAGCACGAGCGGAATGGAGATGGCGACCACGAGCCCTGCCCGGACGCCAAGGCTGATGAAGCTGATCGCAAGCACGATGACGATCGCCTCGAACAGTGCGCGCGTGAAGCCCGATACGGCCTCGTCGACGACGGCAGGCTGATCGGAAACGCGCTGGACATCCACGCCGATTGGAAGATCGGCGGTGACCTGTTCGATCTCCTTGTCAAGCGCCTTGCCGAATTCAAGCAGGTTTGCCCCGGTCTTCATACCGATGGCAAGCCCGATGGCCGGCTGCCCGTTAAACCTGAACAGCGACGAGGGAGGATCGACATAACCGCGTTTGATCGTCGCGACATCAGTCAACGGAAAGAAGCGGTCGTTGACACGGAGATTGATCGACCGAAGGCTTTCCTCCGATGTGAACTGTCCGCTGACCCGCAAGGCGATGCGCTCTGGGCCGGCATCGACGAAACCGGACTGGGTGACGGCGTTCTGCGCCTGCAGCGTATCGATGACGGATTGCTGGTTGAGCCCGAGAGCGGCGATCTTCCGGGTGGAAAATTCGAGATAGATGGCCTCATCCTGCGCACCGATAATATCCACCTTACCGATATTGGGAACGGTCAGCACCTTTGCCCGCGCATCCTCGACGAGATCGCGAAGCTGGCGCTGCGTCAGCCCATCGCTGGTGAAGGCGTAGATATTGCCATAGACGTCGCCGAAGTTATCGTTGAAAAATGGCCCGACGACGCCGCTTGGGAAATCTCCCTTGATGTCGCCGACCAGGTTGCGGACCCGCATCCAGATGGCATTGACATCCTTGGCCTTGGTCGTCGGCAGAAGCTCGACGAAAATGGTCGTCTGGCCGGCAACCGTCTCACTCTTCGTATAATCGAGCGAATCCAGCTCCTCGAGCTTCTTTTCGATCCGGTCGGTGACCTGCTTGGTGACTTCCTCGGCCGATGCGCCAGGCCATTGCGCCTGAATGATCATCGTCTTGATGGTGAAGGCGGGATCTTCCTCGCGGCCGAGCCCGATATAGGAAAACGCGCCGGCCAGAATGAAGACGATCATGAAGTACCAGACGAGCGAACGATGTTCGAGCGCCCAGTCGGACAGGTTGAATTTTTTCACGGGGTGTTTCCTTAATCCAGTCGGACGGCCTGGCCGTCGGCAAGCTTGTGAACTCCGGCAACGACGACGCGTTCGCCGGCGCTGACGCCTTCTGCGATCTTCACGGAACCGCCCTCGACAAGGTCTCCATCGATCTTGATCGCGCGAATGAAGACCTTGCGGGCCGCAGCATCGACCACCCAGACATTCGGCTTTCCGTCCTTCATCAGGACGGATGAAGAGGGCAGCAGGATCATCGGATCTGCGACGACAGTTGCGGTTGCTGTGACGACGGAGCCCAGGCGGAACGCTGCCGGCGGATCGATGAGCGTGATTTTCGTGCGTCGCGTGCGGGTCGTCGCCTCGGCTTCCGGAGCAATCTCCCTGACGACGCCGCTCGCGCGGATGGTTGGATCCAGCTGGAGAGCGACCTCAAAGGGCGACCCCACCTTGAGACCGTCGAAGCTGGCGACGGGTATATCGATGATGACGTCGCGCTGGTCGGGTCGGGCGACGGTGGCAATGCTTTGGCCCGCGGACACCACCTGGCCCACTTCGGCGGATGTCGCCGTCACGACGCCGTCGAATTCCGCCTTGAGCTGCGTATATCCCAGTTGCTCTTCCGCTTTGTCCAAATTGGCCTGGGCCTTGGCAACCGAAGCAATGGCGCTCTTGCGCCCAAGTTCCGCCTCTTCATAAGCCGCTTCACTTCCCGATCTGCTCTCGAGCAGGGAGCGCTGGCGCTCTTCGGTGGATGCGGCATTCGCCAACTGCGCCTGGGCATTCGAAAGTTCGGATTGCGAACTTTTCACTGCAAGCTCCAGCGACAGCGGGTCGATGGCGGCAACAACATCGCCCTTCTTGACGATATCGCCGACGCTGACCTTGCGCGCTATGACGCGCCCCAGAACCCGAAATGCGAGCTGGGTCTCGATCCTGGCCTCGACCGTCCCGGGCAAGGTCAGTGCGGAAGCCGCGGTGGACTTGACGACAACGGAAAGCACGGGGC
This sequence comes from Rhizobium aureum, assembly GCF_030182495.1. Classification (NCBI taxonomy): domain Bacteria; kingdom Pseudomonadati; phylum Pseudomonadota; class Alphaproteobacteria; order Hyphomicrobiales; family Rhizobiaceae; genus Rhizobium; species Rhizobium aureum. The sequence continues at coordinate 146,742 of NZ_JAQJCI010000006.1, read as the reverse complement.
GCGCCGGCTCGTAATGGGCTTCCTCCTGCTTCTCGCAGGACGTCAGCAGCAGTGAGCCGAGGATCGCAAGGCCGGCTGTGATACGGATTTTCATTTTGCAGCTCCCTTGTCGTATGTGACGGCCTGGCCCGGTCGCAGGAATTTTGTACCGTCGACGACGACGATCTCGCCCGGGGACACGCCAGTGCGCACTGCGAAGCGGCCTGTCTCATAGCCAGAGACATCGATCTGGCGCAGCGACACGCTCGATGAAGCGGGATCGATGATCCAGACGGCCGGCTTTCCGCTCTTCGAGGCCATTGCCGACCACGGTAATTCGATCGCGTCCCGCGCGGTGGACCGGAACACGCCGACCACCGGAGCGCCAAGCTGCATATCCGGAGCCGCTTCGAGACCCACCTTGACCCTGATCGTTCCGGTCGAGGCATCGATCGTGGGCGAGATTTCGCGCACGAAAGCCTCCATCCTGTGCGACGGGGCCGAAAGAGGACTGACGGCAACCTGGTTTTCAAGATTTCGCCCGAGATAGAGGGATTCGAAGACGTTGAAGACAGCGTCGCGAGGGCCGTCATGCGCAAGCGTAAAGACCAGCTGTGCGGCTTGCGCGACCTGCCCCACTTCGGCGTTTCTGGCGGTGATGATACCATCGGCATCGGCGCGTAGCTCCGTATAGGAGAGCGCGTCCTGTGCCGTGTCGAGCTGAGCTTGTGCCGACTTCACGCTTCCCTGGGCAGTGAGCAACGTTTCCTGGGCTTGATCGAGTGCTGCGCGCGTCGTCACCTGCGTCTTGAAGAGGTTCTGCTGGCGGTCGAATGCCAATTGGGCCTGCGTTTGCTGCGCGAGCGCCGATTGCAGGTTCGCAGTGGCAACGTCGAGATCCGCCTTCTGTTCTTCGGCGTCCATGCGCGCAAGCACCTGTCCGGCCTTCACCGACGTCCCAACGTCAACCAGGCGCTCGACGATACGTCCGCTTACCCGGAAAGAGAGGTCGCTTTCGACGCGGGCGCTCACTTCGCCGGTAATGGCGTTGCTTTCCACGACCGGCGTGACCTTGGCCACGACAGCCTCCACGTTCTTTGGCTTCGTCTCACTCTCGGCCTGCTTTTCGCATGACGACAGCGCGACCGCACTCGCACCCAGCCATGCGATGACAAGGATAGTTTTCATGATTGACCTCTTGCATCCATTGGCGAGACGAATATTATTGACTGACTCATTAGTCAATAGAATTTATCTTGACGTCGAACCGTCAATAACCCTCAAGGTGGCACCATGACCGATCTAAAAAAGCTGACGCGCGCGGAGCAAAAGGCCCGTCGCCCCATACAGATCCTGGATGCCGCATTTGAGGAGTTCGTCGAGCGCGGCTATGTCGCTACACGCGTCGAAGATATTGCCAGCAGGGTCGGGGTTACGAAGGGAACCATCTATGTCTACTTCGAGACCAAGGAACAGCTTTTCGAGGCGATGATCAGGCACATTTCCGAGCCTCTCGAAAATCTGCTGGCAAGCTCAAACGAACTGAAAGGGACCGTCACGGAGCGGCTTCAGGGGAATATCGAGCTCATCTACGATCTCATAATCAGGGATCGCAAATTGCGGGAGCTGATGCGCTTCGTCATTGCCGAGGGTTCACGTTTCCCGCAGATCGTCGATCGGCACCACGACATATTTATCGAGCCGCTCGAGCGTCAAATGCAGTCCCTCATCGACGAAGGGGTAAAACTCGGGGAGTTCCGTCCGGCACCGGCGGCGTTCTGCGACGCGGTCGTGGCGCCCGCCATCGCCTTTCTATTCTTCAAGCTCCTTTTCGACGACCGACAGCCTCTGGACAAAACCACCTATCTGAAAGCGCATATTGATCTTGTGATGCACGGGCTGCTGAGATGATCCATCCTCTGATCGACGGGTTCATCGCATAGACAAGGATGGTCTGCGGATGGAACGCATCGATCAGATCGATGCTCTCATAGTAGCGACCGCTTCCATCCAAGGTCTTCTCGAGCTCGTCGGCACAATGGAGGACGGCGTAACGCGCTGTGAGCCTCCTAGTTGGCAGTTTTTTGAGATGCAGTTTTGCCTTGGGGCGGCTTCGTTACGCCCCAAGCCTCTATCGAGCGACGGTCGGAAACAGGCGCTGCAGGGTCGGCGCCAGAATGGTGGCGAACACTTCGGGCGCCCCATAAGCTCGCGCCAGAGCATGGCTCCATGGATGGAAGCCATCAATATCTCGGCCTCAACGCTGGGTTCGCTCGAGAGCTTCAAGGTTCCGTCCTTGGCGCCGCGTTCCTTGATGGAGGTGAGCCATGTCGAGATAAACCGGAAGAAGGCCTTCGTTTGAGCGCGATGAGAGCGGCCCGGCGCAACAATACGCGATACACTCCGCAAGCAGCGCGCGCTGCGGCTTCCGAAGAGCTTCTGAATCCCACGACCGGCCACCGCACACTTGGGCAATGATCGTTCTGGCGCCGGTCGCGCCATCGGATTGGAACTCACTCGCCTCTATTTGATTATATTAGGAATATCGCGCTGGGCGGCATCCATGAGGACCTTGGCTGTGAAACTTCTTATCGTCGCCCTGCTGCTTGCAAGCATGACCTCCTGCTCCGACGGACAACAACAAACCGAACGCCAAATTCGCTCGGTACTTTCCTGGAGTGCAACGGCGGACATGGCCCTCGACGCACGCGTGAGAATGCTGGTGCCGAACAGCTTTACCGCCCTCACCATGGAACGGTGCGGAAAAGAGATCGGCAGCCTGTCGACGAAGCTTTCGGCATCTCGGCGGGATTTCGCGACCGTGGCCGATCAGCTGAACACGGTCATCGGCGCGGCGCATGACGACCTCGTCAACGGCCGGACAGATACGATTTCACAGCATCTTGAGGCTTTGCGGAACCTCGAAGCCAAGTTGAAAACGGGCTCCGGAGCAGCACAATGAAAAAATTGCTGCAGATATCGCTTGGCGTCATCACGAGCATCGGCGGTTTTCTTGAAACGGGAAATATCGCGACCTCCAGCCAGGCGGGCGCGGCCCATGGATACGGGCCTCTCTGGGCCATCGTGCTCGGCACGATCTGCGTGATTTTCCTCGTCGAGATGTCGGGGCGGTTTGCAATCGCGAGCCATTACACGATTGTCGATGGAATTCGGGACCGCTTCGGTTCCAACGTTTTTCTTCTGACCGTAACCATAGCGTTTATCGTCAATCTTCTTGTTCTTGCAGCCGAAATCGGCGGCATCTCGCTGGCGCTGCAGTTCCTGACAGGCGTGAAATTTCAGTGGTGGTCGCTGCCGGTGACATTTGCCGTCTGGTTGCTGCTGTGGCGAGGTACGTTCGGCCTCATCGAGAATGGCATATCGTCCCTGGGCCTTCTGGCGCTGTCCTTCGTCGTCGCCGTGTTCGTCATGGGACCGCCTTGGGATGAGGTCGTAAAAGGCGTGGTGCCGACGCTGCCAAGCGAAGATCCCCTCCACTACGGTTTTATCGTCGTCGGAATATTGGGCGCAGTCATCTCCCCCTACCTCTTCTACTTCTATTCCTCGGGCGCCATCGAAGACGAATGGGACAAAAGCTTTTTTGGCGCCAATCGCGCGATAGCAATCATCGGCATGAGCTTCGGCGCGATCATCACCGCCGCCATCATGGTGCTGGCTGCGATGATCTATCCCCCCAAAGGGGTCGGAGACATCGAAGGATATGAGCAGATCGCCATGATCCTCACGCCGGCCTTCGGAAAATGGGGATTCTATCTCTTTGCAATGTCCCTCGGCATCACCTGCCTGGGCGCAGCCCTCGAAGTGAGCTTGGCGCAGGCCTATCTGGTCGCACAGGGTTTCGGATGGAACTGGTCGGAAAATACGAAGCCAAAAGACAATCCCGCCTTCTGCCTCGTCTATACCGCTTCGCTTCTGATTGCCATGATCCCGATCATCGCCGGCATAGATCCTCTCCAGCTCACCATCTTTTCGATGGCGCTCAGCGCCCTCAGCCTGCCGTTCGGCGTGGTTCCCTTCCTCGTTCTCATGAACGACCCGGCCTATGTGGGCGAGCATAGAAATGGCTGGATCAGCAATGCCGCCGTCATCTTTATCGTCGCGATGGCGTTCGTGCTTTCGATTGTAACCACGCCGCTCGAAATTCTGGGAGGCTGACATGTATCTCGGCTGTGACGTTCTGGATAAGCAGGTCGTCGATCGACGGCAGGCCCGCATCGGAAAGGTCGATGGCATCGTGCTTACGGCCGCAGATGACGGCCGGCTCAAGATCGCCTTCATCGAAATGGGTACCCCGGCGCTGGTGCGAAGATTGAGCCGGCGCCTGTATGCCTGGATGCTCGCTTCTTCCCAACGCGCGCAAGCGGGTGACGGCTGGCGTCCCTACCGGATCCCATGGTCGAAAATCACCGATGTGGGCGTCGATATCGAAGCCGATGTCGACAATAGCGAGACACCGCTTGAGCGGGCGCAGGAATGGCTGAGACAACATATCTTCAGCCACATCCCGGGAGGACGGTCGTGACGGAAATTCACCTGGAACTCCTGCTCGGAACGCAGGTTCATGACGTGAATGATCAGCCGATCGGGCGGCTGGAGGAGATCAAGGCGGAACCTATGGAAGAAGATTTCGTCATCGTCGAATATCACCTCGGAGCTCTCGGTTTGCTCGAACGATTATCGGCAACGGCGATCGGCAACGCGATCCTGCGCCCCTTCGGTTTCAGGGAGCGGTCGAGCGGCTACATCGTGCCATGGGACAAGCTCGATGTGACGGATCCCACCCATCTGAAACTCAGATGCACCGTCGCCGCTCTCGACGCGAGACCTCGATGAAAATGCGTATTGCCGCTGGCACGAGCCTGACCAGCGCAGTCAAAGGATGGCAGGATGCCGCAATGCCGGATGGCAAAGCGGCTCGTTGATCACCTCAGTCGTCCTTTCGTCTCAACGCTTGGCAACTTTCTTTGCTGCGCGGATCGCGCCGTTCCACAAGATCTCCACAACTGATAGCGCAACGCCATAATTATCGCCTTAGATGGGAGGGAAGCTGAGTTGTCGATATGGTTCGTTTTCCGCCCGGAATATTAATGGCTGCGATGCTGTGTGCCATCGCGCTTTCCATTCTGCTCGCTACATCGCAAACCCGGCAAACCAAGAGAGATTCCCTAATCCGGAAAGGAGTTGGCGTTACTGATCACTCGCACAAAGGTGATATTATGAAATAGGCGAACTCGACTCGTGCCGGCGCAGGAGCGGCAGTTCATTTTCGACAAGTGTCCTTTGCTTTGGTTTCTTGTCCGGCACACCCCGGCACATACCCGCAAAGTTTGAGTTGACCATTCTCGATGGCGAGGTGACACTTGCAACCCGCAGAAGGCAGGAGGAAAAACGATGGTCGAGGCAGACCGCTGGCGCCATATGGCAAGCGCACCGAAAGACGGCAGTCGCATCCTTGTCACGATCCGCCCGTCCGAACAGGGGCCGGCAGAAGTTGACCTTGCCTATTGGTCGAATGGCGATCAGTTCGGTGCGGAAGGCTGGCGCGCCTCTGATTCTGCGCCCGGCCGCATCGTCGAATATGCCGAGCCGGAATTGAAGTGCTGGATGCCGATGCCGTCGGCCAATCTCAACCGCACCTCGATGCCCTCACCGTGGGAAGGCGATGATACCCAGCAACTCGACGGATCAGGGATTTAAGAAATCGTACCTGCAGGTCGCGAAGAACCGATGACAAGATTGCGTCAGCGAGAGCGACTGACCTCGGCTCACCGACTCGCCTCATCACTATCCGCATAAGCTTCGACGGCGGCCTCGAATTCGGCAAGCAAAGCGTCGGACATGGTATCGTTCGTGCCGGCTGCACAAGCATCGGACTGACGCATGAGGCGTTCGTAATCCTCGATGTTGAGCAGTACGAGCCGAGGCTTGTTGCGCTGTAATTGCTGCAAAACGACCCGCATCGGCGGACGGTTGTCAGTCTGTGGCGACGGCTTGCAAAGCAAGCTTCAAAGTTCAGATCTCATCAATAGCAGACTTGCCGCTCTGCCTCGCATTGGCTGTAGAGTGACTTCAGTTTGGTCCGTTGGGTATGCGACATGCTCTTGGAAAAATCGCTCAATGCCCAAAACATCGCGATCCTTTCCAGCTGCGTCGGATTATTCATTCCGCATCGAAACAAGCTGACCAGCGCGGCGGCAAACCCCTCGCGGCTGTATTGAGTATCGTCGAACCAGGTCTGCCGCGTCACTAAGTCAAATACTCGCTTTATGACCTTGAGCTCATTTTGTGACAAATCGCCTTGTGCGAAACGTTTCAACCTTTCCATGATCCCCTCCACCGCAAGATTGCTGGCAACCTCACGTAAGCTCGGCATGAGCAGAGACTGCTCAATGCCGACTGAGTTTCTCTTAGGCTTTTTCAGCCGTTGAGTGCGCCCATAGAATTTGCGGAATGGGCCATTGCACTCGGCAGTGTGAAGCATCATGAGGCTCGACACCGACAGGCCCGATAAACGCCCGATAAGCGATCATCTTTGCAGGCGTGATCGGGACAATTTCACGACACCTGTTCACGGCCAAAGTCAGAGCCAGTTCAACGAACGGCAGATACCGCAGGCAATCGCGAGCCATGCAATAATAATTGCTCCAAACATCATAACCGCAATCCTCATATTCCCCTGAGGTTCCTTGAAATCCGCAGCGATGCCTGTTGTGTCGGCAGAGCTTGTTTTTCTCGCAGGCCACTCCATCGGGACGAGAACCTGCTAGCAGTGACCATGCATGTCACCGACGACAAGCCCGTTCAGATGGGCGCTGAAGAGTGTCGGGAACTCGGTCTCTAAAATCGAAAGAAGTGCGGCTTGCACCTCCTTTATAAGGAACACGGCCTGCGGTGCATCGAGATCACTCGCGACTCCGCCGGCATACTGCATCATTTTTACAAGCGCCAAGATCTCGCCCGCACGTTCCTGTTTCCCAAAATCGCTCACTGTTAAAAGCCCCGCCAAAACGATCTGATGGAGGGAGATTGGCATATTTCGATTGATGAGGGTCGTTGCAAAAGCGTTGCACACGCAGAGACTGTATTCAGAATCAACTACATTCGGTAAAATTGCGGAAAGAGCTTACGCCACAGCGGTGTCGCATTGAAAGACCAGCCCCACTTATGTGCCTGCAACGACGCTTCGGCAAGGGCGTGCACAAGCTCGATCGCATCCAGACGCTTCTGGTCGGTCCACGCTTTTGCGACAAGTGCCCTCACCTGCCCTGTGTCCATATCGGCGGCTTCGGCAATGCGCTTCCAGGTCCGATCCTTGAAGAATATACGCCGAGCTGCCTGGGAGAGCTGCAGAGCCTCCTGCCTGCCGATAATGCCTTGGCTGATCGCAGCCTCGATTGTGGCATCGACATTGACCAGCGGCACCGACAAAGCGGGATAGCCCAATTCCGCTGGGCCATGGAGGAGAGCAACATCCGCGTCCTCCTCGCGGCGCCCGGAAGCATAGTCATCGAAGATCCGGCCAACGCCGACCATGCCGTAAGCCCGGCACTCCACGGCGCGGAGCGCTCCCATGCTGGCTGCCCCGAACACGGGGATACCGCGGGAGAGGGCAAAGAGTAACTCCTTGTGCCACACCGGCGCGACGAATTCGAACTGACCGTCGATAAGGCCGATAGCGGTCGCCCCCTCCTCGAGTGCTCTCATAACGTCGCCCTGGCATGCCGGGGGTCGTATGACCATCGTACTGTCGGCATATGCTTCGGCATCGGGCAAGCTCGGACCTACGAAGAACACTTTCACAGGAAACCCTTTGACAATGCGCGGCTGCCGAGACGAATTCGGCGATCCCCGTCAGGATGTTCGAGTTGCGGCGCGAAAACCTTTACGACCGATGCCGGAAGCCATTCGGGTGCCAGCTCGATTGCATAAAGCTGGTCAATACCGCCTCCCAACAGGGTCTCGACAAGCCGGTCGAGCGCATCTTGCGCAGACACGGCCGACATCGTCGGCAGTTCGCTCAGGTTCGTCGTGCATCGAGCCCGGAACAATTGCAGATGGGCAGGATCGGCGCGGCGTGAGAACAGTTCCGGGACAAGATCATCTCTGGCACCGGCGATGAAGGTCATCCGCGACTGCACGGCCTCGGAAACGGCCCGGGCTGCGGCCAACTCCGGGGACAAGGATGCCCCTGCGCCCATGGTCAAATCGACATATCTCAGCGAGCCGTCATCGCCTTTCGGCCGCAGCAATGCGACGATGGAGGCGACAGCCAGATCGCTCGTCACATCGAAAAGGGCGAGATCGAAGTCTGCCGAGAAAATCTTCTCCAACATCTCGCGAATACCCTCATCTTCGATGCTATACGGATCTATCCGGCGTTCGTGCCGATGCGCCGGTTCGCCGACGTTCCAAAGGACGCAAGCATCCCGCTCGACCCGCTCCAGCAGCCCGTGCAGGACGGCCTCATGCCAGGTATTCCCCGACGCCAATCCATCCGATGATACCCAGAAGCGTGGGCGGACATGCGTTCGGTCAAGATGAATGGCCTCGAAAGGTACGAATATCGAGGCGTTCTTGGCCAGATCGTGGGCTTGAGACCATCTGATCTGCTCCATGGCCTCTATCGGTTGCGCACCGATCGCCAGCAGATCTTCCAGGCAATCCGTGGCATGACCGCTTGCGGCAAGATCATTCAGACTTGCCATGAGCGTTGAACAATAGGGTTGGGTCGCGACCGATCGCTCGATCGCTTCCATCACCGCGGATGTTTTCGCAGAGACGTCATCCAGACCTTTTCCCTGAGCGATGACGATCGCCCTGGAATTCGGGGCATAGGCGCACCAGACGGGAATGCCTATGCGATCGAGCTCGGTCTGGCGGCCGACACGGGTTATGCCAAATCGTCCCAGATGGGGCCAAACCCTCGACAAGGTTTCGCCAGGAGGGCATGCTCTAAAGTTGTTTGACACCGATCACGAGTGCCTAGCCTTCAAAGAGGCCCGACGCCACATCGCCTGCCGACGTCAACGCCACAGCGAAATCGACATCTTTCTCCACTCTGATCCCTTTGCCCCGCCAGGATTCAGCCTTCCCCAGATCGCCCGTCAGCCGCCGCGTGTATCGAACGATGGTCCCCTTTTCGAGGTCAGCTAGCCAAAGCCCCTTTTCACCCTTAATTCCAATCAGAACTGCCTTTGCCATAATTTCTTCCTCTCAAAAACCGGCCTTCAACAGGCCTTCCCTGTAATGCTCAATCTGCCACTTTTCCTTGATTGGAATCATGGCAAGCCATGCCTCAAGATCGAAATTCGGATTGTCGCGCAGGGCGCGCTGTCGATACATCTTGGCCTTCGCGAGATCCCCCAGCATTGCCCAACTTGCCGCCGCAAGCCTGCTTGCTGGTCCTGGGTCTCTCATTCTGTCCAGATAGGCCAGCGTTTCGGTATATTCTCCAATGAAATAGCTGGCTCCTGCTGCGGTCCAATAATAGTAGTCCGGAGCAAGCGGATTGAGATCAAGAGCAGTCGCAACCTTCTCCAATGCCGCTTTCGGATTGGCGCCATGGGTGAGGCTGTCGGCGTGGCTGCAAATCACATCCGCATAGTGCGGGCTAAGGTCTTCAGCATTCGACAAGGCCTCGAGGCTGCCGTCGATATTGCCGCGGTAGAGCCGGGCGACGCCGATTTCCTTGAAGCCTCCGGCGAACTGGCTGTCATCACGGATTGCATCCGCCGCCATTTTCTCCGCCTGATGCAACAGGTCGCCATCGCCGCGCGCCGTCAGAACCCATTCCATCGTCAAGGTCCTGGCGATGCCCGCAAGGGCCGCCGCAAAACCCCGCTCGTGCTCGAGAGCCTCTTTAAAATGCTTGCGCGCGCGGCGAACATTCTGAAGGCTCAGGCGGGACAGGCATTGTACGCCTTCGAGATAGGCAAAATAGGCCTGAGGCTTACAGCTGAAATCGGAAACGATGTGGTGGAAGGCGCCAACGCGCTCGATGATGGAGTTCTGGATGGCGGTAGCGATCGCGTTGCGATGCTCCGTTATGGCCGCACTATCCAGCTGGACGCGTGTCGCCCAGACAATTTCATCCCGCGGCATGAAAATCAGCTGGGCGAACAGGCTGTTGTCCGTTCTCTTCGTATCGAGCGCATAGACCACATTATGCTGCTTGAGAAGCCCGGCCTTGTCGTTTGAGGAGCGGATCTGCTCGGCGGTATAGGGAGCGACTACGGAGACGCTTCGGTCGACGCAAAGACTGATCGTCAGATCCTCGATAACCGCATTTGCGACCGATCCGGCTCGTTCCGAATCCTCCAGCGTCTCAGCCGGAAGCAGGGCGATACGCGGTACGGGATTGCCGGCGGCAACCGGAAGCATATCCTGAGCCGGCTGGTTTGAAATCGGATCTTTCGCTCCGCCGATCAACTGACTGTAAGACGTAATTTTCTCGCCGAGCGCCGCCCTGACCTCGTCATCCGTCTGATCCCAGTCCAGCAGAAGCATGGCTGCGCGCTTCAATTCGCCGCGATTTTGGGACCAAGAGGCTTGGCCCAGCGTTTTGAAGAATTCCACTCGCAGCTCCCCTGCGAGCCGCGCCCGCACGTCGCGTACCCAAACAGCCGCGGATCCGGAGCCGTTGCCGTAAGCGGGCAGGAAATTCTTGGCGACGGCATCGGCGAGCGCGCTAAGCCTGGCAATGCCGGATGCATTTTCGACAGCATCCAGATCGCACCGCAACGCCTCGAAGTTCAATGCGAGGCTCGTCGCGGCACCGCTGATCAGCGGACTGGATGATTTGGACGTCGCAGTCGCCAAACGCAGAAGCGTCGACCTCAAATTGGCGCCGGCAGCCTGCAGATCGCCGGGCCAGAGGAAAGCCGCCAGGTCCTTCCGCGGCATCGATCGTCGACAATCGTAAAGATAGGCTAGCATGAGCAGCGCCTGCTTTGGCACATTCATGCGATCACCCTTCTCATCATAAAGGGCGCAACTGCCGAGTGTCGTTAAATGAAATGTCATCTTGCTAGATCAGCGCTCGTTGTCAGGTCCGGTTGATTGCACAAAAGCGAGCATCCTTGCCCGCAGCCGCTTGTCCTCAAGCGCCGATAAGGCTGTCTGCAAAGCGGCCTCATGATGTCTGGTAAATTGAAAATCAGCTGGTCTCGCCACAGAAGGAAGGGCATCGACCAATGTGCTTCTGAAGAAAAACATGGCCGGGGCATCGAGAATTTCAGAGATGCACAGAAGGCGACCAGCACCGATTTTTTCTATGCCGCGCCCGTATTTCTCGAGCTGCTGAGGGCTTATGCAAAGCTTCGCGGCCAATACATCCTGCGCAATTGACAATTCTTCCCGGCGCAGCCGGATGCGTAATCCAACCTCTACATCGATCGCGTCGGATTTTTTGTCCATGAGGCACCCGCCAGCAAAGAAACTACTTTCATGTTCGCAGGTTTCCTCCGAATTCACAATGTTCCAGCAATGTATAATGAACGAGACGTCGGCCTAATTATTCGCGGTCGGCGTCGCAATAATCATGGTTTCACCGTATGAGGAAAACACTCCGCCGAGTTCCTCCAATGGTTGCGCAAGTACCAATGTACGGCCAGCCGGCGCCCATCTCGACAAAAATACGCGGCCCTGCGGATTTGTATCGCATTACGACATTAAATCCGCGGCTTGGAGGATTGCCCATGATTGCGCCGACGGACAAGCCAACGCCGTCCATGGCGGCTCGGCGGGTTACGACGGAAGTGCGAAATGATGTCCTAGTCGTCTTCGTTCCGGTTTTGCCGCACCTCTTCCACAATCGCGCCGGTGTCGTCGTTGTGCTCGCGTGTCTCGTTTCTGCGGCGACCTGGGTCTGCCAATTGCCACAGGACAAAGCCGGCAGCGCCGAGGCTGCCAATAACGGCCACAATGACTTCGAAATTCCAAATCATTGCCTCCTCCATTTGCTGGAGCGTATTCCCGCGATTTGCGCATCGTGATTGGCAGAGCAAAGCCGATGGCCATCAAGCCGAGCCCAGCTTCGGTTCGTCTTCCATGGTCAGCCGCCTTTTTCTGCAAAAGTCCGGTAGCGGCCATTCCAAGACGCCACCATATGAGCCGCGCCGAGAAGACCCACCGTGCCGACCATCTGCGCAATTGGCCCAGCAGCGCCGATCTCCCGACAGAAGAATTGAAAAACGGAAAGAAGCGGATAGTGTACGATGTAGAGTGGATAGGAAATATCGCCGAGCCAGCGCGACAACGCTTGCAACTTTGCCGGCACTTCGAGTGCGATGGACCAGACGAGCAACATGGGCAGAGTTAACAGCGCAATATCCGTGCCAGCTCGCGAGTAATAGAAAACGACCATAAGCCAAACGGGCGGCAATAGTGCGAGCCACGTACGCCAACACGGCCTGACGCCAAGCCGCGCCAGCAACACGCCGAAGGGAAAGGCGAAGCCAAGCCGCGCAATGCCGATGTGGATGGTGTCCCACGTGCTGCCAACGTTCAGATCATCGCCCCATGCCAGCAGCGCAACACCCGAAACCGCCGTCATCGTCAGCAGTATCGGTGGCGTCAGGTAACGCCGACACGCGCTATAAAGAAAGTAGGCGGTGAACTCCAGAAAGAGCGTCCAGCACGGAACATTGACCGGAAAATAGTCCCCGGCAACAGGCGCGGGCAGAACTGCCAGATTAAGCGGAACGACCCATGCTGGCGGGCAGTCGATACCTGCAAATACCTTAGCCACTATTACGAAGGCACCAAGAAAAATGCCGATAAGGAAGACCGGATAGAGCCGTTTCAGCCTGGCGGCAAAGAAACCAGGCGTCGTCATGCCAGCTATGAATCGTGGGCCGTAAACCGTTTCGGTGACAAAGCCCGACAGCGCGAAAAAGAAATCGACCGCCAGATAACCGAACGGTGCGACGTGCCAGATCAATCCCATATGAAAATGCACAACGGCGATAGCAGCAAGGCCGCGTATCGCGTCCAGGGAATAGTACCGCATTTGGAGAACCTCTCCGAATTTTCCGCAGTTATTTTGTACGAGGCAAGCATCCTTCGATAAGATGCAGCCGCACGGTCGGTGTGCCGCGCAAGCGAGCCAACTCGCGCGCGTCCACTCCGGTACAAGACTTTCAGACTTCACTGATGATGAAATTGCATTTTATGGTGCATCGCTATCGACGATGCCACACCCACGAAATGATCTCGAGGAGAACAATAGATCGTTTAAAGCGCCCTCCGCCCGCTCCGCCTCCTTTGATTGAGTGGCGGGAAGATAATATAGCGCAGCGGTTTTGCCAATATGTTAAGTAATATTTTAATCTAAATGAGATAAGTTGTAATTATTGTCTATTTCTTATATGCATTGGCACGTTATACACCAATAAATTTAAATATAATTCAGAAAAACAGGATCTTCAATCTCCGGTTAAATTAGAAACGAATTTCATCTCAGGCGCAAGCACGGCCGCCGGCTATCTTTCCGGCTAATTATCGGCCCAAATAGATTGGCTCTACTTAAATTGCCTAAACCTCTCTTATCTCTCAGCACACATGATCAAAGCGCAGCTTTTTTCATCCGGCTAAGCACGTAAGCAAAGGTTTGCCGACGCTGAAAAAAGTGAGAGGCGAAACTTTTAGACGGCGGCTGTCATATCCCTCATCGCCGATTGCATGAACTGAGGAATTCGGCGTGCGATTGTTTGCCGTCATCGCCGTAATCCGACTGCGCTGCGATCACCCATTTCTCGCTGAAGCATCACTCCCATCGTCTGGTTTTGTTTCGGATTCCATTTCCACCTGCGATTGATTAAGGATATGTTAGCTGCTCTACGGATCGTTGTCTCGCACCGGTCAGACCGACTTCAGGTGGAGAAATTTAGATGGATCTTTGCCCGTGGCGTCCGCGACCGCTCCTTTTCCTGGAACGCGATCGCACTGAACGGTTTGCTTTGGACAAAGATATCGACGCGGAGAGTGTAAACGTTCATGTCAAGAACGGTGTCCCAGGATCTTGCCCAGCAAGTCGAAGCTTGAGGCCCGGCAATGCGAAACGTCGCTATGGTTCGCAACAAACTGAAAACGCCGGTGCCAATTTCCACGCAGGCGCCCGAAATCGTCCATCGCTAAAACATGTCCGCGAATCGGATTTTCTGGCCATCAAGGTAGCCATGCTCATAAGCTTTGGCCTGTTCGCTGCCAGCGGGAAAGGGGTTCTCTTTGTTTTCCACCTCACGCTTTCCTGCTTTGATTCCCTGTTCATACGCGTCTTTCTCGCTTTCTGAAGGGGCGAGAGGGGGCAATGGCTGAGGGTAATATTGTATAGGGTTCGGCAACCCAAATTCTGGCGCACACAGCGGTGCGCTCATTGGCTTTTGCGGGCACATGGTAAATTCCTCCTGATACTGAAACGCTAATTGCGATGGACAGTTCCTCAAGGCTGCCGTCCATGAAACTTTTTGATTTTTAAGCCGTTGTCGTGCTTATGACCGACGCTAAATCCAAACAGAAATCGGTCGACGGTACCAAAGCGCATGGTGCCAAGAGGTCGCGTCAAGGTAAGGCATCGACTGTGGAGGTCGAGCCCCCGCCAAGTTTCATTGAACCCGATCCGCAGCTAACGCCCGAAGAAGCAGAACAGGCGCGCAAAAGATATTTGCTGAGGCGCTTCTGGATCAGCGCGCGAGGTTATTGGGGCAACGGCGGTGATGGACTTGCGTGGCCATGTTCAATCGGCCTGTTGATCCTGATCGGCACCAATGTCTGCTTCCAGTATGGGATCAATATCTGGAATCGCGCAATTTTTGACGCGATAGAGCAGCGCAACGCCCATACCGTATATTTTCTAAGCGCCATGTTCCTGCCGCTCGTGCTCGGAAGCGTGGCTCTTGTCGTCGTCCAAGTCTCGCTGCGAATGGCAATTCAGCGCCGCTGGCGGTCCTGGCTGACCACGGCGCTCATCGCGCGCTGGCTGGCAAACGGCCGCTACTATCAGCTGAACCTTATCGGTGGCGATCACAAGAACCCGGAGGCGCGCATCGCCGAGGATTTGCGGATTGCCACGGAAGCGCCGGTGGATTTCATCGCTGGCGTCATTTCGGCCTTTCTGTCGGCCTCGACCTTCATCGTGGTGCTCTGGACGATCGGCGGCGCCCTGACCGTGACAATCGCCGGTTCGACAATCACAATTCCCGGCTTCCTCGTCATCACCGCGGTGCTCTATGCCGCGATCACCTCCACCTCGATGGCGGTCATCGGCCGCCATTTCGTCCATGTCTCCGAAATCAAAAATCAGGCGGAAGCCGAATTTCGCTATACACTGACGCATGTGCGGGAAAACGGCGAGAGCATCGCATTGCTCGGCGGCGAAGAGGAGGAGCGTAACGACCTCGACAAAACCTTCGGCAACGTGCTCAGGCAATGGGCGCTGCTTGCGCACCAACATATGCGCACGACGCTTGTGTCGCAGGGGTCGAGCCTGTTTGCGCCCGTCGTGCCGATTTTGCTTTGCGCGCCCAAATTTCTCGAAGGCAGCATGACGCTCGGGCAGGTCATGCAGGCAGCTTCTGCTTTCGCTATCGTTCAGAGCGCATTCGGATGGCTGGTCGACAACTATCCCCGCCTCGCCGATTGGAACGCTTGCGCGCGACGCGTCGCTTCGCTGATGATGTCGCTCGACGGGCTTGAGCGTGCGGAAAAGAGCGACACAATGGGCCGCATCAAGCATGGTGAAGCCGAAGGTGATGCCATGCTCAGCCTGAACGATCTCTCCGTGTCGCTGGACGACGGCACCGCCGTGGTCAAGGAGACTCAAGTCGTAATCGAACCCGGAGAGCGGGTGCTCGTCGCCGGAGAATCCGGCACGGGAAAGAGCACGCTTGTGCGGGCCATTGCAGGTCTTTGGCCGTGGGGCGGCGGCAGTGTCAACTTCCACGCCGACAGACGATTGTTCATGTTGCCCCAGCGGCCTTACATTCCTTCCGGAACACTTCGCCGGGCAGTCGCTTATCCCCGCGCCGCTGACAGCTGGACGCTGGATGAGATCAAGGCCGCTCTCGACAAAGTGGAACTCGATTATCTGAACGACAAGATCGAGGAAGAAGCGCCATGGGACCAGACATTGTCGGGCGGCGAAAAGCAGCGTCTCGCATTCGCGCGTCTCCTGCTGCACGACCCCGATATCATCGTGCTGGATGAAGCAACATCGGCACTCGATGAGAAGAGCCAGGACAAGATGATGGAGATGGTGATCCGGGAATTGCCGAGGATCACCATCATAAGCGTGGCGCATCGTGCCGAGCTGGAAGCCTTCCATAGCCGCAAGATCACCCTGGAGCGTCGCGCGGGCGGCGCAAAGCTTGTCAGCGACATTGATCTCGTTCCTCGCGGGGGGAAACGGAATCTGCTTTTGCACCTCCTGAAAGATCGGCGTTCTCTACCGCGACACAGCATAGCCCAGAGTAAAGCATCGCGGCGCCAGAATAGACATTGACGGTGCCTGGTCGGGTGTTTTGGAAAAGCTTGGAAAGCCTTTGAGAAGCCGTGTCCTGGCGTTCGGGGCAAGCACAGCTCATCGACGAAATTCTACCAACCAAACAGCAACGCCGCCCCACTTTGCCCGTCGCCGTTCTGCACGACTTGCGTGTCGGTATTTCTTCCGAACTGGAAGATGCCATAGGAGTTATCGCTGCCGTTCTGCTGCAGCGTCGCGGAATGGCCGTTGCCTTCCTGGCGCACGATACCGAGATTGTCTCGTCCATTCTGCCCGAGGCCGGCAAGATTGTTTCGGCCGAACTGACGGATATGAGCACCCCCACGCAGGCCATTGTAGAGCGAATAGGCCCGCAAACCGAAATCCATCACTTCGGCATCCTGTGCCGTTCGAGGCGAAAGATAAAATGCGATCGAGCCGCCGGCCATGGCGGAGCCTGCTTGCGCCGAGACGCCAAGCAATAGGGCAATAGTGGCGATTCCTAGAGTGTTGGCGAGCTTGGTATTCATGATTGCCTCTCCTGATCCGGCCGTCGTCAGCCGATACGCCACTTTTGCAAAACCAAGCTGAACCAAGTTGGAAGAGGATGTTCAGCAGCCATTTAACTGCACGGATAGAGGAAGGCGGATAGGCCCAAAGCCGCCAACGGGGCTTGGGAACTGATTGCGGCAGGCAGACAAAAAGAGCCATTCAGCGGTTCAGGAAATCGCTGAATGGCTCCATCGCTGCTTGAGCACTTAAAGTATCTTTCAGAATACGCCCGCCACCTGTTTGGTGCAGCTGACGTTCCCGCCGGGCACCGTCACCTTGAGCTTCACATCGTAAAGGGCGCCGCCCGCGCTGACACTTATTCGGCCGAGCGACGTCGTGCGTCCGGCCACCGCCGAAAATTCACCGCCCTGCTGGATGTTCGAGGAGCCTCCCTCGCCTCCGCCGGATACGCTGATGCTATAGGTGCCACTCATTTCCCTGTCGGAATGCACAAGCGGCTCCAAAAATATCGTATCGCCTTGAATTTTCTCTCGAATTTCGCAGCGAATTGGTGCTGAGCCCGAGCTGTCCGTGTCGAGAACGGCAGCGCTCGCGCCGGCGGCGATCAGTCCGGCGAGCATCATCGCTGCGGTGATGGGAAAGCCTCTGCCTGAGTTAACCATGGATTGCCTCCTTGTCGTGGCAAAGAACGAGGCCGGGAACACAGGTCCCGGCCCGTGTCGCAAAGGTCAAGGGCAGGTCTGGACGAACGCGGCTACATTCCCGTTGCCGCCTTGGCTGACATCGGCGTTGCAACCGTGCCCGACCTGGACACCCGCGGCGATGTTGCCGTTGCCATCCTGCGTCAGAATAGCGGTGTGATTTGAGCCGAACTGTCCTATGCCGGCCACGTTGCGGCTGCCGTACTGATAGGTGGCTCCGTAGTTGTTGTCGCCCTCCTGCCCGACGGCAGACAGGTTGCGATGGCCGTATTGCTGGCCGATGGCAGTATTGTAGCGTCCGTCCTGATAAAACCGAACACGGTTCCTGTGGCCGTTCTGCGCGCCGCCGGCGGAGTTCTGCCAGCCATACTGTTCGATGCGCACGTCGTTGGCCATCGCCGGGGTGATGACGACAGCGCCGACTGCGGCAGCGGCAAGAAGAGTGCGGATAATGGACGTGCGGATCATTTTGACCCCTCCTTCGATGCGGATATCACCGCGGTTGAACGGCTCCTTTGTAGGCCTCGTGTTCAGAACGGATGCTGAAGACGGTGTTCATCCAAAATTCAGCGATCTGCATCATCCGGAGCAACGGGGGAGGACATCACGGCCATGTAGCGCCTTACGGCGGAATCTTTCCCCGCCTGTTCGCTTCTTGAAAGCAGAGCTGGGACGGCAGCATCCATTACAGCTGAAACTTTAGACATAATACCGAAAGTATCGCTCACACGTTATCTTGAAATGGAAGCGAAAGTAACCACTTATATACTTAGGCGTGAAGTTCACGCTAAGTGTAGCCAACACTAGGCTTCTTATTGGGAGGAAGTTGTTATGGCAATGCCTCTGATGGAAAGAAAGAGAATGCTGGATTGGGTAAATCTGATCCTGGCGGCATGCTTGTTTGTCTCTCCGTGGATCTTCGGTTTCACAGCTGAGATGATACCCAGCTGGAACGCATGGATCGTTGCCGCCCTGTTGGGCGTGTTTGCGGTCGCTGCGCTTTCAGTATTTGCTGAATGGGAGGAATGGGCCAGTCTGGTACTCGGTCTTTGGCTGATTGCATCTCCCTGGCTGCTTGGTTTTGCCCCCAATGCAAGCGCAATGTGGACGGATACCGTTCTCGGCGTGCTCATTGCTGGTGCATCACTATGGGTCGTCTGGGATGCGCACCATCCGCATGCCCACGCTTAGGCATGGACACGCACATGACATTAGCTAGATCTGCCGCCAAGCGGCAGGTCTAGCGACTGTCCAACTGAGATCGGTCTAGCTTTGGAACAGGCTCCGCCTCGATCTTGCGTCAGAGTGTGGATCGAGAATGGATCATAAGCGCCGCTCGCATTCCTGTGAAGCAATGCTAGCGGCGCAGACGTCTACAGAACCCATATCAGCTTCCAGGCACTCAAGCACACCTGCTTGGAAGCCCCGGTTCGGTGTTCCACGGTCAAGAGCCGAGTAGCGACACTCGATGGCAAAACCTTATCGTCAAGAGCGGGCATCGTCTTCAAGATCTCCGCGTCGGAAATCGCCGATTGCTCCCGCGCAAGGAATGACGACTAGCTAATTTAAGGAATAGGCGACAAAGGCGACAAGATTTGATAGATTTATGACCGTCGGTTGCGGTTTGACACATAGATTGGAACACCAATGGAGAGAAAGAGGATTGCCATGTCTTACCGTTTTCTTCCGATCTGTCTGCTTCCCGCCGTTGCTTTCCCACTCGTCGCCTTTGCACAGGAAGGTGACGTCACAGCAGGGGCCACCGTTTTCAAGAAATGCGCCATCTGTCATGTGGCCGAAACGGATCAAAACAAGGTCGGGCCTTCGCTGAACGGCCTGTTCGGCAGGACGGCTGGAACACACCCTAATTTCGCTTATTCGTCAGCCATGCAGGAGGCGGGCAAGGGCGGCCTCGTCTGGAACGAGACGACGCTCCGCGATTATCTGCACGACCCCAAGGCGAAGGTGAAGGGCACGAAAATGACCTTCGTCGGACTGAAGGACGATACCGAGATTACCAATCTGATCGCCTATTTGAAGCAATACTCCAAATAGCGAGATGCGACCATCGGGCCGAGGCATTGGTGCACTCCGTGCGGCTCTGCTGGATAAACCACTACTTTTGCCGCAATTGCCCGGGTGATTTGTTCATGAGATAATACTAAAACGTTTCGCGATGAGATTGCAGAAACGTTCGCGGCCGGGTCAAGGAGGAGACGATGGCTGTCGTATTGATTCTCGTTCTGCTGGTGGTGGGATCAATTGCATTCCATCTGCTGAGCCCTTGGTGGTGGACGCCGATCGCGTCGAATTGGAGTTATATCGACAACACGATCGTCATCACGTTCTGGATCACCGGCATCGTCTTTGCGGTTGTCGTGATGTTCATCGCCTATTGTGTCTTCCGTTTCAGGCACCGCACAGGAAACCGGGCGGCATACCAGCCCGAAAACAAGAGATTGGAATGGTGGCTCGCCGGAGGAACAGCAATCGGTGTGGCGGCGATGCTCGCACCGGGCCTCTTCGTGTGGAATCAGTTCGTCACGGTGCCGGCCGATGCCAGCGAGGTCGAAGTCGTCAGTCAGCAGTGGCAATGGAGTTTTCGGCTGCCGGGGGCGGACGGGCGCCTCGGGCGCGCGAACACGCGCGATGTTACTCCGGACAACCCGCTCGGTTTGGACAAGAATGATCCTGCGGGTCTGGACGACGTCATCGTCGAAGGCGGTGAGTTGCATATTCCGGCCGGCAAGTCGGTGAAGATGCTTCTGCGCTCGATCGACGTTCTGCACGACTTCTACGTGCCGGAATTCCGGGCAAAGATGGACATGATTCCCGGCACGGTGACCTATTTTTGGTTCACACCGACGCGAACGGGAACCTTCGAGGTTCTCTGCGCGGAATTGTGCGGTGTTGGTCATCCGCAGATGCGCGGCACCGTCATCGTCGATACCGATACAGCCTATCAAGCCTGGCTGCAGCAACAGCCGACTTTCTCGAAATCGCTGGCGTCGGCGCAAAAGTAAGCCCCATGCGCCGCTGAGGAGGAATGCCGCATCGGAGGCTACAGGGAGGAAGGAATATGGTCGAGATTGGTTCCGGCATCGAGCAGGTCATCCGGCCCGCTGAAGTCGAGGATGTGGAGCTTTATCATCCGAAAAGCTGGTGGACGAGATATGTCTTCAGCCAGGATGCCAAGATCATCGCTATTCAATACTCTTTGACCGCCATCTCGATCGGCATGGTGGCATTGGTGCTGTCGTGGCTGATGCGGCTGCAACTCGGCTTTCCCGGCTATTTCTCCTTCATCGATGCGGAACATTATTATCAGTTCATCACCATGCATGGCATGATCATGGTGATCTACCTGCTGACCGCGCTATTCCTCGGCGGTTTCGGCAACTATCTGATCCCTTTGATGCTCGGCGCGCGCGATATGGTGTTTCCCTATGCGAACATGCTGAGCTACTGGCTCTATCTGCTTGCAGTCATCGTGCTGGTCGTCGGCTTCTTCGCGCCCGGCGGGCCGACGGGAGCCGGCTGGACGCTCTATCCGCCGCAAGCCCTTCTGTCTGGTACGCCGGGAGGGCGTGACTGGGGCATCATCCTGATGCTGTCATCGCTGATCCTGTTCATCATCGGCTTTACGATGGGCGGGTTGAACTATGTCGTGACGGTGCTGCAGGGACGTACCCGCGGCATGACGCTGATGCGGATGCCCTTGACGGTATGGGGCATATTCACCGCGACCGTCATGGCGCTCCTTGCCTTCCCGGCGCTCTTCGTCGCTGCCGTCATGATGCTGTTCGACCGCTTGCTCGGCACGAGCTTCTTCATGCCCGCGATTGTCGAGATGGGCCAGCAACTGCAGCACGGTGGCGGCAGTCCAATCCTGTTCCAGCATCTGTTCTGGTTCTTCGGCCATCCGGAGGTCTATATCGTTGCCCTTCCCGCCTTCGGCATCGTCTCGGACCTGATCAGCACCCATGCGCGCAAGAACATCTTCGGCTACCGGATGATGGTCTGGGCTATCGTCATCATTGCGGCGCTAAGTTTCGTCGTATGGGCGCATCATATGTATGTGAGCGGCATGAACCCGAATTTCGGGTTCTTTTTCGCAACCACGACGTTGATCATCGCCATCCCGACGGCGATCAAGGTCTATAATTGGGTACTGACGCTCTGGCGCGGCGATATCCATCTGACATTGCCGATGCTGTTTGCTCTGGCATTCATCGTCACATTCATCAACGGTGGACTGACCGGCCTCTTTCTCGGTAACGTCGTCGTCGACGTGCCGCTGTCCGACACCATGTTCGTGGTTGCCCATTTCCATATGGTGATGGGGGTCGCGCCGATCCTGGTGATCTTCGGCGCGATCCACCATTGGTATCCAAAGATTACGGGGCGTATGCTGAACGTGACGATGGGCCACATCCACTTCTGGATCACCTTCCTCGGCGCCTATGCGATCTTCTTCCCAATGCACTACCTTGGCCTTATGGGCGTGCCGCGCCGCTATTACGAGCTGGGCGAAACGGCCTTCATACCGCCGTCGGCGCATACGTTGAATATGTTCATCACCATTGCCGCTCTGGTCGTCGGCGCCGCGCAGCTTCTGTTCCTGTTCAATCTCGCCTGGAGCCTTCGCTGGGGCCGGCAGGCGGGCGGCAATCCGTGGCGGGCAACGACATTGGAATGGCAGACGCCGCAGACGCCGCCCGCGCACGGAAATTGGGGCAAGGAACTGCCGATCGTCTACCGCTGGCCGTATGATTACAGTGTCCCCGGAGCGGATCAGGATTTCTTGCCGCAAAACCAGCCGGCCTCGGTCGGGCCGTCCGAAAGGGCGTTGTCATGAGCGCCATTCTCATCTTCATGGCCGGGATTGCCGGCATCATCGCCTGGTGGATGGCGCGGCAGCGGCTGACCTCGAAACCCTGGCTGGAAACGAGCCTCGCAGGCAATGCGCCTGACATGCGCGGATCATCGGCGACCACGGCGAAAGTCGGTCTCGGCATCTTTCTCGCCGTCGTCGGCGCCTTGTTCGCGCTCCTCATCAGCGCCTATCTTACGCGCCTTAGCGGCGCCGACTGGTGGAGCATTCCGATCCCAAGACTGCTCTGGGTAAATACCGCCGCCCTTGCGGCAAGCAGCGTCGCACTGCAATGGGCAAAAACCGAAGCCCGTCTCGACCGCAGCGAGATGCTGAACACGGCGCTTGCAGTGGCGTTCGCACTGGCGGTTCTCTTTCTGGCTGGACAGGTTTTGGCGTGGCGGCAACTGGTTGCGGCAGGCTATGTGCTCGCCGACAACCCATCGAATAGTTTCTTCTACATGATCACCGGGCTGCACGGCCTGCACATCCTGGGCGGGCTTTTCGTGCTCGGACGGACGACGATCCACGCTTGGACAAACACCGTATCGGCGAGAATCCGCCTGAGCGTGGATCTCTGCGCCATCTATTGGCATTTCATGCTCGTCATCTGGCTGATCCTTTTTGCGCTCTTTGCCGGCTGGGCAAATAGTTTCGTCGATCTCTGCCGTCAGTTGGTCAGTTGAGGAGCCTCGATGATGACCGAATCCATAGAAAGACCAACAAGCGAACCACTTCTGCAACCCGTGGGACTGCGCGGCGTCGCGGCTGACCTTTCATCGGACCAGCGGGCGTTCAAGAACGTCTCCTGGGGCAAGGCGATGATGTGGATCTTCCTCCTCAGCGACACCTTCATTTTCGGCTGTTTCCTCCTGGCCTATATGACGGCGCGCATGTCGACCATCGTCGCCTGGCCCAATCCCAGCGAGGTTTTCGCGCTGACGATCGGAGGCAAGGAAATCCCGCTGATTCTGATTGCCATCATGACCTTCATTCTCATCAGCAGCAGCGGCACGATGGCGATGGCCGTCAACTTCGGATACCGCCGTGATCGCCGCAAGACCGCCGCTCTGATGTTGGCAACCGCAGTTCTCGGCGCGACATTCGTCGGGATGCAGGCATTCGAATGGACCAAGCTGATCAGGGAGGGAGTCCGCCCCTGGGAAAACCCATGGGGAGCGGCGCAGTTCGGTTCGTCCTTCTTCATGATCACCGGCTTCCACGGCACCCACGTCTCGATCGGAGTCCTCTTTCTCCTGATCATGGCGCGCAAGGTATGGCGGGGAGATTTCGACCAGGAAAGGCGGGGGTTCTTCACCAGCCGCAAGGGCAGTTACGAGATCGTCGAGATCACGGGACTATACTGGCACTTCGTCGATCTGGTCTGGGTATTCATCTTTGCATTCTTCTATCTGTGGTGAGGATGGCATCATGGCTGAGACGCAGACACATTCCGGGCAGCAGCATCCGATAAAGCTGTACATGGTGGTCTGGGGACTGCTTTTCGTCCTCAGCACCTTCTCCTACCTTGTCGATTATCTCGGCATTCAGGGCTATCTGAGATGGTCCCTGATCCTGCTGTTCATGATCCTGAAAGCCGGGCTGATCGTCGCCATTTTCATGCACATGGCCTGGGAGCGTCTCGCGCTGATCTACGCCATCCTGGTCCCGCCGGTCCTGGTGCTTGTCTTCGTCGCTCTGATGGTGTCGGAATCGCACTATACGGCGCTTACCCGGCTCGCCTTTTTCGGCGCCGGCCCGTAGCGCGCTCTACACCATCTGCAATCTCAATGCGTCGCCATCGACTGCGGCTGGTTGAGGCGGCTGCGGACGGCGGTCAGTTCCGAGGTCGTATGGTTGAGACGGTCGGCAAGCACGCGCATGATCTCGACAGCCATTTCCGGAAAATCGCTGAGCAGCTTCAGAAAATGCTCCTTGCTGATCTTCAGTGCTTCAAGCCTGGACGTGGCCTTTACCGTGGCGGTACGGGAGACGTCACAGAGGATTGCGATTTCGCCGACGATGGAATTCACGTCGACTTCGGCGACCTTGATCTCGCCGGCCGGGCTATCGACGAGAATATCAGCAGTTCCGGAAAGAACAACATAGGCGGCATCTCCCTGATCACCTTGATGAAACAGGGTTTGGCCAGCATTATAGCTGACGCGATCGGACGTAAACGCCAAGAGTTTCAATTTCGCGGGCGCGATGCGCGAAAAAATCGGCACTCGCTTCAGCATTTCAACTTCGTCTTTCAGAAGCATGAGCTTCGGTACCCCCAGTGTTCGGCCCCAGACGCCACTGTCGAGATAGGATATTACGATAACAGTTCTTTGAACATACCGTTTTTCTCTAAAAGATCGGTGCTTGACCCACTTTCGACAAGACTCCCATGGTCGAAGACCAAAACACGATCGAACAACTCGGCGAAACTCGGGTTGGACAGCACCCAGATGATGGCCGGCGCATATCCGTCGCTGTCGAATGTGCCCAGGATGGCTCTTGCAATCTGTTCCTGAACGCGATGATCGAGCGCCGGCAGCGGACGATTGCAGATGATGTAGTCCGCACGTTTTAAAAGAGCACGGCCAAGATTGAGCTTCTGGCGCTGCACATTCGTCAGGCGCTTGCCGCCCGAGCCGACATCGAAATCCAGGCCGATCGACAGGACGCTGTCATGCATGCCGAGACGACCGAAGACATCATACATGATCTGGTGGATACGCTCGGGCGCATTGGCCTGCTGATGGGCGATGCGGCCGAACAGCACGTTGTCCATCAAGGTCGCCGACGCGGTAAAGCGCTCCGGATCATAACGCTCGATGACCCTGGCAAGATCGGCTGGTATGTTCTCGTAGAATTTCGCCCGTGCATGGACGATCTTTTCCATCAGCATCTGTGTCAGAAGACCGAAGCGGTGACGCGGTTCGATATAGGAGAAGCTCAGGCGGATGATGGCCGCGCGTTCATCGTCGGTCGCCGCCTCATATCCCTTGCCGTTCAGCTTCTGAAGCAGCGCCTCATAGGTCGGAATATCCTCCGCCGTCATGAAGGTCAGCTGCTGGAAGAACGGATGGTCCGGCGGCAGGTCGGTGAAAAGCTCGACAGCGTTTTCGGCGATTTCCAGACCCATATCGTACAAATCCGATACCAGACCCGTCTCGGCGAATATCTGCTGGAAATAGGGATGTGCCGCCAGCTTGCGATTGGTCATCTGCGGCCGCTTCAGCGTACCGAACAACAGATTTTCGCCGACCGTCGCCTGCGGATTATAAACATCGAACTGGAAGGGAACGACGAGGTCCTCCAGCTTCTCTTCCTCAAGCCGCAACCGCAATGCCTGACGCAGCTCGACGATGCGCGATGTCAGATCTTCATGTGCTGCCGCATCGACATTCGAGCGCAGCGCCATGTCGAAAATATCCTGCGACATGGCAACGGCATCGAGAACCGGACGGATCACCGAATAGATATCATCCGGCCCGGTGGCACCGGCAGCCGCATAATCGACCCAGTCGCTATTGAGATCGAATTCCGGATTGGCCGCGCGCCGCGCTTCGGTCACACGCCATTTGGCCTTTGTGGCCTCATCGTCGGTATAGACGGGAGCGATGAGTGGCGCATGCTTGAGGCCATAAAGCAGATTGCTGCGCAACGTGCCGTGGAAGAAGAAGGTCTCGGACGAGGCGTAGGCAATACGTCGTCCGGTTACCGATTCCGGCAGTTCCAGGATATCGCGGCCATCGATCGAGATGCGGCCGCTGTCCGGCCAGATCAGGCGCCCGAATGCTTCCGCCAGATATTCGCCTCCCGCCCCGCTGTCGCCAACTATCGCTACCCTTTCGCCGGGATGAATTTCAACCGAAACGTGGTCCAGCACGCGCGCGCCGCTGTCATCGACGATGGTCAGATTGGTCGCGACGAGAGAATGGGTGATGCGGCCGGCGGGCACGTGCGAAACCGCCTGGATTTTCGGATCGATCAGATGATCGACGCTGAACTGTTCGACCACCTGATTGTATTTGACCTGAACGTCCTGACGCGACTGGTCCCAGTCGATCAGTTCCTTCAGCGGTCCCGGCAAATCCTTATAGGCATTGATGACGGCAACGAGCTGGCCAATGTCCAGGCGGCCCTGCAAGGCCAGGAAACCGCCGATCAGATAAAACAGGAACGGCGTCACCTGAGCGAGGAAGTTATTGATGAATTTGACCAGGAACTTCCACTGGTAGAGATCATAGCGGATCGAGAAGATCAATCCGAGCCGGTGAGCTATGTCCGCGCGCTCAAGGTTGGTGGTATCGTTGGCGTGGATGGTGCCGATACCATCGACGATTTCGCCAACGCGGCCGGAAAGCTCGCGCGCCGTCAGCTGGCGCTGGCGGCCAAGCTCCAGAAGCCGCTTGCGCATGCGGGGAATGACGATCGCCTGTACGGCGACGATGGCCGCGGCGATCATGCCGAGCCAGAAATTCTGCATGATGATGAAGACGAGCGCCGTCACCGCCTGGCCACCGAGAAGAGCGGGCTGGACGAAGGCATCGCCGGTGAAGCCGCCCATCGGCTCCACTTCGTCCTTGATCATGGTGGCGATTTCCGCCGGCTTCACCCGCTTGAAATGGCTCGGAGGGAACCGCAGCACGCGATCGATCAGTTCGAAGCGGATGCGTCGCAGCATGCGCTCACCGAGCCGCCCCTTATAGGTATTGATATAGAGCTTGAAGAGGCCGTTGAGCACGACAAGCGCCAGAAACACCATGCTCAACGCAACAAGCATCCACATGCGGGTCAGCTGGACGCCCTGAAAGACTTCGACATGGCCGATCAGCGGCATGTTGAAGGCAATGTGCATGAACGTCTGCGTATCGCCGGGATGTTCGAAGCCCTTGCCCTGGATCGGTCCGTTGACGATCTGCTTCGGCAGGTCGAAGGACAGAAAGTACGGAATCATCGACGCCGCAACCACCAGCAGTATCCAGACCTGCTCCAGCCGGGTGTTCGACCAAATGTAACGCGCTAGGCTTTTTTCCATTGCTTACTGCAGGCTTTCAGATTCAACGCCCAACGCCGGCCTGATGCCGGCACCGATGTTGCAGAGATGCGGGAAGATTTCGTTGCGGATACGTGGCCCCATTGTGAAAAGGGGAACCGCCCGGTCCTTCGTCCACGCTCCTCCCGATTCATCGATTTTTCGATTTATATCACAAGATTGCAGGAATCCAGGAGGATAAAACGACAGGATGCCTCCGATATCAGCCGCGGCTTTTCCCTATATGGTTCGACGCAGGATAGCCGAGGTTCTGGCGGCGCCGCCAAGATCGATGTCCGGGTTGCTCGGCTTGGGGCGCGACAGCGCGGTTTTCACGGCTGCGACCAGCAATTCGCTCGTCAATCCCGCCTCCGGCAGAGCCAATGCCAAGCCCAGCCTTTCCAGCCGCTCGGCCCGGACGGATTGCTCCGTTTCGCCGCCGGCCGTGAAGGGGACCAGAATGGCGCGGCAACCGGCAACGAGAAGATCGCCGACGGTATTATAGCCGGCTTGCGAGATCGACAGCTCCGCCCCCCGCAGCAGAGACGGAAAATCCTTGCGGAAGCGAACGAGCGCGACATTGCCCGGCGCGCGCCTGGCGAGATCGGCATAATCCTGTTCGGGCAGGTTCGGCCCGGCAATCAGAAGCCAGCGGCGATCGGTCGCCACGCGGCTTGCCGCCTCCAGCGATGCGCGGATCAGATCAAGCCCGACAGCGCCGCCGCCGGCCGATACGACGATATCGAAGGTTTCGACAGGCTCCGGCGGCAAGGCGGGTGCGACAAGACCGGTATAGGCAATCTTGTCGGCGATCGCCTCGGTCAGGGGAAAGGTTTCTTCCAGCCGGACAAAATGCGGATCGCCATGAACGAGCACGCCATCGAAGTGGTCGCGAAGCAGGCCGACGGTCTCCTCGTCCCGGCCCGGTTTCTTCTGTTGCTGCAGAATATCGCGCACCGATGTGTAAAGCCTCGGTTTCGGATCTGCCTTGGCAACGGCATCGAGCAGCGGCAGAAGCTCGAAACGCATCTGTCTGCGGCCGAACGGAAAGGCCTCGATGACGACAACATCGGGGGCAGCCTGCCGGAAAGCATCCAGCAGCAGATCGCGACGACGCGACAGAAAATCTTCGCCGACGGGATTGCCGGCCTGATCGGCCAGCCCGGAAAACCCGGCGCTGCTAGCGACGACGGCCGGCAATGTGACCGAGGTGACATCCGCCGCGGGGAAACCGCTCACCGGTATGCCGCCGGTGACAACAGTCACCTCACAGCCATCCTTCGCCAGGGCGCTGGCAATGCGGCTGGCGCGCGCCAGATGGCCGATGCCGAGCAGATGCTGAACGTAGAAGAAAACGCGCAAAGGCTGGGAATGCGGGGCCGTCATGCGGATTTCCGCCATTGATCTTCCCTTTGCCACTGTTCCTCGAACAGCCGCGTCAATTGCCGGATGCTGGCATGATAGTCGAAATGCTCGCGCACCCGCCTTTCGGCTGCCTCTCCCAGCCCGCGGCGTAGCGCGGGATTGCGAATGGCAGCTTCCAGCGCCGCGGCAAGGGCTTGCGGATTCTCGGATGGAACGACAAGACCGCTTTCGCCATCGTCGATCAATTCGGGAACGCCGGAAACATTGGTGGAAACGCAGGGGAGACGCTGGCTCGATGCTTCCACGAGCACGTTCGGCAGGCCGTCGCGATCGCCGTCGGCCGCAATGCGGCAGGCAAGCGCAAAGATATCGGCCTGACGATAATGGGCAAGCACATCCTCCTGGGCCAGCGCGCCCTTCCAGGTGATGCGATCGGCAATGCCGAGCGTGTCGGCCAATGCCTTCAGCTTTGCCAGCCCATCGCCGCCGCCGATATGGGTAAAGCGCCAGTTGAGATCGCCAGGCAGCAGCGCCAGTGCCTTCAGCAAGACATCGTATCCCTTTTTCTCCACTGCGCGCCCGACGCTGAGAATGAAGGCGGGGTCGGAAGCATCCGTGCCGTTCCGATCGGAATGTTCGCCGGCGAAGGGAGCGAAGCGATCGAGATCCAGGCCATGATAGCTGAGATAGACCTTGTCATCCGCCTGGATCAGATCGCGCATGTGCTCGAAGCCGGTGCGCGTGCAGGTCACCGCCCAGCGGGCTCGGTCGAGCTTTTCAGAAAGCTCCCAGTCCGGCGACGTCCAGATATCCTTGGCATGCGCCGAGCAGGTCCAGGGAATGCCGGTCATGATGCTGGCATAGGAGGTCACCGAAGCCGGCGTATGGATGAAATGCGCATGCAGCCATTCGCCACCGTCTGGCCATTCATGCGCCAGAACCAATGCCTGGCCGAAGCGCCGCACGCGGTTTGGGGTAATGTCCCGCTTCAAGTCGGCCCAGAATTGCTTCACGAGCGGCCTGAAGCCCGGCTTGCCGATGCCTGCAAAGAAGGCCCGCAGCACCCTCAGCGGTTCGTTGTGCAGATATTCCGGCAGATAGACGACGCGCGCCTTGATTTCGTCATGGACTGGATGACGCTTCTTGTCCGTCGGCTTGCGCATCGAAATCAGCGTCAGGTCGAAGCCGGCCCTTTCCAGGCCAAGCAGCTCCTGCGCAATGAAGGTTTCCGACAGGCGAGGATAGCCCTTGAGGACCACCAGGATTTTCTTCCGCATCGACGGCTTCCGATGCTCTATTCTGCAACGATCGACAGCGGCGTATAGCGCTCGCGATCATCGAACCACTCGCCGATGGTGCGCGAAATATGCACCAGGCCTTCAAGGCGCATATTACTGCTGCTTGCCGAAGGCGGCGCGCGGTTCGGCAGGCGCTTCAGGGCGGCGGCAAGCTGCCTCGGATCGGCGGATTCCTCCGGCAGCAGCATATCGACGAGGCCGAGTTCGCTGGCGCGCTGGGCGCGGATCAGCTGTTCCTCGCGTGGACGCGTGCGCGGAATGATCAGCGCCGGCTTATCGAAGGAGAGGATCTCGCAATAGGTGTTGTAACCGCCCATGGCGACAACGGCCTTGGCGCCGGCAATCAGCTCTTCCATTTTGTTGTCGAACTCGATCACCTGCAGACAATCGATCTTGCTGGCGCGCTCCAGGAGCTGGCCGCGCTCCTTGGCGGGCATATAGGGGCCGAGGACGATCAGCGTCTTCTGCGTGAGGGAGCTGTCCTGTTCGAACGCGGCAACCACATCGCTGACGAGATCGGCACCATCGCCGCCGCCGCCAGTCGTCACCAGGATATAGTCCTCGTCGGGCACATGTTCGGATTTCGTGCCCAGAGTGGAAACGCTACGCTGCAGAAAGCCGACGAACTCCATCTTCCGCCGCACGCCCGCTGGCACATCGAGCCCGATAAGGGGATCATGGAAATCCGGCGGCCCGTAGACCCAGACGCTGTCGTAGAACTGATCGATCTTCTGCAGCACGTTGTTTTTCTTCCACTCCGCCTCCAACAGGTGCGGTGCGTCCATGACATCGCGCATGCCGAGAACAAGCGTCGTACCACGCGCCTTGAGATAGGTCAGGGTCTCCTCGACCTCGCCCTTGAGGCCCAACGGCTCCTTGTCGACGATGAAAACATCCGGCTGAAAGGTTTCCGCCGTATGACGGATGATCGACTGCCGCATCTTCAGCGTTTCCTGCAACGCGACATGGCTCGCCATAGACGTGTATTCGCCGTCACGCAGCTTGATCACGCTCGGCACTTTGACGAAATCCACACGGGACCGATAATCGAATGCCCCGGCAATCGTCGCGCCAGAGATAATCAGCACGTTCAGCCCGCGATAATCCTCCACGAGTGCATGCGCGATCGTCCGGCATCGCCGCAGGTGACCGAGACCGAACGTGTCGTGGCTGTACATGAGGATTCGAGCATCTTCTAAGCGCCGCTTCATTGGCAAAACCTCTGGGGGTAAAAGTCATAACGCGGTTTGTCGGCAAACGACATCCGCGACCGCTCGTCGAATTGCAATCCTGTCTTCGCCATTCACCCTGCTATTTGTAGGGATCGGCGGCATCACGCAACCCGTCTCCTAAAAAGTTGAACGCCAGAATAACCAATATCACCGGGATCATCGGAAAAAGAAGCCATGGATAGAAGGCGATCACGCTGACGTTCTTGGCCTCGGTCAACAGGATGCCCCAACTCGTGATCGGCGGACGAAGGCCCAATCCAAGGAAACTTAGGGCAGTTTCGCCGAGAATCATGCTCGGCACCGAAATTGTTGCGGTAGCGATCAGGTGCGACATGAAGCCGGGGACGAGGTGACGGCCGATGATGCGGGGCGTGCTTGCTCCCATCAGTTGCGCGGCAAGCACGTAGTCCTCCTCGCGCAAGGATAAAAGCTTGGAGCGTACGGCGCGCGCAAGGCCTGTCCAATCCAGGATGCCGAGGATGATGGTGATGCCGAAGTAGACGATGATCGGGCTCCAGCTTACCGGCATGATCGCCGCAAGCGCCATCCACAAGGGCAGGCTCGGCAGCGACTGCAGCACCTCGATCACGCGCTGCACGAGAAGATCGAAAAGGCCGCCATGATAGCCGGCAAGCCCGCCGATGACGATGCCGAGCAGAAAACTGATTGAAATGCCGATCAACCCGATCGTCAGGGATATGCGCGCGCCATAGATGATGCGCGACAGCACGTCACGTCCCAGCCTGTCGGTGCCGAGCAGATACATCTGGCCGCCGACGGCCGGGCAAACCAGATGAAGGTTCGAGTCCACCAGCCCCCAGAAGCGATAGGCGTCCCCGCGACAAAGGAAACGGATCGGCTGCACATCGGAGGGGTTATCCGTGTAGATCCGGCGCAGCGAGTCGATATCGAGCGTCATCTTGCGGCCATAGACGAACGGCCCGACGAAATTGCCCTTGTCGAACAGGTGGATCATCTGCGGCGGCGAATGGATATAGTCGACATTGCGGGTGTGCAGCCCGTAGGGCGCCAGGAATTCCGCAATCACGATCATGCCATAGGCCAGCAGAAGGAAGATGCCGGATGCAAGCGCAAGCTTGTGGCGCTTGAATTTCCACCACATCAGCTTCTTTTGCGACGCCATGTAATAGCGTTGCTGGCCTGCGGACGTGGCTTCGAACTGATCTGGATCGAAATTCGCGTTCGAGACATAGTGCTCTAGAGGAGCACCGGGCTTTGGCAGGGATACGCTCACTTTGTGCTCCTGCCTTGCAAGCGGATGCGGGGATCGAGAAAGCCAAGGGCGATATCCGAGATCAGCACGCCGATGACGTTGAGAAAGGCCAGGAACATCAGGAAAGAGCCGGCGAGATACATGTCCTGGCTCTGCAAGGCCCGGATCAGCATCGGGCCGGTCGTCTCCAGAGACAGCACGATGGCGGTGATCTCGGCACCGGAAATGATCGCCGGCAGGATCGACCCGATATCGGCGACGAAGAAATTCAACGCCATGCGCAATGGATATTTCACCAGCACCCTCAACGGATGCAGCCCCTTGGCGCGCGCTGTGACGACATATTGCTTCTGCATCTCGTCGAGCAGATTGGCGCGTAGGCGGCGGATCATGCCCGCCGTTCCGGCCGTGCCGACGATGATGACCGGAATCCACAGGTGCGACAGGATCGAGCGCGCTTTTTCCCAGCTCATCGGCTGCGAGAGATATTTTTGATCCATCAAATGGCCGATCGATACGCCGAACCAGACATTGGCGAAATACATCAGGATCAGCGCCAGCATGAAGTTCGGAATGGCGATACCGAGCAGCCCGAGGAAGGTCAGCCCGTAGTCGCCCCAGCTGTATTGATGGGTGGCGGAATAAATACCGATCGGGAAGGCGATCAACCAGGTCAGAAGGATCGTCGTCATCGACACGAGGATGGTCAGCCAGAGCCGATCGCCGACCACTTCCGAAACCGGCAGCTGATACTCGAAGGAATAGCCGAAATCGCCATGCAGCATACCTCCGGCCCAGTGCAGATATTGAAGCGGCAAGGGCTTGTCGAGCCCATATTCGTGGCGAAGATTCTCCATATCCTGAAGATTCGCGGTATCACCCTGGGCGCGCAATTCCGCGATCTGGCTATCGAAGAAGTCGCCGGGCGGCAGCTGGATGATCGTAAAGACCAGCATCGAGATGACGATCAGGGTCGGAAGCATCACCGCAACGCGCCAGAGAATATATCTAAGCATTCGGACGATCCTCCTTCATCCAGAAGGTATCCGGCATGTAGACGCCGAGCAGACAGGTCGGATCGAAGCCGTAGAGCGCCTTTTCCGGCACATTCTGCATGCGCGCCGAATGCACGATCGGCTGGAAAGTGCCGTTGACCAGACCGATGGAGAAAACCTGGTCCGTATAGATCTTCAGCATCTTGTGCCAGACCTCGGCCCGCTCGAAGGAGGAGGCAGCCTCTTCCCATTCGCCCAGCAGCTTGATCAGCTCGGTTGCCTCCGGCACGTCCGGCGCCACGCCTTGTGTCTGGCGCGATAGATAGTACATGCCCCAAAGCGGCCACTGCATCTGGTCATTGGTCGTCGGTGCCAATTCGCCCGGATTCATGTCGGCCGTCGCCACCCCATTGTCGAGGCCGTACCACAGCGACATCAGAATGCGGCCGCCCATGGCGCGGCTGCGGAAAATATCGCGTTGCGATACGCGGGTGAAAAGTGCAATGCCGACCTTGCGCCAATGATCGGTAACCAATTCCAACACGTCCGTGTCAAGCGTGCTTTCGCCCGGTGTCTCAACGGTGATTTCCATTCGCCGGCCGTCCGGCAGCAAGCGGACCCCGTCTTCATCCCGCTTGTCAAGGCCGGCGGCGTCCAGAAGAGCATTGGCCTGATCCGGATCATGCGCGATCCAGGCAGAGGCATATTCGGGTTTGAAAAGCGGGCTGTCAGGCAACACAGTGTTGGCGCTCGCTGTTCCGAGACCGTAGAAGACCGCCATGTTGATCTCGTGACGATCGATCGCAAGCGACAGCGCTCTGCGGACCCGAACATCGCGCAAGAGGTCGCGCCAGACGGCGTCGGCGCTGTTGAGATTGGGGTACAGGGCGACACGCGATCCACGCGCTGCCTTCCAAAGATCGACCTTAATCTTGCTCGGATTGCGCTTCTCGGCCTCTTTCAGGAAAGTATAGTCGTTGAAGTCTATGCCGGTTGCCTGAAGATCGCTTTCTCCTGCCCCGGTCTTGGCCGGAATGATCGACGACGAACTGATGTCCAGGATCATGCGATCGATATAGGGCAGTTGCCGGCCGTTCTCGTCGACGCGATGGAAATAGGGGTTGCGCTCGAACACGAACTGCTCCGCCGGCGGCGCCGTCGTATTCTTCCACGGGTCGAGCACCGGCAGATTGGGGTTTTCCGGGCGGTACGAGCGGCCCATCTTGATATGCAGATCCTGCCATTTCTTCGCTCTGTTTTCCTGCATCAGCGATGAAAGACGAATCTTGTCCTGGTATTTCTTGTGGAACTGCTTGAGATAGTGGGCCGGCCCGGCAATGACGAGCGGCTGCGGAGCGGCAAGGATCGGCAGGAAATTCGGATTGGGATCATCCCAGGTGTAGCGCACCGTGAGCTCGTCGAGCATCTCGAAATTCGGCAGGCTTCCGTGCGGGCGCAATTCGAGCGCGCCACCGCCGGGTGTCAACTCCTTGTTGAGAATGACATCCTCCCACCAGTAACGGAAGTCGTTGGCGGTGAACGGATGCCCATCGGACCATCTATGCCCTTCACGCAGCTTGAAGGTGAAGACCGTGTCGTTGACGGCGGAAAAGGATTCCAGAATATCCGGCTGAAGCGTCAGCGTGCGATCGTAACCCACGAGGCGCGCATAGCCGTAGATCGTCATGAGACGGATATCGTTCTGGCTGCCGATGATCGTACGGACGGAGCCACCGTAGCGGCCGGGCGTGCGCCCCATGGCGGCGACATTGACGACGCGCGGAAATTTCGGCAGCCGCTTCGCAAGATGCGGCATCTGGCCGGCTCGCAGCCAATCGGCGAGATAGTCCGGCTCGTTGTCGACCTCCGCCGCAGCAAGAGGCGGCGGCAATATGGTGGAAGCCAGCAGGCCGAGAAAGCTTCGCCGCGTTACCATTTGCGCAGCTCCTGGGCTTCGACGCCCCGGCGGGCGCGAACGAAATGGCCGCCGCCCAGATCAGCATAGGCAAGGTCTCCGTCCGCGCTTTCCGAGAATTGCGGCCCCCATTTCTGTTTGGCGGCCGGTCCCTCGCTGTTCAGAGCGGAGAAATCCAGAGGCCGGTCGAGATCGGGGAACGGGACGGCGGCAAGCAACGAGCGCGTATAGGGATGAACGGGATCGCGAAGGATGATTTCGCGCGGCGCGATTTCGACGATGCGCCCCCGCGCCATGACGGCGATCCTGTCCGCCATGTAATCGACCACGGCGAGATTGTGCGAGATGAACAGGTAGGTCAGGCCGAGTTCCTTTTGCAAGTCCTTGAGGAGGTTCAGGATTTGCGCCTGAACGGACACATCGAGTGCCGAGACCGGCTCATCCAGGATGAGAAGCTTCGGCCCAAGTGCCAGGGCGCGCGCAATGCCGATGCGCTGGCGCTGGCCGCCGGAAAAGCTGTGCGGGTAACGGCTGAGAAAATGCTTGTCGAGGCCGATCGCCTGCATCAGCGCCTCGACCTTCTCCTTGCGTTCGGCACTATCGCCATGCCCATGGATTTCCAGGGGCTCGCTCAGAATATTGCGGATCGTCATGCGCGGAGAAAGCGACGAAACCGGATCCTGGAAGACCATCTGTATCTTCGTGCGCAGATCCATCAACTCGTCGCCCTTGACGGACAGCACGTCGATCTTGCCGCTGCCGTCGTCGAAGCTGACGGAACCGCTGTCGGCCGTGATGCCGCGCATGAGGATCTTGCTCACTGTCGTCTTGCCGCAGCCGCTTTCGCCGACCAAGCCGAGACATTCGCCGCGGCGGATATCGAAGCTGACATTATCGACGGCACGGAACTTCGTGCCGTCCCGCCTGCCGAACAGGCCGCCGGCCTTCGATGTATAGGTCTTGGTCAGGTTGCTTACGCTGAGCAGGACATCGGGTGCCGTGCCGGTGGCGGGCGCGCCGTTGCCGATCAGCTTCTTCTTGCCGGAAAAGGTGCCGAGATTGACGGGGACATCCCGAAGGGACTTCAGCCGTTCGCCCGGCTTCATGTCGAAATGCGGCACCGCCGACATCAGGGCCTTCAAATAGCGATGCTGCGGCTGGCGGAAGATCGTTTCGACCGGCCCGGCCTCCATGATTTCGCCGTGATAGATAACGACGACCTCGTCGGCCATATTCGCCACGACACCGAGATCATGGGTGATCAGGAGCATCGCCATGTTGAAGGTTTGCTGGAGGTTGCGCAGCAGACCGAGAATTTGCGCCTGGATGGTGACGTCAAGCGCGGTGGTCGGTTCATCGGCAATCAGCAGCGCCGGATTGCAGATCAGCGCCATGGCGATCATCGCACGCTGGCGCATGCCGCCGGAGAGCTGGAAAGGATACATGTCGAAAGTATGTTGGGGATCCTGAAAGCCGACGAGGCTCAGCATTTCCTCAGTCTTCTCGCGCTGCTCCGCCCTGCTGGTGTCGGGGCTGTGAATACGGAGCACTTCGCTGATCTGGTTGCCCACCGTATGCAACGGCGACAGCGACGTCATCGGCTCCTGGAAAATCTTGGCCATGCGCGCGCCACGCAGCCTGCGCATAGCGGCGCCATCACGCGGCAGTTGGAGAAGATCGGTGGTCTCGCCGTCGAGTGGGTCGGTAAAAAGGATCCGCCCCGTCGCGGTTGCCGGCGTCGGCAGGATGCCCATGATCGACTGGCTGATAATGGATTTGCCGGAACCGGACTCGCCGACAAGGGCCGTGACCTTGCCGGGAAGCACCCTCAAACCGGCGTTTTTGACGACACGCAGATTGTCCCCGTAAAGGGAAAACGAGACGTCGAGGTTCTCAATACGCAGTAGATCAGTCCCTGACGCCATACATATTACTTCCCGCTCACATGACCTTTGTGGCCTTAGGCGGCACACTAACGTAGGGCATAACGGGTGTCTAGCTGGTCAAGGCGGTGCAAAGACTGTAAAAAATCTGTCGTCTTTCCAGTGATATATCGGCCTATGCTGAACCAGGCTGCGGCAGAGGTCACTGGGTCAGGTTTTCGACTTGAACACGGCCTTCGAACTTCTTGGCATCCCTGTGCAGGAGGATAACCTGCTCGGCTTCGGAGAGCCCGTCCGCCGCCGCGTCGTGGAAAACCTCCACCGTACCATTGGCAATGGAGGCTGCCATCGGAGAGACCACTGTAAAGCGCTGGCGCACGCCGCGCAGCTTTTCTTCCCCGAGTGTTCCCCACTCGCAGTCGGTGTAGCCGGAAAAGGCCTGGCTCGCGACAACCTCCGTTCCATATTTCTTGGTCAGGGACTGCAGCCGCTCCACCTCGTTGACGGCGGCGCCGAAGGCCGAGAACGTCAACCGATCCTTCAATCCGACATTGCCGAACATGACGTTGCCGACGTGCAGGCCTATTCCGTAACGCACCTCGCTCAAATTGCGCGCCTGGCGATCCTTGTTGAGGGCAGCAACGCGGCGCTGCGCCTCGAAAACGGCCGATAGCGCCGCTTCGCAAGCCACCTTGGACGGATCCTTGTGGCGGCCGCAGGGATAGACCGCCAGGAATCCATCGCCGAGAAAGCTCATGATTTCGCCCCCATTGCGGTTGAAGGGGGCCGCGATCGCGTCGAAGAACTCGTTCAGCGTATCGATATAGGCCTGCCGCCCTTCCTTTTCGGCATAGACGGTGGATTGCCGCATATCACCCATGACCAGCGCCGCGCGGATCGTCTCGCCGTCGCCGCGGCGGATCTGCCCGTTCAGCACGCGCTTGCCGGCGTCGCCGCCGAGATAAGTGGTCAACATGTTGTTGGCGAGCTTACCTAGAACCGCCATCTTGGCCGCCATGGCGAGATGGTTCTGCATGCGCATCAGCGCTCCGATCATCTCCTCGCTGAAGCCGCCGATGCTGTCGGTTGACCAGGAACCCATCATGCCCTGGACAGAACCCGCTCCAAAGGTCTGCACGAAGGCCATATAGTCGGTCACCTTCTCCTTGCGCAGGTCCTCGAAAATCGGAAACTCCACGGCTCCATCCACATCGATCCGACGACGCAAATGCAGGAGATTATTGGAGAGAAGATAGTAATAGGGGCTCTGCATGAAGCGTTCCGGCCGATCGTTAACATGGCGATAGCCTTCGATCGTCAGGCCGCCCGCCCGCCGCCAGGTAAATCCGAGAGCATCATAAAGCGGATGCAGCATAGAAAAGGTCAGATGCACGCGAACGAGCGGCATCCCCGTCGCCGCCATGCGCTCGCAGAAGCCCCGCACGATGGTCTCCAGGTTTTCGCCGGTCAGCGCCGCCTGCGTCAGCCATTCCGCTACTTTATCGAGAAGAATATCGGAAACACTCGAATGAATAGTCATTATCCCCGCGGTCCATATTGCAATGCCTGATGTTTCGTCCCGGCCATGGAATGCCGCCGTCTCCGCAACCCCCTGCCTATCGGCTTGAGGTCGGACAAAATCACCATGCGACAGCGTCGATGCTTTCCTTCGTCAGGTCATGTCGACGCCAGAAATCCGGCTGCATTTCTCCCGCACCCCCGCATATGAAATGCAGCAAAAGACGATCGCCGCAACCGGCGACTCTCGTTTTGTTCTCTTTGAGATAAGGCGCATATGACGCTGAAACAATGGCAAAAACGAAGCGGATCGATAAAATCGCGACCGCGGCCCGAGGCTGCCAGTCGCGTCACCGCTCCATCGCGTGAAAATCACTCGCCCGCGGCAAGCGCCGGCGGCCTCTTTTCCCGCAAGGCCATTGCCGCCATTGCATATCCGCCGCTCGCACCGTCGATGAAATGCATATGGTCTCGCATAAGCGGTGTCGGCACGAAGCATGTCATCAGGGCGCTGTCCTGCCGGTGCAGTCCAAAGCGGCAGACACCTGCGGCCTCCGCCTGCTGCAGACGCGCC
Organism: Rhizobium aureum; assembly: GCF_030182495.1. Lineage (NCBI taxonomy): Bacteria > Pseudomonadati > Pseudomonadota > Alphaproteobacteria > Hyphomicrobiales > Rhizobiaceae > Rhizobium > Rhizobium aureum. The sequence continues at coordinate 107,135 of NZ_JAQJCI010000006.1, read as the reverse complement.
TCGATGCGCTTGAGATGCGCAGCATCGACGTCGATCGTCATTTTCAGTCCATCGTCGAATTTGCGAAAATCGGAATTTGCTGCAAGGTCCCGCCGATAGATCTTGGCATCGAAGGTCGCGGCCCTGATGCCGAACCTGTCGAGAATCCAGACGAGGACGATCTGCGCATCGATGGCCAGCTTTCGCCACCAGCGATCGGTGGGAGCGGCCACGGCGCGCGCTTCGATATCCGCGCCGTCGAAGCTCAATGCCGGCGTCGGGCCTTCGACCGGCACCGGATGACCGTCGCGGTTCTGCTCGGCGGAGATGGCAATGATATCGGCGACCAGCCGTTGAAACCTAGCGTCGTTGCCGGCATCGCCCGGAATGGCGATGATGGAGACAATCTCGCCGTTATGTGCCTTGATCGGGTTCCAACGACAGGAAAGGCCGGTCAGATCCGGCTCTACCTTTGTCGGCGGCGCCTCGACGATGAATCGTCCTGCCTTCATCTGCCGTTCCGCCCAGCTCGTCCCGCCGCCGGAAAACATGGCATAGGAAACGTGGTTGCTCGGGCTGAAGCGGGCGACCCGCACGTCCAGGCCCTCGCCGCGGATCACCGTCATCGGCACCAGGGCCGTGCGCAGGTCGAGCTGCAATTCCTCCATCACCCAGGCCCGGACGGCCGCCAGCGCACGGCGTACCCGCTCCTCTCCCGACGGAGGGATCGCCACCAAAGCGCCGTCCCCGCCGAAGGCAAAGGGATAATCACCTCTCTCCAACGCGTTGAGCACGGCGGAAATCACGCTGGCGCCCGCCATGTTGACTGATTTGTAGTGGCCGGCGGCGATTGCCTTCGTCGAGCTGACGATATCGGCGATCGCAATCAACCAGTCGTCCGGCAGCGGCTGATAATTGGCGCTGTCGGTCACGCCCTCGAAACGGGTGAAGCCCGTGAGTTTATGGAAGAAATCATCTTTCGGTGGTTCGACCATGATATTTCCCCCTTCAGTGAGCACCGCGACGATCTATCCCTACAGCAAAAGCGCCGAAAAACCAGCGGGCGGTCGACGCCGCGATGCGGGCCGTGCTACTCCGGTCGGGAGAGAGGCACAAGACGCCAAGGATATTTGAAATACGATGAGCCGCCTGGATAGTTTCATTCGCCGCCTGAGTGCGCAGCGCGACATCCTCAACGCCGTTGCCGAGGAGGTCAGAACGCTTGACGGACCCGTGCTGGAACTGGGGCTCGGCAATGGCCGCACCTTCGACCATCTGCGCGAACTTTTCCCCGATCGCCGCATCATCGCATTCGATCGGGCGGCCAATGCCTACGGCCCGTCCATGCCGTCGGCCGACAATCTCATCCTCGGTGAAATCAAGGACACGGCCAGGGGCTTCGTCGGCGCGAAGGCCTCGCTTGCCCATGCCGATATCGGCACCGGCTACGAGGACAAGGATGCGGTGACGCTGACCTGGTTGCCCGGGATCATGGCCGGCGTGCTCGTTTCAGGCGGGATTGCCGTCAGCGGCCTTCCCCTCGATCATCCGGATCTTCAGGCGCTTCCCCTGCCCGCTGCCGTCAAGCAAGGGCGCTATTTCATCTATCGGCGTCGCTAATTTCAGCGTAGAAACAGCACATCGAACTGCTCGCCTTCGCTGGGCAGTTCGACGACTTTCATCGTCTGCTCGCCGTCTTCGAAAAATGCAAGGCATTCGCCGTAGTGCCTGGCGAGATCGGCAATGAAAGCCTTGGCCTGATCCTTGCCGTAGAAGGCGGGGGTAAATTCCATGTAGAGCGGCACCTTGCGTGCCATCAGTGCCTGCATCGACCGGCAAGCAACGGGCTCATAGCCTTCGATATCCATCCAGATCAGGCCGATATCGGCGGGATCGATGCCGGCCTGCTGCAGAATATCGCCAACGGGCAGGACGGGAACCGAGATTTTCTCGTCGGTTGCGCTTTGGCGCAACGCGCTGCTTTTGCCGTGATTCTTGTGATTGAGATAGAAATCGAGCTGCCCCCCGCGATCGCCGGCGGCGCAATTGACCGCCGTTACCATCTCCTGCAGGCCGTTATCGGCGACGTTGATCGCCAGCAGCCGGAAATTGCGCGGATCCGGCTCGACGCTGACAATGCGGTCATAGGCGCCACTGAGGGCAAAATAGCAGGTTTGCGTACCGATATTGCCGCCGAGCTCCAGAAGAACAGAGCCTTTGCGTAGCAGACCGCGCTCGCGCAGCACGCTCAGCAGCCGGGCGACATGATCGCGCTCGAAATGCCCTTTGCGAAACACCTTACGGCCGATGTAATCGGCCGGTGAGAAGCTCAGGACATGGTCGCCGCAGTCCACCGTCATCGTCTTGACGCGCGGACCGAGCGCGCTGACGAGAATGTCCCGACCCAGGCGCGTGTCGAACAGGCGAGTGGCGATCGCATCCCGCTTCCTGCGAAGGGCGCGGCGCCAGTATTTTCTTGTAAGCAGCTTGCGGTCGAACATGGCGAGCATCCCTACACCAGGGCCGTTGCGTTGCAAACGGAGAAGATCGGCTGATACGCCGCCGGTGCCCTGTCGGCACATCAGGCAAAGCGGCCGCTCGTTTCCTTCGAAACGATATAGACCCGCAAAGGCTCGCCGCGACCGCGCACGGCAATCTCGCGGCTTTCGATGCCCTCCATATCGACCTCCGAGAGCCGGGCCACCGGCTCGGAAAAGACGAGCGCGCTGTTGAATTCCTTGGCGGCGCTTTCCAGGCGGCTGGCGACATTGACCGTGTCGCCGATCGCCGTCACGTTCTTGACGCTGCCATATCCCATCGAGCCGACCACGGCCGAGCCGCTGTGAAGGCCGATGGCGATTTCAAGCGGAGCGGCCAGTTCGTCGGCCAGTTCCGCGCTGAGCTTGTCGATCTCCCGTATGATCGCGGCCGCGGCCTTCAAGGCCTGCCGGTTTGCCTCCTTCGGCGTGGTACGCAGGCCGAAGAGCGCCATCGCGCCATCGCCGATGAACTTGTCCATACGGCCGCCATTCTCCTCGATGATGCGGCCGACGATGGCGAAATAGCGGTTGAGCAGGAAGACGATGTCGAAGGGAAGCCGCGATTCCGTCAGCGCGGTGAAATGGCGCAGATCGCAGAAGAAGACGACGATCTCGCGCTCGCGGCCTGGGCTGGCGGTCTGGCTATAAACCGGGATCGTCGCCTCGGCCATCGGCGTCAGGAGCGGGAGGACGCTGACATTGCCGGTCGGGCGCAGCTGGCAGGCAAGCCTGACATCCGGCGTAGCGCCGATCCGGTTCAACGTCTTCTGCTCCAGCGGCTCCGGCGGCGGCAGGTTTTCCTGCCCCTCAATGATCTGGACACGGCACGTGGAGCACTGGCCCTTGCCGCCGCAAACCGAATAATGCGGTATGCCGCCAAGGCGGCTTGCCTCGAGTACGCTGAAGCCGCGTGGCGCATGCACGACCTCCCCGCCCGCATAGCGGATGGCGATCTGATATTGCCGCTCACGCAGTCTGCGATGCGCGCGGAAACCGAAGAGAGCGACGATCGACAGGCTGAATGCCCCATAGAACCCGGCGCGGTAGGGCCATAGAGTTTCGACCATCTGACTGCCCGGCACCGACCCCGTCTCGCCATAGCTTCGCATGTCGCTATAGTAGCCGCCGGGATAGCCGCGCTCGTCCTCCTGAGCGACCTCATGTGCCACCGTCTTGCCCATTGCGGCAAAGCCAAGCAAGGCGAGAATCGGCAGAACGATGGCAAGCGACAGCATGACGGGCGCGATTGCCATGTACCAGGCACGATAGCGCAGCCAGAAATGAACGCCGATGCAGCCATGAAGCCAGACGATCAGAAGCACGAGCGACTGACGCACGCCGTTGACCGGCGATGTTATCCAGAGGGTGCGCACGATCGCGCTGTAGGTGTCGTGATAGCCATAAACCTCATGCACGATGCGAGTGCCGACGATGTGATCGATCAGAAGCACCGGCACCAGCAGGCCCGTAACGATCTGGAAGGCCTCGCCGGCAGGCATGACAAGCGTGCGGCGCCTGTAAAGCATCTTAAGCACGAGCAGAATGTGGACGATCAGGGCGCCATAAAGAAGCACGGTTCCAACCGGATTGCGCCAAACCAACATGAACCAATGTTGCGCATGTTCGGCCACGCCGAGCGAAATCAGCCCGAGGGCATGATTGGCCAGATGCATGATCACGAAGGCGAATACGATCAAACCGGAGCCAAGGCGCAGCTTTCGCACGAGGCGGTCGGACATGATTGGCTTTCTTGCCTCGATGGTCATCAAACCCAATGTATATTGCCCGTTCACAACAGGTGGGAAAACGGCTATCGCCTATTCATCTACGGTACCGCGCGTCATATATGACGCGCAAAGATCGCCGTAGCACTTTTAATCTGCTGCATAATTTTATCCTCAAATCGATTCCGATTTAAGGAATTATGCAGTAGCCGCAACCCCGCATACTGTCGAGGATGCGGCTTTTTGAAGCAGGGATCTTATTGTCACGCAACCGGTCGGAATTCGGGCAACTTTCTCACGATTCAGGCTCATACCATCACTTAATCGTCAACCACGTGCCGGCAGCATGAAGATCGCCTTTTACGCCCCCTTGAAATCTCCCGGCCACCCGGTCCCTTCCGGCGATCGGCTGATGGCTCGCCAGATCATCGCGGCGCTGGAAATGGCAGGGCATCGGGTCGACGTCGCTTCCGAATTGCGAAGCTTCACGCCGACGCCGGAGGCCGGTCCACGCGTGGAAATCGCACGGCAGGCGGAAGGCGAAGTGGATCGCCTGCTCGAGCGCTGGCAGGATGAGACGCCGCCCGACCTGTGGTTCACTTACCATCCCTATTACAAGACCCCCGATCTTATCGGCCCACCGATCGCGAGAGGGCTCGGCATTCCCTATGTCACGGCGGAGGCATCCTATTCCCGCCGCCATGACGAAAACGGCTGGGTTGAAAACCAGCGCCTCATTGCCGATGCAGTAAGGCTTGCCGCCGTCAATCTGTGCTTTACCGAAAGGGACCGGCTCGGCCTTGAGGATGCGATTCCGGAGGGCCGCTACGAGCGTTTCCTGCCCTTCATCGATGCCGCCCCCTTCGCGGGCTCGTCCTCCGATCCGCGACGGCTGATCACCGTGGCGATGCTGCGCAAGGGCGACAAGTTCGACAGCTACACCATACTGGCCAAAGCGCTCGATCTCATCCGCGATCAGGACTGGATCCTGACGGTCATCGGCGATGGGCCGATGCGGACCGAGGTGAGATCACTGTTTTCGACTTTCGACGAGAGACGGATAGAGTGGCGCGGAGAACGCTCCACGACGGAGATCGCAGAGGAGCTTGCGAGCTCCGGTCTTTATGTCTGGCCTGGTTGCAATGAGGCTTATGGCCTTGCCTATCTTGAGGCACAGGCGGCCGGCCTTCCGGTGATCGCGCAGGCGACGGCTGGCGTGCCGGAGGTGGTGATGGCGGGAAAAACCGGATTGCTGACGCCGGAGGGCGATCTGAAGGCCTATGCCGATGCAATTTCGCAGCTCCTCGGCGATCAGCAGCAGCGACGGGCCATGGCGGACGCCGCCTACGGCTTCGTCCATCAGGAGCGTTCCTTGAGCGCCGCATCGAAACGGCTCGAAACCATCCTTCGAAACTATCTGGGAGATAGCCATTATGAACGATAGAGCCGAGTGGCAGCCCTTGCGCGAGGAGTTGCGGCGCTGGGGCGCGGCCGGGCGAAAGGCGAAGCTATGGTTCCGCGACGACGACGCCATCGAGCCGACCCCTGCCCTCGACCGGCTTCTATCGCTTTCCAATCGGTTCGACGTGCCGATGGCACTCGCGATCATTCCGGCGCCGACAGGCGAAGCTCTGGCCGAACGGCTGGCGGCCGAAAGCCGCATCACGGCGACGGTGCATGGCTGGACACATCGGAACTATGCTCCTGATGACACCAAGAAGCAGGAGCTCGGCCTGCACCGGCCTAAGGCTATCGTGCTCGATGAGCTTCATCGCGGCTTCGACAAGCTGCAAGCCCTTTATCCCACGCAGTTTTGCCCTTTGCTGGTGCCGCCATGGAACCGGATCGACGATGGACTGCTCCCGCATCTCGAACCGTTCGGCTACCGTGCCGTCTCGGTTTTCGGGCTGGCCAAGCAGGCACCCATCGGCCTGGTCAACACGCATATCGACATCATGCGATGGCACGGCGTGCGCGGAGGACTGCCGCATGCTGACATGATCGGACGCCTGGTGGAGGAGCTTCAGAACCGCTTCGACGGCAATGACGAACCGATCGGCGTGATGACCCACCATCTCGTCCACGACGATCTTGCCTGGGATTTCGTTGAGGCGTTGTTTGCGGAAACGGCCGGCCATGCCGCCATCGAATGGCGGCCGGTCGGCAATTTCATCAACTAAAGCATGCCCGCGCGAAAGTGTGCAGCGGTTTTGCGACGATGACATGCGCAAAACCAAACACCTAAAGCGCGAGAAGCGAATCTGAAAGATCGCGACACGCTTTAGCGCAATTCCAGCATGCTCCGCTGCCGCGGCAGGCTTCAGAGCTGCAGCGACTGCCCGTCAAAGGCGACGAATGCGCCGGGGAAGCTCTGCTGCGCATCGCGTTGCATGTCGTCCAGCTCGCGGTCGGTGCGGCCGGGAGCATGGTGAAACAGGGCCAGCCGCTTGGCGCCGGCCTTCTTGGCGAGCTTGATGCCCTCTTGCCAGGTGGAATGGCCGAAGCCCAGATATTTGGGCATCTCGGCTTCGAGATAGGTCGCGTCATATATCACGATATCGGCATCGGCCATCAGGGCCAGCGCGGCTTCATCGAGCTTGCCGGCTGTATGCTCGGTATCGTAGACCAAGGCGATGACCCGGCCCGACCATTCGATGCGATAGCCGATGCAGCCGCCCGGATGGTTCAGCCTGGCGGTGTGCATCACGATGCCGGGATGCGGCTTCAGCGTATCACCAGCGGCGAAATCACGAAAACTCATCTCGGCGCGACAGATATCGGGTTCGACGGGGAACCATGGCGGCCGCATGAACTGGCCGATCAGCTGCCGGGTCGTCGTCTTGCCGGCAAGATGGCCGGACCAGAGATCGACGCTGACCCTCGGATCATAGATGGCATTGAAGAAGGGCAGGCCGATAATGTGGTCATAGTGAGAATGGGTGAAGAAGAGATCGATGTCGCGAACCCCTTCCTTGGCCAGATACGCCGCCGCTTCGCGCAACCCCGTCCCGGCGTCGAATAAGATATGCCTGCCGTCATGCCGTAACTCAATGCACGACGTATTGCCGCCGTACCGCTCAAATTCCGGTCCCGATACAGGGATGCTTCCCCGCACGCCCCAAAATTTCAGCTCAAAACTATCGTTGTTCATGGAAGTTTTTACACCATTCCCCTTTCGGTCAAAAAAAGCACACTTTTGCTATCGTGCGAAGCCAGCAATTTCCAAAAGTCGTGCGGTGGTAAAAACTGGATCTCATATCGTTCGATCGATACCGATCGTTGGACGAACATCCGCCAACGGATCGCACAGACCTAATATAGGTATGGCGCAACAGAATAGATAAGGGGCCGGGGTTGACGCTCCGGTTCGGGGTCGGCACGAGATCGTGATCTTGACGGAAAGAGGCCTTAAAGCGACCAAGAATTGCGGCGGTCGCCTGCTTTCCTCGCTGCTTACAGGGTCGCTGCCGACCGTGCGGCCTGTTCGTAATAGCCGGACAATGCCCTGAGATGCGAAGCAATGTCGGACAGGCCATCCTGCGACAGGCCGGAGACCTTGGTCGCCTCCACCAGCAGGCGCTCGCGAATTTCCGTATAGCGCTGCAATGCGTCCAGGCCCTTGTCGGTGACGCGGATCGTCTTTTCCTTGCCGGCCTTGCCGCTTTTGACGAGGCCTGCCGCCTCCAGTTTCTTGATGGCGTAATTGGCGACATGCGTGTCCTCGATATCGAGGACGAGACAGAGATCGGCGAGCGTTTTCGGCCGGTCGCGATGCCGCACGGAATGAATGATCAGGATCTCGACCGGCGAAAGGCCGGGCACGCCGGCCGCCGCCATGCAGCGCACCAGCCATCGATTGAAGGCATGGGAAAAGAGGATCGACCCGTATTCCAGCTCCGATAAGGCCGGCGAGCTGCCGCCGGCCAGATGGGCCGACGAGACTATCAATTCGCGTCGCTTACTCTTTTCCTCGGACGTCACCTGAAAACTCCTTCGAACCGGATCAAGGCCCCGCAGATTCGACGAGCCGAGCGGTCGGTTGCCGCTCGACACGGCATCATATTGCTATTCATCCCGCTTTCCGTAACCGCCGCCGGTGGGAGTGACGACCGTAAAGGCTTCGCCAGCTTCGAGGACGGTATGGGCCGAGCCGATCAGTTCCTCGATCTTGCCGTCGTTGCGACGGACATAATTGCGGCCAGTCTGTCCGGCTTCGCCGCCCTTGATGCCAAAGGGTGCCACGCGCCTGTGGCCCGACAGGATGGCGAATTCCAGCTTTTCACGCGTGCGGATGGTGCGCTGCGTGCCGTTGCCGGAGTTCCACTTGCCGCGCCCGCCCGAATTCGGACGAATGTGGAAATTCTCCAGCACGACCGGGAACCGCGTCTCGAGGATTTCGGGATCCGTCAGGCGCGAGTTGGTCATATGCGTGTGCACCGCATCGGCGCCATTGAAGCCAGGTCCTGCCGGCGCTCCGGAGCAGATCGTCTCATAATATTGATAGGCGTCGTTGCCGAAGGTCAGATTGTTCATCGTGCCTTGGGCTGCGGCAAGCGCCTCGACCGCGCCGAACAGGCAGTTGGTCACGGCCTGGCTGACCTCGACATTGCCGGCAACAACGGCAGCTGGATATTTCGGCGTCAGCATCGTGCCTTCGGGAATGATGATGCGGATCGGCCGGAGGCAGCCGGCATTCATCGGAATATCGGCTTCGACGAGGACACGGAAGACATAGAGCACGGCGGCACGGGTGACCGGCTGCGGCGCGTTGAAATTGTCCGGGCGCTGCGCCGACGTGCCGGTGAAATCGACCGTCGCCTCGCGCTTGTCCTTGTCGATCGAGATCTTGACGACGATCTTGCAGCCCTGATCCATCTCGTAAGTGAATTCGCCATCCGACAGACGATCGAGAACACGGCGCACGCTTTCCGCCGCATTGTCCTGAACGTGGCCCATATAGGCATCCACTACGTCTTCACCGAAGAGCGCGATCATCTTCTTCAGCTCGGCGACGCCCTTTTCATTGGCGGCGACCTGGGCCTTGAGATCGTTGATGTTCTGCGCCAGCGTGCGCACGGGATAGCGGGCGCCCGTCAAAAGCTTGGTAAGCTCCGCTTCACAGAAGCGGCCGCGATCGAGCAGCTTGAAATTGTCGATATAGACGCCCTCTTCCTCGATATGGGTGGCAAGTGGCGACATCGATCCCGGCGAAATGCCGCCGATATCGGCATGATGGCCGCGGCTGGCGACCCAGAAGCGGATCTTCTGACCGGCATCATCAAAGACCGGCGTACAGACCGTGAGGTCAGGCAGATGCGTGCCGCCATTATAGGGCGCATTGATGAGGAAGACGTCGCCCGGATGGATGACGGCGTTTTCGCGGATCGCGGTTGCGACCGACGCATCCATCGAGCCCAGATGAACCGGCATATGCGGCGCATTGGCGACCAGATTGCCTTCCGCATCGAAGACGGCGCAGGAGAAATCCAACCGTTCCTTGATGTTGACCGAATAGGCCGTGTTCTGCAGCGTCATGCCCATCTGCTCGGCGATCGACATGAAGAGATTGTTGAATATCTCCAGCATGACGGGATCGGCCTTGGTGCCGATGGCATTGCGCTCGGGCAGCGCCTTGATGCGCGTGAGGACGATATGATCCCTCGTGGTCAGCTGCGCCTGCCAGCCGTCCTCGATGACGATCGTCTGGTTCGGCTCGATGATGATGGCCGGACCGGTCACGGTCTGGCCGGGCTTGATCGCCTGACGCAGGACGACGGCCGCATCGTGACTTGCTCCGTTGGAGTAGAAGGAGGTGCGCCTCACAGCCTCGGCTTCACCTTCGGCTCTCGTCTCCAGCTCGACTGTGATATCGGCAGCAGCGCCGCCGATCGTTTCGATCTCGACGGCCTCCACGACCAGAGGCTTGTCTTCGGCAACGAAGCCGAAGCGGCGCTTGTGCAGCGCCTCGAATTGGCTGCGCAGCCGCGCGGAAGTGTCGATTTCCGGAAAGGTCGTCTCGACCGCCAGCAGGGTATCGGTGCCGGCATAGCGGATATGGGCGCGCCGGATCGTCTTGATCTCGGCCGTTGCGACACCTTGGGCTTCCAATTCGGGCACGCATTCGCCGCGCAGTTCGCTGCCAAGCGCTGCGATGGCGGCAGGTGCGGCATCATCGAGGGAAACGCCGAGTGCCTTCTGGCGCGTTGCGCGGATATCGGCAAGGCCCATGCCATAGGCGGAGAGAAGGCCGGACATCGGATGCAGAAGGATGCTCTTCATCCCCAGCGCATCGGCCACCAGACAGGCATGCTGGCCACCGGCACCGCCGAAGCAGTTGAGCGCATAGCGCGTGACGTCATAGCCGCGCTGCACCGAGATTTTCTTGATCGCCTCGACCATATTGGCAACCGCGATGCGGATAAAGCCGTCGGCAACGTCTTCCGGGCTTCGCCCATCGCCGATTTCGGCTGCAAGAGATGCGAACTTGGTCCGCACCGTCTCGACATCGAGCGGCTGATCCTGGCTGGGTCCGAAGATGGACGGGAAGAATTCCGGCAGCAGCTTGCCGGCCATGACGTTGGCGTCGGTGACGGCCAGCGGGCCGCCATTGCGATAGCAGGCCGGACCTGGAAAGGCACCGGCCGAATCCGGGCCGACACGGAAGCGATCACCATCGAAATGCAGGATCGAGCCACCGCCGGCAGCGACGGTGTGGATCAGCATCATCGGCGCGCGGACGCGGACACCGGCCACTTCCGTTTCAAAGGCACGCTCATATTCGCCATCGAAATGCGCAACATCCGTCGAGGTGCCGCCCATGTCGAAGCCGATGACATTGGCAAAACCCGCCTGCTCACCTGTCTTCGCAAGGCCGACCACACCGCCAGCCGGACCCGAGAGGATCGCGTCCTTGCCCTGGAACATATCGGCGGCCGTCAATCCGCCCGACGACATCATGAACATGACGCGTGCGCCGGTGCGCTCGACATCGAGCTCATCGCAGACCTGGCGGATATAGCGGCCGAGCACCGGCGAGAGATAGGCGTCGATAACAGCCGTATCGCCGCGGCCGACGAGCTTGACCAGCGGCGAGACTTCGTGGCTGACGGAGACCTGCTCGAAGCCGATCGACCTTGCGATCCTCGCGACCGCAGCCTCATGCGCCGGGAATTTATAGGCATGCATGAAGACGATGGCGACGGAGCGATAACCCTTGGCAAGAAGGTCGCGCAGCGCCGCCTCAGTCGCCTTTTCGTCCAGGGCCAGTTCGACAGTGCCATCGGCAAGCACCCGCTCCTCGATCTCGACGACATCTTCGTAAAGCGCTTCCGGCTTGACGATCTCGGTCGCGAAGATCTTCTTGCGCTCCTGATAGCCGATGCGCAGCGCGTCGCGAAATCCCTTCGTCGTCACCAACGCAAGGCGTTCGCCCTTGCGCTCCAGCAGCGCATTGGTGGCGACCGTCGTGCCCATGCGGACCTCACCGATCGCACCTTCGGGAACCGGCTCGCCCTTGCCAAGACCGAGATGGAGACGAATGCCATGAACGGCGGCATCACGATAAGCCTCGGGATTTTCCGAGAGGATCTTGCGGGCGTGGAGAGCACCGGACGGATCGCGCCCGACCACGTCGGTAAAGGTACCGCCGCGATCGATCCAGAAATCCCAACGACCCGAAATATTCTCCGACAAACCCGCCTCCAGCAGAACGATGCCAATAACGATGATAATATATCGATAAATCGTCAACGTTTTGTCGTCAACACGAATCGATAGTCATCGCCCTGACAATTTTTGTCATCATAACGCTTGCGGCGAGCCCGACCTAATCCTCGAAGCGGCTCGTTGCCTCGCGATCGTGATCATATCGCCTCGCGAGCGGAAACGGCGGCAGCCAGGATTCGCGGCGAACGGTCCAGAGTTCGTAGGTCGGCTTCAACTGATCGGAAGCATCGAGAGACCCGAGGTTCACTTCGATTTCGTCCGCGCTTCGCGAGAAAACAGACGAGCCGCAGTGAGGGCAGAAAAAGCGGCCGGCGTAGTCGCGTGTTTCGCCTTCGATCTTGACCGCATCCTCGGGAAAAATCGCGGAGGCATGGAAAAGCGCGCCGTGATGCTTGCGGCAGTCGAGACAATGACAAATGCCGACCCGATAGGGTCGCCCCGACGCAACGATCCGTACCTTGCCACACAGGCAGCCACCGGTAAATCGGTCCATCTTGCACCTCCTGAAAAAAAGCAGGCGGACTGTCTACGACAAACGGAACAGCCGCCGCAACGGCAGGCGGCTGGTGGGAGCATGGCGTTTCATTATAAGGCCGCGCTCCATTGGAGCACAGTCGGAAGTGGATGCGCTAATGCAATCCACCGACGCCGAGCAGACGCTCGACTGCGCCATGATCCGCAGCCAGCCCCTCGGGCGTCCCCTTCCAGGCAAGTCGGCCACGCTCCAGAATGATAACATCGCTGGCAAAATCCAGTGCGCTCTGGATGCGCTGCTCCACCAGCAGGATCGTCATGTCGCCCGACTTGGCGAGCTTGGCGAAGGCCGCCATCAACTCCTCGCAGATGACGGGCGCCAGCCCCTCCAGCGGCTCATCGAGAAGCAGGACGGAGGGGCGGCCGAGGATGCTGCGGGCCGTCGACAGCATCTGCTGCTCACCGCCCGAAAGCTGGCCGCCTAAATTCCTGCGACGCTCCTGCAGGCGCGGAAACATGTCATAGGCTTCCTGCAAGGCGCTCTTCGGCCGTCCCTTCAGCCCAACGGAGAGATTTTCCTCCACCGTCAGCGTCGGAAAGACGTCACGCGTCTGCGGCACATAGCCGAGGCCCTGATGGGCGCGTCTGGCACTTGGCAGCCCGGCAATATCGGCCGAGCCCAGCCGGATGCGGCCGTCATAACGCCGGGTCTGGCCGGCAAGGGTCGCCAGCAGCGTGCTCTTGCCCATGCCGTTGCGGCCGAGCACGGCAAGCCGGCCGCCGGCCGGCACGGAAAAGGAAACACCTTCCAGCACCCGTGTCGGACCATAGCCGGCCGACAGGTTTTCGACTTCAAGCGGCGTGGCCGGCATTGGCATAGCTCCCAAGATAGGCTTCGCGCACCCGCGCATCCTGCGTCACGTCTTTCGGCGATCCGTCAAATATGATCGTGCCGGCCGCGAGCACCACGACGCGCTTGGCGAAGCGGAAGACGAGGTCCATGTCATGCTCGATCATCAGCACGGCGAGATCGGCGGGCAGATCGGCCAGCGCCTGCTCGATGCGGCCGGTATCGCTCTGCGGCACGCCGGCGGCAGGCTCATCCAGCAGCAGCACCTTCGGCTTCAGGGCCATGGCGACGGCAATTTCCAGAAGCCGCTGCTGGCCGTAGGCAATCTCGCTGACCTTGCGATGCGCGAGTGCCACAAGCCCGAGCGTGCCGAGTAACTCCTCCGTCTCGGCCATGACATCGCGCATGGAAAGGAAATTACCGAACATGCGACCGGAGCGCCCTGTCCGCTGCAGCACCGCCATGCCGACATGCTCGGCCGGCGTCATATCCTGAAACAGCCTGGTCACCTGGAACGAACGCACCAGCCCGCGCCTCACCCGGCCGATGGCCTCGATCTTATTGACGTTCTGGCCGGCGATGCGCACCTCACCGGAATCCGCCTGCAGATTACCCGTGACGAGATTGACGAAGCTGGTCTTGCCGGCGCCATTCGGCCCGATCAAGGCGACGCGATCTCCCGGCGCCATGGATAGGCTGACATTGTTGGTCACCGTCAGCCCGCCGAACGCCTTCTTGAGATTGCTGACTTCGAAAATAGCGCTCATGCCTGCGCCTCCCTGCGGCGAGCCACATAAGCGGCGGCGGTGCCATAGATGCCCTTCGGCGCGAAAAGAACGACGAGGATCAGCAGTGCGCCGACGATCGTCAGCCAGTGGAATGGATTGGCGGCGGAGACGTAATCCTCGAACAGCATGAAGATCAGCGTGCCGACGAGCGCACCGAACAGCGAACCGGTACCGCCGAGCACGAGCATGACCAGCGCCTCGGCCGATTGCGTGAAAGACAGACTGTCAAGGCCGACGACCTGCGTCGAGATCGCATTCAGTGCGCCGCCAATGCCGGCAACGGCACCGGAAATCATATACATCTTGATCAGCGCCACTTTTGGCGATGCCCCCATGGCGCGGATGCGTAAAGGATCCTGGCGGATACCGCGGCAGAGCATGCCGAAGGGCGAACGCACGAGAAAGCGCAAAAGCACGAGCACGATCAGCAGCAGCGCAACGCCATAGAAGTAGGCCGTATGCCCGTAAAGATCGAATTCGAAAACACCGAACAGCGGATCTGCTGAAATGCCCGACAATCCGTCGCTGCCGCCCGTCCAGCCCGATGCCTTGTTGGCGAATTCGTGGAAGAGATAGACCAGCGCGATCGACAGTACGAGTTGCGGCAGGCCATTAGCTCTCAAAATGACGATGGAGCAGATCAACCCGGCAACCGCGCCGCCGGCGATTCCGGCAAGCGTCATCAGCAAGGGATCGTTGATGCCGTAATGGGCCGATGCAATGCCCGCTGCATAAGCTCCCGCACCGAACAGTGCTGCGTGGCCGAGCGTCGCCACGCCGCAATAGCCGGTGACGAGATCGAGCGAGAGGACGAGAAGCGCGATCGCGATCAGCCGCGTCAGGAGGGCGAGATTATCCGGAAACAGCAGGTAGCCGGCAGCGGCTGTGACGACGATGACCGCAATCGCGATCAAATCCTGCCCAAATGTGCGATGTCTGGTCACGGTCGGCGCCGCCTCTCTTTCAAGGGTCAAAGCCATGTTACTTCATTCTCCCGGCAAAGCCGCGCGGGAAGACGCAGACGATGGCAATGACGGCCAGATAGAAGAAGAATTCCCCATATTCCGGCATGAGGTAACGGCCTGTTGTATCGATGCAGCCAAGGATGAGGCATGCAAGCAGCGCGCCGGAAATCGAGCCGGCTCCGCCGACGGAGACGACAACCAAGAAGGTCACCATGTAGCGCAGAGCATAATAGGGCTCGACCGGCAGGAGTTCGGCACCGACCACGCCGCCGAAAGCGGCAAGCCCGACGGCAATCGCGAAGCTGACTGCATAGACGATTTCCGTCCTGACGCCGAGAGCGGCCGCCATCGCGGCATTATCGACGGAAGCGCGCAGCTTCACGCCGAAGGAGGTTTTCTCGATCGTATACCACAAGGCCAGGGCGACGATGAGGCCGCAGACGATCGCGAAGATACGATGGGTGCCGATGGTGCGGAAGCCGAGATCGACGGAGCCCTGCAGGCTGCCCGGCAAGGGGATGGTCTTTAGAGTGGGGCCGAAGACGTAATTGGCAATGCCGATGATGCAGAAGGTGATGCCGATCGTCATCAGAACTTGCGTCAACTCAGGCGCACCATAAATGCGCCGATAAAGCAGCCGTTCGATCGGGATGGAGATGATGACCGTGCCCACCACAGCCAGCAATACGGCCGCACCGTAGCCAAGCCCCAGATCGCGCGCCGCGTAGGAAGCGATGTAGCCGCCGATCATGGCAAAGGCGCCGTGGGCAAGATTGACGACGCGCATCAGCCCCATGGTGACGGAAAGGCCGATGGAGATGACGAACAGCACCATGCCGTAAGCGAGGGCATCGACTGCTATGCTGAGCACGGTTTGCATTGATATCGCTGGTCCGGTTTGTTGTTGCGCGACCGCCGTCATCCCCTGAACAGAATCTTCCGATCAGGGGATCAGGTACTGGAGCGCTTACTTCGCGGCGGCAAGGCCGGGATCGCCCTGCTTCTCGAAGGTCTGGATTTCCTTGTTGTAGTATTTGCCGTCATCGCCCTTGGCGACTTCTCGCAGATAGATGTTCTGCGTGATATGCCGGCTTTCCGGATCGATGGTGACGGGGCCGCGCGGGCTGACCCAGGACAGGCCTTTCACGGCATCGACGGCCTTCTGCGCATCCTGCTTGCCGCCGGTCGCCTCGATCATCTTGTAGATGACATGCATGCCATCGAAGGCGCCCACGGCGGGGAAGGTCAGCTCGGCCGGATTGCCGATCGCCTTGTCGGCAGCGGCGACGAAGGCTTTGTTTTCGGGCGAGTCATGCGAAATCGCATAGTGGAAGGTCGTCTGCATGCCGAGCGCGGCATCGCCAAGCGCCGGCAAATCGGATTCCTGCGTCAGGTCGCCCGGCGCAAAGAGCTTGATGCCGGCAGACTTCAGGCCATTCTCGTTATAGGCCTTGACGAAACCGAGCGTCGTAGGACCGGAGGGCAGGAACGCGAAAACCCCTTGCGCGCCGGAATCCTTGATGCGCTGCATGATCGGGCTGAAGTCGTTGGTCGAAAGCGGCATGCGGATCGCCTGCACCACTTCGCCGCCCTGCTTTTTGAAGCCAGCCTTGAAGGCGTTTTCGGCATCGACGCCCGGACCATAATCGCTGACGACGGAGATGACCTTCTTCACGCCGGCATCATAGGCAACCTTGGCGATCGGCGTCGAGGTCTGCCAGGTGGTGAAGGATGTGCGCACGACGAGCGGGCTCTTGGTGACGATGGCCGAGGTCGCCGCATTGAAGATCACCATCGGCACATTGGCCTGCTTGAGGATCGGCGTCACGGCCATCGCATCCGGGGTAAAGTAGAAGCCGGCGAGATACTGGACCTTCTCCTTGACGACGAGCTCCTGGGCGAGCGACTTCGATTGGGCGGGATCGGCCGCGGGCAAATCGCGGTAGATCACCTCCACCTCATCATTGCCGACCTTCTTGCCGTTGACGGCCATATAGGCGTCGATGCCGGCCTTGAAATTCTTGCCCTGCAGCGCGAACGGGCCGGAAAACGGACCGATGACACCAACCTTGATGGTATCGGCATAGGCAGCACCGCCAAGAGCAACGGCCGCAATGGCGGCCAAGACAAACCGTTTCATTTTCTCTCCTCCCGGCAGCCGTCTTTTTGAGCTGCCCTTGATCATTCAAATTCTGATCATCACCAATTTCTCATGGGAAATGGTGATGTAAAATGAAATAAAACCTTGCTTCCATACCAATTCAGTTATGAATGGCGACGAATATCCTACTCGGCTGTCGTTCCCAAGCGCTTGATCGAACCGACCAGTTGCAACGCGTGGCGCAACGAAGCTGCCGTTGCCACCACCATAGGCGGCAATAGCAGCCATTCCAATGTCCAGGCGGCGCCAGAGCGCTCCTGCTCGTGCACGAGTGATTGATGAATGCCCGAAAGCTGGACGGAATTGAAACGGGCAAGCGTGACCAGCGTTTCGGCAGCGACCGGGTTTTGCTTGTGCGGCATGGCCGAGGAACCGCCGCCGCCGGCAAGCTCGATCTCGTCGCCCGCCTGTGCCAGAAGTGCTACGTCCTGGCCGATCTTGCCGAGGCTGCCTGATATCATGGAGAATAGCCCCGCCAGTTCGGCAATGCGCCCCCTCTGGCTCTGCCATTGCGGCTCGTCCGTGAGGCCGAGCGCTTGTGCCAGCGAACTCCTGACTTCCGCCGCATTCGGCCCGAATTTTTCCAACGTACCGGCGGCCCCGCCGAATTGCAGCGGAAAAGTCTCCTGCGTCAGCCGGTCGCGATACTGATCGAGCGGATGGCGCCATGCCCGCAGCCGATCGGACACGGTGATCGCGATCGCAGCCTGCATCCGGGTGTGCCCCATGAGCCTGTTCGATCCAAAGCGCTCATCCAGTTTGGCGAGCGCGGAGGATACGGCAAAGAGACGGTTGCTTAGGATGAAAACCGCCGCCTTCAGCCGCAGCATCAGGCTGGTGTCGATGACATCCTGGCTGGTGGCACCGAAATGGACATGTTTGCCGGCATCCTCTCCGACCGCCTTGCGCAGCTGCCGAACAAGATCCGGCACGACGACGCCATCCGATGCCGTTGCCGTCTTCAGCCTTTGTAGATCGGGTTCGAAATCCGCGCAGACCTTAGCGACATGCGCAGCCATCTCCTGCGGGATCAACCCATGCCGCGCCTCGACCTCGGCAAGCGCCGCTTCGAAAGAGAGCATGGCGCGAATATCTGATTTGGCCGAGAAATAGGCCGCAATCTCCTCGTCCCCGAGAAGGCCAGACAGGAATGGATGGTCGAAGGGAGAAACGCTCATGGTCTATATATCGAGGAAAACCGTTTCCTTGTCGCCCTGCAAATGGACATCAAAGGTGTAGACGGAACCTTCCTTGTGAGCGATCAGCGTTGCCAAGCGCTCCTTGTGTTCGATGCGGGCAAGCAATGGATCTTCCGCGTTGGCGGCAGCTTCCTCCGGAAAATACATGCGCGTGTGCAGGCCGATGTTGATGCCGCGGGCGACGATCCAGACGGTGATGTGCGGCGCCATCTTGCGGCCGTCCTTGAAGGGAACGCGGCCGGGCTTGATGGTCTCGAAACGGAAAACGCCGTCGGTCGAGCTGGTCGGACAACGCCCCCAGCCGGTAAAGTTCGGATCGGCCGTGCCACGCAACTCCGAGGGGCTGTTATAAAGCCCGGCGCTGTCGGCCTGCCAGATCTCGAGGACGGCATCCTTGACCGGCGCTCCCGCGCCGTCGAGAACCCTGCCCGTCACGGTGATACGCTCGCCGAGCGTCTTGTCGTTGACCATGACGGAGCCGAGATCGGTTTCGTAGACGCCGCTAATCTCGCTGTAATTCGGCGTCAGGCCGATATGGACGTAAGGCCCTGCCGTCTGCGACGGCGTTTCCTTGAGGTAGCCGAGATCCTGTATCATCAATTGCCCTCCAGCCGGTTTTCGAACAGGGTCGAACGGCGACCGCGCAGCACGATATCGAATTTATAGGCGCGGGCATCCATCGGGATCGTGTTGCCCCAGTCGAGCGGCGCAATCAGCTGCTCGATCGCCTGTTTGTCGGGGATCGTGCCGACGATCGGACATTTCCAGATCATCGGATCGCCCTCGAAATACATCTGCGTGATCAGCCGCTGCGCAAAGCCATGGCCGAAGACGGAGAAGTGGATATGGGCCGGACGCCAGTCATTGACGCCGTTCGGCCAGGGATAGGCGCCGGGGCGGATGGTGCGGAAGGCATAGCGTCCTTCATCATCGGTGATGGCGCGGCCGCAGCCACCGAAATTCGGATCGATGGCCGCGAGATAGGTTTCCTTCTTGTGGCGGTAACGGCCGCCGGCATTGGCCTGCCAGAATTCGAGCAGGACGCCCGGCACCGGCCGGCCGCGCTCATCGAGCACGCGACCATGAACAATGATCCGCTCACCGATAGCGCTCTCGCCCGGCTTGGCAAAATTATGGATCAGGTCGTTATCGAGCTCATTCAATATGGAATGGCCGAAGACCGGTCCGGTAATTTCGGAGATGGTGCCGTCGAGCGACAGCAGCGCGCGCTGCGGCGAGCGCAGCACGGACGTCTTATATCCCGGCGCAAAGGCTGGCGGATGCCAGGCGCGGTCTCTCGCGAAAAAGGCGCCCGTTTCGGGCTTGCTGTTGCTTCTATCGGACATGTCTGCCTCGCTTCATGCCGCCTGTTCGGCGTCCATCTGTTCGAAAACCTGCTTGGCGATCTTGATCGCGTGGTTTGCGGCCGGCACACCGGCATAGATCGCCACATGCAGAAGAGCCTCGCAGATATCGTCGCGCGTCGCGCCGGTGTTGCGCGTGGCGCGCACATGCATGGCCACCTCGTCATCCTGACCAAGGGCTGCCAGCAGCGCGATCGTCACGATGGAGCGCTCGCGCCGGCTGAGCGTCGGGCGCGACCAGACATGCCCCCAGGCTGCCTCGGTGATCAGTTCCTGGAAAGGCTGGTCGAAATCGGTCACAGCCTGTTGGGCGCGATCGACATGGCCATCGCCGAGCACAGCGCGGCGTGTCGCCATGCCCTGCAGATAGCGCTCGGACGGCGCGGTGGGATCATTCATCAGGCTTGTTCTCCACGCAGGACGACGTCGATGAAGGCACGGATGACTTCGGTCAACGCCTCGGGTTGTTCGACGCAGGGGATGTGGCCGGCGTCCTTGATCACTTCATAGCGTGCATTCGGAATGAGCTTTGCCGTCGACAGCACCAGCTCGGGCGGCGTCGAACCGTCCTGATCACCGACGATGCAGATGGTGGGCACGGAGATCTTGGCGGCCGCCTCGGTCAGATCGGCATCGCGAAGCGCCTCGCAGGTAGCCGCGTAGCCCGCAACCGGCTGGCGGATCAGCATGTTGCAATAGCCGGCATAGGCGAGGTTTTCCGGCCGGCGGAAGGCGGGCGTGAACCAGCGCTCCATGATGGAATCGACGATGGATTCGATACCATCAGCCTCGACCTTGGCGATGCGGGCATTCCAGCTCTCGGCCGTGCCGATCTTGTGCGCGGTGTCGCAGAGGATCAACGCCCGCACCAGATCCGGCCGCCGCTGATAGAGCGACTGCGCGATCAGCCCGCCGACCGACAGGCCGCAGATAATGGCATTCTTGACCGAGAGGAAATCGAGCAGGCCGGCAAGGTCGGTGGCGTGATCCTCGATGGAATAGGGCATCTGACCGAGATCCGAGAGACCATGGCCGCGCTTGTCGTAAAGCACGATGGCGAAATCGCCGGCCAGACGCACGATCACATCCCGCCAGATCCGGAAATCGGTGCCGAGCGAATTGGCAAAGACAAGAACCGGCTTGTCGGCGGGGCCGCCAATGATCTGATAATGGATCGTGACGTCGTTGATGCGGGCAAACTGCACTGGAAATCTCCTCGACCGCGAGATTGGATGTATAATCTGGTTAGGTAAAATGATATTTCTTTGCTCTACAATAACTCCGGGGTTATGAGTGAGCATGCTCGACGCACGCATCAAATTCCGCCATCTGCAGACCTTTGTCGAGGTTGCGCGCCAGAAAAGCGTGATCAAGGCGGCTGGCCTGCTGAATATCAGCCAGCCGGCGGTGACGAAGACCATCCGCGAGCTGGAAGAAGCGCTTGGTGTCGCCGTCTTCGAGCGCGACGGGCGCGGCATCCGCATCACCCGCTATGGCGAAGTCTTTCTCCGCCATGCCGGTGCCGCGTTGACAGCACTCCGACAAGGGCTGGATTCCGTCTCGCAGGAGCGCTCCGGCGAAGCGCCGCCGATCCGGGTAGGCGCGCTGCCGACAGTTTCCACGCGGATCATGCCGCGGGCAATGGACCTGTTCCTCAAGGAGGAGACCTGGAGCCGCATCAAGATCGTGACAGGCGAAAACGCGGTCCTTCTTGAGCAGTTGCGAGTCGGCGATCTCGATCTCGTCGTCGGCCGATTGGCAAGCCCCGACAAAATGACCGGCTTTTCCTTCGAGCACCTCTACTCCGAACAGGTCGTCTTCGCCGTCAGGGCCGGCCATCCGCTCCTATCGGGCAGGCAGTCGCTGTTTTCGGATCTCAATCGCTATACGGTCCTGCTGCCGACGCGCGGCTCGATCATCCGACCCTTCGTCGAGAGCTTCCTGATCGCCAACGGCGCCGGCGGATTGCCCAACCAGATCGAGACCGTGTCCGACTCCTTCGGCCGCGCTTTCGTGCGCTCGAACGACGCTATCTGGATCATCTCAGCCGGCGTCGTTGCCGGCGATGTCGAGGACGGATTATTGGCACTTCTGCCGATCGATACCACCGAGACGAAGGGACCGGTGGGCTTGACCATGCGCACCGACGCCATCCCCACCCTTCCCTTGTCGATCCTGATGCAGACGATCCGGGAAGCAGCAAGCGAGGTCGCCAAGAAGCTCTGATGCTCGCCTAAAACGGCAGGCCGACATAATTCTCGGCGAGCGCGGTCGAAGCGGCACGGGAATGGGTGAGATAGTCGAGCTCGGCTTCCTGGATCTTCTGGTCGAAATCGTTTGTATCGGGAAAGCGATGCATCATCGTCGTCATCCACCAGGAAAAGCGCACCGCCTTCCAGACCCGTGCAAGCGCGCGGGCGGAATAGGCCTCCAGTCCGGCATTCGAGCGGTCCTGATAATGCTCGGAGAGACCCGAAAACAGGTAATGCACGTCGCTCGCCGCCAGATTGAGCCCCTTGGCGCCGGTCGGCGGCACGATATGGGCGGCATCGCCGACAAGGAAGAGGCGACCGAAACGCATCGGTTCAGCCACGAAGGAGCGCAGCGGCGCAATCGATTTCTCGAAGGACGGCGCCGTCACCAGAGCCTCGGCATGGTGGGCCGGCAGCCGACGGCGCAGCTCCTCCCAGAAGCGATTGTCGCTCCAGTCCTCGACCTTCTCGTCGAGCGGACACTGAATGTAATAGCGGCTGCGCGTCATCGACCGCATCGAGCATAGTGCGAATCCGCGCGGATGATTGGCATAGATCAGCTCGTGATTGACGGGGGCCACTTCCGCCAGCACACCGAGCCAGCCGAAGGGATAGACTTTCTCGAAACTGCGGATCGCCTTTTCCGGAACCGATTTGCGGCTGACACCATGGAAGCCGTCGCAGCCGGCAATGAAATCGCAATCGATACGGTGCGAAATGCCATCCTTTTCGAAAGTCAGATAGGGCGTATCGCCATCGAAGTCGTGTGGCTGGACATTGGCAGCGCTGTAGATGATTGGAGCACCGCTTTCCTCGCGGCGGGCCATCAGATCGCGGGTCATCTCGGTCTGTCCGTAGATGACAACCCGTTTGCCGCCGGTGAGACCATGAAGGTCGATACGATGATCGCGACCGTCGAAGGCAAGCGAGAAGCCATCATGCGGCAAGCCCTCGGCATGCAGGCGTGCGCTCGCCTTCGCCTCGTCCAGCAACCGGACGGTGCCTTCCTCAAGAACGCCGGCGCGGACTCGGCCGAGAATATAATCCTTGCCGACCCGGTCGAGAATGACATTGTCGATGCCGGCCTCCGTCAGCAACTGGCCGAGCAGCAGCCCGGACGGCCCCGAACCGATAATGGCGACTTGAGTGCGCATCGTCTCCTCCCATGCGTATTTCTTGCCTCAAGTCTCTTCGGCGCGAGGCAAGTCCGCAATGGACATTTCGGTCATGAAATTGCACAAATCGAACATGGCGAGGGAGGAATGCCATGACGAAGAACGTGCCGACCTATGAACTCTATGGCGAAAATACCGGCCGAAAGCCGGATTTCTGGCTGCATTGCGAGACAATTCCCTCCCGCAGCAGCCTGCATCACTGGGAAATCCGCCTGCACCGGCATGAGAACTTTTTCCAGATCTTGTACATAGATGCCGGATCCGGTGATGCCATCTTTGACGGAATTCCCCATGCCATAACGCCGCCCGCCGTCATCACGGTGCCGCCTCGCCTCAATCACGGCTTCCGCTTTTCGCGAGATATAGACGGCTTCGTCATCACGGTGCTGATCTCGCACCTCAAAGCTTCGCCGGGCGATCGCAGCCGGCTGGGCACATGGCTTGCCGATCCGCATCTGACCTTGCTTGACACCCGCGATGAAGACGCAGCCCACGTCGCCAGGACGCTGAGACGGTTGGGGGAAGAATTTGCGAGCCACCGCAACGGCCGCAACGATCTGCTCGATGCCTATCTGACCTCGGCCTTGCTGCTGACGGCGCGCATCGCTCAGAAAGCCGATGATGAATCCAATCCGGGCGACGAAAGCGAGCGCCGCATGGAGATGCTGCAGGGCCTGATCCAGCGCCACTTCCGCTCGCACAAGCCGGCCGCCTTCTATGCCGAGAGCCTCGGCATCTCACCGGCCCATCTCAGTCGTATCGTGCGCAGCCGGACGGGGCATGGTGCGCACGAGTTAATCACGCGCAAGCTGCTGGACGAAGCGAAGCGCGAACTGGTCTTCACCTTCGCGACGGTGCAGGAAATCAGCTATCGCCTCGGCTTTGCCGACCCCGCCTATTTCTCCCGCTTCTTCATGAAGCAGACTGGCCAGACGCCGCGTGCCTGGCGCATCGAGGAGCGGGAGAGGTTGGGAATGTGATGGTTACGGCAGCACCAGCCGCAGCGCCTTCTGCGTTTCCTTCAGCAGTGGCAGAAAGCGCTCCGCCATGTCGGAAGCCGCGACATAGGCAGCCGGTGCGCCGATATTGATTGCCGCCACGGTCTGGCCGCGATCGTTTTCGACCGGCATGGCAATCGAGCAGAGGCCGATTTCCAGCTCCTGGTCGATGACGGCATAGCCCTGCGCCTTCACGCGACGAAACTCCGCCATCAGCTCCTCCGGATCGGTCTTGGTATTCGGCGTGTTCGCCTTGAGATCAGTTCGCCCAAGCACGGAGCGCGCCTCGCTTTCCGGCAGGGCCGCAAGCAGCACACGGCCCATCGAGGCGCAGAAGGCCGGAAGCCGGCTGCCCGGCGTCAGGTTGATCGACATCACCCGGCGCTGCGAGGCGCGGGCGATATAGACGACCTCCGTGCCGTCGAGCACCGAGGCTGACGCATTCTGCCCGGCACGCTCGGCAAGCTGATCGAGATGCGGCTGGATAATGGTCGGCAGCGGCGTTGCGGCCAGATAGGCGTGGCCGAGCCTCAGGATCTTCGGCGTCAGCGTGAAGAATTTGCCGTCATAAGTAGCATAGCCAAGTTCGGAGAGCGTCAGCAGCGAACGGCGCACGGTGGCGCGATTGAGGCTGGTCAGCTTCGATGCTTCGGCGATCGTCAGGCGCTGCCGCGTCTCGCCGAAGGCTTCGATGACTTTCAATCCCTTGGCAAAGCCACTGACGAAATCCGTTTCGCGCATCTTAGATCCTCGATTTTGGCATCATTTTGTGCGTTATATGAACAAATATCAAATAACGCACAAAATGATTGCCGTCCAGCCCGTGCTGATCTATTCGAAAGGAAGAGGACGGGCGCCTTGGTCCGCCCGCATTGGCAAGTGGGAGTTTGCGCATGGATAAGACAATTGCGAGCACGGCGGCTGCCGTCTCCGAGATCGGTGATGGTGCGACCGTCATGATCGGCGGATTTGGCGGCTCCGGCGCGCCGATCGAACTCATTCATGCGCTGATCGACAAGGGCCCGAAGAACCTGACCGTCATCAACAACAATGCCGGCAACGGGCGTATCGGCATCGCTGCAATGATCGATGCCGGCATGGTCAGGAAGATGATCTGCTCCTTCCCGCGTTCATCCGATCCGCGCGCCTTCACGGACCGCTATCTGGCGGGCGAAATCGAGCTGGAGCTAGTGCCTCAGGGGACGCTTGCCGAACGCATCCGCGCCGGCGGCGCCGGCATTCCAGCCTTTTATACCCCAACCGCCTATGGCACCGAACTCGCCAACGGCAAGGTCATCGCCGAATTCGATGGCCGCCATTATGTTCAGGAGCGCTGGCTCAAGGCCGATTTCGCCATTGTCAAAGCCCATGTCGGCGATGTGCAGGGCAATCTCATCTACAACAAGGCCGGCCGCAATTTTAATCCGCTGATGTGCATGGCCGCGGCCAAGACGATCGCACAGGTCTCGAAAATCGTTGCCGCCGGCGAGCTCGATCCCGAGCACATCGTTACCCCCGGCATTTTCGTCAACGGCGTCGTTGAAGTCGCCGATCCGCAGCAGGAAGAAAATCTCATTCGAGCCGGAGTGGCTTACGTATGACCATCGACACACGCGAAGACATCAAGCTCTCCAACGCGCAGATCGCCTGGCGCGCGGCTCAGGATATCGAAGACGGCGCCTATGTGAACCTCGGCATCGGCTTTCCGGAAATGGTCGCCCGCTACCAGCCTCCGGGCCGTCAGGCGATCTTCCACACCGAAAACGGCATACTGAATTTCGGCGAGCCGCCGGCGGAAGGCGAGGAAGATTGGGACCTGATCAACGCCGGCAAGAAGGCCGTCACGCTGAAGCCGGGTGCCTCCTTCTTCCACCACGCCGATAGCTTCGCCATGGTGCGCGGCGGCCATCTGGATGTCGCGATCCTTGGCGCCTATCAAGTGGCGCAGAACGGCGATCTCGCCAATTGGCGCGTCGGCTCAAAAGGCGTGCCTGCCGTCGGCGGCGCCATGGATCTGGTTCATGGCGCCAAGCAGGTCTTCGTCATCACCGAACATGTGACGAAGGACGGCAAGCCGAAACTGGTGGAGGCCTGCACGTTCCCGCTGACGGGCGTCGGCTGCATCACCCGCATCTATACGAGCCATGCGGTCATCGACATTGCCAAGGAAGGTTTCGTCGTGCGCGAAAAACTCGCCGCAATGACGATGGATGAACTGCAGGCGATGACCGGCGCGCCGCTTCATACCGATCGCCCCGTCGCCGACCTCATCGTGCCGAAGCTCTAAAGCGCGTTGCTATCTTTCAGATTTGCGCGCAATGCTTTAAGCTTATAATATTTCGTATGCCGTTGTCGCAAATCCGCTGCCCGTTTTTGCGCGCCGCCGCAGGGAGAAGACCATGACCGAAGCCTTCATTTGTGACTTTATCCGCACCCCGATCGGCCGCTTCGGCGGATCGCTT
Organism: Rhizobium aureum; assembly: GCF_030182495.1. Lineage (NCBI taxonomy): Bacteria > Pseudomonadati > Pseudomonadota > Alphaproteobacteria > Hyphomicrobiales > Rhizobiaceae > Rhizobium > Rhizobium aureum. Next base: position 80,479 of record NZ_JAQJCI010000006.1, on the reverse strand, counting down.
TCTTCCGTCCGCGCCGACGATCTCGGCGCCGTGCCGCTGAAGGCGCTGATCGAGCGCAATGGCTTGGTCGACTGGGAAGCCGTCGACGATGTGATCTATGGCTGCGCCAATCAGGCGGGCGAGGACAATCGCAACGTCGCGCGCATGGCAGGCCTGCTGGCCGGCCTGCCAATTTCGGTGTCGGGCACGACGATCAACCGCCTTTGCGGTTCAGGCATGGATGCCGTTATTACTGCCGCCCGCGCCATCCGCGCCGGCGAGGCTGACATCATGATCGCCGGCGGCGTCGAAAGCATGTCGCGCGCCCCCTTCGTCATTCCCAAGGCCGAAAGCGCCTTTTCGCGCAATGCCGAGATCTACGACACCACCATCGGCTGGCGCTTCATCAACCCTGTCATGAAGAAGCAGTATGGCGTGGATTCCATGCCGGAAACCGGCGAGAATGTCGCCGAAGACTATAGGGTCAGCCGCGAAGACCAGGACGCCTTTGCCGTTCGCTCGCAGGCAAAGGCTGCGGCAGCGCAGGAGAACGGCCGGCTTGCCAGGGAGATCACCTCGGTGACGATCCCGCAGCGCAAGGGCGATCAGGTCGTCGTCGGCAAGGACGAGCATCCGCGCGCCACCACGATGGAAGCACTCGCCAAGCTTGGCACGCCCTTCAAGAAGGAAGGCGGCACGGTGACGGCCGGCAATGCTTCCGGCGTCAATGATGGCGCTGCCGCGCTGATCATTGCTTCAGAGGCAGCTGCCAGGAAATACGGCCTGACGCCGATTGCCCGCATCCTCGGCGGCGCGGCCGCCGGTGTTCCCCCGCGCATCATGGGGATCGGCCCGGTTCCCGCCTCACGCAAGCTCATGACGCGCCTCGGCATGCGCCAGGAACAATTCGACGTCATCGAATTGAACGAAGCCTTCGCTTCGCAGGGGCTTGCCGTGCTGCGCGAACTCGGCATCGCCGATGACGACGCGCGCGTCAACCGCAACGGCGGCGCCATCGCGCTTGGCCATCCGCTTGGCATGTCCGGCGCCCGCATCACCGGCACCGCAGCTCTGGAACTGAAGGAAACCGGCGGCCGCTATTCGCTCTCGACCATGTGCATCGGCGTCGGGCAGGGCATTGCCATCGCGCTGGAACGCGTCTGACTTTCCAATCAGTTTTGGTCCGCCGCTCCAAGGGCGGCGGACCGGCTTGCCGTCCCGATGCCGGACAAATCAAGACGGCAATTGCCGATGCCATCTGGAACGGCAAAGGCTCTGGCGCGTTTTCCTGCTGCTCAGTGGGATCGATCCATGCCGTCACGCCAGAGAACCTCGAAAGTATTTCCTTCAAGCGCACTTACCCTTCCCATCGCCCTCATCCTATCGCTGTCGATCGCGCAAATCGCCTTCGCGGCTGATGGGCAAAAGGCCAGCCATGCCTCCGAAGGGCTGTTTCTGGCGCAGATCGTCCTGCTTGTCGTATCGGGCAGGTTGCTTGGCGAATGGATGGTGCGCATCGGCCAGCCGTCGATCATGGGCCAGATCATCGCCGGCATCATTCTCGGCCCCTCCCTTTTCGGCCTGGTGCTTCCGCATGTGCAGGCCAGCATCTTTCCCTCGGATCCAGGCCAGAAAAATATGACCGATGCAATCGGTCAGCTCGGTATCCTCTTCCTTCTGCTGCTGGCTGGCATGGAAACCGATCTCGGCCTGGCAACGCGCCTGCGCAGATCTGCTGCGGGCGTCTCGCTCACCGGCATCGCTATTCCCTTTGCCGCAGGTTTCGTCCTGGGAGAGCTCATCCCAGACGCCTTGCTTCCCGATCCCGGCAAGCGGCTCGTCACATCTCTCTTTCTCGGTACTGCGCTTTCCATCTCTTCGGTGAAGATCGTCGCTTCCGTGGTGCGTGAGATGGATTTCATGCGCCGGAACATCGGCCAGCTGATCGTCGCCTCCGCCATTATCGACGATACGATCGGCTGGGTGATCATCGCCATCACCTTCGGCCTCGCCGAAAAGGGCACGGTCGACCTTTCGACTCTGGCAACCAGCGCGATCGGCACGCTGGCCTTCATGGCCGTCAGCTTTACCATTGGCAGGCGGATCGTCTTCGAAATCATTCGCTGGACCAACGACAATTTTCGCAGCGACCTGCCGGTGCTCAGCGCCATCGTCGCGATCATGGGCACGATGGCGATCATCACCAATCTTATCGGCGTCCATACCGTGCTCGGCGCCTTCGTCGCGGGCATCCTCGTCGGTGAATCGCCGATCCTCACCCGTCAGATCGACGTGCAGCTTCGTGCGCTGACGACGGCGCTGTTCATGCCCGTCTTCTTCGGTCTGACCGGCCTGCAGACCGATCTCACCATGCTCGCCGATCCCTCCATATTGTTGCTGACGGCGGCCGTCGTCGTCATTGCCAGCCTCGGCAAGTTCGGCGGGGCTTTTGCCGCCGCCAAGATCAGCGGCTATTCGGGATCGGAGGCCCTCGCTCTCGGCTGCGGCATGAATGCGAGGGGATCGACGGAAGTGATCGTCGCGACCATAGGCCTGTCCGTCGGCGTTCTGGACGAGAAGCTCTTTTCCGTCATCGTCGCCATGGCCGTCATCACGACGATGGCGATGCCGCCGACGCTGCGCTGGGCGTTGGCACGCCTGCCGCTGCGCGACGAAGAGCGCGATCGGCTCGAGCGCGAGCAATTCGAAAGCGAAAGCTTCCTGGCGAATTTCGAACGCATCCTGCTGACCGTCGACGGCTCGCAAAGCAGCCGCCTTGCAATCTGGATTGCCGCCTTCTTCGCAGTGACGCGCAAGATGCCGGTCACCGTTCTCGACGTGCGCGAACCGAAGGAGGCCGAAAGGGAGCCGGAAATGGCAACTGCCGCGGAACCACCCTCGCAAGCCCGAGCCATTGCCGAGGATCTGCGCCAATGCGCAACCGATCTGTTGTCGTCGGCGCCACCTGACAAGGACATAGGCGCCGAAAGCGATATCCACGTCACGGCTCGGGAAAAGGATGGTGAGCTCGAAACCATGCTCGGCGACATCTCGGACAGCGGCCACGACCTTCTCTTCACCGGCATCGAGCCTTCGATGGGAGAGGACGGCCGCTTCAGTGAGACCCTGCAGGTCATGACCTCGGCCTTCAAGGGAACCTCCGCCATCGTCACTGCGCGCGGGGCGTTACCGGAGCGCCCCCAAGATCTGCGAATCCTGCTCCCCGTCAGCGGTACGGAGCGCTCCGTCAGGGCGGCGGAATTCGGACTTGCCGTTGCCAAGGCGGCAAACGCTCATTGCGCCGTGCTGCTGATCGTCGAACCACGGCAGGCAAGAGCCATTCCGCGCATCAGCGACCGCGGCAGCGATAATTGGGAGGTTATGAAGACGGTCGGCGCGATTGCCGACTACTACGGCGTCAAAATCGAAAAAGTGGTTCAGCAGGGACCTTCGCCTGAGCTTTCGATCCTGCGCCATGCCCGCAGCGGAAAATATAATCTGATCGTGCTCGGCGTGAGCAAGCGGGCAAGCGGCAGCCTTTCCTATGGTGGCGTCGCGGACACTCTCCTGCAGACCGCCGACAGATCATGCATTTTCATCGAAACCGACCTGGCTTCTTCGCAGATAGTTCGCGAATAGCCCGGTCTCGCGATGCCGGGCCTCGAAACCGGGATAGATCAAGGGAATCAATAAAGGGCATCAGCACTATTCATTGTTCGGCCGCTACGCCGTAGGCCATAGTGGCCGGCAGCGCGACTTTTTCAGAGCTCGATGATGTCCGAACTGACCCTTTCGCATAACCATGAAGAAGCCGATATGCGGGAGGGGTGGAAAGTCGTTGCCGCCACCCATGCTCTGACAGCTGTGACGTTCGGAGCCGCCTATTCCTTTTCCGCCACCTTCCCTGGGCTTGCCGCAGAATTTAGTGCCTCTCGCGGCGAGATCGCTTTCGTCTTCTCCATTTCCGCTTTCCTTTTCTACTCCCTGGGGGCGATTGCCGGACCGCTTGCCGATAGATGGTCGCCGCGCAGCCTGGTTCTTCTGGGGTTAGCCGCTATGATCCTTGGCTATATAGGCGCCACTCGTGCCGGCTCTCTCCTATCGCTTTATATCTGGTATGGCTTTGGCATCGGGTTTGGGATCGGCCTGTCTTACGTTCCAGCCCTTGGGGTTGTGCAGTCCTGGTTCATCCGCAAACGAAGTCAGGCCTCGGGCATTGCGACAGCGGGCATTGGCATCGGCACCCTCGTTCTGCCTTTCGCAGTCGGCCAGGCACTTCCGTCCATCGGTTGGCGTGGATGCTTTGTCGCCCTCGCATTCATGCTTGCGGGTTTTGGCGTGCCGGCTGCAATTGTCATGCGCAAAAGGCGCGATAATACCAATCCGACCTCGCCTCAGGCGAACAGCCATGCAAATGCTCTCGCCATCTGGCGCGACAGCAGATTTCGCCTTTTCTATATCATGCTCATCCTGTCGTCCTTCTGCACCTTCATTCCCTATGTGCATATCGTGGCAGCCACCCTGGATATGGGCCTCTCGCTTCAAGATGGGACGGTTCTTGTAAGCCTCATCGGCGTGGGTAACGTCATCGGGCGCTTTTTTCTGGCCGGTCTCGGCGATCGCCTCGGCCGCCGCCGGCTCTTGGCATCGCTGACATTCGCGGTCGCAGCCTCGTTCGCCCTGTGGGCATCGGCAACTGGCATGATCCAGCTGGCATTGTTCGCGTTGACTTTCGGCATGAGCTATGGCGGCTGCGTCGGGCTTTATCCGGCTGTGGCCGCCGATCTGTTTGGGACGCGCCATATCGGCGCTGTCCTCGGATATCTCTATACGGCAGTGGGTATCGCGGCCTTGATTGGCCCAACGGCCACGGGTGTCATTTTCGATCACACCGGCAGCTATTTAGGTCCTATTGCCGTCAGTGGCCTGGCCGCCTTCATCGCCGGTTTCATAGCGTTGCGCCTTGATCATAAGTAGCTCTGCCATCGGCGGCCGTTTCCGAACCTGATCGTCAAGATCTATAGCTGAGCCGCAATGGCAGCCTTGTCGATGATCGACCAGACGCTGCGGATCCGAGCGTCCCGAAACTCGTAGAAGACGTTCTCCGAAAATTGGACCCTCCTGCCGTTCACCGGCATGCCGAACAGCATCCCCTTTGGCGTACAATCGAACTGCAGGCGGCTGGCGACATGCGGCGGCTGGCAAATCAACAGGCTAATGTCGAAACGGAGGTCGGGGATTGCCAGGAAATCGCCCGCGAGCATGTTGCGATAGCCGGATAATCCGACATAGGCGCCGTTGTAGTGAACATCCTCATCGACAAACCTGCCAAGGTTTGGCCAGTCTTGCCGGTTCAAACAGGCGATATAATTTCGGTAGATCTCGGAAAGGTTGACGCTCATGACGCTGCTGCCTTTGCGGTGACGCTGAGGACCAGCACCGGCGCTCAGGCCGATGCCTGCCAGCGTCGGTGTCCCGCACGGCGGACCACGATCGGATGCTTGAGCGGCGGTGCGGGCCTGCCGATATGGTACCCTTGAACGGCATCGATGCCAAAGGATTTGACGAGATCGAGCTGCTCTTCGTTCTCGACCCCTTCGACAAGAATGCGATGCCCGCGATTGCGCACCAGGCCGATGATATCTTCGAGAAGGATCTTGGCGCCGTCGCTGTTTGTCGCGTCGTGAAGAAACGATTTGTCGATCTTCACGGTTTCGAATTCCATCAGGCGAAGCCAAGATAGACCGGCAAAACCCGTGCCGAAATCGTCCAGCCAGAATTTGATACCGAGCCTCTTGAGGTCCTGGACGCTGTCGAGCACGTCGGGGCGTATTTCCATATCGACGCCCTCGGTGATCTCGAACGCAAGCCTGTGCCCGGAAACGCCGGTTTCGGCCAGGATGGCGGCCACCTGTGCCGCAAAGCCCGGCGCACGCAATTGGATCGGGGAGACGTTGACGCTGACCGTTTCGACGACGTCGCGGGATAGCAGCTCGCAGCATGCCCTCCTGATCGCCCAGTAGCCCAATTCGATGATGGCCCCCGTTCGCTCCGCTATCGGAATGAAGATCGCGGGGGAAGAGCTCGAGCCATCGAGCAATTGCAGGCGCATCAGGGCCTCATAGGCGCCGATTTCCCCCGTCTCGAGATATTGGATCGGCTGATAGACCAGAGAGACAAGGTTCTGCTGGATGGCGATCTTCAGTATCGCCGCGATGTTCTCGCTGGCGTCACCACCCGGAAGCTCGTTCGGATCGAATATTCTGGCGCAGTTGCGGCCGCTCGCCTTTGCGGAATAAAGGGCGCGGTCGGCTTCATTGATGACATTTTCCAGCTTGGTGCCGGCTGCATCCCTCGTGACGGTCGCCCCAACGCTGACGGTGACGTGCTGGAAGCCGTCGAGCCGCTGGGCATGAACGATATCCAGCGCCTCGATCCCCTGGCAAATGGCTTCCGCCAACGCCAGTGCGTCCGATCCGCGCTCAAGATCGAGGATGACGATGAACTCTTCGCCGCCGTATCGTCCGACGGTCGCACCCAGAGGCGCCACGATATCCGACAAGGCATTGGCGACCGTGATGAGGCAATGGTCGCCTTCCTGGTGCCCATAATAGTCATTGTATTTTTTGAAGAAATCGACGTCGACCAGCAGGACCGCAAATGCCACGCCATCCTCACGCCAACGCTCCCAGAACTGCTTGAGCCTTATATCGGCCGCCCGGCGGTTTTCCATTCCGGTAAGGGAGTCGGTAATGGACAGGCGCAGAAGCGCCTCGCCGCGTTCCGCCGCCTGGCGCTGCTGCAGTTCGGCTTCCCTGGCATTGAGAAAGACGTTGAAACGCTCCTTGTTCAATTTCCAGTTCACATAGGCGGTGAACACGAAACAACAGAGATAAAAGGTCGTAAAGGCCAGGCAATAGGCCGGGCTGTAATGGAACTCGGCAAGCGATAGCAGAAAGATGGCGAAGATCATCCCCGATGACGCAAGAGCGAGAGCAAATTCGAGGCTGAAGAACAGATTGACGCCCATCATGAAAATGGCGCCGAAGGCGGCGTAATAGGAAAAAGCCTCGGCATTGGCAGTCTGCAGCGTCGGCACGAGCCACACGACATACCCGAAGACCACGGCGCTCGCGCATGTCGTCTCAAGCTCTCCGGCGCGACGCTGGCGCGCAAACTGGATCTCCAGAACAAGGAGCGAGACGCCGCCGATGAAAAAACGCGCCGGAATCGTCACATGGGAGACATCGGGAGTGAATATCAGGTCGGTGATCAGGAAAAGAATATAGACCGGCACCGCAAGCCAAAGGCCGCTGCGTGCCAGGGTACGACGCGCCTCGTTGCCATAGTCCTTGTAGAGCGCACGAAGCTCGGCAGGATTGCTCATCAAGCGAGCCTCTTTCCAGCCAAGACCGCTTCCTCCCGACAATCGACGCATACTCATCATCACCCGAGTTAGCCGAGACTTCATGTCCACCGCTTTACCTTTGCGTCGCTCGACTGAACCAATCACTCGCTTGACCAAGGCGGCTAATTTGATCCGTTTGATAACGACAGCGTTGCCGCAGTGACATTAACAAAACCATAGCGCTCATTTTTTATCTGAGATATGGTTTGCGGAGTGTTCACGGACTCGTTTAAAATTGAAACAATTTCAAACTGCTCTTGATGGCTATAGCCTCGTTACCGCGCAATCCATCTCGAAACATACGAGATCATCGAGTAACAGTCTTACAACCGAGCAAATTAAAGAGGGCGAGGCCGAACTTGCCCTTATTCTCTCTTTGGCACAGCAGGCATTTGAAGCCAGTGCACCGGTTCAGGGCATCATGAAAGCCCTGACGGAGCGCCTGCAGGCGTTGAAGAACAAGGTGACGCCCCGGACCTGGACGCATCTCACCGCCACTGCGCAGACGCATCCAGTTTCGTCCTTCCTGCTTCAGGACCCTCTGACCCGATGGTCCTTCGAAAAGCCGCGCGGCTATAGCGGCGATGCCTATCTGCTGGACTTCATTTATGAACATCCGGCCGTCGCCGAACAGGTGAAGGAAGCCTCGGCGCTGGGCGCCGAAGTTTACGATTTTACCCGGCAAGCCGCGTCCGCCGTTGCCGTGCGGGAGAGGCGTGATCTTCTGGCGGCGCATGTCGATGCGGTGGCCGAAAAGAACGACAAGGCCGAAATCCTGGCGATTGCGGCTGGCCACCTTCGTGAAGCGGAGCGCTCCCAGGCTCTGCAAAGCGGCAGGCTCAAGCGCTGGATCGCGCTCGATCAGGATCCCGTCAGCGTCGGTACCGTGAGTTCGGCCTTCCATGGCAGCTGCATCGAAGCGATCAACGGCTCTGTCCGCACCATTCTCGGGCGCGCGCAGAAGCTTGGCACGTTCGATTTCATCTATGCAGCCGGTCTTTACGATTATCTTGCCGAAAGCGTCGCCGTTCGGCTGACGGAGCGCTGCCTGCAGATGCTGAAGCCAGGTGGCAAGTTCCTTCTCGCGAATTTCGCAAAGGATATCGGCGTCGAAGGCTACATGGAAACCTTCATGAATTGGCCGTTGATCTGGCGAACGAATGAGGATGTGCAGTCGATCATCGACAAGGTCAAGCACCCGGTCACGGATGTTTCGGTCACGCGCGGTGAAAACGGCGGCGTCATATATGCGGTCCTGACCGTGTAACCCGAAGGCATGGCAATTGGCTAAACCGCGTGCGGCTTGGCCGGCGAAGACGGAATAAAGCAACGAGCAGAAGATAGACCAGGATGATGGCTGCCAAAGCGGCGAATGTCGCTGCTTCCTGCGCGATGACCTGCACTCCGTCCACGATCGAACAGAGCGATATGTCAACGGTCATCGTTCGCGCCACAGCAGGGGAGACCATCGATTGCCATCCCCCGCTGATGGCGGTGAAGCCATTTTTATGGTAACCGGCGGCGTACAGAACCATTCGGGTCTGCGCCGCCGATCATGCGTTTCATACCCTGGACGTTGTCGGTCAAGGCTATTTCCGGGCCGGAATCGATCGGCGGAATGGGATGAAGCGCTCATGCCCATCCTTTTCGGCCTAACCGAAGCGGCGCAGGTGTAGCGCCAGGGAATTGAACTGGCTCGGAGTGTCCTCCCGCTCCGGCAGACCAATGTCACGAAGCTGATGATTCGATAGTTCGGACACCTGCATGCGCGTTTGCCGCTGCCTCCAGACGACAAGCAGCAGAGCCCTTGCGGTCCTCCAGACACCGAATTTCTGGCATAGTTCGTCGATCGTCGCCGTCAAACTGTCAGCAACTAAAAATTGTGAATGCGTCATCGTCCTTCCTGGCGCAATTACGCAGCCAGGTCCTCTTGAAGCTTGACCGGCTTCAGGAGCAAGCGCGCAAAACATGCGCGGATTCATTCCCTGGGCAGGTCACGATGCAGTTATGGGAAAAGTGCCTAAACGGCGGTAGATAAAGCCTTTATTGGCTTTAAATAAAAGCTCGTCGTGTGGTTGGCATGGTGCATACCAAGCCAGCAACGAGCATTCCGCCGGAGACGTATGTAAACATTCGTGTATGATGCATGTCACGCCTCCTCTGTTTGATTTGCGGATGGGTATATAATACGCGAGATCGGAAAAACGGCAACCCCACAATTTCGAATTGCAGGAATCTCACGCCTGGTGTTGCGCCGGCGCAACAACAAAACAGGCTTCGTTGCAATGAAGCTCTTCGCCGAAGCGTCGCTAGAATGAGTTGACGATGCCACCGCCGGTGCGCATCTGCTGGACCATGATATGGGCATGGTAGTGCATGGCACACTTGATCGCGTAGATTTGCAGGATGATCGGAGAGCGGCGATGCCGCAGCAGATTGAGAAGCCGCCGGCGATAGACGGCGCGCAGATCCGCTTCCTTCACACCACGCATCAGGCGAACGAAAATTCCAGCCGCCTCCATCGCCCATGTTGCGTTGAGAACCAGCAGCCGCAAAGGATGGCGACGAAGGTGCCGTAAGCGGGTGCTTTCCGGTTCGATATGAGCATCGATGTAAAGCGCATCCAGCCGGTCGAAGTAAGCCGTCGGTTGATGCAGATCGCTAAGGACGGAAAGATATCCATCCCGCAGCGTTTCACGCGAAAGATTGAGCGGAATGACGTTGGTGCCGAAGGCGGGCGGATCATCGTGATCGAGCCTCCCCTCCTTGGCAAGACGCGTGTAGAGCGGCGTCTTCGGAATCGCCGCCAGCATGCCGATCATGGCGTTGACGATGCGCGCATCCTTGATGAAGACGCGCTGCGCATCGAAAATAGTCGCATCGTCGCTGTCGAAGCCGAGGATCATGCCGCACCACACTTCCATGCCGGTCTGCTGGATCGCGTGGATCTTTTCCAGCATGGTGCCGCCCTTGCGCAGGTTCTGCAGCTTCTTTGTTTCCCGCAACGCCTCCTCGTTCGGTGTTTCGATGCCGATGAAGACGACGCGGATATTGGCATCGACCATCAGCTGCATCAGCTCCGCATCGTCAGCCAGATCGATCGACGCTTCGGTGAGGAACGTCATCGGATAATGACGTCTTTCCTGCCAGGCGACGACATCGCGCAAAACCTCCTTGATCGCCTTCTTGTTACCGATCAGATTGTCGTCGACGATGAAGGCCGTATCCATTCCAGCGGCCAGCAGAGCCTCCATCTCGGCGATGACCTGGGCGCTGGTCTTGATGCGCGGCTTGCGGCCGAAGACCACGATGATATCGCAGAAATCGCAGGTGAAGGGACAGCCGCGCGAGAACTGGATGCTGCCGACGGCATATTCATGCATCTTCAGGAGGTCGAAGCGCGGCACCGGCACCTTGCTCATATCCGTTCTGTCGGACTGTTCGTAGCGCCGCGCATGGTTGTCCTGCCGCCATTCGCGCAGGAATTTCGGCCAGGTTTCCTCCGCTTCGCCGATGAAGGAGACATCGACGAGATCGCCGAAATAGTCTTCCTTGACCGTAACCCAAGGTCCGCCGACGACGGTGAAGCAATTGCGTCGTTTGAGCTCGATCAGGATTTCCGTCATCCGGAAGCGCTGGACGATCATGCCCGTCAGCGCAACGATGTCGGCTTTCTCGCAAAGGTCGTAGTCGATCGGTTCGATATTCTCGTCCAAGAGTATAACGGTATGTTCCGCGGGCGTTAGCGCCGCGAGCAGCGGCAGACAGGCAACGGGCAGGTTGGCCTTCACATCGAACAGCGGAAGCGCGTGTTCCATACCCCAATAGGAGGTTTCGAAACGCGGATTAATGATGACGATATGAGCCATTGAATATGCCGCTCCATGACGTAAAGATCTGGTTCGGTATTGCTTTGAGGCTGTAAATCATTTGTAGCTGCTTGAGCTCGCCTTCGGCTGCGAAGCAGGGTCTTCCAGCATCGAGGCGGCTGTTTTAGCAGCCGTATATGAGCTCAAGATTAAATTCCGGGTGCCGACGTGCCGACAGCGGTTGCAACGCGATGCCGACAGATCGGCGTCCTCATGACTGCGGAACGACACCGATGTCTGACAGGGCCATCGCGTCTGCGAGATGTTCGGTGGGGAACCTAGGTCCGATTTCGACATGGGGCTGGATCGTCCAGGCCACCGACCCGCAAGGCGCGTTCTTCTCGCTGGTTGCTCCGGTACACTGATTTTCACCCTGCCCTTGTGGGGGAGGTCGGAGCATAGCTCCGGGGTGGGGTGATCGCCGCAACCTTTGCAGCCAAGCAATTGTCACCCCCACCCGCCGCTACGCGGCGACCTCTCCCCTCAAGGAGAGGTATCACCCTACCGCTTAAAGCTACCGAGGATTCCTCACGCCGGGGCACACGCGCCCTGTGGGCGATCTGGCCGCCAGACTTTCAAACGTATCGCCCGCGCAGCCGATGAAAATTTTTCCGGCGGCAATGTCGAAATCGTCCCGACGCAATCGTCTTTATTCCAGACATGGTGAGAAAGGATATTATCCGATCTCTCGCGCCGAACCGGGCTGGAAGGAGCTGCGAAATGAATTCGTCCTATCGTTGGGTAATCGTCGGTGCCGGTGCGCTGATGACCTGTGTTGCGCTCGGCGCGATGTTTTCCTTAGCGATCTTTCAGGTGCCGATTGCCGCCGACACGGGCTGGTCGCATGCCGGCATCGCCGCCGCCATGACGTTGAATTTCCTGACCATGGGCTTGGGCGCCTTCGCCTGGGGTGCGGCAAGTGACCGCTTCGGCATCCGCATCGTGGTGACGATCGGTGCGCTGCTGCTCGGGCTTGCACTGGTCCTGGCGAGCCGCGCCGGCTCGCTCCTGCAATTCCAGCTGACTTACGGCATTCTCGTCGGCCTCGCCGCCAGCGCCTTTTTCGCGCCCATGATCGCGGCGACAACCGCATGGTTCGACAAGGGAAGAGGCCTGGCGGTGTCGCTGGTGTCGGCCGGCATGGGCGTCGCGCCGATGACGGTATCGCCTTTCGCCCGTTACCTTATTTCCGCCTATGACTGGCGCTTCGCTATGCTTGTCATCGGTCTCATGGCGTGGGTGCTTCTGATCCCGGCTGCCCTGCTGGTGCGGTGCGCGTCCGTTCTGGCGGAGACCTCCGGCTGGGGTGGGCAGGCGGAGGAGAAGAGCGTGCCGCTCGGCCAGATCTTCCGCTCGCCGCAATTCATCGTCCTTGGCGCCACCTTCTTTGCCTGCTGCGCGGCCCATTCCGGACCGATCTTCCATATGGTCAGCTACGCCACGATCTGCGGCGTAGGCCCTATGGCTGCCGTCAGCATCTACAGCGTCGAGGGACTTGCCGGGCTCGGCGGCCGCCTGCTCTATGGTACGCTTGCCGACAGGCTCGGCGTCAAACCGGTGCTGATCGCCGGTCTGCTGGTACAGGCGGCAGCACTTGCCACCTATCTGCTGGTCAGCGAACTCGGCGAATTCTATGCACTGGCGATCGTTTTCGGCAGCGCCTATGGCGGCGTCATGCCGCTTTATGCGGTGCTTGCCCGCGAATATTTCGGGCCGCGTGTCATCGGCACCGTCTTCGGCGCGGCATCGATGCTTTCGAGCATCGGCATGGCGGCCGGGCCGCTGATCGGCGGCTGGATATTCGACAGCTTCGCCAATTATTCGTGGCTGTTCATCGGTTCGTCCATGGTCGGTCTGGGGGCCGCCGGTATCGCCCTTGCCTTTCCGCCGATCCGGCGCCTGCGGCTGCAGCCGGCGTGAGACAGGCCCAGAGCGGCGCAGACGCGGACCTGTGACCTCCGGCACGCGGCACATTTCAGATACGGCTGATGCCAGTCTTCCTGGCGCCGGCCCCGTGCCGCGAGTACGCCGTATTAGCGCCCCGTAGCGATATATTCGTATTTCTTGATGCTTTACGCACAGTTTTCCATAGCGACAGCGGTTGCAGGCATTGCAATTTTCAATTTTTAGCCAACACTCGCAAATGCATCAGGTGCGTGATCTCCCGGGGGAGGAAATCGGGAGAGCACCCACTGGCGCGACTTTCCGCGCCCATCGGCAGGAAAGTCCTGCGTAATGTCATTATGGGGGACATGACACGGGTCTTTTGACCATGTCCCTGGTGCAATTGGGAGGATTGATTCATGGCATCCACGTCCGTGGCCGAGACGAACGGTCGAGGCATGACCAGGGAAGAGAAGAAGGTCATCTTCGCCTCTTCGCTCGGCACAGTGTTCGAATGGTACGACTTCTATCTCTATGGGTCGCTGGCCGCTTTCATCGGCGCAACCTTCTTCAGCGATTATCCGGAGGCGACCCGCAATATCTTCGCTTTGCTGGCTTTCGCCGCGGGCTTTCTCGTCCGGCCATTCGGCGCCCTGGTCTTTGGACGCATCGGCGACCTCGTGGGACGCAAATATACCTTCCTCGTCACCATCCTGATCATGGGTTTCTCGACCTTCCTGGTCGGCGTTCTGCCCGGCTCGGCAAGCTGGGGCATCGCCGCTCCCGTCATCCTGATCATCCTGCGCCTGCTGCAGGGCCTGGCGCTTGGCGGCGAGTATGGTGGTGCCGCCACCTATGTCGCCGAGCATGCGCCCGACAACAGGCGCGGCTACTACACGTCGTGGATCCAGACGACGGCAACGCTCGGTCTGTTCCTGTCGCTGATCGTCATCCTGATTGTCCAGAATGCCCTCGGCAAGGAGGCTTTCGCGGCCTGGGGCTGGCGCATTCCCTTCCTTCTCTCCTGCCTGCTGCTCGCCATCTCCGTCTGGATTCGGCTCTCGCTCAGCGAATCGCCGGCCTTCAAGAAGATGAAGGAAGAGGGCAAGGGCTCCAAAGCGCCGCTTTCCGAAGCCTTCGGCCAATGGAAGAACGCAAAAATCGCCCTCATCGCCCTGCTCGGCCTCACTGCCGGCCAGGCGGTCGTCTGGTATGCCGGCCAGTTCTACTCGCTGTTCTTTCTGCAGAACGTGCTGAAGGTCGACGGCCAATCGGTCAACATCATGATCGCGATCGCGCTTCTGATCGGGAGCGGCTTCTTCGTGTTCTTCGGCTGGCTGTCCGACAAGATCGGCCGCAAGCCGATCATCATGGCGGGCCTTGCGCTGGCGATCCTCACCTATTTCCCGCTGTTCAAGGCGCTGACCAACGCCGCAAACCCCGCCCTCGCCCAAGCGGAACAGACGGTCCACGCCACGGTGACGGCAGCTCCCGGCGATTGCACATTCCAGTTCAATCCCGTAGGAACCGCCAAGTTCAACAATTCGTGCGATATCGCCACGTCCTTCCTGGCGAAATCTTCCGTGCCCTATACGATTGTCGAAGGTCCAGCCGGTCAGCCGGCGACGATCAAGGTCGGCGACGCGACCATAACCTCCTATGACGCAACGGCGGCAGGTGCCGGAGCAGCAGCGAAGAGCGCGGCATTCACGCATGACATGAACCTTGCCTTGCAGAAGGCCGGCTTCCCGCTGGCGCGCGACGCCGCCAAGGTTCCCGACGCCAAGCTCGATGCCTTCATCGCCGCCAACCCGGAACTCGGGCTGAACGCCGCAACCGTGCGAGCGGGCGATAAGACGGTGACCCCGGTTGCCGATCTCATCAAAGCGAAACTGCTGACGGCGGATCAAGCTGGCGGCGCGACAGAGATGCCGGTCTACACCATCGCCAACGGCGGCGCCTTCAAGATGGTTGCCGATCCCTCGGCCATCAATTGGCCTTTGACCATCCTGATCCTGACGATCCTCGTCATTTATGTGACGATGGTCTACGGCCCGATTGCCGCGATCCTGGTGGAGATGTTCCCGACCCGCATCCGCTATACCGGCATGTCGCTGCCCTATCATATCGGCAATGGCTGGTTCGGCGGCCTGCTGCCGGCAACGGTCTTCGCCATGAGTGCCGCAACGGGCGACATCTATTACGGCCTGTGGTACCCGATCGCGATCGCTGCGATGACGCTCGTCATCGGCCTTATCTTCGTTCGCGAAACCAAGGGTATCGATCTCAACGCCATCAAGTAACGCTGGAAAGCCCGGCCTGCGCTGTTGCGGGCCGGGCTTTTCTTCGCTTGCCTTGGGAGGCCTTGATCGACGCGCGTTCAGGCACCGCAAAAAGCGTGCAGCAATAGCAAGAGGGAAAAGAGCACCATGAGGCCTGCCAGGACATGTTGCAGGATCGGCCAAATGCGTCGGCTTGCAGCGAAGCTCGGTCGGGCCGCAAGGGATGCAAGGTAAAGAACTGTGTCCATAAAAACTCCTGGCGCATATATCCGAATGGCGAAACCAATGCCGTCACGACTACGGAAATTCGCGATATCCGAGCTTTTATATTGTCTATAAAATTAGTAGACTAAAGGAAGGGTTTTTCAGCTCCCTTGGCATTTCGGACAAATTAAACTCACGCGCTGCAGAGCGGCATATTGTTTGATTGATCTCATTCCCAACCCACGGAGATCACCAGTAAACCTAAGCAAAACCAAATGAAAATTTATTCTATAGAATAAATCAACAAAGCAAGGCCGATCCTTGTGATTGGGCGGCAGTGGCTTACTGCTGTCGCAGACAATCATCGAGCCTGCACGCATGACCTTGCTGGATATTCAAAATCTCTCGCTTGCCTTCGGCTCGACGCAGGCCCTGGCGGGCGCGTCGCTCACCATCGACAGCGGCGAAGTCGTCGCGCTGATGGGAGCCAACGGCGCTGGGAAATCGACTTTGGTGAAAATCCTGTCGGGCATTCACCGCGCCGATTCAGGCAGGATCTTGTGGAACGGCAATGATTATCACGCCGACAGTCCAGCCGAGGCCGTAGCCCAAGGCATCGTCACCGTGCACCAATCCACTGACGTCGTCGGCGTGGCGGGCCTTTCGATGGCAGATGCCCTTCTGCTCAATCAATTCGTCGATGGACGACAGCCCTTCTTCCTGTCGAAGCGTACGGTGCGGCGAAAGGCGGCGACCATCCTTTCGGAAGCCGGTTTCGACCTGCCGCTCGATCGGGATTTCGGCGACCTCGGTACGGCGGACCGGCAGATGGTTGCCATTGCGCGAGCCCTCTCGAACAAGGCGCAGCTTCTGATCCTGGACGAGCCGACGGCAAGCCTTTCCGCACGCGAGACAGGGCGCCTTTACGATATCGTTCGCCAACTGAAAGCGCGCGGCCTCGGCATTCTCTATATCTCGCATCGAACCGCCGATCTCGATGCGCTGGCCGACCGCGTAGTCGTCCTGCGCGGCGGCCGCAATGTCGGTGACTTTACACGCCCCATCGATTTTAACGCTGCCATCGAAACCATGATCGGACGATCGATGACGGCCGCTCGTCCGCATCGCCGCGAACGGTTCGACCAAACCGTGCTGGAGCTTCAGGGCGTGCGGCTGCTTGCCGGCAGCCCGCCGATCGATCTCAAGCTTCATGCCGGCGAAGTCGTAGCGATTACCGGCGTTCTCGGCGCCGGCAAAAGCCGGCTTCTCTCGGCCCTTTTCGGCCTCGAACGCTTCGCTGCCGGCAACGCGCTGCTCGATGGCGCCCCCTTTGAGCCCGCCTCGCCCGCAGAGGCGATCGCGCGCGGCGTCGTCATGGCTGCCGCCGATCGGCATCGCTCCTCGCTGATGCCGCTGGACTGGCCGGGCGAAAGCATCGCCTCCACGATCAGCCTGCCGCACCTGAAGCAATGGTATCCATCGGGTTTCCTGTTTTCGGGGCGAGAGACTCGTGAGGGCGAAAAGGCCATTCGGCGCCTCGGCATCAAGGCGTCTGGTCCCGACGCATCCGTCTGGTCGCTTTCCGGCGGCAATCAGCAAAAGGTCGTGCTCGCGCGCTGGGAGGCGGAGCCGAGCCGCCTGCTGCTGCTCGACGAACCCTTCCAGGGTGTCGATGTCGGTGCCCGCCAGGACATTATCGCCGCCATCCGCGCCCATAGCGATCGCGCCACCCTGATTGCCACATCCGATCCGGAAGAGGCGCTCGAAGTCGCCGACCGGGTGGTGCTGATGGAGCATCACACACTGAAAGAGGTCGCTCACGCAAGTGACGGCGATCGGCAGAACGAGGAATATGCCTGATGAGTGAAGGAACCATCCAGATCCCCGAGGGAAAGGCAGTAGACGGCGCGATATCGCCACGTGAATTCGTACGGCGGGGGGCTGTATTTTTCCTCCTCCTTGCCCTCGTCATCATCTTCAGCCTCGCCCAGCCGGCCTTCATCAATATCAACAATCTGATGAGCATCCTGCAGGCGGTTTCGGTGGTCGCCATCATCGGCGCGGGCGTTACGGTGACGCTTGCCATCGGCGGCTTCGATCTTTCCGTCGGTGCGGTCGCCGCCTCGAGTGTCATGGCGGCGAGCTATGCCATGATCGTGCTCAATCTCAACGCCTACGAGACGGTGCCGCTGGTGCTCGCTTTCGGCGCGATCGTCGGGCTCGTCAATGCCTTGCTGATCGTTCGCCTGAAGGTACCGGATCTGCTCGCCACGCTCGCGACCATGTTTCTTTTGACCGGGCTGCAGCTGATCCCAACCGCCGGGCGCTCTATCTCCGTCGGCCTCATTCTTCCCGATGGAACGACGGCAACCGGCAAGGTTGACCCTGCCTTCCTGACGATCGGACGGTCGAGCCTGTTCGGCACCATTCCCTTCCCCGTCATCCTCATGCTGATCGTCGCCTTCGTGCTCTACGTCCTCACGGAGCGCACACGCCTTGGCCGCCTTCTCTATGCGACCGGCGGCAATGAAGCCGCGACCAGGCTCGCCGGCGCCAATATCGCCCGCCTGAAGACCTTTGCCTACGTGCTTTCGGGCACTCTCGCCTCGCTTGGCGGCATCATCGTCGCTGCCCGTGTCGGACGTGGCGACGTCTCCTCCGGCGCCTCGCTGCTGATGGATTCCGTGGCAGCCTCGCTCATTGGCTTTGCCGTGCTGGGACTGCGCCGCCCCAACGTTCTCGGCACGACGATCGGCGCCGTCTTCGTCGGCGTGCTTCTGAACGGGCTGACGATGCTGAATGCGCCCTATTACACGCAGGACTTCATCAAGGGCGCCGTTCTCGTCGGTGCGCTTGCACTTACCTATGGGATCAGCCGCAGCAAGGCGTGATCCCGGCATCCGTCCCAACTCGACACTCAATGGATTTTCAATGATCAAATTATTCAAAGCCATCGCTTCGGCCATTGTCGCCGGCTCGCTTTTCATGACCTCGGCATCGGCGGCAGGCCTCAGCGGCGCGCCCGCTCCCTTCGACAAGAGGACCGTCAATATTGCTGTCGTCAGCTTCCTGGGCAGCGGCGACTGGCTGCAGGCCTTCGAGGCCGGTGTCAAGCGGCAGGCGGATGCGCTTGGCGTCAACCTCACCGTCTCCCAGGCCCGCAATGACAACGACACGCAGCGCAATCTCGTCGAGCAGGCGATCAATCTCGGTGTCGACGGCATCATCATCAACAATGGCCGCCCCGAAGTCCTGAAGGATGTCGCGCAGAAGGCGCTCGACAAAGGCATCAAGGTCGTCGCCTATGACGTCAACCTCGACGATCCGCAAATTCCGCAGATCGAACAGAGCGACAGGGATATGGCCAAGCTCGTGCTTGACCAGGCCGTGAAGGATAAGGGTGACGGGTTCACCGGCGGTGCCGTCTACGTTGCCGGTTTTGCGCCGCTCGACCGCCGCTATGCGGTGTGGAAGGATTTCATTGTCAAGCACAATCTGAAGGAAAAGGCCGTCTGGGGCGTGGTCAATGACACCGTGCCTGCTTCCGTGGCCGACCAGACCAAGGCCGTCCTGCGCGCCAATCCGGATATTTCGGTGATCTTTACGCCGTGGGATGAGTTTGCCAAGGGCGTGAAGCTCGCCATCGACGAGCTCGGCCTTTCCGGCCAGGTGAAGATCTATGGTGTCGACACCTCGACTGCCGATATCCAGCTGATGGTCGAGCCGGACAGCGCCTGGGTCGCTACCGCTGCCACGAACGCTGCCGTCGTCGGCGAAGTTTCCGTTCGCGCCGTTTCGCTTGCCATTGCCGGCCAGTCCCCGGGCCGCTCCGTTCTTCTGCAGCCGACGCTCATCACGCGTGACGATCTCATCAACAACAAGATCGGCACGATCGAAGAACTGCAGCAGAAATTCCCGGCCTTCCTGAAGAGCGATGCCGCAACAGCCAGCTGGATTCCGGCGGCTAAGAACTGAGCCTTATCAATTGCTTTCACAGGCGCCGCCCCTACGGGCGGCCCTTTTCATTCCCCTGAGCGTGAGACGTCCCATGGCATCGACCGATCTGCCTGAACCCGACTTTGCCCGCAACATGAAACTGATCGGCCATAGCGATATCGGCGGCCGCGGCGATGGCTTGCAGCTGATGGTTCATCGAGGCTACGCCTATGTCGCCCATCCCTGGTCGCAGGGCCTCTCGATCGTCGACGTGCGCGACCCGA
Source organism: Rhizobium aureum (assembly GCF_030182495.1). Taxonomy (NCBI): domain Bacteria; kingdom Pseudomonadati; phylum Pseudomonadota; class Alphaproteobacteria; order Hyphomicrobiales; family Rhizobiaceae; genus Rhizobium; species Rhizobium aureum. Next base: position 60,633 of record NZ_JAQJCI010000006.1, on the reverse strand, counting down.
AGAACCCGCAGACGGTCAATTACGTGCCGGCGCCGGCAAATACCTGGAACATCCATCTGCAGACGCATGACGACCTGCTGCTGGTCATCAACGCGCTCGACCTCTTTGCCGACGTGGAAACCTTCACGGACGAGAAGGCCTATTACACGCAATCCGTCGGCGAGACAGTCGCCTCCAGAAAACGTGAGCGCGCCTGGACCGCGGGCATGAGCGTGTTCGATATCTCCATTCCCAACCGTCCGCGCAAGATCGGCCAGTTGGATGTCGAAGGCGTCGGCTTTCATAGGCTGTGGTATGTCGGCGGCCGCTATGCCTATGCCTCGGCGCTGCTCGACGGCTTTACCGACTATATCTTCGTCACTATCGACATGGCCGATCCAACCAGGCCCGAACTTGTCGGCCGGTGGTGGCTTCCCGGCATGAACAAGGCGGCGGGAGAAACGCCGGATTGGGGCGAAGGTAAGCGTTATGCCCTGCACCATGCACTTGTCCATGGCGACACCGCCTATGCCTGCTGGCGCGACGGCGGATTGACGCTTCTCGACGTCAAGGATCATTCCGCCCCCCGGCTCATCAAGCACCATAACTGGTGCCCGCCCTATGGCGGCGGCACGCATTCGCCGCTGCCGCTTCCCGGCCGCGATCTTCTTGTCGTTGCGGATGAAGCCGTGCTGGACAAGGAGGAAGACGGCCGCAAGCATACCTGGGTCTTCGACATCCGCGTGCCCGAAAATCCGATCAGCGTCTCGACCTTCCCGATCCCGGCCGAAATAGATTACGCGAAGAAGGGCGGTCATTTCGGACCGCACAATCTGCATGAAAACCGGCCCGGCTCGTTCGTCTCCGAAACCCTGATCTTTGCGACTTGGCAGAATGCCGGCATTCGCGCCTTCGACATTTCCGACCCCTATCATCCTGTCGAAACCGGCGCTCTCGTGCCGGCGGGGCCGACTGTCATGACCGACCGCCGTCCCGGCCGGCCGAAGGTCATCCAGTCCGCCGACGTCTTCGTTGACGCCAATGGCCTGATCTATGCGACGGATTACAATGCCGGACTTGAGATCATCGAATATGGCGGCTGAGGAACAGCCTGCCCTCAGCCTGCTATTCATCGCAAGGCAATCTGCCCGACATCTCGGGCAGATGCTGCCGTCGTATCAGACGGCCTCGTCGTGCGAGGGCTTTTCCCAAAGATTGATACCGCCTTCGACGGCATAACGATCGATCTCGGCGAGCTCCTCCGGGCTGAATGTGAGATCGTTCAGGGCGGCCACGTTTTCCTCGACCTGACGTGCCGAGCTTGCACCAATCAGGGCCGACGTCACCCGTGGATCCCTGAGAACCCAAGCGATGGCAAGCTGGGCCAGCGACTGGCCGCGACGCTTGGCGATCTCGTTGAGCGCCCGGGCGCGATCGATATTCTCCTCTTTCAAATGCTCAGGGCGCAGGAAGTCCCCACCCGGCCGATTGACGCGGGCATCCTCCGGAACGCCGTTGAGATACTTGTTGGTGAGCAGGCCCTGAGCGAGCGGCGTGAAGGCGATGATACCGGCTCCGACTTCGTCCGAGGCGGCAAGCAAATCCTTCTCGACCCAGCGATTGAAGAGATTATAGGCCGGCTGATTGATCAGGAGCGGCACCTGACGTTCCTTCAGGAGTGCTGCGATTTCGCGCGTCTTGTTGCCGGAATAAGACGATACGCCGACATAAAGCGCCTTGCCCTGCCGGACCGCCTGGGCAAGTGCGTCGGCCGTTTCTTCCAGCGGCGTCTCCGCATCGAAGCGATGGGAATAAAAGATATCGACATAGTCGACGCCAAGCCGGGTCAGGCTCTGGTCAAGGCTGGCAAGCAGCGCCTGCTTCGATCCGCCGCCACGGCCATAGGGACCCGGCCACATGTCCCAGCCTGCCTTGGAGGAGATGATCAGCTCGTCGCGATAAGCGGCCAGATCCTGTCTCAGGATATGACCGAAATTGATCTCTGCGCTTCCCGCAGGCGGGCCGTAATTGTTAGCGAGATCGAAGTGCGTGATGCCGAGATCGAACGCCTTGAACAGGATCGACCTTTGCGTATCGAGAGGCGTCGTATCGCCGAAATTGTGCCAGAGGCCGAAAGAGATGGCGGGCAATTTGAGGCCGCTTCGACCGACGCGGCGGAAATGGGCCGAGTCATAGCGTTCCGGATCGGGGCGGTAGGTCATGAATTGTCTTCCTGTCGATCAAATTATGCGAGGTAGCGACGCGGACAACACAGCTTCGGCTCTGGCCTTGCTGTGGTCACCCTCGCTCGGGGCACAGAATGGCAGAGAGGCTATCGATGAGAAGCCAATCCATATTTTTTATCGACGAGAGAGGAGAAGTTTTTTCCAGGGTGCTGACTGAGCGCATCGAGAATGCGCCAGAGTCGTTCCCACGTCCTGGTAAGATTGCAGGAAAATCTGCGGCCGCTCGTTCGCTCAAATCGGAACTGGCTCAACCTCGAAAAATTCGAGCCGCACGCTTTGCGCAATGCGGCTCGAACCTTCTGCCCTTAGAGCAGCTTTTCCAATGTGATCGGCAGGTCGCGAACGCGCTTGCCGGTGGCATGGAACACGGCATTGGCAATCGCCGGCGCCACACCGACGATGCCCACCTCGCCGACGCCCTTGCCGCCAAGCGCCGAGGCGTTGAAATCCGGCACGCCGACGGAGATCACCTGGATATCCGGGATGTCGGAATTCGTCGGCACGAGGTAATCGCCGACATTGTTGTTGATGGTGCGCCCGTTGCGCTGATCGATAAGCCCTTCTTCGAGAAGTGCCTGGCCGATGCCCATGATGATGCCGCCGCGCCACTGGCTTTCGACCAGCCGCGGATTATAGAGCCGGCCGCAGTCGAAGGCGGAGACCATGCGGGAGACGCGCACCGTGCCGAAATCCTCGTCGACCCGAACTTCGGCAAAATGGGCGCACCAGCTATGCATCGAATAGTCGCCCATGGTCGGCCCTTGAACTCTAGCCATGGTGGTCCAGGCCTGAAGCTGCTCCTGTGCGTTTGTACCGTCAGGCAGGGTATTGCGCCGGACTTCGATCTCCTCACGTTTCAGTGCGGACATCAGTTCGGCAAGCGTCAGCGATGGCGTCTCGCCGCGCGGTGCCACGATGCGCCCTTCGGCGAAATTCAGCGTATTCGCGCCCGTATCGCGGAAGGGCGAGTTGGCATCGCTGAGTGCAAGGCCGATGAGCTCGTCGCGCGCCGCGACCGCAGCCTTATGGACGGCTCCCATGATCGATCCGGCCAGCATCGAGCCGCCGGCGATCGCCGAACCCGGTAGCCGTGAGTCGCCGAGATAGACCTCGACCTGATCCACAGGAATGCCGAAGACCTCAGCGGCACTCTGGGCAAGGATCGTATAGGTGCCCTGCCCCATGTCGATGGCGCCACTGACGACCTCGACCCGGCCGTTCGCGAGAATACGGATCATTGCCTCGCTCGGTGCCCGGATGACGGGGAAGGTGCCGCAGCCAATGCCCCAGCCGACCAGCGTCTTGCCATCTCGCATCGAGCGCGGCGCGTGGCTGCGCTTCGACCAGCCGAAGGCTTCAGCACCCTCGGTCAAGGCTTCGCGCAGCCGGCGCGTCGACCATGGTTTGCCGGACTGGTAATCGTGATCGGCATAGTTCTTCAGCCTGAGCTCGAGCGGATCCATGCCGAGCTTGTAGGCCAGTTCCTCGATCGCGCATTCGATGCCGTAGGCGCTCGGGTTCTTGCCCGGACCGCGCAAGGCGCCGGGCGTCACGCTGTTGACCGGCACGACACGATGCTGCGAGGAGAAATTCTCGACCTTGTAAAGGATCGAGGTTGCCGCCCCCGTCTGCTCCGGCCAGTCGGCATCGAGCGAGGTTTCGCTGGCACCGCGATGGACGATCGCCTGCAGGATGCCATCCTTCGTCGCGCCGAGCGCGATTTTCTGCCTGGTCGCGGCGCGCCCGCCATAGCTGGTGAAATTCTGCGGGCGGGTGACCGCAAGTTTCACCGGCCGGCCTAGCTTTCTTGCCGCCGCGACGGCAACCGCGCCATAGGCAAGCGGCATCCCTTTCGATCCGAAGCCGCCGCCGATGAAAGGCGAGATAATGCGGACATTCTCATAGGGCATGTCGAACCATTCGGAATACATGCGCGCCATGCCATGCGACCATTGGCTCGGCTCCCAGATCGTCAGTTGGTCGCCATCCCACTTCGCCGTCAGACCATGCGGCTCCATCGCGACGTGATATTCGCGCGGCGTCGAATATTCCGCTTCGATCCTAACGGGGGATGCGGCAAGTGCTGCCTCGGCATCGCCCCAGGCAACCGAGAGCGGCTCCATCAGCTTGCCTTCGCCGGCATTCGGATCGTTGAGATCGGCGACGTGCTCGCTCTCTTCGTAGGTAATGTGGATCAGCCCAGCCGCCTCCGTTGCCTGCTCGCGGCTTTCAGCGACCACGGCGGCGATCGACTGACCGTTGAACTGCACCTTGCGCGGCAGCGGATAATAGGGACCTTCAACGGGCTTGTTGCCGCCCCAGTCGGCGCCGAGCTTAAGGCCGAGGTCGTCCTCCGGCGTCAGCACCAGAAGTACGCCCGGCATTGCGAGTGCGGCCGACATGTCGACTTTGACGACACGCCCGGCCGGGATCGTGCTCTGGACAAGGACGGCGTAAGCGAGGTTCTCGACAGGATATTCCAGCGCATAGGTCGCCGTTCCCGTCACCTTCATATTGCCTTCGAAGCGCGACTGACGACCGCCGACCGTACCATCGGAAGCATCGCCATGTTTGCGGGGTTCCATCATGGTCATGCAAGACCTCCCATCTTCAGAATGGCGCGGGCGATGACGCGCGGCGCGAGTTCGATCTTGTAACGGTTGCCGCCATGCGCGACGGCGCCCTCCATCGCGAGACGGCTGGCCTTCTCCACGAGTTCAGCATCAAGAGCCTTACCGATCAGCGCCTGCTCGACGACATGCGCCCGCCAGGGCTTGGTGGCGACGCCGCCAATTGCCACGCGGATATCGCGGATCGTCCTGCCGTCGGATTCAAGCTCCAGACCGACTGCGGCACTCGCAGCAGCAAATTCATAGGATTGCCGATCGCGGATCTTGAGGTAGGTGGAGTTCCGGGCCGCGGCGGAGGCAGGAATAGTGACGGTAGTGATGATTTCGCCGCGCTTCAGGACGGTTTCCTTGTCCGGCGTATCGCCGGGCGGAAGGAAGAAATCGTCGACGGTGACCTTGCGGCTATCCGTCTCCACCACGGCGTCGAATGCGGCCAGAGCGACCGCCAAATCGCCTGGATAGGACGCGATGCATGCCTGGCTCGTTCCGAGCACGGCGTGGTTGCGCGTGATACCGCCGATCGCCGCGCAGCCGGAACCGGGCTTGCGCTTGTTGCAGGCGGAAAAGGTGCCCGGATCGCGGAAGTAGGGACAGCGCGTTCGTTGCAGAAGATTGCCGCCGATCGTTGCCATGTTTCGGAGCTGGGCGGACGCGGCCAATGCCAGCGATTCCGAGACCGCCGGAAATGCTGTGCGGATAGCCTCATGGTCGGCGACCTCGCTCATTCTGGCAAGCGCGCCAATCCTGGCACCGGCCGCATCGACCGCAATGCCGCTCATGCCGGAAATATGGGTGACGTCGATGACTGCGTCAGGCTCGCTCACCCCGCATTTGGCGAGATCGAGCAGCGTCGTGCCGCCGGCAAGGATCATCGCGCCGGCCTGTTGCGCCGCCTGGCCGGCTTCGGCCGCAGATGCGGCGCGCAGATAGGAAAAGTTTCGCATCATGCCACCTCCGCCGCCTGGCGCACGGCCGCAACGATGTTGTTATAGGCCCCGCACCGACAGAGATTGCCGGACATATATTCGCGAATCTCGGCGTCGGAACCGGCATGTCCCTCGCGAATGCAGGCAACCGCCGACATGATCTGGCCCGGCGTGCAATAGCCGCACTGGAAGGCGTCGTGTTCGATGAACGCAGCCTGCACCGGATGCAGATCCCCCGCGTCTCCGGCCAACCCCTCGATGGTCGTAATCTCGCGGCCTTCCACCTGCGCAGCCAGCGTCAGACAGGAGAGCACGCGCTTGCCGTCGACATGGCAGGTACAGGCGCCGCACTGGCCCTGATCGCAGCCCTTTTTGGTGCCCGTGAGCGAGAGGTGTTCACGCAGTGCATCGAGCAGGGTGACGCGCGGTTCGAGGTCAAGCTCGCGGCGCTGCCCATTGATGTCGAGTGCGATATGGATGGTTCGTGTCATGATAAGGCTCCTGCCATCGTCACGAAAATGAGACCTACGAAAACTAGTAGAGTTTGTTCGTTGGTCTACCGGTTGCTCTATGATTTTTCAGGAAGGCGAATTGCCAGCATGTCCTCACAATAGCCGGCTCATCGGAATTAGACGCGGAACGCCACCTATAAACGGAGGCGCCTCCGTTTAAAGTACCGCCTCGTTTGTTTTCGTCAAGCCCCGACATTCGGGCGACTTGGACCGATCGAGATGAAGGATAGGCGGGAGGTGGGCCGAAAGAGCCTCTGCTGTTTGTCCTCGGTTGCCCCACTGGGTGCCGGTGGGATAAGGGGATCGATCAACGCCCCTCCCGGTCCATCAACTCACTTGAAAAATAAAGCGCATCTCTGTTATGCTCAAATTGAGCAATAGTAATCCAGATCATGGGAACACATTTCGATTCACCACTAAAAGGAATCACAGCCTACTGTTATCGCTCAGCTATTTCAAATTGGCCCCTGAGGGACGGCCCCGGCCTGTTCCGAATTCACTCAACGAGGATTTTCTATGATCCATGAAATGCGCATCTATACTTGCTTGCCCGGCAAGCTGCCAGCGCTCCAGGAGCGTTTCGAAATGGCGACGCTGGCGATCTGGGACCGGCTCGGCATCCGTCCCCTCGGTTTCTGGACGACGATGGTCGGGCCCTCCAGCAACGACCTCATCTATTTCCTCGAATGGCAATCGCTGGAGGAGCGCGAGCGGAAATGGGCGGAATTCCTGGCTGATCCGGCCTGGAAGGAGGCCAGGGCGAAAAGCGAAGCGCCGGGCCAGATCGTCGCCAATATCGCCAGTTCGATCCTGCAGCCGACTGGATTCTTTCGCCCCTTTATCTCCGTCGACGCCGATGGCTGAAGACGGATAGAGGATTAATGGGCGGCCTTACGTGAGGATGAAGCGGAACAGATATGCAGTGGGATGCGGTCCTGATTTGACGCGCAACGGCCGTCAAGCCGTCACATCGGCCTAATAGGCCTATGCTAAGCCGTCCGAAATTTGGAAAAATGCCGAATTGTTTGAACCAGGGAAATTTCACGCCATGACTTTCTCTCGCCGCGTTGCCGCTCTTGCCGCATCATTTCTTCCCTTCCTTTTCGCACCGGCCTTTGCCGATTCCGACGTGCTGTGGAAGATCGTGCATGACAAATGCGTCGTGCAGACTGCGCCCTGCCTTTCGGTGAACACGGCCGAGCATTACGCAATGCTGAAGGATCTGCGGGGGGTTGCGCAATTTCTCCTGATTCCGACCGATAAGATCACCGGAATCGAAAGTGCCGATCTTCTCGATCCGGCGACGCCTAACTTCTTTGCCGATGCCTGGGCCGAACAGGGCGATGTCGATTCTCGCCTGCCGCGCCCCGTCCCGCGCGATGGCATGAGCCTCGCTGTCAACGCGCTGCAGGCCCGCTCGCAGAACCAGCTGCATATCCATATCGATTGTTTGAGCGCCGATGCACGGGCCGCCCTGAAGGCGGACGCCGACAAGATCGGAACGGACTGGGCGCCCCTTCCCGATGCGATTGCCGGCCATAAGTTCGCGGCGATCCGTGTCAAGGGCGAGACATTGGGCGATTTCAATCCGTTCCTGGCTCTCGCCAAAACATTGAAGCACCCTGCAAAGGAAATGGGCGATCACAATCTCGTGGTGACCGGCGCCAATTTCGCCGATGGCCCCGGCTTTATCGTGTTGACGGACGTGGCGCTGCCCGGCATGGGCGGGGAAGACGTACAGGATCACAGCTGCGCGATCATGCATTAAAAACAAGGAGATGCCGCCTTCAAGGCCTCTGATGCGAGTTGGCCGCTGGGACACCGCTTCCCGTTAATCGGGAGCGAGCGGCTGATTTATGAAGCCAGCCTCTAATAGCTATCACGATTCACCTACTAATCTTTTAGGGGAAATGAATTCAGTGTTATAGTCCCGGGTTGTGAGCCTGAGTCACGCGTCATCCGCTTGTTGAGCATTCAGATCATCGCACGGCGCCTGGCATGGAAGGTTCACGATCGAAAGCCTCAGGAGGCGCTTCATGAATCTTCAGATCAATAGCCAGTCATATCAGGTCAACTCGGACGGAGACACGCCGCTCCTTTGGATCATCCGCGACGAGCTCGGCATGACTGGCACGAAATACGGCTGCGGGCTGGCGCAATGCGGCGCCTGTTCGGTTCTTGTCGATGGAGAGGTAGTGCGCTCATGCGTGACGCCGCTCGATAGCGTTGTCGGTCGCCAGATCACGACGATCGAAGCGATCGAAACGGACCCCGTCGGCAAGCGGGTGGTCGCTGCCTGGGTCAAGCATCAGGTTCCGCAATGCGGCTACTGTCAATCGGGGCAGGTCGTCGCGGCAACGGCACTTCTTAAACAGACACCCAATCCCTCCGATGACGAGATCGCCGCGGCGATGATCAACCTCTGTCGGTGCGGAACCTACAACGCGATTGAAGCGGCGGTCAAAGACCTCTCCTCGAAAGAAGGAGAAACGCTATGACCGAGACCAGCCGCAATCTCGTTCCGGAAGATGAATTCCCGACCGGATCTCCGGTCAATATCTCGCGCCGGCATTTTCTCCTGACCTCCGCCGGGGCCGCAGCGGGTGCCTTCGTGCTCGGCTTCGGCGTTCCGGTCGGCCGCGCACGCGCCCAGCAGACCGCAACCGCCATGCCGCCCGGCACGCGCGTTCCGGCATTCCTCGAAATCCGTCCGGACAACGCCATCCGCTTCATGAGCCCCTTCGTCGAAGGCGGCCAGGGCGTCTTCACGGCGATGGCTCAGATCGTCGGCGAGGAGCTCGACGCCGATCCGAAAAGCTTCGTCGTCGAAAATGCCCCGACAGGCAGCGACTATCTGGTCGTGCATGGCAAGATGCGCATTACCGGCGGCAGCATGTCGGTGCGCACCAGCTATGAGACCATGCGCCGGCTCGGCGCACTGGCGCGCAACATGATCCTGCAAGCCGCCGCCAAGCGCCTGGATGCGCCGATTGCCGAGCTGACCACCGAGCCCGGCCGCGTAATCCATGCCGCATCGGGACGCAGCCTTGCCTATGGCGACATCGCTGCCGAGGCGCTGGATCTGCCGGTTCCCGCTCCCGAGAGCGTAACGCTTCGGGACCCGAGCAAATTCCGCTGGATCGGCAAACCGGTCGAGCGGCTGGACATGCACGACAAATCGACCGGCAAGGCGGTCTACGCCATAGACTGCAAAGTCGACGGCATGCTGCATGCCGCCGTCCAGCACGCCCCGCGCCTTGGCCTGACCATCGGCAGGATCCGTAATGAGGATCAGCTCAAGGCAATGCCGGGCGTGCATTCCGTCCACAGCCTGCCCGGTGCCGTCGCCGTCGTTGCCGAACGCTGGTGGAATGCCAAGCGGGCAGCGGAGGCTGCTCAGGTCGATTGGCGTGAACCCGGCCCGGATGCAAATCCCGCCTTCCGCTATATGCCGGCGGATTTCTCGACCGCAGCCTTCAACGACAGGCTCGCCAACGAGCCCGGCAACGGCAAAGAGGCGGAGAATGTCGGCGACATCGCCAAAGCGTTCGATGCCGCCAAGACCGTCGTTTCGGCCACTTACAAGAGCCAGTATCTTCATCACGCGCAGCTGGAGCCGCCGTCCACACTGGCGCGATTCAATCCGGATGGCAGCCTGGAAGTCTGGATGCCAAATCAAGCGCCCGAACAATTCCAGGCCGATATCGCCAAGCTGACCGGGCTTGAATCATCAAAGGTGACGGTACACAGTCCCATCCTGGGTGGCTTCTTCGGACGACATTTCCTCTATCCGTCCGCCAATCCCTATCCGCAGGCCATCCAGCTTGCAAAGGACGTCGGGCGGCCGATCAAGCTCATCTGGAGCCGCGAGGAGGAGTTTCTGCGCGATCCGCTGCGCCCGATGGCAGCCGTGCGCTTCCGCGGAGCGCTCGACGCCAGCGGCATGCCGGTCGCGCTCGAGGCCATCAGCGCCTGCGAAGGGCCGACGGAAGGCGTTTTCGGCCACAAGGAGGATTCGCTCGATCCAACGGCTCTTGAGGGCCTGACCGGAAAATCCTATGCCATCCCGAACTACCGTATCGCTCAGATCTATGTGAAAAACCCGACGATGCTTGCCTACTGGCGCTCGGTCGGCAACTCCATGAACGACTTCTTCTATGAGACATTCCTGGACGAACTGGCCGACAAGGGCGGGCAGGATCCCTACGAGATGCGCCTCAAACTGCTGCAGAAGAACGAGCGGCTGAGCAATCTCTTGAAAGCCGTCGGCGATCTCTCCGGCGGCTGGAAGCGGGGTCCCTTCACCGCGGACGATGGTTCAAAGCGGGCGCGGGGCGTCGCCATGGCCTCTCCCTTCGGCAGTCATACGGCGGCGATCGCCGAAGTCTCCATCCGCAACGGACAGGTGGTTGTGCACGACGTCTGGGAAGCCATCGATCCCGGCAGCATCGTCAATCCGGCGATCATCGAGGCACAGGTCAATTCGGCAACCGCGCTCGGAATATCGCAGGTGCTGATGGAGGAAGCCGTCTACAAGAACGGCGAGCCGGTGGCGCGCAACTATGACCTCTATCCGATCTTGCCGCCAGACCGCATGGCCCGCGTCCACGTCCGCATCGTCGAAAGCGGGGCGGAGATGGGCGGCATCGGCGAGCCGGGGCTGCCAGCCATCCCGCCGGCGGTCGCCAATGCGGTTTCGACGCTGACGGGCAAGCGGATACGCAGCATGCCTCTCTCCAACTACACCTTTGAAAGCTGAGGCGCGGCAAACGCTGCGCCAGGCACAATTCCGGCTCTCGGCCCACTCCGGTCCGAGAGCCGGCGTGCTTGGCTCCTTCAAACAGCCGAGTCCGAAATCCCGAAGCAAAGACATGAGGGCACATTCTTGAAGAGATTTCTTCTGGTTCTTCTTTTGATTGTCGTGCTTGTGGCCGGCGGCGTCGCGTGGTTCGTAACCCGCAAGCCGGCATCTCCCTTCGATAGCGTCGCCGCGGTGCAGACACCTTCACAGGAGCTGCTCCAACATGGCGAGTATGTCGCGCGCCTGGGGGACTGCGTTGCCTGTCACAGCACACCGAAGAGCGCACCCTTTGCCGGCGGCCTGGAAATGGGAACGCCGCTCGGCGCGATCTTTGCGACCAACATAACGCCGGACAAGGAAACCGGCATAGGCGACTATACGCTGGCCGATTTCGACCGCGCCGTCCGCCAGGGCATTGCACGCGACGGACATCGCCTCTATCCGGCAATGCCCTACCCCTCCTATGTGAAAATGAGCGACGACGATATCCGCGCGCTCTACGCCTATTTCATGAACAGGGTCGAGCCCGTTCGCCAGGCGAACAAACCTTCCGAAATCCAATGGCCGATGAACATGCGTTGGCCGCTTGCGCTCTGGAATGCGGTCTTTACCGAAAGCGGAGCCTATCAGCCTAAAGCCGCCGGTGACGATCGGTGGAATCGAGGCGCCTATCTCGTCCAGGGACCGGGCCATTGCGGCAGCTGTCACACGCCGCGCGCGATCACCATGGCGGAAAAAGCGCTCGATGAAAGCAGCCCGCTCTATCTTTCCGGCGCCCTTCTCGACGGATGGTATGCCCCGAGCCTGCGCGGCGATCCGAATACAGGCCTCGGCCGATGGACCGAAGAGGACATATACGCCTTTCTCAAGACCGGCCGAAACGGCCATGCCGTCGTCTTCGGCTCCATGGCCGATGCCTTCAACAATTCGACCCAGTTCATGACCGATGACGATCTCAGATCCATCAGCCATTATCTGAAGTCCTTGCCAGGCGACCCGGCACGCGACGGTACCCCCTGGCAATATGACGAAGCTACGGCCAAGGACGTCGCCCTGCCTGCCCGTCAGCAAGTGCCCGGTGCCCAGACATTCGTCGCGAAATGCAGCTTCTGCCATGGCATCGATGGTCGCGGAAAGGAACAATGGATCCCGCCGCTGGCCGGCTCCGCCGCATCGCTCGCAAAGGAAAACGCCTCTCAGATCAACGTGACGCTGAACGGCTCCAGCCGCGTCGTGGCGAACGGCATTCCGGACGCCTATCGCATGCCGCCATTCAGGCAGCAGCTTTCGGACCAGCAGATCGCCGATGTCCTGACCTTCGTTCGGTCCTCCTGGGGAAACCGCGGCGGGGCGGTCGCGCCTGTTGACGTGAAATCCCTGCGCGAGCATACCGATCCGGCAAGCAGCAGCCCCATCATATTGCAGATGCGGTAGCTCGGGCTGCATGCCAGCCGGCTGCGATCAACTCAACCCCTTGCGGAGGCCCGTCATGGGTGAAGCATTTCCGGCCACATCGATGCCCGACCGCGACTGGTGGTCGGCGCTTTGGCCCGATCCGCAAGGCATGCTCCGAGCGCTCGGTATCACGCCGGGCATGACGGTTCTCGATCTGTGTTGCGGCGATGGATACTTTACGGCGCCGCTGGCGAAACTCGTCGAAGGAAAGGTCTATGCGCTCGATCTGGATGAAAGCATGATCGAGATGGCGAGAGCGGAAACCGCGCGACAAAGGGTATCCGTGCAAAAATGGATTCACGCCGACGCGCTTGATGTGGCAGGACATCTTCCCGAAAAGATCGATTATGTTCTGATGGCAAACACGTTCCATGGCGTTCCCGATCAGCTTGCCCTCGTTCGTGCCGTCCGTTCCGTGCTTGCTGCAGAGGGATTGTTCGGCATCGTCAACTGGAAGGCGCAGCCGCGCGAGGAAACCACGGTACTTGGACAGCCGCGCGGGCCGAAGAGCGAGATGCGCATGCCGCCTGCAACGCTCGCTGCCATCGTCGAAGCCGGTGACTTCATAGCGCAAGCTACGGTCGAGCTGCCGCCCTATCACTATGGCGTCGTTTTTCGCGCTCTGTAGCTGCTTCTCGATCTTTACTCTTGACGAACGGTTCCACGCGGCAATGGCTGATCCCCACCGGAGGTGGGGACCAGATGCGGCTTAGTTAAACGCGGCGGCCCGCGCCCTGCGAAGCGAGAATGCGATCAATAGGCCGCCGGCCGCGCTGACGGTCCCTGCCAAGAAGACGCTGCCATAACCGGCTTTGTCGGCCAGCATGCCAGCCAGCGGCCCGGTCAGCCCATAGGCAAGATCCTGGAAGGCCGAGAAACCACCAAGTGCAGTGCCGCGCAGATGCGGGTCCACCAGCCGGACGACCTCCCGACCCATGGCCGGGAAGATCATCGAGCATCCGAGCCCCGTCAGAAATGCACCAACCAGCGCAAGAATGGGATCGTTTGCATTCCAGATCAGGAATTGGCCGATCGCTTCGATGGAAAGCGACATGGCTGCAACAGGCAAACCGCCGAGACGATCCGGCAGATGACCGAAGAGCAGGCGCACCAGCACGAAGCCACCACCAAAGGCGGTCAGGCCCAGTCCGGCATAGTTCCAGCCGCGATCGTGGAAATACAGCGTAAAAAAGGCGCCGATCGCCGCAAAGCCTATACCCTGCAGGCACACGATGGATCCATGCAGCCATATAAGATTGATGACGCTCCAGAGCGGTGGCCGCTTCGCCCCGGGATGTGGCGCAACGCCGGGAATATGGGAGATCGCCAGCAGTCCCAGGAAGGGAAGAGCGGCACTGATCCCCATTGCGCCGGCAAAGCCGAACCGATCGAGCAGTACCAGCCCGATGGGACCGCCGACAGCAAGAGCGCCGTAGATCGCGGCCCCGACCAGGGCGAGGACCCTGCCCGAACGCGCAGGCCCGACGAAACCGATGCCCCAGGCGATCACGCCGACGGCGACAAGGCTTTCACCCAGGCCAAGAAGCAGGCGGCCGGCAAGAAGAAGCAGAAATGACGGTATCGTCGCAGCAACGATCAGGCCGGCGGCCAGTGATATCAGAGCGCCGGCCATGTAGAATGCCAGCCCTCGAACGACTGCAACTTTGGCGCCCCGATGGTCGGAAAGACTACCGGCGTAGCCGCGTGTCAGAATGGTCGCAAGAAAGGCAATGCCGACGCCGAGCCCGGCCCAGACATTGCCGAGCTTCAACTGCTCGGTCACGTAGATCGGCACGATCGGAAATGTCATGCCGACGCAAAGATAGGAGATAAAGAGAATGACGCTCAGCAGCAGAAGGCGACCGCGCGCCGGATCATGTGTCGATTGAAAAGCCATGATGGTCTCCAGGCTTTCCTCGATCGGCGAAGGCACAACAAAACGCACTCCGACCATCGAGGATCGTTGAGTGCGTTGCTTGACGTCAAACGCTTACGGCCAGCGGAACCGGCTGGTTTTTCCAATAGGCGCTTGTCGAAAGGGTGTCAACACAGCGTTGTGCCTGAGCGCGCAACCATGCTGCACCGCCTCTCATCGACGCTTGAGGCTTTCGATATAGGCGCAGAACATGTCCGCCATGGCATCACCATAGGCCTCGATCTCCTGCGCTGTTTGCTGGCTCTCCGAAAGCTGTTTTCCCGTCGCACTGAGCGTCGTCGCGATCAAGTCCGCCGCCAGGATGCGGACCGCATCATCAACCTGTGGCAAGGCTTCGCGCATGAACTGCTGCAGGATACGGTCTCCGGATGACCTCGCCTCATGCGCTTCCGGTGCGTCGCGATAAAGCGGCGCTGCGTCGTTAAGCGCGACACGCATGGCGGCCTCCTCGCATTCGGAGCGGATGAATGCATGGACGAGAGCGCGCAATCGGTCCAGCGGCGGCGTCGCGGCGTCTTCCAGGATGCGGCGCAGTAGGTCCGACGTCTGCCGCCATTCGTCACTCTGCAGACGGAAGAGGATCGCCGCCTTATTGGGGAAATATTGATACAAGGATCCGACGCTGACGCCGGCCTTTTCGGCAACGCGTGCCGTGGTGAAACGCTGGGCGCCCTCCTTTGCCAAAACCTGAGCCGCGGCACTCAGGATTGCGGAAACGAGTTCGGTCGAGCGAACCTGCTTCGGCTGCTTTCGCGAGGAAATCCGGGCTCTTGGACGATCCGTCATATCGATGCCTGCCAATGCGAATAGGAAAGCTGACGAATTAATCGTATTTTGCGTCCCATGCAAACCGAAGAACATGGCGATGAAAGCAACGGACCGGTAACGAGGTCGATCGAGGCCGAAACCCTGGCAAAGACGTTCTCGCGCGTGAGCCGAGAGCTGGTGGAAGCAGCACTCGCCGGCGCAAGCGACTCGGAGCTCGTCATTCTCCTCGGCCGCACGCTGAATGGCGTGGGTCTCGATATTTCGACGATCGAGGTCGCCTGTGATGCCGTCGATCCGGAGAGAGCACAGCATTTCATTCGCTGGCGGCGAGACGGCGAAGGCACCGAAGACGATATCCTTGCCGGCAAGATCTTCGCTGCCATGCTGGAGGAGGATGCAACGGTTCTCCGTCTTAATGCCAGCAGCGGCCGCCTCGCATCCATTCCGCACGGCGGAACAACTGACGCCATAGCCTTTGCCAATTATCTTGCCCCAGATATCACGCTCGGTTTCTTCGACGACGTGATGAGCCTGCTCATCACCGACCGCCCCGGCGGATTTTCAATGTCGGAGATAGAGCTGCTGCACCTCGTGACGCCGGTTTTCGCACTTGCTATCGGAGCCCGATTGAATGCCGCTGCCGCGCGCGTCCTGTTGCAGACCTATCTCGGGCGCAATGCTGCAACCGCCTTGCTCGACGGCCGCGTGGGTCTTGGCGAGGTCGAGCAAATTCGGGCGATCGTGATCTATTGCGACCTGTTCCAGTTCACCTCGCTGACCGAGCGACTGGATCCCCGGTCTCTCATCGATCATCTCAATCTGTTCTTCGAGACGATGACCCGGCCTGTGTCCGGCGCCGGCGGTCAGGTGTCCGGCCATGTCGGCGACGCCGTCGTCATGTTCTTCCCCATTCCGGACGCCGGAAGCGAACAGCCGCTCTGTGCCGCCGCGGTAAAAGCCGCGCTGGAAGGGCTGCGGGCACTGGAGCTCGTCAATGCCATGCCGTCGAGAAAGACGGCGCCGCCATTACGGGCGCGGATCGGCATCGATATCGGCGAAGTCGTCCACGGCAACATCGGTTCGGCGGGCAGATTTTCGTTTGCGATCATCGGGACGCCAGTAAACCGTTCGGCCCGATTGCAGGCGCTGGCCAAGGAGCTGGACGCAGTCATGCTGATGACAGCTGATATCGCCGAGGCAGCCGGCGTCCAATGCAGGTCTTTCGGCAGCCACGCGCTGAGGGGCTTCGACCATCCGGTCAATATCGTCGGCTTCGATGTCTCCGATGCCTCCTGAAATGCGAATGGCTGCGCCGGAGAAATTGCGCTCGCATGGTCAGGGGTGTCTATTTTTCGATGTATTTTCAAATGGATACGATCACTCCACACGTAGCATCGGTCAACGCGATTAGAAAATGCGATGAATTATTCGTATTTTCGCCGCAAGCAGAAACCTCAGCTCTGAACGGAGAGAACATGACCACACTGACGAATCCCCCGCTCGCTCCATTGCTCAATCGCCTGTTCGAGGAAGCGGAGGCTGCGTCGCCGGCAACAACGCCATCGGTTGCCGCTTACTGGAGCGGCCTCTCCAGCGAGGAGCGCGCGCGTCTGGTGCGCAGCAAGACCGACTATCTCGATTTCTACGCTCGGCTGAAGGACATTCCGCTCGCCATCTCGCGGGAGGCAGGTAGCTTGCTCTATATGCTGGCGCGCAGCACCGGTGCCCGGACCATCGTGGAATTTGGGACCTCCTTCGGCATCTCCACCCTCCATCTTGCCGCCGCGCTGCGGGACAATGGCGGTGGGCGCCTCATTACCACCGAATTCGAGCCCTCCAAGGTGGCGCGGGCACGGGAAAATCTGGCAGGCGCCGGCCTAATCGATCTCGTGGAGATCCGGGAAGGCGATGCCCTGCAGACGTTGAGTTCCGGCCTACCGGATACTATCGACCTGCTGCTCCTCGATGGCGCCAAGGCGCTCTATCCCGACATTCTGAAGCTGGTGGAGAGCCATTTCAGGCCGGGAGCCCTCGTGCTTGCCGACAATGCAGACTTCTGCCCCGATTATCTGACCTGGGTGCGCTCGCCGACAAGCGGATACATGTCCGTAGCTTTCGGCGAGGATATTGAACTGTCCATGTGGCTCGGCTGACGCCGTGCACAGTGCAAGCGCGCCCCTAGCGCGCCTGCAACATCCACGCCCGCTTCACCGCCGCATACGGAGACGGCTTTCACACCCGTATGTTGCGTTTGCACTGCGGCCGTCATGCCGCCGTATGAATGACCTTGAACTGCGAACGCCTGTAGAAAACCAGCATTTCCCGCTCGAAACTTTCCACGGCGAGCACGACCCATGGCTCGAAGTGGCCGTTGCGAGCGCCCGCCCTTCTTCGGCGATCCATGTCGAGCATTCCACGTAATGCCCAATCTACCAAGACCATCCCATCACTCTCACCCTGTCGGCCCCATGAACCATCCGGCGCTCGACCTTCGTCGCATCCGCCGGCATGCCAACAGTAAATAAGTAAACCCTGATCGATGGAAAGGTGAACAAACGTTGTATTAAGGTCTGTAACATGCGTTCTGTCAGTATCACCTATTCCGGCGACAATAATGCTCGCCCGCCCTGCCCAACGGCGAAAGAGAAACGCAAAAGACGGCTTACCGGAACATGAAGCGCGTTACGAAGCGATCGATCGCCCGCGAGTTCGCTTCCACCCAGCGCCAGATCAGCGCCATGCCCAACATGGTCAGAAGCCAGCCGAGCATCACATCCGACAGGAAATGAGCACCGAAAATGACGCGGTTGAACGCCACGAACAACAGGCACGGCGTCAGAAGCAGCGCGGCAATCCACCTGCCTCCGGCGGGCACGAAAACCAGCAGCGAAAGCCCGGCGGCAGCCGCCGCAGCCTCCCCGGAAGGGAAAGAGCAATTGCGAGAACAGGCGGCCGAGAACTGCCATACCGGGGTGAAATCCGCAATGCCGCCGAACTCGATGAGATCGCGCGGACGCACGCGTCCGATTGCGACTTTCAACGTCTGCACGATCAGGAGCGGCCCGGCGGCAAAACTCAAAAGCACGAACAAGGGCTTGTGCGGAGGGCAGAAACGAAGCCGCCTCGGCAGGAAGACATGGAGAATGACAATCACCGCCATGGTGCAGAGAAGGTAAGATTGGCTTTGGCGGCTGATGTCCCGTACCGCCTTCAGGAAGGGATTCTCCGCAAGCCAGAACACCTGCCCATGAGCGAACAGGCGTGCAACGGCAAGATCGAGTTTGGGAAAGACTACGAAGACAAAACTGGTCCAGACGATCATCATGCCGATGACCGCAAGCTCTCCATCCGTGGTCGCGCCGGTCTCCGATCTGCCCGAACGCCCGGACGCGGAATTCCAAGAATACAATGCAAATTTCCACATGCCATATCTCCCGAGGCGGAACGGCGGCAATCTGAATCGCGATTGTCAAGAATTGACCAAGATCGCATCAAGGCTGTGTTCAGAATCGATCGCCAGACGTCCGGAAGACCGTTTGGAAATTGCGGAAGCGGGTTTCGTCCGCGATAGTACGAGTCGGGCGGCGAAGCCGCTAAGGAAAACGAAAAAATAGGGCGCTAGGGTGGACAACAGTCTCGTTCTCATCGTGGAGGATGAACCGGCTATCGCACAGATATTGGAGGGCTATCTGACGCGGGACGGCTTTCGTACGGTCCGCGCCGGCGACGGCGAAACCGCGCTTCAGCATCACGCGCTTCTAAAGCCCGACATCGTGCTCCTGGATGTACGGCTACCGAAACTGGATGGTTTCGGGGTGCTTGGTCGCTTGCGCCAGGCCGGCTCGACGCCCGTCATCATGGTGACGGCCGTTGCCGACGACATAGACCGCCTGAGCGGACTGCGCCTCGGAGCCGACGACTATGTCGTCAAACCCTTCAACCCGCAGGAAGTCGTTGCTCGCGTCAGGGCGGTTCTGCGACGGACGCAGGGTGACCGGGCGGAAACCATTCGGCGTTTCGGTGCCATCGAGGTCGATTTCGGCAGCTATTCCGTCTTTGTCCTCAAGGACGGGCACCGCATTCCATTGCTCCTGACGCTCAGCGAATTTAGGATTCTCGCCTACATGATCCGCCACCCCACGCAGGCGTTCGCGCGCGCGGACATTCTCGATGCCTGTCTGCCCGAAAGCGAGGCCTTGGTCCGCACCGTCGACACGCATATTTCCAACCTTCGGCGCAAGCTGGAAGACATGGGACAGAACGGCTTTTTTCCTGCGGTGCGCGGCATCGGCTATCGTTTTTCGGATCCGAGATGAAGATACCAAGATTTCCCTGCCTGCCGCTGGCCACGCTCACGGCCATCGTTACCGCTATCATGTTGCTCCTCAGCGTCGGCCTGACATATCTGGAGGTCAACTGGTATGCCTCCTATCTGGAGAAGAACATTACCGACGCCCTACCGCCAAGGGCCGCGACGGCCTACACGATGCTGAGCGAGAACAAGGTTCCGGACGGCGATTCCCTCAGGATCCTGTTTGAACACCTCAATTCCTTGACGGAGCCGACGGATTTCAAGGTACAGCTTTCCGTGCTGATAGGCGGCTTGCTTTCCGCTTTGATCTGCGCCCTCATCGGTATCTATCTGGCGCGGCGCCTTGCAAGTCCGCTTGAGGAGCTCACCTTGGCCGCGGATGGTCTGAAATCAGGCGATTTCTCCGTTCGCGTTGCCGCTTCCCACCGTAGCACCCGCGAGGTCGCGAGCCTTGTCGAAACCTTCAATGCGCTGGCGACAGGGCTGGAGACGATGGAGGAGAGGCTGCGCTTCAACAACATGGCGATCGCGCACGAGCTGCGAACCCCGCTGACGATCCTGCAGGGATCGCTGCAGGGCATGATCGACGGCATTTTCCCGATGGACCGCAAGATCGTCTCCGACCTCCTCCTTCAGGTCGAGGGTCTCGGCCGGATTGTCGAGGACCTGCGCACCTTGTCTCTGGCCATCGGCCAGAAGCTGGTGGTCGAACGCCGGCGCATCGACGCATCGCAATTGGCCGAGACTGTCATTGCCTCGGCAAAGCCGATGCTGGACGCAAGCAAGCTACGGATTGAAACGCATCTGCAGCCCGCCTGGGCCTCGGCGGATTCTCCCCGCCTGCGACAGGCGCTTCTGGCGCTTCTTGAAAATGCTTGCCGTTATGCCGCCGACGGCGGTTGGCTGCGATGCGAAACCGAGCGCTTGCCGGATGAAAGCATCGTCATCCGCCTCCTCGATCGCGGCCCGGGATTTCCGCAGGACATGGACGCCGTCGCCGTCAACCCGTTCTGGCGAGGCGATACCTCACGTTCGCGTGCAACCGGCGGCACAGGGCTGGGGCTATCCGTCGTGCAGGCAATAGCAGTTGCCCATGGCGGGTATCTGGAATTTGCAAACCGGCCGGAAGGCGGCGCCATGGTCGCAATCCATCTGCCTGCAAGCGTCGAGCAGGAAAGAGCACACGAACCTTGCCAATAAAAGGCAATTCCGGGAAAGCGCGGTTTCCTTTCCGGATTTGCGTGAAAGCCAAGAAATAGAATGGTTGAATCCGGCTCGCGCGGCCGCCTCCGATGATCAATGGAAGAGTTCGCCGACACTGTAGAAACACATTTTGCTCCGGCTGCGCCTGTCGGCTCCGCAGATTCTGGAAAATGGCACTCTGAAGCCGTAGGTATCCTCGGGTTCGGCGCCTCGTTCGGTCCAGAAAGCATCGACGTTCGACAGCATCATCGATTGCCGCGTGCGGCGGCGATACCGGATCGGATGCTTGACCTGCGAGACGGCGAGGAAGTGCTGCATGCCGCCTTCCGTCACCAGGCCTTGCAGGACGACCAGTATCGCCTCCTTCGGACGCAGGCCGAAAAGATCGCGGGTCACTTCGACGATCCGTTGCTTCGCATTGCGCGGCCCCTGCATGCTCCCGACGAGGAAAGTATACCGATCCTCCGGACCCTGGCTGACAAAAGTAAATCTGGCGGTGCAGAGAACGGCTTTGTCTTCGACGCGCATGAGTTTGACCGCAAAGGCGCCCTCATGGCGCCCGCCGCTGCGATCGGCAAGCGCGATAAGGCATGCATAGGTTTCGCTGCGTCCCTGGACGAGACCCATTTCCAGCCATTCGCCACGCCAGAGCCGCGCCATGCTCTCCGCCGAAAGGATTCTTGCCGCGATCGCAAAATGATCGGTGAGGAGCGTAAGACGCAGGGAGTTCAGCATCCCATAGACCAGAAATTTCGAGAGCGGCTTCTGCAGCAGCTCGTCGTGCGGAGGCGGCAATCCCTGCTCGGCGGCGAAGGCCGCGGCAAAGCGCCACCAGCGGATGGTGAGGAGCGGATTGGCCGCGAAGCGACCCCAAAAGAGAAGCGCTCGCTTCCAGCGCACCCGCAATCCAAACGTCAATACCCTCTTCAGCACGACATATCGTGCTGAACGCGCTCCATCGGCGTCCTCCGGCGCGGTTGCGCGAAGGGGAATTCTGGATACGACGCCGTCAGGCGTCCCGGCGATCAATGTCTCTCGATTCATGCAAAGATCCGGCAAACTGGCTTCGCCGAACCATCTGCGCCGGAATTGTCAAGGGAACATCAAGACGGCGTCAGCCTTTCATGGGGCATGGCATGAGACGTAGGCTTCGCATCACGAAGGCACAGAGAAAGGCCGCAACAGGCCCTCGCCCGTCACGCCGGCGACTGTCGCTGGACACGCGAGATCGCAATCAGAAGAGAGCGTCCGCGAACAGCTCCTCATCGCTGGCTGGGGCTGGCCCGCTTTCGGCCACAGGGTTCACCACGCCGAAGATGCTCGCGTGGATCTCGCGTTCGGCGGCCATGGTATAGATCTTGAAAATGCGCTCGGAAATGGCCGCCACAGGCACTTCCAGTCCGCTCGTGCCGGCAAATGCGCGGCGCGCAAGTGCGGCCTCGCTGGTGCAGGATGCCAGGATTTCCCCGATCCCGGAACGAAAATCCAGGCTCGCGACAATTTCGGTCACCTGCGAGGTCATGGTCTCGCCGCATTGGCGCAGTTCCCGCACATTCATATCCATCGACGCCCCAGCTTCGCCGATATGGACGAGAGCTGCGTCGATATGGCTGCCGAGACCGGAAGAGTTTTCCGGCTCGCCGGTCTGGCGCCAGTCCTTGAGGCCGGCGGTCTGCGTTTCAAGCGTGCCGAGCCCGACCAGGATCTTCTCGGCATCCTCGTCGAGCAGCGATGCAAACGACCGCAATTCGCCGGCGACGACATTGATTGCCCGCCCCTCCTCGCCAAGCTTGCCGCAGCGCAGATTGGTGTTGAGCGCCATGTATTGAATATCACGCCGTACCAGCTGAATGGTCTGAATGCTTGCGGTCAGTTCCTTGACCATTTCGGACGTCTTCTCGCTGAGCCGATTTGCTCCGGCCGCGGCGACATCAATGCGATCGACAACAGCCCGGGCGGCGGAAAGATCGCCACGCAGCGAATGGATCGGGCTCTTTCCGTCCTCACCGCTCTGCGACATCATCGTCTGGTAGAGGTTGAGCAGCGTGCCGATATCGCCGCTGAAGCCGCGGATATTGTCGACGATCTTGGCGGTCTCGCGATCGAATCCCTTGGTCGTCTCGCCGAGCAGCTCGAAGATCAGCGTCATCGTCAATTGCGAGAGGCGCTGGCGATCGGCGGCGGAAAGATCGGCCGGAGCTTCGGACGCGAGATAGGCTTCGGTCATCATGTGGGCAGCCTGGCAATGCTCGACCCTCTGCCGTGTTATATCACCGATCTGCATGGCCGAGAGTGTATGGGCGACCTTGCTCTGGATCTTGCGCGCCAGGCCGGCAACCGTATCCGCCAGCTCCGAAAGATTGCGGCGCTGGACCTGGATCTCCTCGGCATTCGACACGAGACGCTGGACAATGGACGGTATGCCGTTCAGATGCTGGGCCAGCGACCCATCCTCACTGGCGGCGGCGGTTTCGATCTGCACCTCCAGCGAGCGGATCTGCAGCGACAGCGCCTTGACCTCCTTGGTGGCGAATTCGATGCGCTCGACGATTTCGCTGGCGAAGCTCGAAAAATCCGGAATGCGCGCACCCGCTATTTTGGCGGTCGCGGCGAAGGTTCTCAGATAGCGCAGCGTTTCTTCCATCGAGAGCACGTGCTCAGCAAGCGATTGCCCGGTCTGGCTGATCGAGGCCACGCATGCGTGGCGCCGCGCTTCGGCCGGTGGCAGCTTGTTCAGGAGATCCACCGTCTGGAGAAGGCGAGCCGTCGCTTCGGTCGCATTCTCCTCCTTCAGTGAGCTGCCGATGTGTTCCAGCAGGCTGACCAGCTTGGCGAGCGCTTCCGTGACGGTGATCAGCACCGCACCACCATCCAGGAAACGCTGCTCGATCTGCAATCGGGCACTTTCCAGGCGATCGACGAAACTATCCGTCGAAGGGGTAAATTGTCGGCTTGTCGCTGCATACGCCATACTGTCTTGGACTCCGCCTAGAACCATTCCGGAAAACTAAGACGAACAGAAAAACACGGAGTTAACGCCGAGGACGAAACGGCGATGTTACTGCATTGCCACAATCCCCGAGGTGGCGCCGGAAAGCCCTGAGCAAGACCCGGACCCTATAGATAGCGTGCGTGCACGCCATGCCTTTTTTCAGGCCTCGGTCACCTGCGGCCCTACTCACCAACGCGCCCGCTGAAGCGGATTGAAGTAAGATGGACATAGCGATCGGAAAATATGCTTGGTCGTTCTGCGAAACCGAGGAATTGCAGGAAAGGCTCGCGCATGCCGGCCTACCCGCTGTTTTCGAACGCATGCCCGAGGCCTCGCATTTTCGCCTCGATATTACCCTGACGACCATCCGAAAGATGGCGGTCTGGAAGATCTCTTCGGAAACGGGTTACGAAATCCGTTATCTATTCGATCCCGCAGATCGTATAGAACTGCATTTCGTTGAAAGCGGGACCTTCCATGTCGAGACCGAGGATCAGGAGTTCACGGCCATGGCGGGAACCACCTTCATGCTGCAGTCTCCTGGGCCTACAAGGATCAAAGCGTCCAGGGATGCCGGCAAAATTGCCCTCGCCATACCGCGCGTTCATTGCCTGACATTGATCGACATCGGAAAAGACGATCCTGGGTTGTTTTTTCGCGGCTTCGACACGATCGCCGGCACCGGCGACAAGGGTGTTCGAACGATCCACCGTATGGCTGCCCTGCTTCTGGAACCGGGCGAGCATCCTTTTGCCGGCTCTCCATTGGGTGCTTCTCTGTTCGAGGAGGCGCTGGTAACGACCTTCGTGCAATCATGGCCGAGATCGGCATCGAAAACCATGATTCAGAGCGCCCGCCCGCGCAATCTCAAACGGGCGCTGGACTGGATCCAGGCTCATTTGGGTGACGAGTTCACCGTGCTGGATATCGCGCGGAATGCCGGCCAGAGCGTGCGCAGCCTGCAGCTCTCCTTCCAGCACAATATGGGCATGAACCCCTTGAACTACGTGCAGCGCCTGCGGCTCCAGCAGATCCATCACGATCTGCTTTATGGCAATCTCGACGAGAATATATCGGAAATAGCCACACGCTGGGGCTTCAGTCATATGGGATATTTCGCGGCGCGCTATCGAGCCATGTACGGTGTCTCGCCGTCGTCGACGCGCGTCAGTCGCCGCAATGTTAGCGACGACGCCGATATTTAATATCAGAAAAGCGCAAGCTTATCACTTTATCGCAGTTAATTGCAAAATCACCTACAGGTTGAGACGAAGTTTAACACACCGTTAGCCATTTAACGATTTCGTTACCTCAGCCAAGATTCACAATCATTGTGACGCGGCCCTTTCATAAGAAAGGCCTCCAACAACCTCCAAGCCGAAAATCGTGAGCAGGTCCGCGTATATGCCGCGGGCGCTCCGCGGGGTAACTATGCGCGTCTTCGTAATAGATGACAGTCCTTCCGTTGTCGCCACGCTTCGCCGGGCAGTCGAAGCGATCAAAGGCAGCGAAGTCTTGTCTTTCCTCCGGCCGAACGATGCTTTGGCGCGGCTTGACGACAAGACACCGGATCTCGTTCTTGTCGACTACATGATGCCCGATATGAACGGCGTCGAGGTCATCGCCCATATACGTAAGAATTCGCTTACCTCTCATATTCCCGCCATCATGATTACCTCCCGTAGGGAAGCGGATATCAAGCTGGCAGCGATGAAGGCAGGCGCGACGGAATTCCTGACCAAGCCGATCGACGAGACGGAACTGACGATCCGCGTCCGCAACATTCTCAGCATAGGAGAAGAACGACTGGCGCTGGCGACCAAAGCGGCGACCCTGCAGCGCGATTTCGACGCCGCCATGAAACGGATAGAGCGGCGCGAGGAGGAAATCATCTGGCGCCTTTCCAAGGCGATCGCCTGCCGTCACGGAGAGACGGCGGACCATCTGGATAGGGTCGCGCTCGTCGCACGGATAATCGCCGAGGAAGTCGGCCTGGATGCCGGGCAATGCCGCATGATTTTCCTTGCCAGCGCCCTTCACGATGTCGGCAAGATCGGCTTGCCGGACGCCATTCTTTCGAAGCCCGGTCCGCTAAGCCAGGACGAGCGGCGGCAGATGCAGGAGCACACGGATTTCGGCGCCGAGATCCTGCGCGACAGTTCCAGCGAGCTCATCCAGATGGCGGGCAAGATCGCCGAGAGCCATCATGAAAGATGGGATGGTGCCGGCTACCCGAAGGGGCTTTCCGGCACCTCTATCCCGATAGAGGCCCGCATCGTTGCCATCGCCGACGTCTTCGACGCGCTCTGCTCGAAACGGGCTTACAAGGCCGCCTGGCCGATCGCCGACGCATTCCGTGAGGTCGTCAACAGCAGCGGCACCCATTTCGATCCGGCTTGCGTTGCCGCCTTCTGCCGCCGCTGGGTGGATATCAAGGCACTCTTTGAATCCGAAGATCGCGGCGACG
This sequence comes from Rhizobium aureum, assembly GCF_030182495.1. Lineage (NCBI taxonomy): Bacteria > Pseudomonadati > Pseudomonadota > Alphaproteobacteria > Hyphomicrobiales > Rhizobiaceae > Rhizobium > Rhizobium aureum. The sequence goes on along the minus strand of NZ_JAQJCI010000006.1, from coordinate 34,406 downwards.
TAACGACAACGGTTCCCACACTTCAGCTATCCCGAGGTCCGGCATGAACGAGCAGACTGAAATTCTACACCTTCACGGACCACTGACGATCAAGACGATCACCAATGTCAGGGACATCATCCAGGTCTACCTCCAGGAAGCGGCCTTGCGCAGCCGTTCCCTGGTCATCGACATCGACGACAATGAAGAGATCGATCTCACCCTGCCGCAGCTGCTTCTGTCCGCACGGCAGACGGCAAGCCGCGCCGGCGTGACAATCGCATTGAACAAACCGGCGGACGGCAATTTTCTGACCGTCCTGCAACGCGCGGGCCTCCTTGGCGAGGACCGGCAAGAAGACAGTTTCTGGCTAGAAGGAAAAGCAGCATGAGCGCCAATATTCTCACCGTCGATGACTCCGCCAGCATTCGGCTGACGACGCGCATTGCGCTGACCAACGCCGGATATTCCGTCACCGAAGCGGTCGATGGCGCCGATGGTCTCGACAAGCTGAAATCGGGCAATTTCGATCTCGTCGTCACCGATCTCAACATGCCGAACATGGACGGACTGACCATGATCCGCAACCTGCGGCAGCTGCCGGCCTATATGGGGACACCCGTCATCTTCCTGACCACGGAGTCGGATGGCGATCTCAAGCAACAGGCCAAGGCCGCCGGAGCGACGGGATGGCTGACGAAGCCCTTCGACCCTGAAACCCTCATCAAGATCGCGCGCAAGGTTCTCGGCAAATGAACGAACTCGATCCGATCGCCGTCTTCAGGACGGAGGCCGCCGAGCAGCTCGAGTTGATCGAGGCAGGCCTCCTCGATCTGATGCGCGACCTCAGCGACCGGGCTCAGGTCGATGCGGTCTTCAGGGGTCTTCATACGCTCAAGGGATCGGGCTCCATGTTCGGCTTCGATCAGCTCGCCGCCTTCACCCACCATTGCGAGACGGCCTTCGACCGCGTTCGCAAGGGCGAAGCGCCGGCCACCAAGGAGCTGGTCAGCGCCGTTCTCGACGCTCAGGGCCATATGCAGGCACTGCTGGAAAACCCGAACGGCGACCACGAGGCCATGAGTTCCGTTCTCCTGGAAAAACTGCGTCAGGCTGTCGGTGCGGCCGGATCGACGAGTGCATCGGCTGCACCGGCCAGTACGCCGGTCATCCCTGCCGTCGTTCCGGATGCCGGCGGTGCAAAGACCTGGCATCTGAAATTCAGCCTGCCCGCCAATTCGATGGCCAACGGCACCAATCCGCTCGGGCTGCTGGACGAGCTGCGCGAGCTTGGTGAATGCCGGATCGAAGCCGATACCGATGCCATTCCGCTGCTGGCCGAGCTGGAGCCGCGCGATCTGCACATCGGCTGGACGGTTCGTCTGACGACGGAAAAACCGCGCTCCGACATCGAAGACGTCTTTATCTTCGTCATGGACGAGATGACGATGGAGCTGAACGAGCTTGCGGCGCCAAAGGAGCCGGCCCCGGCACCTGTCGTCGCCAAGGTCGAGCGGCCCGTCGAAGACAAAGGATCGAAGGCTGCCGCCCACCCGGTCGATGCCGGAAAGGCCCCGCCGGCCGACGCAAAATCGCAGAAGCAGGCAGACAATGTCCGCGTCCCGGCCCTGCGCCTGGACGAAATGATGGACCGGGTCGGCGAGCTGGTCATCGCCCAGTCGCGGCTGAGCCAGATGGCGAATTCGGCCGCCGATCTCGGCCTGCGCTCGGTATCGGAAGAAATAGAGCGCCTGGCCGGCGAGCTGCGCGACACGATGATGGTTCTGCGCATGATGCCGGTTGCAAGCCTCTTCAGCCGCTTCCGTCGGCTGGTCCATGACCTTGCCCGAGAGACCGGCAAGGATATCGAACTCGTCACCGAGGGCGAGGGCACGGAAGTCGACAAGACGGTCATCGACCGGCTGGCCGATCCGCTCGTTCACCTCGTGCGCAACTCCATCGATCACGGCCTGGAAAGCCCGGATGATCGGGTCGCAGCCGGCAAGCCGGTGACCGGGCGCGTCATCCTTTCCGCACACCAGACCGGCAGCGAAGTCGTCATCTCCATCAAGGACGACGGACGCGGCATCGACAGGCAGAGGGTGCGCGCGAAGGCGGAAGCCAACGGCCTTATCCGGCCCGGCGCCCAGCTTTCGGACAAGGAGCTGCTGCAGCTGATCTTCCAGCCCGGCTTCTCCACTGCCGAAAAGGTCACCAACCTTTCCGGCCGCGGCGTCGGGATGGACGTGGTCAAGAAGACGATCGAGACGCTGCGCGGAGCAATCGACATCACGAGCGAGTTCGGCAAGGGCTCCGAGATCGCGTTGCGCATTCCGCTGACGCTCGCCATCATCGACGGCCTTCTCGTTCGTGTCGGCAATGGGCGCTACGTGATCCCGCTCGCCGCGGTGGAAGAATGCCTCGAGCTCTCGGTCGAGCAGGACCTGCGCTCGCGCGGACGCAGCTTCATCTCTCTGCGCGACGATCTCGTGCCGTTCCTGCGCCTGCGGGAACTCTTCCGCACCGGCACGGAACCCGATCCCTATCAGAAGGTGGTGGTGATCTCGACGGGCAGCGACCGAGTCGGCCTCGTCGTCGATCAGATCATCGGCGACCATCAGACCGTCATCAAGTCGATGTCGAAGCTGCACGACCATGTTTCCACCTTTTCCGGCGCGACCATTCTCGGCGACGGCAACGTGGCCCTGATCCTCGATGTCGTTCACCTCATCACGGCCGGACAGCACCAGGAGGCGCAATTGCGGGCAGCAGGATGACCGACGCAGACCTAAAATCAGACTATCGCGCCATTTGGAAAGGCGCCGACGAGCTTTCCGTGCTGACCTTCAGCCTCAATGGCGAAACCTTTGCCATCGATGCGGTCGTCGTGCAGGAAATCCTCGATCTGCTGCCCGAGACCAGCGTTCCCGGCAGCCTGCCCTTCGTCGGCAGCGTCATCAACTTCCGCGGCAAGGTCATTCCGCTTGCCGATATCCGCATCGCCTTCGGCATGGAAGCCGGCAACGTCACCATCGACAGCCGCATCGTCGTCACCGAACTCGAGCTGGACGGAGAAACGACCCTGATCGGCATCCGCACCGACAAGGTGCATGAGGTCACGCAGCTTTCTAGAGCCGCAAGCGAGCCGCCGCCCGTCATCGGCATGCGCTGGCGCGCCGATTACATCCACGCCCTCGTAAAGCGCGATGGCGAATTCATCATCCTCCCGAATTTGCAGGCGATCTTCTCGTCGCAGCGGGCGGGTACACTTCGAGCAACAGCGTGAATTTTTAGGACAAGGAGGCCATCAGATGCGTTTTACGATCAAGCTCAAGCTGCTTCTAACGTTTGCTGTCGTGATCGCCATGCTTCTTGGCACGGCCGTCTACAGCATCAAAACCCTCGGTCAGGTGAACGACAATTGGTCCGATACATTGTCAGGGCCTGCCGAACGCCTGCGACTTGCGCAGAATCTCGACATCGCCGTCCTGCAGCAGCTGCGGCAGCAGAAGAACATGCTGTCCTCCGCGTCCGCCGACGAGACGAAAGGCTATATCGCCAAGAGCGATGCAGCGCGTTCCGCATTCGATGCGGATTTTGCAAAAATACTGGCCAACACCACCGATCAGGACATGGCCTATTGGTCGCAGATCAAGGATCTGTCTGCTGCCTGGCGAAATGCCGACGACCGCATTCGCAGCATGGCACTTGCGGGCAACGGCAACGGTGCGCTTGAAATTTCGTCGACGGAAGGACGCGACATCAGCACCAAGATCGACGGTGTTCTGGCTCAGATCTTCGATACCGAACGTGCGAGGCTGAAACAGGCGGATCAGGATTCGGACGCCGACTACGCCAATGCACGCTTCATTCTCATCATTATCGCCGCCACCGCTTCGATCGTTGCATTCGTCTCGGCTCTCTGGATCGTCGTTTCGATCAACAAGGGCATCAGCCGTGCCGTCAAGACGGTCCAAACGGTGGCCGACGGTGATCTGAGCGAGTTTGCGGAAATACGGACGAAGGACGAGATCGGCGAACTTCTTGGCCACGTCAACTCGATGATCGAACGGCTGCGCGGTGTCGTCGCGGATGCTCTGTCGGCTTCCGACAATGTCTCCTCGGGCAGCCAGCAGCTGTCGGCCGGTTCCGAGCAGCTCTCCCAGGGCGCCACCGAACAGGCCTCCTCCGCCGAGGAAGCCTCTGCCTCGATGGAGGAGATGGCCGCCAACATCAAGCAGAATGCCGACAACGCCGCACAGACCGAGAAGATCGCACGTCAGTCCGCCAGAGACGCCGAGGTCAGCGGCCAGGCCGTCGACCGCGCCGTCAACGCCATGCGCACCATCGCCGAGAAGATCTCCATCGTCCAGGAGATCGCCCGCCAGACCGACCTGCTGGCCCTCAATGCCGCGGTCGAGGCAGCGCGTGCCGGCGAGCATGGCCGCGGCTTTGCCGTCGTCGCCTCCGAAGTGCGCAAGCTCGCCGAACGCAGCCAGGCGGCGGCCGCCGAAATCTCCAGCCTCTCGGGTGAGACCGTCACGGTCGCGACCGAAGCCGGCGAGATGCTGTCGCGCCTCGTGCCCGATATCCGCAAGACCGCCGAACTGGTGGCCGAAATCTCGGCTGCCTGCCGCGAGCAGGATATCGGCGCCTCGCAGATCAACGAGGCGATCCAGCAGCTCGACAAGGTGACGCAGCAGAATGCCGGTGCCTCCGAAGAGATGTCGGCAACCTCGGAAGAACTGGCCGCCCAGGCAGAGGAGCTGCAGGCTTCCATCGCCTTCTTCAAGGTCGACCAGGCCAATGCTCGCAAGGCCCAGGCCGTGCATCAGCCGGTCCATGCTCCGATCCATCACACCGCCAGCCCGGCCAAGTCCAGGCCTGTCGCCAAGGCACCAGCTGCCAGGACACCGGCCACACGAACCGACAACAGCGTTGCCGCTCAGCAAGCCCGCCTCAAGGGCTTCTCCCTCGACATGTCCATGGGCGGACCAGACGCAGACGACAACGACTTTCGCCAGAGCGCCTGAGCGGCTGGCCTGATCTCGACACGATCCGGCGCCCGAAGGCGCCGGATCAAAGGCCGGCAAATGCTGTTGCGGGCCTCAAGAACCGGAAACGGTTCGCGGAAGGGTGAATGTATCGGTCTTCGCGCATCAAGACGGCTCCCCGTCTGACTTTTTTAACTATCAAATCTCTCCATCTCCAGGAGCTTCAGAGATGCGCTTTACCATCAAACTCAAATTGGCCCTCGCATTCGGCCTGCTGATTGTCATGTCCACGGGCATGTCGGTCCTGGCGATCATGAGCCTGTCTTCCTTGAATTCGGCCATTACCGAGATCATTCAGGGTCCGGCCGCAAATCAACGCAGCTCCGGCGAACTTTCTAACGCCGTCCTGAATGCAATCCGCAATGAAAAGAATGCGATTCTGAACAACGATCCGCAGGCCATCAGCGGTTACGTCGATGCGGTTCGTGCCAATGAGGCCACGATCGACCAACTCGTAGAGAAATTAGCGCAAGATTCTGCCATCGCAGACAAGGTCGCGGAGTTTTCCAGACAGTTTCCGGCCTGGAAGGAAGTCGACGCCCAGGTTTTGAAGCTCGCGGTCGAAAATACCGAAGACAGCAATCGGAAAGCGGCTGAACTATCCATGGGCGAAGGACGAAAGGCGACGACCGTTCTTCTCGACATTGTCGGCAAAATCAACGACGGGATCATTGCGGATCTGCACGCGACCGACCAGGCGACCAATGACCAATATGCTTTCGCGCGGAACCTTCTGCTGACCTCGCTCGCCGTCATGTTCGTACTGTCGAGCGTGATCGCCATCTGGATAGCGCTCGGCATCAACCGCGGTCTCAAAAAAATCCAGGCGGTCGCCGAAGGCGTTGCCATCGGTGATCTCAACCAGAATATCGAAATCAAGACCAATGACGAGATCAAGGATCTGGTCGATACCATCAACGTCATGACCGGCAACCTGCGCAATACCGCAACGATCGCCGATCAGATCGCCAACGGCGACTTGACGGTCAAGCCGAAGCCGATGTCGGACAAGGACACGCTCGGCACCTCGCTTCAATCGATGGTCGAACGCCTGCGCGGTGTCGTTGCGGATGCTCTGTCGGCTTCCGACAATGTCTCGTCGGGCAGCCAGCAGCTGTCGGCCGGTTCCGAGCAGCTCTCGCAGGGCGCCACCGAGCAGGCCTCTTCAGCCGAGGAAGCCTCCGCCTCGATGGAGGAGATGGCCGCCAACATCAAGCAGAATGCCGACAACGCCGCTCAAACCGAGAAGATCGCCCGTCAGTCCGCCAGAGACGCTGAGGTCAGCGGCCAGGCCGTCGACCGCGCCGTCAACGCCATGCGCACCATCGCCGAGAAGATCTCCATCGTCCAGGAGATCGCCCGCCAGACCGACCTGCTGGCCCTCAATGCCGCGGTCGAGGCAGCCCGTGCCGGCGAGCATGGCCGCGGCTTTGCCGTCGTCGCCTCCGAAGTGCGCAAGCTGGCAGAACGCAGCCAGGCAGCGGCCGCCGAAATCTCCAGCCTCTCGGGTGAGACCGTCACGGTTGCGACCGAAGCCGGCGAGATGCTGTCGCGCCTCGTGCCCGATATCCGCAAGACCGCCGAACTGGTGGCCGAAATCTCGGCTGCCTGCCGCGAGCAGGATATCGGCGCCTCGCAGATCAACGAGGCGATTCAGCAGCTCGACAAGGTGACGCAGCAGAATGCCGGTGCCTCCGAAGAGATGTCGGCAACCTCGGAAGAACTGGCCGCCCAGGCAGAGGAGCTGCAGGCTTCCATCGCCTTCTTCAAGGTCGACCAGGCCAATGCCCGCAAGACGCAGACCGTGCATCAGCCGGTCCACGCTCCCGCCAGCCCGGCCAAGTCCCGGCCTGTCGCCAAGGCACCAGCTGCCAGGACACCGGCCGCACGAACCGACAACAGCGTTGCCGCGCAGCAAGCCCGCCTCAAGGGCTTCTCTCTCGACATGTCCATGGGCGGACCAGACGCAGACGATGCGGAATTCAAGGAGAGCGCATAAATGGCTGCATCCAGCACCGAAGCTCAATATGTAACCTTCGGCCTTGGCGATGAATGCTTCGCCGTGCCCGTCGAAGTGGTCCGGGAGATCCTGGACCATCAGGACGCCTTCCGTATTCCGCATGGACCGCATTACCTGCTCGGCCTCAGGGACGTGCGCGGTCAAGGCGTACCGATCATCGATCTGCGCCTGCGGCTTGGCATGTCCGCCACTGCGAAGACGCCGCACACGCGCATCCTCGTGATCGACATTCCGATCACGCACAAGGCCCTCACGTTGGGCCTCGTCGCCGATCGTGTCTTCGAGGTGACATCCTTCAAGCACCAGTCGATCGAAAGCGCTCCCGATATCGGCGTGCGCTGGCCGTCGGAATACATTGCCGGCGTCGTACGCCGTGAGGGCGGCTTCGTCGTGATCATCGATCTCGCAAAGCTCTTCTCATCGAGCGACAAGGTCTCGTTGATGGGCGTGGGCACCGGCCATCAGGCCTCCGAGTTCGCCGCTGTGTGAGTGAGGCGTAAAGTGGCAATGCAGGATGTAAGGGACTACGAGGACAAGGGGCTGAGCCGGCGGAATTTCGACCAGCTCGCCCGCTATATCTACGATTATAGCGGCATCAAGATGCCTCCGGGCAAACGCACGATGCTGGAAGGACGTTTGAGGCGCCGGCTGCGAGCAACGGGGATCGGCGATCTCGACGGCTATTGCGACTATCTGTTCAAGCGTGGCGGTATCGATCGCGAGGCCATTCACCTGATCGACGCGGTCACGACGAACAAGACGGATTTCTTTCGGGAACCGAAGCATTTCGAGCATCTCGAAAATGCCGCCATCCCCGAACTGCTGGCGGCGGGACACAATCACCTGCGGATCTGGAGCGCAGCCTGCTCCATCGGTGCCGAACCCTATACGATCGCCATGGTGATGGAAGATTATCGGGAAATCCGTGGCGCACCGGAATACAGCATCCTTGCCACCGACCTTTCGACCGATGTTCTGAAGGTTGCACGCAGAGGCGTCTATCCCGCCGCGATGATCGACCTGGTCGACCGGCAGCGGCGCCTGCGTTATGTCATGGAAGCGCGCGACCCCGAACGGGGCGAAGTTCGAATCCATCCCAAGCTGCGTTCGAGGATCGGCTTCGGTCGTCTCAATCTCATGGATCGCGCCTATGAGATCGGCGACAAGGTTCATATCGTCTTCTGCCGAAACGTGCTGATCTATTTCGACAAGCCGACGCAGGAAAAGGTGCTCTCCAGGCTCTGCGAGAAGCTGGCGACCGGCGGCTTCCTCTATGTCGGCCATTCCGAAACGATCAGCGGCCTCAGCCTGCCGGTCAAGCAGGTCGCCAATACCGTGTTTCGGAAGGTCTGACGCATGCCGAAGAAGATCCGCGTACTCATTGTCGATGATTCCGCCAGCGTCCGGCAGGTCATGACACAGGTGCTGTCGGCCGACCCGGATATCGAGGTGATGGGTGCCGCTGCCGACCCCTTCATGGCAGCGAAGAAGATCCAGGAAGAAATTCCCGACGTCATCACGCTCGATGTCGAAATGCCGCGCATGGACGGGATCACCTTCCTGCGCAAGCTGATGGCACAGCACCCCATCCCGGTCGTCATGTGCTCTTCGCTGACCGAAGCCGGATCGGAAACCTTGATGCAGGCCCTCGAAGCCGGAGCCGTCGATATCATCCTCAAGCCCAGGATCGCCGCCGCCGACCATCTTGCGGAGACGGCGGCGACGATCCGCGAGACGGTCAAGGGTGCGGCAGCGGCGAGACTTGGAGCGCTACGGCGTCGCGCGGCCACTCCGAGCGGACCGACGGCCAAGCTGACCGCCGATGCCGTCCTGCCGCCGCCGAGCGGCAGGGCCATGGCCAAGACGACGGAAATGATCGTCTGCGTCGGGGCGTCGACGGGCGGCACGGAGGCACTGCGCGAACTGCTCGTGGCGCTTCCAGCCAATACGCCTGGCATGATCATCGTGCAGCATATGCCGGAGAAATTCACCGCCGCCTTTGCCAAGCGCCTGAACAGCCTTTGCGAGGTGGAGGTCAAGGAAGCCGAACATGGCGATGCGGTCCTGCGCGGTCACGTGCTGATCGCCCCCGGCGGCAGGCATACGCTTCTGGAACGCCAGGGTGCGCGCTATGTCGTCGCGATCAAGGACGGCCCTCTCGTTTCACGGCATCGGCCTTCCGTCGACGTGCTTTTCCGGTCGGCTGCGCGCTCGGCCGCGGGAAATGCCATGGGCGTCATCATGACCGGCATGGGTGACGACGGTGCCCGCGGCATGAAGGAAATGCACGATGCCGGCGCTTTCACCATCGCCCAGGACGAGGAAACCTCGGTGGTCTTCGGCATGCCCAAGGAGGCGATCGCCCATGGCGGTGTCGACAGGACTGTGGGGCTGAACCAGATCGCCCGCGAAATTCTGGCGGCGGATAAACGCCGCTAGCTGGCGGGTAAAGAGTTGGCACGATCGGTCACGCCGTAATTCAAAAAGGTTTGTTAACCATAAATGCGTAACGATCTCAGCAAGCCATGACAGCTCTTCGCCTACCCCATTGCGTTGCCCAACCGATCAGTACAGGGAATTCCCATGGCCGTTTTGACCTTTGCCAACACCAAGGGCGGCGCCGGCAAGACCACAGCCGTCGTCATCGTTGCCTGCGAGCTTGCCCGCATGGGCTTTTCGGTGGCCATCCTCGATGCGGATCCGCAATTGTGGATCTCCAAATGGCATGAGCGGCTGGGCTCGAAGGCACCGTCCTCTTTGTCAGTCGTTTCCTACGTGACAGCCGCCAATCTCGGCCAGCATGCGCGCAAGCTGCGCGCCGAGGTCGATTTCCTGCTCATCGACCTGCCCGGCGCCCGCAGTCCGCTGCTGGCACAGGCGCTCGGCTATTCGAACTACGTGCTCATCCCCGTCCAAGGCTCGGCCATGGATGCGGAAGGCGCGACCAACGTCATCGAACTGCTGCAATATCTCGAGGATCGGGCCGATATCCGCATCCCGCATTCGGTGGTTCTGACCCGCGTCAATCCGATGGTCACCACCCGCGCGCTGCAATCCGTGAAGGAACTGCTCTCCAGCCGCCGGGTTCATGTACTGTCGACGCCGATCATCGAGCGTGCGGCCTATCGCGAGGTCTTCGGCTACGGCCAGACCCTCTATTCGATCGATTCCGATACCGTCAGCAATCTCGACAAGGCGCAGCAGAACGCCCAGACGCTTGCTCAAGAGGTTCTCCGCCGCATTCTGCCCTATAGCGGCCGCGTCAATGAACAGGCTAAGGCCGAAGGATTCAAGCTCTCGGCTTGACCAATGCCTCAAAGGCTCAAACCAAAGCCTGCCGCGCCGATCTTTCATCGGCGCGGCAAGGCCCGTTATCAGCCGAGGAAAGAGCGAATTTCGGCTGCGATTTCCGCCGCATGCGTCTCGAGGGCAAAGTGGCCGGTGTCGAGAAGCTTGACGACCGCATCGGGAATGTCCCGGCGGTAGGCCTCGGCTCCGGGCGGCAGGAAGAACGGATCATGCTTGCCCCAGATCGCCAGCAGACGCGGCTTATAAGTGCGAAAGTAATCCTGAAAGGTCGGATAGAGCGCGACGTTGCTCTTGTAATCCCCGAAGAGATCGAGCTGAACTTTCTCCGCACCCGGACGGGCCAGATAGAAATTGTCGAGCGAGTAGCCATCCGGAGAAATCCTGGTGGCATCAGGAACGCCGTGCGTATATTGCCACGCCGTCGCGTCCGGCTGCAGGAATGCCTTCAGTGCATTACGATTTTCCTCAGAGGCTTCGCGCCAATAGGCTTGGATCGGATTCCAACCCTCGCTCAAACCCTCCTCATAGGCATTGCCGTTCTGGGAGATGATTGCCGTGATCCGCTCCGGATGCTTCACCGCCAGCCGGAACCCGGTCGGCGCACCATAATCGAAGACATAGATGGCATAGCGGTCGAAACCGACGATTTCGGTGAAGCGGTCGATCGTCTCGGCGATACTGTCGAAGCTGTTGGTGCCCTTCGGCGCGTCGGATTGTCCGAAGCCGGGAAGATCCGGCGCAATGATGTGATAGCGATCGGCCAAAAGCGGAATGAGATCGCGATACATGTGGCTGGAACTCGGGAAGCCGTGCAGCAGCAGAAGCTTGGACGCGCCGGGCGAACCTGCCTCGCGATAAAAGACTTTGACACCTTCGACATTGACGGTGCGATAGTTGATATCAGTCATGACAAGGTCCTTTCATAACCTTTTTGATTGCTCTTATGGAGTTATAAACAGAGAATTCAGATAGCGGTGGCTGCGTCCCGAATCATCTCGACAATGGCGGCCGGAGCCGTGACCATCGGCATGTGATCGGCCGGGACGGCGTGCTGCCGCGCCTTCATGCGCGCGGCCATGAAACGCTGATTGTCGACCGGGATCATCCGGTCCTCCTCGGCGATCAGGAACCAGGTGGGACGATCCTTCCAGAGCGGACGGCGGACGGGAACGGTGATGCATGCCGGCGAGATCGGTCGCTGCGAGGCCGCCAGAACTGCCAGCTCGTCAGCCTTCGCGTTCTGTGCGAAGGCGGTCGCGAATGCATCCTGCGGAAGGTAGATCAGCCCGTGGCCGTCGGGCGCCAGCCTCGGCGCCTGCAACTGAGGTTCGCCGCGATAAAAGACATCGGCAACGGTCTCGCCCTCATCCGGCGCAAGCGCTGCAACATAGACCAGGGCCTTGACCTTTTCGCTGGAAACAGCGGCGATGATGGCGCCGGCATAGGCGTGACCCACCAGGATCACGGGTTTTTCCGTCCGTTCCAGGGCGCGTTCGAGCGCGGCAACATCCTCCGCAAAGGAGGTCAACGGCAATGGAGCGGCGGTTACCGAAAAGCCGTCGGCCGCCAACGGCGTGATCACCTTTGCCCAGCCGGATCCATCCGCCCAGGCACCATGGACAAGAACAACATCTGCATTTTGCGACGACATCAGCCTTCTCCCTCCGACCCGGGAAGTAACCGTTGAAATGACGTTAATAGGGTTACTCTTGATATGCGTAACTTGTCAAGCGGCTTTTAACAGGTTATATCGAGGCTGTGTTTTCGAGCGGCCTTTCAGCATCGCTGCTGGCCGGAACAGGAGTAGTCGATGGACAACCATTCGCCCGCCATCTTTGTCGGCGACACGCTGGGACTGGATTTCCTCAATTCGGTCGCAACGCCCGTGGATGTGCCGATCGACTGGATCGACGACGGAGAGGGCCTGCTGCGCTGGCTGGAACAGGCCGGCCTCGTTCCGCGAGAGACGCTCGCGGCCATGCGCGAACAGGCGTTGCCCGGCGAGCTTGACAAGGTCGCCGACCAGGCAAGAAGCCTGCGTGAATGGTTCAGGGCTTTCGTAAACTCCCACAAGGGAAAGCCGCTGACATCGGATGTCCTGAACGAACTGGAGCCACTGAACCGCCTGCTGGAACGCGACGAAGGCTTCGCCCGGATCGTCGCGAGCCCGGCGGGTGAAAACGGTAAATTCAGCTTTCAGCCGATGCGGAAATGGCGCTCGCCCGAAGCTCTGCTATTGCCGATCGGCGAAGCGCTGGGACGCTTCGTCTGCACGGAGGATTTCTCTGACGTGAAGGCCTGCGAGGGCCACGCATGCACCTTGCTTTTCGTCGACCACACGCGCGGCCACCGCAGACGTTGGTGCAGCATGGCGATGTGCGGCAACCGCGCCAAACAGGCAGCTCATCGGCACCGTCTCAAACAGAGCTGATGCCGATGGACTGCCGGCTTGGCGCGTGAAAAAGTCGAAAAGTTACGTGCATAGATCAACCGGAGCTGAGCACAGCTCGCTCCGGCGCAACCACTGCTGAAATCCGACAGCGATCGATCGGCTCAGACCGGATCTTCCCGGTGCAGATCATGGATGGCGACGGCATCGCCGCTGAAGGGCGGCAGCAGCCATTCGCTATGGCGCAGCGTGCGCTTGGTGTCCTCCAGTCCCATGTCCCAATGCTCGCGCATCGACGTGCCGGAGAACTCATAGTCCTTGGCATGGCCTTCATAATTCTTGTGCTGATAGATCAGATGCACGATGTTGACGACGCCGGCATCGGAGTAATCGGCGATCAGCTCTTCCTCTTCCGGTGTCAGCTGATCCTTCGGGACACGCCTCAACGCACCCAGGAGCTTCATCTTCAGCCCGTGAATGCGCTTGAAGTTGTCGGTATTCTGCCGCGTGCGGCTGGAATACATGATGTCCTTGTGACGCGACAGCACATCCGGCATGCTGCGCGGCAGGACGCCACGCGCGCTGAAGAGATCCACCTGGAAGACCAGCGAGCTCCGGTCTTCTTCCTGATCGAGCAGATATTGCAGCGGCGTATTGGAAACGATGCCGCCATCCCAATAATATTCACCTTCGATGCGGATGGCCGGCAAGGCCGGCGGCAGCGCGCCGCTCGCCATGATGTGCTCAGGGCCAATGCGGATATTGTCGGTGTCGAAATAGACGAAATTGCCGGTGCGGACATTCACCGCGCCGACGCTGAAACGCTTCTTGCCATCGTTCAAAAGGTCGAAATCGATCAGCATCTCCAATGTCTTCTTCAGCTCCGCCGAATCGTAGAAGCTCGTCGCGCCTTCGGCGCCCGGCAATTCGAGCCATGGATTAGGAAAGCGCGGCTTGAAGAAGCCTGGCTGGCCCATGGTCATCGTCATCCACGAGCTGGTGCGATTACGGATATCGCGGAAGAAATCGCCTTCGGGCGTATAGGCCCAGATCTTGCGGCCGGAGATGATCTGCCAGAACTGTTCAAGACGCTGCAGGCGCCGGCTTGGTTCGTTGCCGGCGATAATGGCGGCATTGACCGCGCCGATCGACACACCCGAAAGCCAGGTCGGCTCGCATCCGGCTTCGGCAAGCGCCTGGTAGACGCCGGCCTGATAGGCGCCGAGCGCGCCGCCGCCCTGAAAGACCAGGGCGACGCGATCATATTGAGCGGCAATTTCCGGGATGGTCGGGGCTGCGGCCTTGGTGTTTCGTTCAAGCACGGTCCGTCTCCACTAAGGTCTAACAATGAGGCTTTCAGTTACCTGCGCTCGGCGAGATAGTCGTGAACGACTTCGCCAAGCCCAAGCGTCAGATCGGCAGTGAAATGAACCGCCGAAACCACTTCCAGCACAGGCAGCCGCGCCACGTCGGCCATGACATGCGGCCTGAGATCGAGAGCAGCGGGCGAGGTCCAGGCTTCCTTGATCGTGATATCGGTCAGATAGTAGCGCACGAGCTCGCAGATGCGCGGGGTCGCATCGACATGCGGCACGATCTTGATCAGGAAATTCGGCTCCGAGAGGGCGGACAAAAGCGGTCCTTGCTCGATCGGCTTGTGCTTGTAACCCATCGTTCCGGTCGCGCAGAGAACGCTGCCGTAATGCAGCGTGCCGACGATGACCTCGCCCTCGTTGACGATCTTCGGACTGGCAAGCTTCTTCGGAAAGCCCCAGATTTCGCGGCCGCCGGTGATCGGCGCATCGTCATCGAGATACATGGAGTGGACATAGCCGCCCCGCTGCCCGCGATATCGCACGGGGATGACCTGTCCGGTCTCGGTATAGTCGCCGAAACCAGTGGAATCGGGCATGCGGATGAATTCGTATTTCACCAGCGGCTCGTCGATTTCGAGCGGCTCCGGCACGACAGCCTCAAGCGCCTCGCGCGTGGTGCGGTAGGTGATGATGATATATTCGCGATCGAAGAATCGGTAGGGTCCCGGGGGATAGGAAGGGTTGGTCAGCGGCATAGCATAGGCATGCTTCAGAATGTCTTCGACCTTCATCTTATGTCCGTCGTTGGAGGAAATCGCCGGGCGCCGGAGCGAAAACTTGCACGGTTGCATGACAGTGAAGTGTCAGCTGCCAAATGGTTGCGCGGGAGCGGACCGGCCACTGTTATCAAAGCGACATATCCGGCTGGCAGTGTGCGCTCATCCTGAGCATTTCCCCTTACCCAACCATGTCAAAGCGATCGCGGGAGTAGCCTAATGGGTTCGTTGATTTCGAAGAATGCGCTGGTCACCGGTTCGACGAGCGGTATCGGCCTTGCGATCGCCCGCGCCTTTGCCGCCGAAGGCGCGAATGTAACGATCAACGGCCTCGGCGATGCCGATGCGATCGAAAAGGAACGGGCTGCCATCGAAGCCGATTTCGGCGTGCAATGCCGCTACTCCGGCGCCAACATGATGAATGGCGAAGAAGTGACATCAATGGTGCGCGAAGCCGAGGAGGCCTTCGGCAGCCTCGATATCCTCGTCAATAATGCCGGCATCCAGTTCGTGGCCCCGATCGAGGAGTTTCCCGACGACAAATGGGAAGCGATCATCCGCATCAACCTGCTTGCCGCCTTCTACGCCATCAAGGCAGCCATTCCCGGCATGAAGGCACGCAAATGGGGCCGCATCATCAACACGTCCTCGGCACACGCACTGGTCGCCTCGCCTTTCAAGTCCGCCTATGTCTCGGCCAAGCACGGGATCACCGGCCTCACGAAGACCATCGCGCTCGAAGCCGCGCAGGACGGCGTGACCGTCAACTCCATCGCACCCGGCTATGTCTGGACGCCGCTCGTCGAGAAGCAGATCCCCGAGACGATGAAGGCGCGCAACATGACGGAGGAGCAGGTCAAGCACGATGTGCTGCTCGCCGCCCAGCCAACGAAGGAATTCGTGACCGTCGACGAAGTGGCCGCCATCGCCGTCTTCCTCTGCGGCGACGCCGCCAAGCAGATTACCGGCACGACGCTTTCCGTCGACGGCGGCTGGACCGCTGAGTAATGCCGAAACCATAGCCGGCGCAGGTTCGAAAACCGCGCCGGCTTTCTGTGGCTATAGGCCACAGCATCAACATGAAAACAGAGCAGGAGGCGCATAATGACTGATGAAACCCAGGATCCGCTCAGCCGCATCAAGGATGAGATCGTCGACAGCTTCGACGAAGAGCTGGAGATGCAGCTTGAAGAGGACCGGCTGGACGAATTGGTCGCAGAAGGCCTTATCGGCGAAGGCGAAACGGCGCTGGACCGCCGTGTCTATTTCCGCGAACTCTTCCGCCTCCAGCACGAGCTGGTGCGCCTGCAGGATTGGGTGCAGTACAAGAAACTCAAGGTCGTCGTGCTGTTCGAGGGCCGCGATTCCGCCGGCAAGGGCGGCGCCATCAAGCGTGTCACGCAGCGCCTCAATCCGCGCGTCTGCCGCGTGGTCGCACTGCCGGCTCCGACCGAGCGCGAGCGGCACCAATGGTATTTCCAGCGCTATGCCGCCCACCTGCCGACGGCTGGCGAAATGGTGCTGTTCGACCGCAGCTGGTATAACCGCGCCGGCGTCGAGCGCGTCATGGGCTTCTGCTCGCCGGAGGAATTGGAGGAGTTTTTCCGCTCCGTGCCGGATTTCGAGCGCATGCTCGTACGCTCCGGCATCATTCTCCTGAAATACTGGTTCTCGATTACCGACGAGGAGCAGGAATTCCGCTTCAACATGCGCATCCAGGACCCGCTGAAGCAGTGGAAGCTTTCGCCGATGGACCTGCAGAGCCGCGTGCATTGGGAGGAATACACCAAGGCCAAGGAAGAGATGCTGGAACGCACGCATATTCCGGAAGCGCCGTGGTGGGTCGTCCATGCCGTCGACAAGAAGAAGGCGCGTCTCAACTGCATCGCCCATCTGCTGACGCAGATCCCTTACGAAAGCGTACCGAAGCCGGAAATCGTGCTGCCGGAACGCATGCGCAATGCAGACTATCACCGCACGCCGGTGCCGCCGGAAATGTACGTGCCGGAAATCTACTGATCAGGATCGATGAGGGGTCCGCCTCGGCCGGGCCCCTCTGAAGGATTACTTGAAAAACGAAATCCCTTTAACTCCGCCTATCGGTAAGCAAGGCCGGCCCGAAGTCAGACTGGGCGATAGGCCCATTCGGATACGGCGCCCAAGCCCAGCCGCTGCAGGAGTTCATAGGCGACCCTCCGGTTGATGGGATTGTGCAGCCTGAGGACTTTCGAGCCGAGAAAATCCATCTCCGCATGCTCGAATGGCAGAAGATGCCGTGCCTTGCCAAGCGCGGCTCGATAGACCTCATGAAAATCCCGCCGGCAGACATAGGTCTTGTACTTTGTCATGCAGAAGGCGGCAAAGGTATCGCTGTTCCTGCGCAGAAAATCCGAGACACCGATCGTCACCTCCGGCCAGGCTGGATTGAACGTATCGTCGAAGGCGATGATGCCATGATCGGCCAGCACGCTCTTCGCCAACCGGCTGTCGGCAACGATGTGGCGAAGCAAATGTCCTCCATCGATGCTGAAAAAACGAACCTGCCCAACCTTGTCGATGATGGCTTGCGGATCGAGCCTGGTGCTATCGCCGGTTATGACGAGATCTTCGTCGACAGGAATGCCCAGTGATCTCCCGTTGTCGAGGAAGCGTTGATATTGCGCACCGCCCGGTTCTATGTCGAAGAGGTCGATTGCAAGCACATTGTCATCGGGTGCGCTGATCTTGCGCAGCAAGAAATAGGACCGCCCATAATAGACCCCGATTTCGACGAGGCCGCCGTCGAGTTTCTCCTGCCTTTGCTTTTCGATTAACGACAGGAAGACAAGCGCATCCGGCGGGTCGATATAACCATCGATTTTCTGAAGATCGCGAAATACAAATTTTCGAACGCTCGATTTCAAATGTAAACCCCACTTGTTTTCTTCGCGCATTTCGCCACCGAACACCTCATCGACAGGAAGCAGCCGGTTGAAAAATGCATCGCTTCTGCAAGGACCGCGCATAGCGAAGCCGCAGGCCCTCGAAACTGGGATGGGACTGTGTCAAGACGAGCGCTGCTAACGAATATAGCGACCTTTCTGTCGTATTTCGGATAGTGATGCGCGGGTTGGATAGTTCCAGCCTATATCAGCGCCAATATCGAAACTGAATCGCAGCCAATGGCGAATAGCGAGCCGGCACCTTAAGTGATGTATAATGTGAGTCTAAAATTCACTTCATCGGCCGAGGAGACCGTCATGACTGCGCCGCATCCCTCGAAAACGCATATCGGCAACCACGCCCTGCATCCCGAAACGCAGATGCTGAATTACGGCTACGACCCCGAGCTGTCCGAGGGCGCGGTCAAGCCGCCCGTTTTCCTGACTTCCACCTTCGTCTTCAAATCGGCCGAGGACGGGCGGGATTTCTTCAACTACATCTCCGGCCGCAACGAGCCGCCGGCAGGCAGGGGCGTCGGCCTCGTCTATTCGCGCTTCAACCACCCCAACAGTGAAATCGTCGAAGACCGCCTTGCCGTCTACGAGCGGACGGAAAGCGGCGCGCTGTTCTCCTCCGGCATGTCGGCGATCGCCACCACGCTGCTGACCTTCGTCCGCCCTGGCGATGCGATCCTGCATTCCCAGCCACTCTATGGCGGTACGGAAACGCTTATCGCCAAGACATTCCTCAATCTCGGCGTTGCGGCGGTGGGGTTCGCCGATGGCGTCAGCGAAACCTCGGTAATGGCGAGTGCCGAGGAAGCAATGACCAAGGGCCGAGTGTCCGTCATTCTCGTGGAGACGCCCGCCAATCCGACCAATAGCCTGGTCGATATCGCCATGATCCGCCGCGTGGCCTATGCGATCGGCAAGAGGCAGGGTCACACGCCGATCATCGCGTGCGACAATACCTTGCTGGGACCGGTCTTCCAGCGCCCGATCGAGCACGGCGCCGATATCTCCCTTTATTCGCTGACCAAATATGTCGGCGGTCATTCCGACCTGATCGCCGGTGCCGCCCTTGGCTCCAAGGCCGTCATCAAACAGGTCAAGGCGCTGCGCGGCGCGATCGGCACGCAGCTCGATCCGCATTCCTGCTGGATGCTCGGCCGCTCGTTGGAAACGCTGCAGATCCGCATGGAACGGGCCGATAGCAACGCCCGGGCCGTGGCCGATTTCCTGCGGGATCACCCAAAAGTCGAGCAGATACACTATCTACCCTATACCGACCCCGCATCGGCCGTAGGCCGGACTTTCGCCGCCCAATGCAGCGGGGCAGGCTCCACCTTCTCCTTCGATATCAAGGGCGGCCAGCCGGCATCGTTCAAATTCCTGAATGCGCTGCAGATCTTCAAACTCGCCGTCAGTCTCGGCGGCACGGAATCGCTGGCCTCCCATCCGGCGACAACAACGCATTCCGGCGTTCCAATGGATGTGCGCCATCGCATCGGCGTGCTGGAATCGACGATTCGCCTGTCGATCGGCATAGAGCATCCAGACGACCTGATCGCCGATCTGGCATCCGCGCTCGAAGCCGCATGACGTAAATCCTACGGATTTACGACACGGCTGAACGCTGCAACGATCAGCTATGTACGGTCAGAAGGTTCGCATCCCGCGCAAGGCGCCACCGGCCATCGGCCTCCTTGCGCAGAAGCGTGAGTGTGTAACCCGATTGTTTGATGGCATCGGCGTCGGGCGATGTGATCGTGATGTCGATGTGATTGCGAATGAAGGCCCAGTCGCCCAGCACCCGCAATTCGACGATCTCGCTGGAGCCGTCCATCTTCACGCCGCCCCTTCCCTTGGAGGCTGCGGCGAAGGCCTGCTTGCCAAACGGCTCTCGGCCCGGCACCATGAAGACGACATCATCAGTCATCAGCCCCAAAACGGTTGCCGTATCGCCCGCCTTGCTTGCGGTGATCCAGGTTTCCACGACGTTGCGGATTGCCTTTTCATCCTCCGTCATTCCGAATCTCCTCCATGGACAGCCCCGCATTGCGACAGCGGCTGCGTTTCAACTCATGAGGCGAAAACTATTGGACGGAGAAAGTCGGCACTGCCTATGCCCAATCATCCGGCCAGGTTTCAATATCCCGATTAACAATATAGTGCGCTCCGTCATGCCGGACATAGCAGATAGGGAGACTTCCTTGCTACAGACGAACCGGCCTAATCCGGCTCATCCCTGGGCTTGGCGGGGCGCAGGGCATCGCTAAGCTCGCGCTGCCGGCGCCAGCCCGATCCAACACGGCAAACGCGGAATATCCTATCGCGACCTGAGCTGGGCAATCGACAGCATGAGATCCGCGCTCATGCCAACTCCGGAGCCGCGGTTTAGGATGGCGGATGCAGGCGAGGCGGTATTTGCGCCGTTTGCCGCGTCATATACGGCGGAGAACCGCTTCAGCAGGTTGTCTACCTTACCGGCATCATGCAAATCCTTGATCGGAAAAAGCTTCTCCAGCATCTTCGCCTGGCGGCTCACATCCATGTTCGACATGGCGGCCGGCAGCGAGTAGGTGGTCTTGATCACGTTGTAAAGCGCCGGATCGGACATGATGTCGTAGACGGAATTGATCTGCGGCGCCTTTCGCTGGAAATAAAGCGCAAGGCGGACACCATCGTTGGAGGCACCCTGCTGCGTCTCCAACGTCTGATGGAGAAAGAGATCGTCCGTGGCGAGGCGTGCGCCCTTGTTCTGCCCCGGCCCGATCTTCGCGTTCGTCAAGTTGCCCTTGGCGTCGAAATTGAAGACATTCACCATGGCCTTGAACTTCGCGCCTGCCGGCGTGTTCAGGAATCCCTTGGCATCTTCAGGATCGGCGGTAAAGGCCTTCTTCAAGGTCGCCTTGTCGACCGTCTTGGGGTCGATATTATTGGCAACGAGAATGAATTCCGTGAGTTTCTTATCCGCCAGAAGTTCATCGACCGTATCGACCTTGGCAATCGATTTGCTGAATTCCGTCGCCGCGTCCTTCGCATCCTTGATCGCCTTGTCGCGCATCTCACCCGTCAGCCCGAATGTTTTTGCCTTCGAATAAGCGGAGATGAAGCTGTTGATCGAGCTCTGCGACAGAGCCGTGACCGGATCCCGGAGATTGCCCTTGCTGTCGAAGTTGAACGCCTTGGCAAGCTCGACGTATCTGTCGTCCTTGAGGGAACTGACATAGCTCTTGCTGTCATAGGGGTCGCTTTCCAGGATCTTGCGCAATTGGTCCCGCGAGACCTCGTTCCTGTCGATCCCGAAAGCACGGAGCGCCATGTCCTCAATCGTCGGCAGGTCCTTGCTCTTCGTGTCGTTGGCGGCAAAGAAATCCTCGATCGTCTTGATCTTTCCCACCGCCGACTTGTAGTGGTCCTCAGCATCCTTGAACAAGGCCTGCTTGGCGCCTTTTGCCTGCTTCAAATATTTGATGGAGATGTCGTCTATGGCTTGCGCCGATTGCGCGGGCTGCCCCGCCGGCAACGTCCCGTCGGATGCGAAATTGAAATGAGCGACCATATCCTTCATACCGGAA
Organism: Rhizobium aureum; assembly: GCF_030182495.1. NCBI lineage: Bacteria > Pseudomonadati > Pseudomonadota > Alphaproteobacteria > Hyphomicrobiales > Rhizobiaceae > Rhizobium > Rhizobium aureum. Next base: position 13,061 of record NZ_JAQJCI010000006.1, on the reverse strand, counting down.
ACATCGGCATAGACGGGGTTGGCGAAAGCAAGATTGAATTGAGTCGGCGTAAGTTTGGCGCTGAGGCCGAAAGCCTCCTTGATATAGGAGAAAAGCCTGTTGTCCCCGGTGATTTCGCTCAGCGACGTCACCTTCGTGATTGCATGGCGATAATAATCGTCGTTGCTGACAGCCATGGTTGGGGTCAGCAGGCTCGGAACCGTATTGTTGTAGCGAGAAATCATCGCTTCCTTCTGCTGCGCCGTTTGTGCCGACGGGGCAGAAAGCGTTCCATCATCGTTGAAATTGAACTGCGATGCGATCAGCTTATAGGTCGCCTGAACCGATGCCGAAGAGAAGTTGCCTGCCTGATTGACGAAGCTGTTCGGATCGCTGACATCACTGGTCAGAACCGACTTGAGAAACGACTTTGATATATTGTCCGGATTGATGCCATGCGCCCGCAGGACATAGTCTCTCATCCTGCTGCTGTTGACGATATCGTCGACATTCGACACCTTGTCGATCCAGCTGCTATAGAACTTGCTCTCTTTCGTAGCCAAAGTTGCCTCATTGGCGAAAGATTGCTCATAGAGCCCGATCGTATCGCTTTTCTGGGCATCGGTTTGAGCCGTCTGATTCTTTGACTTGCCACCGAAGTTGAAGGCTGCGGCAAATTGCCGGTAGCGGCTATCGGTCAATTTATTTGCGAAACTGTTCGTGTCGCTGAGGTCACTTGTCAAAACCTTCTTCATGAAGGCCTTGGCATAGGCCATGTCTTCCAGGCCATAGGCCTTCATTGCATAGTTATAGAGCCTGTGGTCGGCAAGGAACTCATCCACATTCTTGATCTTGCCGATGTGCTCGTCATAATATTGCTGGTCGCTTTTGACCGTTTGCTGCTTGGCGATGCGCGCAAGCGTCGACGTCATATCCTTTGTCGCGGTCACATAGCCGAGATACGTTGAAATCATCGATCGCCCCCACAGCGCAATTCACCAACATTTGCCCCGGGATCGACTATCGCAACCAGACCTTGCGCGAAGCTAGATCGCAATCTGCAGGCATTGCTTTCGGCGCCCTCGCCCAGTGCGGCACGAATTGCCGCATTGCGCCTGCGATGGGCCTGCCCTATGACTGCAGACCGTATCCGCGACATGCGGTGGCGGGGGCAGGTATGCGGAAGACAATTTCGCTGACATGGCAGTGGAGCGTGCGCATCCTTTGCGCCGTGGCGCTGTTGTTTGTCGGCTTCGCCCATCAGCCTGTCGTCGCCACGGCGGATGAGATATCCCCGCTGGAGATTGCCCAATACCGGCTCCCGGATGGATCGCTGCCCATCCTCTGCATCACCTATAAGGATGCCGACGGCAAGGTACACGGGAAAGCCTATGCGCCCGGATGCGAGGCGTGCCGGATCGCCTCTGCCGCGGTCCTGCCGACGCCACCCACCGACGTTTACGAGCGTCTCGTCTCCCAGCGCGGCGAGATCGTCGTTGTAAAATCGGAAGCCTTCTACCGGCAGCTTTATCCGCCCAACACCGGCCCAAGAGCACCACCCATCCTCGAAACCGTTGGCTGAACCCGCGTTGCGGCTCTGCCCGTGACGCCCACCGTCAACGCTGCCGCGTGCACGACCATCGGGTCGTGAAATCTGAGGATTGGTGTTCCAAGCTGTACCATGCCGAACGTGGCCGATTGGCCCGGCTGGTTATCGGCAAGCAAGCTCACCCCAAAACGGCGAACCATCGCCGCTCCTCCTCGGATCGACCGCTTGTGGCAGCCTGCCGATCTTCGGAGGATTTCATGTCTGCCTTTACCGCTGCAGAGCCTGCAGCAGCAACAACCCACAATATCTCGCTCTATCGCGCGATCTGGCGCTGGCATTTTTTCGCCGGTCTTCTTGTCATTCCCTTCATGCTCAATCTCGCGATCACCGGCTCGCTCTACCTGTTCAAGGATCAGATCGCCGATACTTTCTATTCGCACCGCTACCTCGTTGCCGGGACCGGCACGATGCTGCCGCCGCAACGGATTGCCGATGCGGCGCTTGCGGCCTTTCCGGGCGCCCGCGCAATCTCCTATCACGAAGCGTCGGCGCCAAACCGCTCGGCCTGGGTGACGGTATCCAAGGACGGCCGATCAACCATCGTCTACGTCAACCCTTATGACGGCAGCATTCTGGGATCGGTCGGCTCGAAGCAGGAATTCGGCTGGGTCGTCAAGCGTATCCACAGCCTCGAATATTTCGGGACATGGACCAATCGCCTCATCGAGATCGTTGCGGGCTTTGCCCTCGTTCTCGTGGTGACCGGCATCTATCTGTGGTGGCCGCGACAGCAGAGCGGCGGCGTGCTCACGGTTCGCGGCAATCCGTCGCGGCGCGTCTTCTGGCGCGACCTGCATGCCGTGACTGGCGCGCTTGCCGGCATCCTCATCCTCTTCCTGGCCTTCAGCGGCATGCCCTGGTCCGGCTATTGGGGCGCCAATGTCAATGCCTGGCTGACCGCTCACAATTTCGGAACACCGGCCGCAGTCTGGGACGATGTACCGAAATCGACGAGGGTCACGCAGGACATCGTCAGCCGGCCCGGCTGGGTGGTCGAAAACGCGCCGGTTCCGGTGTCCGATATCCCGGCGGCGCAGTCGGCAAAGCCGATTGGCCTGAACAGGGCCGTGGAGATCATGCACGGCCTGGGCATGATCGCCGGCGCTGACCTTGCTATCCCGACGGATGAGACCGGCGTCTACACCGCCAGCCATTATTTCGGCGATCTTGGCAAGGAACGCACTGTTCATATCGACCAATATTCCGGAAAGCGGCTCGTCGATATCTCCTATGATCAGTATCCGGCGCTCGGCAGGGCGATCGAATGGTGCATCAATATCCATCAGGGACAGGAATGGGGCCTCTTCAACCAGCTTCTGATGCTCGCCGCTTGCCTGGCCATCATCCTGTGCTGCGTGACGGCCGCGATCATGTGGTGGAAGCGCAGGCCAACAGGCCGCCTCGGCGTACCGCCGATGCCGCCGCAAAAGTCCGTCTATGTCGGCCTCTGGTTCATCGCCATCATCTTCGGCGCGGCCTTTCCGCTGACGGGAGCCGCCATCGCCGCGATGCTGCTCTTCGACCAGCTCGTGGTTCGTTTCGTCCCGCCGCTCCGGCGCTTCTTTTCCTGACGAGATCAGGGGGAGCCTGAGGCTTCGCCTGTCTCTCCTTTTCCAGATCAAGGATATCGATCATGCCGAAACACGCTTTTGCTTCCGCCGTCTTGGTGCTGCTGCTCCCGCCCTCCTCCAGTATGGATCACATTGCGTCCGCGCTGCTCGCCGATGCCGCGCCGAAACAAATCCGGGAGCTGCTGCAACGGGAATAGTTCGGTGGTCTCGGCGGCCACTCGAAAAAGATAATATCGTCCGGCAGGCCCGCCGGTGAATATCGGCGATCACTGGATCGCCATCGCACGCTCGCGAACTTTCGCGGGTCATCAACATGATAAGGAAACCAGATATGTCCCCGATGACGAAAATGCTCCTCGCTGCCGCCGCAATCAGCATCGCGCTTGCCGGCCAGGTCATGGCCCATGCCCATCTGAAATCGGCCGTTCCGGAGGCCGACGGGACGGTGAAGGCCGCCCCCTCGGAAATCGACCTCACCTTTAGCGAAGGCCTCAACCTGAAATTCAGCGGCATCAAGGTCACAGGTCCTGACAAGACGGCGGTCAAGACCGGCGAAGGCATGCTGATGAACGGCGACACGACATTGATGGTGCCCGTGAGCGACAGGCTTGCGCCCGGCAAGTACACGGTCGAATGGCATGTTCTGTCCACGGACGGGCACAAGACCAACGGCACCTATGGCTTTACGGTGGCGCCCTGAACGATCCCGAAGCCGTCCGCGGTCACGCGGGCGGCCTCGCTCCCGGCAGATGTGATATCCGTCTGCTCTTTTTCTGTCCAGAAAAGGCTCAGGACGAAGCGGTAACGCAACCCCGCAGGAAAATCGCGGCGCATTCGGCGGCTCGCATCCTGATTTCTTCGTCGTCCGGCGCTTGCCGCTGGCCCAGCATGACGGCCCTTTGCGGCTCCATCGTCATCATCCCGCGCAGAAAGCCGGCGGCAAGAGAAACATCCGCGATCCCGATCGCGCCCTTGTCGCGCTGGCTGCGCAGCCAGACCTCGAAGACCACGGTCGAGGCCCTGATTGCCCGCTCGTAGAAGGACGCCGCGATTTCGGGAAAGCGATCCGCTTCGGCGACCGCCAGCCGATTGATGGCGATCGTTTCCGGATCCAGCGCCAGACGGCCATAGGCGATCAGGATTTGCTCGAGTTGGTGATGCAGGTCCGGATGCTTCAGGAGACCCTGATCCACTTCGACGTTGAAACGGGCGATGCGATCCGTAATCACCGCATTGAAGATCTCGCCCTTGCTTTCGAACAGCCGATAGACCGTCTTCGTGGAGACACCGGCGCCCTGCGCGATGTCGTTGATGCATGCCGAGGCATAGCCCGCTTCCAGAAAGCGCTTGCGCGCCGAAGAGAGCACGATTGCCCGAGTTTCGTCATCACAACGAACCTGTGGGCGTCCTCGTGGTCGTTTCGTGGTTTTTGGATTTAGGACCATAAATATTTTCCAAAATATAGTTGACTTGCATCTTATAGCGCTTATTTTGGAAAATATCAAGTTTCCAAATAGAACTTGGCCGCTACCCCTGCCCGGCAGCGACCCCTGTCAGGAGCAAGTACATGGCAAACAATCTGCATATCGTGACCTCCAAGGACACTTCCGGCGAAGCGCAGGAGAGTGTCGAGGCGAAGGTCAAGGAAGGGGTGACGACCGAACCCCGTCCAGAGACACCGAAGGGCCCGGCGGCCGGCGATGCCGCCGCAAAGCGCAACAAGATGCCGCGCCGCCTGATGTACGGCGCGGGCGCAATCGTCATCATGGCTGCAGCGGGTTACTGCGGGCACAATTACTGGCAAAATGGCCGCTTCGAGGTGTCGACCGACGACGCCTATGTGCAGGCCGACAACAGCTCGATCGCCCCAAAAATCTCGGGCTACCTGGCGGAAGTCCTGGTCAAGGACAATGAGACCGTGAAGGCCGGCCAGCCGCTCGCCCGCATCGACGACCGCGATTTCCGCGCAGCGCTCGACCAGGCAAAGGCCGATGTCGCCGCCGCGCAGGCAACCATACAGGCCGAGCAGGCGTCGCTGGATATCCAGCAGTCGACGATTGCGGCCGCGCGCGCCACGCTGGATGTGGACAAGGCCAACGAAACCTTCGCAGAGCAGAACAACAGGCGCTATGCCAGCCTCGCCTCCAACGGCTATGCCGCCGTGCAGACAGCGCAGCAGGCGGCATCGCAGATCGCCGCAGCGCAAGCTTCCATCGTCCGGGACACCGCAACCTTGGAAGGCGCCATCAAGCAGGTCGAACTTCTGAAGGCCCAGATCGCACAGGCGACAGCCGCCCTGCAGAAAAGCCAGGCGGTCCAGCATCAGGCTGAGCTGAACCTCTCCTATGCAACCATTATTGCTCCCGTCGACGGTACGATCGGCAACCGCACGCTGCGCATCGGCCAATATGTTCAGGCCGGAACGCAGCTGATGTCACTCGTGCCGACCGACCAAGCCTATGTCGTCGCCAATTACAAGGAGACGCAGCTGACGGATGTCCATGCCGGTCAACCCGTCGATATCGAAGTCGACATGTTCCCCGGCAAGACCTTCCATGGCCATGTCGATAGCCTTGCGCCGGCGAGCGGGCAGGAATTCGCGCTGCTGCCGCCTGACAATGCGACCGGCAATTTCACCAAGGTCGTTCAGCGAATTCCGGTCAGGATAGCGCTCGACGCGCAGACCATGAAGAGCGGTGAACTGCGCCCGGGAATGTCCGTCGAGCCGAGCATCAACACCAAAGCAGACGCCGCACAGCGGAACTGACGGCGGGAGCCCACAATGTCAACGATTACGATGGATGGCCGTCCGATGCCGGCCGCAGCGGCGGAGCCGCGCGCATCGACAAGAGAGTGGATCGCGGTTTTGGCCGGCATGATCGGCGCGTTCATGGCGATCCTGAATATCCAGATCACCAATGCCTCCCTCCTCGACATCGAGGGGGGCATCGGCACCGGAGTTGATAATGGCGCCTGGATCTCGACTTCCTACCTGATCGGCGAGATCGTCGTCATTCCGCTCACCGCCTATCTCAGCAGCGTCTTCTCGTTTCGCCGTTACATCCTGGTGAACTCGGTTCTGTTTCCGCTGTTGTCTCTCTCCTGCGCCTTTGCCCACGATCTCGGAACGATGATCGTGCTGCGTGGTCTGCAGGGATTTGCCGGCGGCGTGTTGATCCCGATGGCCTTCACCATGGTGCTGACGAAGCTTCCGAAGCCGCAGCAGCCCTTGGGGCTGGCGATCTTTGCCCTGTCCGTCACTTTCGCTCCGGCCATCGGCCCGACGATCGGCGGCTACCTGACCGAGAATTACGGCTGGCAGACCATCTTCTTCATCAATGCCGGCCCGAGCGCCATCATGGTGGTGGCGCTGGCGCTGGCGCTGGACAAGCAGCCGATGCAGCTGAAATTGCTGCGCGAAGGCGACTGGGCCGGTATCGTCACGATGGCGATCGGCCTCTCCGCCCTGCAAACCGTGCTAGAAGAGGGCAACAAGGACGACTGGTTCTCCTCGCCCTTCATCGTCCGGCTCAGCATCGTCGCGGCCGTGTTCCTGACGCTCTTCATTATCATCGAGCTGAAGGTTTCGAAGCCGCTGGTGAAACTGCGGCTACTGAAGCAACGGAACTTCGGGCTGGGCGTGCTTGCGAATATTCTCGTGGGCGTCGCGCTGTTCGGCACAGTCTACATCCTGCCGCAATATCTCGGCCAGGTGCAGAGGTATAATGCCGAGCAGATCGGCAACGTCCTGGCATGGACGGGGTTGCCACAGCTACTGCTGATCCCGCTGGTGCCGCTGATGATGAAACGCGTGGATGTGCGCTGGCTTGCCTTCTTCGGCATTGCGGTTTTTGCGCTCAGCTGTTTCATGAACGTCACGCTTTCGGCCGACAATGCCGGGGACCAGTTCTTCATTCCGAACATCATCCGCGCCATCGGCCAGGCGTTCGTCATCACCCCGGTTACCGCAATCACCACGGCCGGCATTGCCCCTGCGGATGCGGCGGCGGCCTCCGGCCTGGCGAACATGCTGAGAAATCTTGGTGGCGCGGTGGGAACCGCCTCGCTTGGGACCATCCTGACCAAACGCGAGCAGTTTCACTCCAACATCATCGGCCAATCCGTGACCCTTGCTCGCGATGAGGTTCGTCAACGAATAGACCAGATGACAAACTACTTCCTGTCACACGGTATTTCGGATCATCAGGCGGCCCAGCAGAAGGCAATCATCGCGCTCGGCCAAGTCATCAAAAGGCAAGCGCTGATCATGGGATTCAGCGATACCTTCGCAGTCATCGGCGTGGTGCTCGCCATCGCGGCTATCACGATGCTGTTCACCAAGCGCCCACAGGCAGGCGGTGGCGGAGGCGCTCACTGAGGATGCGGGTCGCACGCAATATGCACGAATGCTATACGAACGAACCGAGCCATATTTGATCAGCCCCTCCCACCGTCACCATGCGCATTATCTCGCTTTCGATAAACCGATGGGTTGATGCCGTGGCGTTGCAGGCGGGCATAGAGGCTGCGGCGCGGCAATTGCAGCGCCGCAGCGACCTTGGCGATATCACCCTCGAACCGGTCAAGCGCTGCGCGCAAGACGCTCGCCTCGAACTGATCCATCTGATCTGACAGACCAAGTTCCGAAGCGGGTCGGCTCCGGGCTGACGTCAGACCCAGAACGACCTGGGTTGCGTAGTTGCGCAATTCGCGGACATTGCCCGGCCAATCATCAGTCAGGAAACGCGCCTCCATCGCAGCATCGATTTGCGGGCGCGCAACACCGTGTAGGCGCGCGGCATCGTCGAGAAAGGCACTGAACAACAGGCCGATATCGGCCCGGCGCTCGCGTAGCGGCGGGATGCGGATCCGCACGGTCTCCAGCCGATAGAGCAGATCGGCGCGGAAATGGCCCTCGGCGACCGAACCATGCAGATCGGTCTTGGTCGCCGCGACGATCCGGAGATTGACGGGAGCCGGCTCGCCTGTCGATGAGGGCAATTCGCGCTCCTCGACCACACGCAGAAGTTGCCCCTGCAGCATGGGCGACATGCTGTCGATCTCATCGATAAAAAGCGTGCCGCGATCCGCCTCGGCGATGCGTCCGCGCCGGGCGCGGTTTCCGAACAGGGTTTCGTCGGCGATCACATCCGGCAGGGCGGCGCAATCGACCGCGACGAAGCTGCGCCCATGCCGCCTGCTCCAGCGGTGGATGAGGCGCGCCACGAGTTCCTTGCCGGTGCCGGTTTCACCTTCGACCAGAACATCCACATCAGCGACGGCGACCTGGCGTATCGTTTCACGCAATCGCGCCATGATCGGCGTCTGGCCCAGAAGCGGCGAAGTATCTTCCGCTTCCGCCGCGGCCTGCCGCAGGCGGCGGTTTTCCAGCACCAGACGCCGCGTTTCCAGCGCGCGGCGCACGGAGGCGATCATGTGATCCGTGGCAAAAGGCTTGGCGATAAAATCATAAGCGCCCTGCTTCAAGGCACCGACCGCCATGGCGATATCGCCATGACCGGTCATCAGGATGACGGGGAGGTCGGGATCGCGCGCCTGCACTGCCTCGAGGAGATCGTGTCCGTCGACGCGGGGCAGGCGGATGTCGGTGACGACCACGCCCGGCAGCGCAACGGCAAGGCTCGCCAGCGCCGACTGCCCATCGCCATGCGTCTCCACCTCGAAACCGGCTATGGCAAAGGAATCGCTGAGAGCGGCATTGAAAGGGCCGTCGTCTTCCACCAGCAGCACTTTCTGCGGCACTTGCAGCGTCATGCCCGCCTCATCGTAACTATGAAGGCCGCACCACCAAGCGGCGACGGGCCGATCGTCAATGATCCGCCAAGATCGTTCATGATGTCCTGGGCGATTCCAAGCCCAAGGCCCAACCCATCGGGCTTGCCCGTCATGAAGGGACGGAATATCTCCTTCCCCAAGTCCGGGTCTATGCCCGGACCATTGTCGGCGACCGTCAGCCTCACCGTATCTTTCTCCGCGGCCTCGACGAGCAAAGCAACATGCGGATCGTCGACGTTCGACACCGCATCGATGGCGTTCTGCAGCAGATTGACGAGAACCTGTTCCAGCCGCACCCGTTCGGCCAGCACCTGCGGTTGGCCCTGTGGCGGAAGATCCAGCCGCACAGCCGCCTTGCGGAACCGGTTCCCGACCAACAGCAAGGCACAGGCGATGATGGCATCGAGCGGTTCCGGCCCGGCGGCATGCCGCCCCCGGCGCGAAAACCGCCGCATCTCCTGCATGATCGTTCCTATGCGCGCCGTCACGTCGACCGCGGCATCGAGATTGGCTCCGACGCGATCGAGGCGGTTGGCGGCGAGATGGTGGCGAGCGTTTTCGGCCAAGGTGCGAATGGTGGCGACCGGCTGGTTGATTTCATGCATCAGCCCCGCCGTGATCGAGCCGACGGAAGCGAGCCGATTGGCCTGGGCAAGCTCTTCGCGGGCATCGCGATAGCGGTCTTCGGCGCGGGTGCGTTCGGCCATCTCGTCACGCAGTTCGGCCGTGCGCGCGGCGACGGCCTCTTCAAGCGCCCGCCGATCAGCCGCCGCCCGCGCGACGCGGGTCATTCGCCACCAGATCGCAGCCCCGATGACAACGAGCCCGAGGATGACTGGCAAGGCCAGCAGCCAAGCCTGCGCGCGGGCCTCCTGCAAGGCCATGCGCGTATCGAGAAGATGCAGGAGGCGCAGACGCGTGCCGGCGACCGGCTGCTCGGCTGCGACCATGATCTGATCTCGCGGTCCGCGAATACGGCCGGCATCTTCCACACGGTAGTTCCCCGGCCCCAGCGCCGCGTCCCGATACTGGCCGCTCGCGACGACGCGGGCACGGTCCTCCGGCGATAGCGGCGCGAGCGCGGTCAGCACCTGTGACGGGTCGGATGCGGCAAGGATGATCTGATGTTCGTCGACGACGAGCGTTTTACCCGGATCGTTCGCCCAGATCCGCGACACGGGTTCGAATTCGAATTTGACGACTACGACGCCGGCCGGCGCCGCCGCATCGCCGACCCTGCGCGCGATAAACAGGCCTGGCCGGCCGCTGATTGCACCGGCGCCATAATATTCCGCCATGCCGTCTTTCATCGCCTCGGAAAAATAGGGCCGGAAACTGAAATTCTTGCCGACGAAACTATCCTCGGTCCCCGCATTCGATGCGGAGATCACGAGGCCGGTATGGTCGACCAGATATATGATATAGGCACCGGTCTGATGGGCGAGAAAGCCGAGCTTTTGGTCGAGCCGACGGGCTGCGTCGGCGGTGGGGCTTGCAAGAGCCTCGCCTAGATCGCGATATTCGCCAAGCACGATCGGCAACAGCCGGAAACGAGCCAGCTCGCTGTCGACCAGGCGGCTGTGCTGCACGGCAAGCCCGGCGGCCTCCGCTTCCAGCCGCGCCAGCGCCTCATGGCGCGACAGCGAGAGCGCCGTAAGCCAAATGCCGGCTGCGGCAGCCACACCAGCCATTGCTATAAGTAGAATCCGTGCCCATCCGAATGCAGTCATTTGTGCAGAATATTGCACAAGCCTCGAAATTGCCATGCAGAATCTTGCGCAAATAATAGCAAGAACCACGGTGAGATCATGAAAATATGAAATATTTCAATATGGGTATCATGACGCCTGATAGTCCTCGTCTCTGGGATTTCCACACGCAACAATGATGGCACTGGGAGAGTGATCCTCGATAGTAATCGGTATTGGCCCGTTCCGTCTCGCAACGATGGGCCGGCGGGCAAGCGCATATGCGGCTTCTCTCAAAATCCCGTCGCGATCGATCGTGATGGCGGCGGCTGAAGCGACCAAGGGAGGAGAGGTTCAATGCTGGACACATTGCAAGATTCCATCGAGACGACGGCAGCAGCGGATGCCGCCGGAAAACGCAATCGTCTCAAATCGATCATCGGCGGCTCGACGGGCAATCTGGTCGAATGGTTCGACTGGTATGTCTATGCCGCATTCGCACTCTATTTTGCTCCGCACTTCTTTCCCGCCGGCGATCAGACGGCGCAGTTGCTGAACTCGGCAGCAGTCTTCGCCGTAGGCTTCGTCATGCGGCCGATCGGCGCCTGGATCATGGGGCTTTATGCCGACCGCAAGGGTCGCAAGGCCGGGTTGGCGCTTTCGGTGACGCTGATGTGTGCCGGCTCGCTGATCATCGCCCTGACACCGGGATACGAAGCAATCGGCGTGGCGGCACCGGCACTTCTGGTCCTTGCCCGCCTGATGCAGGGCCTGTCGGTGGGAGGCGAATACGGCGCTTCGGCGACCTATCTTTCCGAAATGGCTGGCCGGCAGCGCCGGGGTTTCTTCTCGTCGTTCCAGTATGTCACGCTGATCTCGGGGCAGCTCCTCGCCATCGCCGTCCTCATCATATTGCAGGCTTTTATGACGGCGGAGACGCTCAATGCCTGGGGATGGCGCATTCCCTTCTTCGTCGGCGCGGCGCTTGCCGTCGTCGTCTTCTGGCTGCGGCGCGGCCTTGCCGAAACCGAGAGCTTCAAGAATGTGCGCGCGAGCGATATGCAGAAATCCGGCTTCTGGATGCTCATCACCCAGCATCCGAAGGAAACCGCACTGGTGATGCTGCTGACGGCCGGCGGCACGCTCGCCTTCTACGCCTATTCGATCTACATGCAGAAATTCCTGGTCAATACCTCCGGATTCACGCGCGAGACGGCAAGCCAGATCAATGCGATCACGCTCTTCGTTTTCATGCTGTTGCAGCCGATCGCAGGCGGGCTTTCCGACAAGATCGGCCGCAAGCCGCTGATGATCGGCTTCGGTCTTTGCGGCGTGCTGTTCACCTACCCGATCTTCTCGACCCTCGAGACCACGAAGGACCCGCTGATCGCAGGGCTGCTCGTCATGGGTGCGCTGATCATCGTCACCGGCTACACGTCGATCAATGCGGTGGTGAAGGCGGAACTTTTTCCGGCCCATATCCGTGCCCTCGGCGTCGCATTGCCCTACGCTCTTGCCAACACGCTGTTCGGCGGTACGGCCGAATTCGTGGCACTGAAGTTCAAGAGCAGCGGCTGGGAGCAAGGCTTCTACTGGTATGTGACGGCAATGATCGGCATCTCGCTCGTCATCTATCTCTTCATGCGGGATACGGCCAAAAGCAGCGCCATCCGTGAGGATTGATCCCTTTCGGCAATGGCAAGAGAGACCCTGATCGGAGGGTGATGAAATATCAACCGGCGGGAACATCGATGACGAACCCGCCGGCGTGGCCGAACACGAGGTCGCAGCCGCTAAGGCATGTCGCGCAAAAGTGCGTAGCGGTTTTGCGGCAATGACATGCACTAGCACTACTTTGGCAGAATTGAATTTGGGGTCATTAGGAACCTGATACGGCAGTGAGGACATCGTTGTGGTGGATGGTGGTTTGAGAGCGCGGCTATGACAGCGCGTCGGATGGCCGGCAGTGTCGGCTTAGGCGGGCCGTGCCTCTTCCTTTTTTTCCCGCTTTGCCTTGTTGAGGCGTTGATGTTGAAGAAAGGCATAGGCAATCATCGTCATCAACGCGTGTCGGTGGAGGCCCTGCCATGATCGACCTTCAAAGTGATCGAGGCCGAGCTCTTCCTTCATCTGCTGATGGGCCTGCTCGCAGACCCATCGCGCCTTGATGGCCGCCGCGAGCGCTTTCAAGGTCGCCTCGGCCGGCAGATTGGAGAGGTAGTATTTGCGCTCGTCGTTTGAACGCCATTCACCAACGAGCCACGCCACTTCGCCCGGCATGTGCTGCTGTCCCTTGTCGAGGATGCGTTGCGGGTTGCCATCAGCAATCCGAATGCGTAGGGCAGCGAAGCGTGCTGTCAGTCGACCTTTCGTGCCGTGACGCCAACTGACCTTCTTCCAGGTGTTTCCTTCCAAGAT